>NZ_JACRSS010000001.1 GCF_014384805.1 Guopingia tenuis
GTGAAGGCGGACGGACGGTAGGATCCGGTGTAGTAAGCGGGATCATCGAATAAGAGAAAGACAAAGCGAAGGAAAAGAGACGTCAAAAGGCGTCTCTTTTTTGTGGAGAAAAAAAGGGGCGGGAAATTGTGAGCCGGAATGATGGAAAACATATGGAGTGAGGGAACGAAAGAAAAGTAACTGCGGATATGAAAAAATGGGGAGCGGAGGATATTGCGAAGCGAAAAGCAACCTTTTTTCGATGGCTGCTTTTTGTCTTCTTTTTTGCCGGTATTTTTTGGGAAATATTTTACAAAAAAGTAAGAAAGGTATTGCAATCCAGGAGGCAGAATGCTATATTATGAACATACCGAATTGATAATTGAATATTGATTTTTGATAGACAGGCCAGGCATATGTATAACAAATATGCTATACATATTCAGTGGATAATCTAAGACAGATGAAGGAGGTGCAGCGGGGGAAGAGTATTTATTTTTCTGGTCAAATGTAAAGGGTTAAGAGGACTTCGTATGAAGAGGAGATTGACATGAGGAAAAATCGGCTTGGAAAAATACTGTCGCTGGTATTAGTGTTCGCATTGGTGCTTTCGACGGGAATTCTTAATGTATTCGCAGAGAGCGTGCCAGTGAGCGGAGAACCGACGCAGACACAGGAGCCTCTGGAAACAGAACCTGTGACTGAAGGGGAAGGGGCAGATCCATCTGCGGAACCTTCGGCCTCCCCATTGGCGAAGGCAGCGCCAGCTCCTGCGGCGGCAGCGACCGTGGACTTTGACATTATTTCGCATGTGTATGATTATCATGACAGCGCCATTGCCGTGGTTCTGAATATGGACCGCACGGTGCAGACGGAATATCTTGAAAAAGACACTTTTGAGATTCATGCCAAGATGACCGACACCATGCACGACGACAATAAGGTGTTCTATGACGGCCTGCGCACCATCACCGGCATCTATGCCAACGACAGCGGAAAAGTGGGCGATAAGGGTACGGAAGGCAAATATATCGTGATCGAGCTGAAACACGGTGCAAACGTGGATGAGGCGGTTATCTGCCCGTATCGGGCTACCGAATATTTCCAATCTACATTGCTGGATCTGGAATACACCGTGACGCAGAGGAAGGATATCGGAACCGTTCTGCCGATAAGCGAGGGTGTGACCTATACCCAGGGCGAGCTCAAGACGGATACTGTGGACGAATTTGCCTATGGTACCCAAGGAGGCGTATCCTATCGCTTCTTTACGCCGGAAAAGAAAGCCGGCGAAAAATATCCGCTGGTTATCTGGCTGCATGGCTTTGGCGAGCGGGGCACGGATAATGAAACGCATCTGCGGTCCAACCGGGGCGGCGTTGCCTGGGCGGAAGATGAAGTGCAGAAGGAGAATCCATGCTATGTGATGTCGGCGCAGGCAAGTGCAGGCTCGGCATGGTCGGGCGCGGGCATGGTTGATGACCTTCTGGCGGCTATTCATAAGGAGATCGCAGCTCATTCAGATATCGATCAGGATCGCATCTATATCTGCGGCGTTTCTATGGGCGGATATGGAACCTGGGCGGCTCTCGTGCAGGAACCTGATCTGTTCGCGGCGGCAATGCCGATGGCGCCGGCCTATACGGTCACCGGCGAGGATGGCAAGATCACGGATGAATATAAGGAAAAGCTGGATCAGCTGAAAGATAAGCCCATCTATATCATTCACGGCGACGGAGATCCGACGGTAGATATCGACAAGACCTCCAACCCGACGTTTGAATATCTGACGGAAACCGTGGGGAATCCCAACGTTATCTATACAAAGATAAAAGATATCAGCTTTGAGGATCGCGGTACGGATACCGGCCTTACGCTGCATAATGTGGAGGTCCGGACGTTTAACCATGATATCCGGTTTGAAACCAATGCCAGAGGCGATGTGGCCCTGCCTGCGGATAAAGCGGACTCCAGCATTACTCCGTTCAGCTGGATGTTTGCCCAGAGCAAGAGCGCGGCAGCCGGACCTGCGATGGATTTCGACATCATCTCGCATGTGTATGATTTCCATGACAGCGCGATAGCGGTTGTTCTGAATATGGACCGCACGGTGCAGACAGCGGATCTTGAAAAAGACACCTTTGAGGTCTATGCCAAGATGACCGACACCATGCACGACGACAATAAGGTGTTCTATGACGGTCTGCGCACCATCACCGGCATCTATGCCAACGACAGCGGCAAGGTGGGCGACAAGGGCGCGGAAGGCAAGTATGTCGTGATCGAGCTGAAATATGGCGCAAATCTGGCAGAATCCGTCATTTGTCCCTATCGGGAAGACCAGTATGCCCAATCCACACTGCTGGATCTGGAATATACAGTGACGCAAAAGAAGGATATCGGAACCGTTCTGCCGATGAGCGAAAAGGCTTCGTTCAAGCAGGGTGAGCTCAAGACGGACACGGTGGACGAATTTGCCTATGCAACCCACAAGGGCGTATCCTATCGCTTCTTTACGCCGGAAAAGAAGGCCGGAGGAAAATATCCGCTGGTTATCTGGCTGCATGGCTTTGGCGAGCGGGGCACGGATAATGAAACGATTCTGCGTTCCAATCGCGGCGGCGTTGCCTGGGCCGAGGATGACGTGCAGGAATTTGAGCCCAGCTATGTGATGGCGGCGCAGGCCAGCTCCCCCATGGCCTGGTGGGGAGAAGGGATGGTAGACGATCTTCTGGAAGCTATCCATAAGGAAATCGACGCTCATCCGGATATTGACCAGAACCGTATCTATATCACGGGCGTATCCTCCGGCGGATATGGAACCTGGGCGGCTCTCGTGCAGGAACCCGATCTGTTTGCGGCGGCGATGCCGCTGGCAGGTGCCTATACGGTCACCGGCGAGGATGGCAAGATCACGGATGAATATAAGGAAAAGCTGGATCAGCTGAAAGATAAGCCCATCTATATCATTCATGGCGACGGCGATCCGGTTGTGGATATCGACAAAACGGCAAACCCCATCTTTGAATATCTGACGGAGACGGTGGGGAATCCCAACGTTATCTATTCCCGGATGCATGATGTGAGCTATGACGGGCGGGATTATTACACGATGCACAATGTGGAAGTGCGGGTGTTCAACCACGACTTGATGTTTGTGAACAGCTATGACCCGGTTACCAACCCCAAGGGCGACGAGGCGCTGCCCGCGGATCAGGCAAACCGGAACATCACGCCCTTCACCTGGCTGTTCGCCCAAACCCAGGAAGTGATCCCGGCTCCCGAAAGCATCACGCTGAGTAAAACCGAACTCGAACTGAAGGTGGGTGAAACGGCGCAGATCACGGCGATGGTTCTTCCGGAAAATGCCGAACAGCTGGTGATTTGGAGCAGCAGCGACGAGAATCTGGCGACGGTGGAAGACGGCAAGATCACGGCGCTGAAGGAAGGCGATGTCGTGATTACGGCGGCGACGGCGGACGGGCGTCTGAAGGCGGAATGCAAGGTCAAGATCACCGCAGAGGGAAGCGGAACCGGAACGGGCGATAACCCCAAAACCGGCGAAGACAGCCATCTGGTGCTCTGGATCGTGTGTGCGGCAAGCCTGGCGGCTGCGGCGGCCGGACTCTATATCTGGATCCGGCGCAATCACGCCAAATAAAAAAGCAGCATTGTTTATAAAGGTCAAGTGGGATTGACAAAACATAAGTGACCAATGCCCTGCCGCCCCGGAAGAAAGGGGCGGCAGGGAGGTTGGTTGCCTTTGATGAAAAAAGTGCCGGAAAACCCCATGAAAAAGGAAAAATTCTGTTGACAAAGGGACAGGGCTATGATAAAGTAAGGTAGTGGCAGTAAGGTGCCGCTTTTTAGATTGTGCGCTTTTGCTGCATAGGTTTTTGGAGGTGTGAATATGCGGGTAAAGATTACGCTGGCTTGTCAGGAATGCAAACAGAGAAATTACAACACAATGAAGAACAAGAAGAACGATCCTGACAGAATCGAGATGAACAAGTATTGCAGGTTTTGTAAAAAGCACACCCTGCATAAGGAAACCAAGTAATAATTTCTAGGATGTGAATTTTTATGGCAAAAACTGTTTTACTCGGGAAAGACAAAGAAAAACAGCTGAAAGAACAGAAGAAAATCGCGAAGGCCAAGAACAAGAAAAAGCGCAGAGGCCTGATTCGCTATTTTAAAGACGTTTGGAATGAGCTGAAGAAGGTAACGTGGCCTGGGAAAAAGGATCTGATCAGCGCGACGCTGGCCGTTATCGCCTTTATTCTGGTCATGGCGATTGTGACGGGTCTGTTTGATTTCGGTTTGGGTGAATTGTTTAGCCTCGTAATTTCCTGAACGTAAAGAGAGCGAGGTGTTTTTCTTACAGTGGAAAACGATAACTTAAAAACAGATTTGACCGAAGAAAGAATCGTGGACGCAGCGGCGGAAGCTCCGGCGGAGCCGATGCATGCTCCCGAGGATAAAGATAAGCGGCTGTATATTAAGCAGGAAAAGACGGATAAGCCCTATTGGTATGTCGTGTATACCTATTCCGGATATGAGAATAAGGTAATGACCAATCTGCTGAAAACCGTGGAAAACAATGGCCTGCAGGACAGCATTATTGACGTGAAGGTTCCCATGGAGGAAACCATTGAAGTCAAAAATGGCAAGAAGAAGCATGTGCAGCGCAAACTCTTCCCCGGCTATGTCATGGTGAAGATGTTTTTGACAGACCAATCCTGGTATGTCGTTCGAAACACGCGGGGCGTCACGGGCTTTGTCGGCCCGGGCAGCAAGCCGATCCCGCTTTCGGATGCGGAAGTGCGTTCCATGGGTGTGGAAAATGTGCCCATCAAGCTGGACGTCGCCGTGGGCGAGAGTATCATTATCACTTCCGGCCCCTTCGAGAGCTTTATCGGAACGGTTGAGGAAGTCAATACGGAAAAGCAAAAAGTCAAGGTCACGGTTTCCATGTTTGGCCGGGATACGGCGGTGGAACTGGACTTTGTGCAGGTGAAGAGAATCTGAGCATTCTCTTTTCCGCGTTTTTATGAAGTGATTTAAAGAATTTCGGTTCTTTTGATCAGTGGGAGGGGAAACCCCCCGTTTATACCACATTTACACAACTAGGAGGTGTATCAAATGGCAAAGAAGGTTGCAGGTTTTATTAAGTTACAGATTCCTGCGGGAAAAGCAACTCCTGCTCCGCCCGTTGGCCCGGCTCTTGGACAGCACGGCGTCAACATCATGGAATTTGTAAAGCAATTTAATGAAAAGACTGCGAAGCAGGTGGGGCTTGTGATCCCGGCTGTCATCACGGTTTATGCAGACCGCTCTTTCTCGTTTGTTTTGAAGAGCCCGCCGGCGGCCGTTCTCATCAAGAAGGCATGCAAGATCGAAAAGGGATCCGGCGTTCCCAACAAAACAAAGGTTGCGAAGATCACAAAAGCGCAGCTGCAGGAAATTGCCGAAATGAAGAAGGACGACCTGAATGCAGCGTCTGTGGAAGCGGCCATGAGCATGATCGCTGGAACAGCGAGAAGCATGGGCGTGGAAGTAGTAGACTAAGAGAAGAATTGTGGGAGGCAGTTTTGCCGAGAAACCACAGGGAGGTTTTTCAATGAAAAGAGGAAAGAGATATCAGGATAGCGTAAAGCTGTTTGATAAAGCCGCCTTATATGATCCGGAACAGGCGGTGGATACTTGCCTGAAGACGGCTAACGCCAAGTTTGATGAAACCATCGAACTTTCCGTGAAGCTGGGCGTCGATCCCCGTCATGCTGACCAACAGGTTCGCGGCGCGGTGGTTCTGCCCAACGGAACCGGCAAGACCATCCGTGTTTTGGTGTTTGCCAAAGGCGAGAAGGCCAAAGAAGCCCAGGAAGCCGGCGCGGATTATGTAGGCGCCGAGGAAATGGTGCAGAAGATCCAGCAGGAAAACTGGTTTGATTTCGACGTATGCGTAGCAACCCCGGATATGATGGGCGTTGTAGGCCGCATCGGCCGTGTTCTCGGCCCCAAGGGCCTGATGCCGAACCCCAAGTCCGGCACGGTCACCATGGATGTCGCCAAGGCCATCTCGGATATCAAAGCTGGTAAAGTAGAATACCGGGTAGACAAGACTTCCATCATCCACTGCCCCATTGGGAAGAAGTCCTTCGGCAATGAAAAGCTGATGGAGAACCTGACGGTTCTGATGGATGCCATCATCAAGGCGAAGCCCTCTGCCGCCAAGGGAACGTATCTGAAGAGCGTTGTTCTCTCCTCCACCATGGGCCCCGGCGTCAAGGTGAACGCGCAAAAATTCGTATAAGGCTTGACAGAATATCCGATCTGTGATATTCTAAGCAAGTAATATGTTCTGTCCGTAGACAGCAGGTGGTGCAATGGCACATAAATCCCGCCGAGGAGAGGAAAGTGGATATATTCCCGTTTTCTGTTCTCGTGGACAGAAAACGGGTTTTTTAATGCCCGTATCCTTATAGGAGGAGGTGAAAAAATTTGAAAGACTATACTTTGAAGGCAAAAGAAGCGGCGGTTTCTGAAATTCAGGAGAAAATGCAGCAGGCACAGAGCGTTGTTTTCGTGGACTACAGAGGCCTTACCGTTGAGGAAGTGACCAACCTCCGCTGCAAGATGCGCGATGCAGGCGTGGAATACAAGGTTATCAAGAACACCATGATCCAGCGTGCGGCCGATAAAGAGGGTATTGAGGGCCTGAACAGCATTCTGGAAGGGCCGACAGCCGTTGCATTCGGCATGAAGGATCCGGTTTCTCCGGCGAAAATTTTGGTGGACTTTGCAAAGGATACAAAGAAAACCGAAATCAAAGGCGGTGTGCTGGATGGCAAGACCATCGATGTAGATGGCGTGAAATATCTGGCAAGCCTGCCCAGCAAGGAAGAACTGCTGGCGAAGATGATGGGCAGCTTGAATGCTCCTGTTACGGGTTTGGTTATGGCCCTGTCCGGCGTTATGCGCAACCTGGTTTGCGCTCTGAACGCGATCAAAGAACAAAAAGAAGCGTAAGGCTACTATAACGAAAAAAGAATTTTTTGGAGGATTTAACCATGGATAAACAACAGATTTTGGAAGCGATTGAACAGATGAACGTTCTCGAGCTGGCTGAGCTCGTTAAGGACCTGGAAGAGAAATTCGGCGTTAGCGCGGCTGCTCCGGTTGCCGTTGCTGCTGCTCCCGCTGCTGGCGGCGCTGCTCCTGCTGCGGAAGAAAAGACCGAATTTGACGTAATCCTGAAGGCTGCTGGCGCTGAGAAGATCAAGGTTATCAAGGTCGTCAGAGAAATCACGGGCCTGGGCCTGAAAGAAGCAAAAGAGCTGGTTGACACCGCTCCCAAGCCGGTTAAGGAAGGCGTAAGCAAGGAAGATGCCGACAAGATGGTTGCACAGCTGAAGGAAGTTGGCGCCGACGTAGAGGCGAAATAACCTGCACGTAAAGAAAAGCCGTTTTCCGGCCCGTTCCAGAAGGGGATAGGGCAAAAGAGACGGCATAATAAGAAAAGCAAAAAAGACAGACGTTCATTGCGTCTGTCTTTTTACATATGCTGGGAAATATCCTGTATTTCCCAATCCCAAGAGAACAGAGACGCCGCATATGATATGTGAATAAAAGCATTGTTTTTATTTCTCCGCTTTTGTCCGGTATATTAGGCTGGAAAGGCGGTGAAACATTATGGAATATGGATACATTCGGGTGTCCAGCACAGACCAGAATGAAAATCGGCAGCTTGTAGTGCTGCGGGGAAAAGGGATTCCGGACAGGCGGTTATATATCGATAAACAGTCCGGCAAGGATTTTGACCGGCCCAAATATAAGCGGCTGGTAAGACGGCTGCGGCCGGGCGACGTGCTCTATGTCCTGAGCATTGACCGGCTGGGGCGCAATTACAAGGAGATTCAGGAGCAATGGAGGCTGCTTACAAAGGAAAAAGGAGTGGAAATTTGCGTCCTGGATATGCCTCTTCTGGATACGAGGCAGGGAAAGGACTTGCTGGGGACATTTATCGCTGATCTGGTTTTGCAGATTTTGTCTTTTGTGGCCCAGAGTGAGCGGGAAAGCATAAAGAAACGGCAGGCAGAGGGCATAGCAGCGGCAAAAGCCAGAGGCGTCCGATTCGGGAGGCCGCCGCGTCCCTTGCCGGATAACTTTTATGAGATCCATACGGCATGGCGGAACAAAAAAATAGTCCTCCGGCAAGCGGCGGAAGCCTGTGGAATGCCGGAGGGAACCTTCTATGCAAAGGCGATAAAATTTGAAAAAAAGGAACAAAGTACAGCCATAAATTTGTAAATGTGTACCTTTGTGAATTCCAAAGTATAAAAATTATAATCTAAGTATACCCAGAAAATCTAAGTTTTTCAAGTACTAATCTAAATATTTTGTACCAAAAATGGTGTTTTTTGCCACTTCATAAATGTACACTTTTCAGAATTAGAAAATGTACACTTTTGCAAAGTACTTTTGTCTATTGCAAAGGGAAAATAACCAAAAGGGGGAGAAAAAATGAAAAGCAAAAAGCTGCAAAAGCTCCTGGCAGCCTGTCTTTGTCTGGCCCTTGTGTTTTCTATGGGCAGTCTCACGGTCTTTGCGGAAGGTGAAGATGTGTGGCAGGCAGGTGAAAACACATATGCTACCTTTGCAGAGGCATTAGCAGCCAACGAAGGCAGTGAGGCCAGCGTTACACTGCTCAAGAGCACAAAGGAAAGCATTCAGATTCCGGAGGGAAAAACTGTTCAGTTGAATCTGAGCGATGGCGTCACGCTGACCAATGCGGATGGGGCACATACCATCACCAACAATGGGACGCTGACAATCTCCGGCAACGGGACTGTAGACAACGTGAGCCATGGAAGAGCGGCGCTGGTCAACAATGGCACGGCGACGCTGAAGGGCGGCACATTTACCCGCAGCAAAGAAGCGGGAACTTCGCCCAGCAATAATGGCGGAAATTCCTATTATGTGATTCAGAATGTAGGACAAAAGATGACGATTGGCAGCGGCGTTACTGTTAAGGCCAACGGCGGTTATTCCAGCCTTGTGGCAAATGGCTACCAAAATGGCAGCGGAAAGACCAATAATCCGTCTCTGCTCATTACGGGAGGTACCTTCAGCGGCGGCATCAACGTCGTGAAAAACGACGACCGCGGAACGCTGACCATTGAAGGAGGCACTTTCAGCAATACTTATGGCCCGGCTGTTATGAACTGGAATGTTGCCACCATCAAAAACGGCACCTTCACGGTCAACAACACCGCGTCATGTGTATTCACAAACGGATACCTCGATAATGGCTATGACCAGGGCCAGCTGACGATCACGGGCGGCGCTTTCAACGCCGCGAATAACGGCGCAGGCGCTTTATATGGCTATGGAAGCGGTACGCAGAAGGGCGGTTATACCAAGATCTCCGGCGGCACGTTTCATGGGCAGTTCCCGGCTTCCACCAGCGCATATGCCAACGCACCCGTTGTTTCCGGCGGCACATTCAGCGCCAATTCCGGGGTGGAAGATTATGTGGATAGCAGCATGACGGCAGTTCCTGACGCCAATGGAAATCTCATCGTCGGCGCGGAGGAAGAAGTCGCTGTGGCCAAGATCGGCACAAAAACATATGCTTCGCTGGAAGCGGCGGTAAAAGACGCCAAGAACGGCGATATCGTTGAATTGATGCAGAACGCTGCGGGCAGCGGAATTCAGATTCCCAGCGGAACGAACATTACCATTGACTTTAAAGGGCATACATATACGATTCAGGCGCCTACCGTTGGTTCTTCGGGAACTGAAACCAATGGATTCCAGCTGCTCAAAGATTCGACCATCGTCATGAAAAACGGCACAATTACCAGCAGCGTGGCCCGAATCCTCATCCAGAATTACTGCGATCTGACCTTGGAGGACATGAACCTGGACGGCAGCAAACTGGCCGGCAGCAACGATTATGTTCTTTCCAATAACCATGGCACCACGAGACTCACCGGGAACACCAGCATCACGGCAAAAGAGGGCGATGTGGCATTTGACGTTTGCTATTGGTCGCCGGCCTATGCAGATGGTGTTACGGTGATCGTTGACACCACCGGCACGATCACTGGAAAGATCGAATACAGCACTTATGGCTCCAGCACGCCGGAAAATACAGCGGCTAACAGTGCTCTGATAATCAAGAATGTGAACCATGTGGGGACAATTTCCGCCGTAGCTGAAGGCGTGAATATTGCCATTTCCGGCGGTACTTTCTCGGAAGCCGTCAAGGAAGAATACTGCGCCGAAGATTTCCATCCCATCGATAACGGCGAGGGTGGATTCTCCGTGCATCAGCATGAATGGGCGGCGCCGGCGGAAGAAAACCGCATCGAGGCAACCTGCACTCAGGATGGCAGCTATGACCTGGTAGTCCGCTGCTCCAAGTGCGGCCAAGCTGACCCCACAAAGACCCAGCACATCACCATTCCCGCGGGCCATACATTTGGGACGGAATGGATTGTCGACGGGGAAAACCACTGGCACGCATGCGTATGCGGCGAAAAAGCGGATACGGCTGCGCATACCTTCGGAAACTGGGTTGTCACCAGGGAAGCCACCGCTGAACAGACCGGAATGCGGGAAAAGACCTGCTCTGTATGCGGATATAAAGTGACGGAAAGCATTCCGGCGACGGGAAACACGGATGCCCCCAAGACCGGCGAAAACAGCGCCCTTGTTCTTTGGATAGGGCTGTTTGTCCTGGCAGGCGCAGGATTGGCCGGAACGATTCTGTACGTTAAGAAACGCAAGGCCAACTAATGGAACACAATAACGGAAACCGGCTCCCCAGGGAGCCGGTTTTTTATTGGCTGATTCATAGAGAACATGAATCGCGGGGGATCCATGTGTATTTTCTTGTCATAATAAAGGAACAGGGAAAAAGGTCTTTTGCATGCGGCAGGTGAAATGAAAATACAGACGGCAAATGCGGCATAGGATTTATTTGAAAAAACACATTTATGAATGACGACTGGCGCTGTGAAATAAGTTTGCCTATTTTTTGGTTGAAGTTAAAAGGGCATTATGGTATGCTAAACAGGAAGATAGAGGAGGAGAGAATACTATGAGGGAATCGAAAGTCGATCCGCAGCAAAAAATATTGTCTGTAACAGTTGGATTGCTGACGGTGATCATCGGCCTTTTTGTTGCCATCAAGCCCTTTGAGGGGGTAAATTTTCTTTTGATTGTGGCCCTTCTGGCGCTGGGTCTTTATGAACTGTTTGGCTGGTTCCGTGCGGAAAACCGGACGATCTGGGCGCTGGCCGGGGGATGCGTGAGCCTGTTGTTCGCCGTTTTGGCGCTGTTCAACATCATCAATATTCTGTTTATTTGGGACATCCTTTTGTATACCATTCCCATCTGGGCAATCTGCAATGGCCTCATCAAGCTGGCAGGTGTTTTTGCCCTGATGCGCCGCGGTGAGGGCGGGTTCGGATGGAAGCTGCTCACGGGCTTTTTTGGGATCCTGCTGGGCGCGCTGCTGCTGATTCTTCCGGCCGCGGGGATCATGACCATGACGGAATTCACTGGGATTTTGACGGGTGTGCTGCTTTTGGTGTTCGGTATCAATGTAATTGTAGACGCTTATGCCTAAGTTAAGCAGAAGTTGGTAACTGCCGCAGAGATTTTCTGCGGCAGTTTTGCATTTAGATCATGAGGCGCGGCGAAATAACAACAGGGGATGTTTTTATAACGAACGCAGAGAGTTTCAAAGAAGCAACCACAGAGTAACTTGCGCCGAAAGGCGCGGAACAAAAAAGGGAGATTCTTTATAACGAACGCAGAGAGTTTCAAAGAAGCAACCGTTGCTTGCTTTGTTGCAGCACAGGCGGTCAGAGACGTGGCGGATATGGGAAAAAAGACATTTCAAGTTGCTTTGCAGGATGAACACTAGAGAAAAGGTTTTGCAGATGGCGGAAAGAAACTTTTCTATATTTAAAGAGCATATAAAGGATATTCATTGAAATGGCAATAATAAATGAAAAGACTCTGTGCAGAATTTTCCTGCACAGAGTCTTTTATAGTATTGACTAGAGATCAGCCTGCTGTCCGCAGCTTCATCCAGACGTCGTTATAAAGCGAAAGGTCGTCGCCCAGATCCTTATAATATTCGCAACGGTCGATCACATCCGAACTGATGGGATAGGCGGGATTTTCCAAAAGCTCGGGATCGATCATTTTCATGGCTTCCGCGTTGGGCGTGGTGTAACCGATATATTCCGAGTTTTTCTTGGAAACTTCCGGATCGCAGAGGAAATTGATGAACCGTTCCGCCGCCTCCTTATTTTTGGAGGATTTCAGAACCACCAGATTATCCACCCACACGTTGCTCCCTTCCTTGGGAACAACATAGTCGAGATCGGAATTTTCCTGGATGGCGCCGACAGCCGCGCCCGAATAATCCACTGCCAGAGCGACGCTTCCACCAATCATGGACGTCCGGATTTCATCGGTCAGATAGGCATAGACAAGGGGTTTCTGCTGCATGAGCAGCTCGCCCGCTTTCGCAATCTCTTCCGGATTGGTGCTGTTGATGTCATATCCCAGCTTTGCCAGAGCCACCATCATGGAATCGCGGATGGAATCATACATGAGGATCTGTCCGGAATATTTTTCATCCCAGAGGATATCCCAGCTGTCAACGGGCTCATCCACCAGCGTCTTATTGTATACGATGCCGACAGTCCCCATCATATAGGGGATGGAGTATTTGGATTCCGGATCGAAGGTGCGGGTTTTGGAAACCTCTTCCACGTATTTGAAGTTCGGAATGTTGTTGAGATCCAGCTCCGCCAGCAAATCTTCATTGATAAAACGCTCGACAAGATAGTCCGAGGGAACGACGATATCGATTTCTGTGCCTTCTGTGGCACATACGGTATACATCTCCTCATTGGAAGTCGTGTTGGTGAACTTCACGATGATATCCGGGTTTTCTTTCTGGAACTGGTCGATGAGCGTGGGTTCCAGATATTCGCCCCAGTTTAAGAGATGAATGGTGGTTTTTTCACCGCCTGCACCGCCGCAGCCTACAAGGGAAACTGCCAGAAGCAGGATGGCAAAGACAAGAGCCAGGGTTTTTTTCATTGTTTTTCTAGTCCTCCTAAATATGTTAGCCCAAGGGCTTAGATACGTTGTTGCTTCTGCTGCTTTTTGCTGTGTCGGTTCGCCTGCACGTTGGTGACGATCAGAAGCGTGATGATGCAGACAAACATAATGGTGGAAAGGGCGTTGATCTTTGGATTGATGCCCACCCGAGCCATGGAATAGATATAGGTCGAAAGGTTGTTGACCAGCCCCTGCGTGGAAAAAAAGCTGATGACGAAATCATCAAACGACATGGTAAACGCCATGATAAATCCTGTCATAATACCGGGCATCAGCTCGGGGATCAATACCTTGCGGACTGCATATGATGGCGTCGCCCCCATGTCCAGCGCCGCTTCATAAAGATTGGGATCCATCTGCCGCAACTTGGGCAGCACGGAAAAGATAACATAAGGAATATTGAATGCGGTATGGGCAATAAGAAGCGTACCATAGCCCCGGGGAATTCGCATGAAGATGAATAAAAGGAGCAGGGAAATACCTGTCACAATATCCGCATTCATCATGGGCACATAGGTCAGATTGATGGTCAGCGTCTTAGGCCATTTTTTATATTCGTTGATGCCGATGGCTGCCAGAGTCCCGACTACGACGGCAATGAGTGAGGAAAGCAGAGCGATGGAAAGCGTCACGCCCAAAGCCTCCATGATGACGGGATCTTTAAACAGCTCCACATACCAGTTGAGAGAAAACCCCGTCCATTTAGCCATGGTTTTCCCGCCGTTAAAGGAATAGACCATGAGCATCAAAATGGGAAGATAGAGGAAGAAAAGCAGAATCGCCAGATAGAAGCGTTTGAAAAATCGTTTGAGCCTTACCATAGCCGTGTTCCTCCTTCCGTGCTGTCTTTATCGTATTTTCGCATTAGGGCCATGCTGATGATGAGAAGAATCATCATGATGAGAGCTAAAGCCGAACCCGTGTTCCAATCCTTCAAAAGCATAAACTGGTTTTCCAGCAGGTCGCCGAACATCATATAATGCGCGCCGCCCAGCAGACGGGAGATGATAAAGGTAGAAACCGCGGGCATGAACACCATGGTAATGCCCGTGATGATGCCCGGCCGCGTCAGCGGGAGAATCACCCGGAAAAGCACCTGCCGTTTATTGGCCCCCAGATCCTCCGCCGCCTCGATATAGCTGGTGTTCATTTTGGTAAACACCGAATAAATGGGCAGCAGCATGAAGGGCAGAAAGTTATAGACCAGGCCGAAGATCACGGCGCCTTCCGTATAGAGCATCTGCTGGGCCGGAATGCCCAACAGACCCAGGAGCTGGTTAATGGGGCCGTTCAAATCGAGAAGCGCCCGCCAGGCATAGGTCCGGAGCAGAAAATTCATCCACATGGGGAGGATAAACAAAAGGCTCAGGATGCTGGCTGTCCGGGGCTTCAGCCGGGAGAGCAGAAGCGCCGCGGGATAGGCGATGAGCAGGCACAAAACCGTCGTAATGAGGGCATAGCCCAGCGAACGCCAAAGCACGGAAAGGCTCTCCGGCGAAAAGGCAGAGGCCAGGTATTCCGTAGTAAAGATGACGTCCCCCGAAGGCGTCGTGTTGAAAAAAGCATATACGAGCACCAGAATGAGGGGCATCACGGTAAACAAAATCATCCACACAATATAGGGGAGAGCAAAAAATTTCTTTTTCATCCGAATCCTCCCTTATGCATCCGCCGCGTCATACTGCGAACGGGACATGATATGAATATCGTCCGGCCCGATGGAGAGGCCCGCCCGGCTGCCGATGACAGCGGGGTCGGTGCTGTGGATGACCCAAGTGAAACCGTTGTCGTCCTTTAGGCGGATTTCATAATGTACGCCCATGAAAATCTGCGAGGTGACGACCCCGTTGATGGTCTCTTCCCGTTCCGCCACAAGATCGATATCTTCAGGACGCACCACGACGACAACCGGTTCGTCGGGTGAGAAGCCGCGGTCGACGCAGGGAAAATCCCGGCCGCCGAAGTTGGCCAGATAATCCTCCTTCATGGTGCCATAGATGATGTTGCTTTCCCCGATAAAGTCGGCAACAAAGGAATTGATAGGCTCGTTATAGATATCGACAGGAGTGCCGATCTGCTGGATCATGCCGTTATCGATGACCGCAATGGTATCCGACATGGTGAGGGCCTCCTCCTGGTCATGGGTAACATAGACAAAGGTGATACCCAGCTGCTTTTGCATGCGCTTAAGCTCCAGCTGCATATCCTTGCGGAATTTCAGATCCAGAGCACCCAGAGGCTCGTCGAGGAGGAGAACTTCCGGCTCGTTGACCAGGGCGCGGGCGATGGCGACGCGCTGCATCTGCCCGCCGGAGAGCTTGTCGATGCTGCGGTTTTCATATCCCGAAAGCCCCACCAGCTTGAGCATATCCTTCACCTTTTTTTGAATGGTGTTTTTATCTTTCTTTTGAATCTTCAGGCCAAAGGCGATGTTGCCGAATACATCCATATGGGGGAACAGGGCATAGCGCTGAAAGACCGTGTTGAGCTTGCGCTTATAGGGCGGCGTGTTGACGATGCTCTTTCCCTCAAACAGGATATCGCCGGAGGTAGGCGCTTCAAAGCCGGCCAACAGGCGGAGCATGGTGGTCTTGCCGCAGCCCGAAGGGCCGAGCAGGGTCAGAAATTCATTTTTGCGGATATACAGGTTGATGTTGGTTAAAACCTCCACCCCATCAAATTCCTTGAACACGTTTTTAAAAAGAATCAGATGATTGCTCAAAGCAGTTTCCTCCTGAAATGAAATTCAAATTAAAAGCTGGGCGGTGTGGATACCCACAAAAGACGGAACTCGGTTTTCCCCCGGTTTTCGATGCGGTGCGGCACCGTCGGCTTATAATAGAAGGAGCAACCCTTTTTCAGCCGGAAAGAGCGGCTGCCCAGAAAGAGAACCGCGGTTCCCGAGAGGACGAATCCAAATTCCTCGCCCGGATGGGGAAGATCCTCGCTGGTGGCGGCGCCGGGCTTCAAGGTGAGCAAAATGGGCTCCAGCTCATTTTTCTGCGCATTGGGGATCAGCCAAAGGATGCTTTGGTCATCCTCCACCTTTTCAAACATATCGTCGGAAGAAAAGACGATCTTTTCTTCTCCCCGGTCGCTGAAAAATTCCCCCGGCGTCGTGCCCAGGCATTCCAGGATATCCGTCAGCGTGGCGATGGAAGGAGATGTCTGGTTGCGCTCCAGCTGGGAGATGAACCCTTTGGAGAGTTCGGCCCGGTCGGCAAGCTCTTTTTGTGTCAGGCCATATTGCAGGCGCAGGCTCTGGATTTTTTTACCAATGTCCATGGAATATCTTCCTTTCGCGGGACAGGTGCATACTACTAAACTTCATGTTTAGCGTTACTAAACGCAAACACATATATTTAAGCAAAAACAACAGCAAAAGTCAACATATTTTTTCAAAAAAATCAACTTTTTTTCCGGCGCCTGAAAACCGCTGTTTTTTCCCGAAACCAAGGCAAAAAAACGAGGACTAAGTTTTTTTTAAATTGCAGTTAAGTTGTATAAAAAGTTTATAAATACTAAACACAATTCGCTGGAAGAAAACGGCTGTTTATGGCGCAGAAAAGGCAAAAACAAAAGGTTAGCTTTTGCTTACGGATGATGGGAAAAGATCCATGAAAGAAAGGAACGCGGAAGGAATATGGCGGGCTGTTAGAAAAAGCAGCAGTATCTTATGAGAATGGTATTTGGTAACATACAATAAAAATAAGTCGGAGAAGGATGGTAGGCGGCAAAGAGGGGCGGGACGAAAGGGGAAGAGGAAAGACACTCCTGCCGGCCAGGCGATGCGGTCTGCAAATGCCGGCCGAAGCAGTTTGAAAAAGAGCCGCTCGCCCGCATTGCCGTTGCTTTTTTAGCATCACGGAAACATGCGGGAATGCTCACTGAAAACCTGCGAAACCGATATGGGATACTGCTTTCCCCAAAATACCCGGGAAAATCCTGTTGAAGCGGGAAAAGGCTTCAGCAGGCGAAGGAAAAATAAAAAACGGCGCGGAATTCCGCGCCGTTTTCCTGCAAGGATATTGGATTTACGCCTGGCCGTTGCAGCCCAACACATCCACGATCTTGTGCTTCACCATCTCTTTGATAGCCGTTCTCGCGGGGGAGAGATACTGCCGCGGGTCGAAATCCGAAGGATGCTCAGCCATATGCTTGCGGATAGCCGCCGTCATGGCGAGACGCAGGTCGGAATCGATGTTGATCTTGCAGACTGCGCTTCTGGCCGCCTGACGGAGCATATCTTCCGGAACACCCTGGGCGCCGGGCATGCTGCCGCCATACTGATTGATCATTTCCACAAACTCCGGAACGACCGAGCTGGCGCCGTGCAGCACGATGGGGAAACCGGGCAGAAGCCGGGAAACCTCTTCCAGGATATCGAAGCGCAGCTTGGCTTCGCCCTTGAACTTATAAGCGCCGTGGCTGGTGCCGATGGCGATGGCCAGAGAGTCCACGCCGGTTCTGGAGACGAATTCATTGACCTCTTCGGGCTGGGTATAGGAGGAATCCTCGGCGCTCACCTTGATTTCATCTTCCACGCCTGCCAGACGGCCGAGCTCAGCCTCAACCACAACGCCGTGGTCATGGGCGTATTCGACAACGCGCTTGGCAAGGGCAATGTTTTCCTCAAAGGGAAGATGCGAGCCATCGATCATAACGGAAGTGAAGCCGTCGTCGATGCAGCTCTTGCAGGTTTCAAAGGAATCGCCGTGATCCAGATGCAGGCAGATGGGCAGGCCGGTATCTTCAATGGCGGCTTCCACCAGCTTGCGCAGGTAAATGGGGTTGGCATAGTTGCGCGCACCCTTGGAAACCTGCAGAATCAGGGGAGCGTTTTCTTCCTTGGCCGCTTCCGTGATTCCCTGGATGATCTCCATGTTGTTTACGTTAAAAGCGCCGACCGCGTATCCGCCGGCATACGCTTTCTTGAACATTTCGGTTGTTGTTACTAATGGCATAACCATTCCTCCTAAATGATAATAGTAAATCGTCTAGTCATATTGTGCCAATTTCCCGGCAAAAGGTCAAGCCTTTTTGAAAAAACCGGCCTTCTTTTTTTGCTTTGTTCACAAAATCCTGAGGAAATTTTCCAAAGCGGTTCCGGGAAACTGGAAAGACTTGTATTTTTTTCAGGGGATATGTAAAATATAATATAGAAGTCACAAGCTGTTGATGTAAAACAGCCGTCAATATAGAAACAGGAGGCAAAAAAATATGACAGACCCAAGAATGCGGCAGTTGGCGGAAAACCTGGTGAATTATTCCTGCGCAGTGCAGCCGGGCGAGAAGGTTTTGATTGAGATTTTTGACTGCGAGGATATCGTGGCCGAGGAACTGGTGGCGGCGGTATACAGGGCCGGCGGCGTACCCTTTGTGCATATGATCCGCCCCAAAGTGCAACGGGCGTGGCTGATGAATGCAACGGAAGAACAGATCCGGGAACAGACCAAGTGGGATATGGCCCGCATGAGCGAGATGGACGCCTATATCGCGTTCCGCGGCAACGATAATTCCTCTGAACTGGCGGATGTTCCCGAAGAAAAGCTGAATCTCTATCAGTCCATCTATTCCAAGAGCGTCCATTCCGAGATCCGCGTCAAAAAGACCAAGTGGGTGATCCTGCGGTATCCCAATTCCGCCATGGCCCAGCTCTCCGAGATGAGCACCCGGGCATTTGAGGATTATTATTTTAATGTATGCAACTTAGACTATGGCAAGATGGACAAGGCCATGGATGCCCTGAAGGTCCTGATGGAAAAGACCGACCGGGTGCGCCTGGTATCGCCGGGCACGGATATCGAGTTCTCCATCAAGGGGATCCCGGCCATCAAGTGCGCCGGGAAGATGAATGTTCCGGATGGGGAAATCTATACGGCCCCTGTCATTGACAGCATCAACGGTACCATCACCTTCAACACCCCCAGCTATAACCAGGGATTCAAATTCACCAATATCTCCCTGACGCTGAAAAACGGGGTGATCGTGGAGGCAACATCCAACGACAGCGAGCGGCTGAACAAAATTTTGGATACCGACGAGGGGGCCCGCCGGGTGGGAGAATTCTCCTTTGGCGTAAATCCCTATATCACGCGGCCGATGTGCGACACGCTCTTTGACGAGAAGATCACCGGCTCCATTCATTTCACGCCGGGCTGCGCCTATGACGATGCAGATAACGGTAATCGGAGTGCTGTTCATTGGGATCTGGTGCTGATCCAGACGAAAGAATGGGGCGGCGGCGAGATTTATTTTGACGGAAAGCTCATCCGCAAGGACGGAATTTTCGTGATTCCCGAATTGGAATGCCTGAATCCGGAAAATCTGAAATAAGCGGCCGCAGAGGTTTTCCGGGAAGAGATGAACAAATTATGAATTCCCGGGAAAAAATTGCGGTTTAGTGGAATTCTGAAAGAATATCCCTTGAAATTCCGGGGGAGATAAGCTATAATGTGAATTGTTGTTGATAAATTTTTATCAATACGCTTTGGCCGAATATATACGCTCGTATATAGAAAATATGAGTCGATTTTTTAAGGAGGATTTTATCTATGGCTATTAAAGTAGGTATCAATGGATTCGGAAGAATCGGTCGTCTGGTTTTCCGTGCCGCGGTGAAAAACCCGAATGTGGAAGTTGTTGGAATCAACGACCCCTTCATCAGCCCGGACTACATGGAATATATGCTCAAATACGACAGCATCCAGGGCCGTTTTGACGGCGAAGTTTCCTATACCGACGATTCCATCATCGTAAACGGCAAGGAAACAAAGGTATATGCAGCGATGAACCCCGCGGAGATTCCGTGGTCTGCCTGCGGTGCGGAATACGTCGTGGAATCCACCGGCGTTTTCACCACGATGGACAAGGCTAAGGCTCATCTGGAAGCCGGCGCGAAGAAAGTTGTTATCTCCGCTCCCTCCAAGGATGCTCCGATGTTCGTAATGGGCGTCAACAACGACAAATACGACACCAGCATGGATATCGTTTCCAACGCTTCCTGCACCACGAACTGCCTGGCTCCTCTGGCCAAGGTTATCAACGACAATTTCGGTCTGGTGGAAGGCCTCATGACGACGGTTCACTCCACTACCGCTACCCAGAAAACGGTTGACGGTCCCTCCAAGAAGGACTGGAGAGGCGGCCGCGCTGCTTCTGCCAACATCATTCCTTCCTCCACGGGCGCTGCCAAAGCGGTTGGCAAGGTTATCCCTGAGCTCAACGGCAAACTGACGGGCATGTCCATGCGCGTTCCCACCATTGATGGTTCGGTTGTTGACCTGACCTGCCGTCTGGCGAAGGAAGCTACCTATGAAGAAGTCTGCGCTGCGGTTAAGAAAGCCTGCGAAGGCGAGCTGAAGGGCATCATGTCCTATACGGAAGATGCCATCGTTTCCAGCGATATCCTGGGCGACCCCCATACTTCCATCTTCGATGCGACGGCTGGTATCGCTTTGACCGGCAACTTCATGAAGCTCATCTCCTGGTATGACAACGAGTGGGGTTATTCCAACAAGGTCGTTATGCTCATCGAGCACATGGCTTCTGTAGACGCGAAGTAAAAAGCCCATTGGAATGGGATTTTGAGGATTGGGAACAGAAAAACCAATTCTTTGTGAATTGGTCAAGTATGATAACCTGAATCTCTGATACGATAACCATAAAAGTCCTTTTCGCAAGTCAGCGAAAAGGACTTTTTTTATGAATGCCGCGAAATACGCAGAAGAATCGGCGATTGATTTAAAGACAGGGCTTTGTGCTGGATAAGGAACAAAAGGGATGTAAAACCCAATATATCAAGCAAATTCCCATGGCGCATGGCTCTGAAATATAGGATTGGTAATGTTTGAAAGCAGAAGAGCAATTATTGCCTCTCTTTTTTCGCATAATGGCGGATGAGGCGATCTTATATGCTATGGCAGTGGGCAAATTTAAATATGCAGCTGCCTTGGAAGCAGATTACAATAGGAAATTTCAGAGAGGGAATGGGAGACGAGCCATAGGTTAGGTTGTTTGGACAAAAAGTATGCTTTTTCCTTTCCCAAATGCACAAAATCCGATAAGATCATATGGTTTTGATAGTATCCAATGATTTAGAAACTAGTGGTGGCCTGAGAATAGATTTTGAATAATATGGATATAAAAAATATTTAAAATATAAAAATATTTTTTAAAAAAATTTTAAAATAAGTATTGACTCGCGTTTTTTCTGTGATATACTGAAATTGTTCCGCGGAGGAATACAGAGCAGAGTGAACGGGGCTGTGTACCCTGTAATATTTAAACTTTAAAAGCGAGGTATGAGCTATGAGAAACATTTTTACATTTTGTCTTGACTGCGCCGATATCGACAGCATCAAAAAGGGTTTAGAGTATTATCCTCTTCATGAATTCAGCATGAATCCCTCCATTGTGAAGCGCGATCTGGCTGGGAAAAACATCTCCTTTTTTGACGCGGTGAACGAAATCCGCGGAGTCATCGGCGATGAGGTTCGTTTCCATGTGCAGACGGTGGGCGATACTGCAGATGAAATCATTCGCGATGCGGAAGCGATCCGCAGCCGTGTGAAGGGCGATCTGCTGCATGTCAAGGTTGACGCTTATGAGGAAGGCTATAAGGCCATGAAATACCTGAAGGCAAACGGTTTCAAGGTGACGGCTACGGCGATCGCTTCCATTACGCAGGCTCTTGTGGCCATTGAATGCGGGGCAGATACAGTGGCGGTTTATGTCGGCAGACTGGATAACATTTCCGGCAACGGCATTGAGGTTGTCCGCGGAATCCGTCAGGTTATGAATGCCCATAACATCGATGATGTGGAGCTTTCTGCGGCATCGATCCGGACGGCGCATCAGGTAGAACAGGCAGCTCTGGCCGGGGCGGATCAGGTGGCGGTTGGCCTTGATATTTTGAAAGCCTGCGCGAACCATCCGCTGACAGATCTGAGCGTAAAGCAGTTTGTTTCGGACTGGGAGAGCCTCTATGGCGAGGGCAAGAGAGTATATAATCTGTAAAAATTAACTTATATAGAGAGATCAAAGCCGGCGCTTATAAGCGCCGGCTTTGATCTTACAGCGAAAAGGCAGCGCGGCATGGAGATATGGATAGGATTTTGCCGCTGAAAATTTTTCGGCGGAAGAACGGCAGGATTTTGCGGCGGCAGGAGAGAAGATTACATAATTATCCCGGCTTAGAAAAATCTGCAAGCCCGGCGCAGGATTGGGGACGCCGGGAGAACATATGCCGCTATGAAAAATGCCAACATCAAAATGGCTGTTTCCATTCCATGGCAGAGGGAGCATAAATGAAAGAATTGGAGTATTTTTATATCGATGGGGAGCTTGGATGGAACCAGAATCAGTTTCCCGGGTGGGCGATGCGCAACGGCGGCTGTGCCGCGGTCACGGTCTGTGATTTGTGCATCTGCCTGGCACGGCAAAAAGGGCTTTCGGCACTCTATCCCTTCGATCCATTCCATGTGGAAAAACAGGAATATCTGGCCTTTTCGGAACAGATAAAACCCTATCTGCATCCCCGCTGGCAGGGAATCGATACCCTGGAGCTGTATCTTTCCGGTCTTTTGGGGTACTGGCGCGATGCTGGGGCGGCATCTCTTCTGGGAAAAGGACTTCCGGGGGCCGCACCCTGGCAACAGGCCGGAGAGTTAATCAAAAAGCAAGTAGATTCTTCCATCCCCGTGCCCTGCCTGTTGTTAAACCACAAGGGCAGCACCTTTAAGGACTTTCAGTGGCATTGGTTCAATATCGCAGGATATGAGGAGTTCGATGGGGAATTTTATGTGAAAGCCATTACTTATGGCAGCTTTTTCTGGATGAATTTGCAGGAGCTATGGGATACAGGCTACCGCCGCAAGGGCGGGTTGATTCAAATCGAAATGCAGTAAAGTAAAATATAGCAGCAGCGGTTGGGGAACTCTATTTGCAAAAGGGATACGTCAAACGGCGGAGGAGGGGTTCCGGAAGAACAGCAAACAGACTGCTCCAAGAGGCCGCGGCCGCCGGCATAAAGAAAATGAGCATGCTTCATCAGGGACTTTATGGGACAAGTCCCTTCTTTATAAAAAATATATGGGGTACGGGGAAAATGCTTATACCATAGAGCTTTGATAGCCCTCGCCCCAATTTTGCATCGCATCCAAAACCGGCTTCAGACTTTTGCCAAGCTCGGTCAGTGAGTATTCTACCCGCGGGGGAACTTCTGCATAAACTGTGCGGATGAGCAATCCGCTTTTTTCCATATCCCGAAGCTGGGCGGTCAACACCTTTTGGGATACACTGCCAATGGATTTTTTCAGCTCTCCAAAGCGTTTGGTTCCGGGAAGAAGGTCACGCAGAATCAGCACTTTCCATTTATCCCCAATCAGCATCAGGGTGGTTTCCACCGGGCAGGCAGGAAGGCCTTTTGTTATTTTCTGTTCACTCATAGCAGGAATCTCCGATCTCAAATATGGTTTCCGTTTCCTTTTTAGTAGTATATTAAAATTATACTATATAGCCTTTTTGGATGCAAGCATTCTAAAGGAAAGCAAGATTCTTTATTATTTATAAAAATTTTTTATAATGCTTGTTATGGTGAAAAATCCCATTACAACGCAAAGGTTTCCTCGTGGTAACTTCCCAATAGTATCTATTTAGTAACTACAGCACAAAAAAGTGCTTACTTTACATATGAAACCAAAATGCCTATACTTAAGGCAAGGGCAGAGGATACCGGCCGGATCCCAACCCGCAGGCAAAAGAATGAAAAGGATGAACCGTAGAGGAGGTTATTGCTATGAAAAAGAATACATGCAAAACGATGACGCTTTCCAAAGGCGAGATGAATGTTTATGACTTTGGCGATATGAGGCTTCATGCATATAAGACCAATGATTTGATTGATGACGAAGTATTTATTGTTGAAAAGGACGGAAAGGCCGTTATTATCGAGTCTCCCTGCTTTTTCGATAATATCCGCGAACTTACCGCCTATTTGAAAGATATGGAGATTGCGGGAATGCTCATCGCCTATCATGGGGCGGGCGCGTCATTTCTGCCGGATGCTGCGAAATATGCAACGAAAAACGCCGTTGATTATTCGGAAAACGGCGGCGGAAAAGCGCTGATTGATAATTTTACAACCGCTTTTGGGGATGCTTTCGATTCTTCGGTCCATAAGATTACCCATGTTGTTGGAGAAGGAAATGTGACGATCGGCGGCATGGATTTTAAGATCAAACAGACATCGGAGGCTTTTGATATTGAAATTCCACAAATCAATGCCGTATATACCCATATGCTGGGGCATGACTGCCATTCCATCGTGGCGGGCGCTGGCCATGCCGACGCTATGATTGCAGAGCTGCGCGGTTATCTGGATCGGGGATATGATCTGATTCTGACGTCCCATTATACGCCAGAGGATTTGAAAGATGTGGAAACCAAGATCGCATATCTGGAAAATCTGAAGAAAATAGCGGCCGAAAGCCGGGATGCCGAAAGCTTCAAGGAAGAAGTAAACCGGCAGTATCCGCAATACAGCGGGCAGAATTATCTGGATATGACGGCAGGCTTCTTTTTCGGATAATAATTCGAATGCGGGCTGGGTTTATCCCGGCCCGCACGAAAGATACATGGGTAAGATGGCAGGAATGAACTATTTGCAATATATACACAAAAATATTCATACGGTCGTTGCAGCCGTTGCCGATGACGCAGGTTTGCCGGTCACCTGCGCAGTTGATATAATGGATAGTGATGAAAACAGCTTGTTTTTTCTTACTGCCAGAGGCAAGGGATTTTATAAACGGCTGAAACGGCGCGGCTATATGGCGCTGACCGGAATCAAGGGAACGGATACCCTCTCCTGCGCGGCAATCTCTCTTCGGGGTAAGGTTCGGGAGCTGGGAGCAGAGAAAATTCCGGAGATGTTTGAAAAAAATCTGTATATGAAGGAAATCTATCCGACCAAGGAATCCCGGAGGAGTCTTACTGTTTTTCAGCTTTATGAGGGGAACGGTGAATGGTTTGACCTTGCCCAAAAGCCTATGGAGAGGTTTTCTTTTGCTTTTGGTCAGGCTGCGTCAAAACCGGAAGAATATTATTATATCACGGACGCATGCACGGGATGCCGGAGATGTGAAGCGGTCTGTCCGCAGAAGTGCATCGATATCTCTGGTGTTCCGGCGGTAATCCGTCAAATACACTGCCTGCATTGCGGGAGCTGCAGAATGATCTGTCCGCAGAACGCAGTGAGATGGGGGGAGGGATGAAAGATGACCCAGAAGGAAAGGCGTCTTTATTTAATCCGGGAGCTTCTTAAAGAACAGCCGCAATATGCGGGAATGCAAATCCCGGCGGGCGAAGAGGAGCAAAGGAGCCTGCTCCGCTCCTTGTTCAACATGCGAATGCCGGCGCCGGCGGATGCGGAATTTCTGGCTGTGCAGGATGAGTATCTCCGGGAGGAAATCCAGCGCAGAGGAATTACCCCCTTATCGGATCTTCAGCCGGTGCAGGAGGGTATCTATCTTTGGCGGGGAGACATCACTACACTCCAGTGCGACGCTATCGTAAACGCGGCAAATTCGCAGATGCTGGGCTGCTTTATCCCCTGCCACAGATGCATTGACAACGCCATTCATACCTTTGCGGGTATCCAGCTGCGTTTGGCCTGTGCAGAGCTGATGCAGTGCCAGGGGCGTGAGGAGGAAAGCGGAAAGGCAAAAATTACGCCTGCATTTAACCTGCCCTGCAAATATATTCTACACACCGTGGGGCCTATCGTCCATGGCCGCCTCACGGAGAAGGATCAGGAAATGCTCGCTTCCTGCTATCGCTCCTGTCTGAATCTTGCTGCGAAAAACCGGGTAAAAAGCATTGCTTTCTGCTGCATATCGACAGGGGAATTCCATTTCCCCAACGAGAGGGCGGCAGAGATCGCGGTTCAAACTGTAAAAGATTACCGAAGGGAAGCCGGCGGGGGCGGGGAAATCGAGGTGATATTCAATGTTTTTAAAGAAGCCGATTTCAGCATCTATCAAAATCTGTTGGGAACAGCAGGTGGAAAGGCTGAAAAATGAAATAGAAACCTCCGACGCCATTGTTGTCGGCGCGGGTGCCGGAATGTCTGCCGCCGCCGGGATGGACTATGACGGAGAGCGGTTTGAAAAGAACTTTTCGGATTTTCATAAAAAATATGGCATTCAGGATATGTATTCCGGCGGGTTTTATCCATATGAAACACCGGAGGAATACTGGGCCTGGTGGAGCCGCCATATTCTCATCAACCGATATGAAGCCGGAGCAGGAAAGCCCTATGGAAACTTGTTGGAGCTGATTCGGAAAAAGGATTATTTCGTTATCACTACCAATGTGGACCACCAGTTCCAGCTTGCCGGCATCGATAAAAAGCGGCTGTTCTATACGCAGGGGGACTATGGCTTATGGCAGTGCTCCAAGCCCTGCCATCAAAGGACCTATGACAATGAAATGGAGATCCGGCAGATGGCGGCCCGGCAGAAGGATATGAAAATCCCTGCGGAGCTGGTTCCCCATTGCCCGGTGTGCGGCGCGCCCATGACGATGAATCTGCGGATTGATACGGCGTTTGTGCAGGATGAAGGCTGGTATGCCGCGGCTGAGCGGTATGAGGATTTTATCCGCCGCCATATGGGCCGGCATGTTTTGTTCCTGGAGCTGGGCGTGGGGTCAAATACCCCGGGGATCATTAAATATCCCTTCTGGCGGATGACGGCGGAAAACCCAAAGGCGGTGTATGCCTGCGTCAATTCGGGAGAAACCCTCTGCCCGCCGGAGATTGCGAGGCAGTCCATCTGCATCCGAGGGGATATCCGGCAGGTGCTGGAGGACATTGCGCAAAAAGATTGAAAGAAATAGAAGGGCTGGATGCCTATGGGGAAATATTCCATATTTATGGTTGGGATAGCCGTTTCTCGGCCATCTATGTGTCCGGCGATGCAGCAGAACGGGATATGAAGGATATTTCCTGGAGCATCTATGCGGATATTATAAAGCCAACAGCCGGAATATAAAACCGGGATTCCCTTGGGGGTCCCGATTTTTCTTTCTCTTCCGTTTGTGCTATGATACATAATGAGAACAACAGAAAACGAAGGAAGGGAAAGGCCATGCGGTGTACCTGCGAAAATTGCGGCACCTATATGATTCAGAAGGAAGATTTAAAGCTGGGCTGCGTATGCCCGGAATGTGGAGCGCGCTGCAATGCCTGTCTGGGAACAAAGAGCGTTCTTTCCCGGGAGGAGATTGCGGCCATGCGGGAAAACCCGGAACAAGTGCTGGCGCGCATTTCCGAAGTTTTCAAAAACTATGAATGATTCAATTGTTTGCGATTGACATGGCAGAAGGCAGCCCATAGGCGCTTTCCGCCGATAAAACGGCGTTTTCAATGGCGCGTGCCATGACTTCGGCAGCCAGTGTGCCCACGACATCCAGATTTGCCGGGACGTCTCCCATAGACAGGGCATAGATGCTGTCGCCATCGGCAGAGGTGTGAACCGGGCAGATCGCGCGGGCATAGCCGTTATGAGCCATGGCGGCCACTTTGTTGAGCGGCGTTTTGGTCAGCTTGGCGTTGGTGAGGATCACGCCCAGGGTTGTGTTCCCGGCAAACAGGTTGGCAGGGCGCTCCAGCATGGTGTACATGCTCTCAAGCGAGCCGCGCATGCCATCTTTATTGGGATTCAGCAGGCCGGCGATGCGGCGGCCCTCCGGCGAGAAAATGTCGCCCAGGGCGTTTACTGCCACAAGCGCGCCTACCTGAAGCGGCCCCACTTCCACCGCATAGGCGCCTAACCCGGATTTCATGGCATATTCCATGCCCAGCAGCTTTCCCACGCTGGCGCCGGTGCCGGCTCCGGCGTTGCCGAAGGCGGGCTGGTTCTTTTCAGCATCCAGGCAGGCCTGATAGGCCATCTCGGGAGTCGGCCGGGCGGAGGGGCTGCCCACGCCCAGGTCATAGAGACAGGAGGCGCAGACCAGGGGGACCCGAGCGAATCCGGTGTCAAAGCCGATTTCCTTTTCTTCCAGATACTGCATGACGCCCCCGGCGGCATGCAAGCCAAAGGCGCTGCCGCCGCTCAACAGGACCGCATGGATGGCCTCGCAGGCGGCAACCGGCTTCAAAAGCTCGCTTTCCCGGGAGGCAGGGCCGCCGCCCCGGACATCCAGTCCCGCTGGGGCACCCTTTTCGCAGAGAAGGACTGTGCAGCCGGTAGCCCCCTCGGAATCCTGCGCATTTCCGATGCGGATATTTTCTATATTAGTGATGGGAATTTCTTTCATCGGGGTTCCTCCTTTATTTCTTTGACTATAGTATATCACAAACGGCGCGTTACGGATGGGGAATATTGCAGGGAGAGAATCCGAAAGCATCATATCCAATATGGAATGCCTGAATTTATGATAAGAAAAAAAGAACGGAAGGTTTTCCGTTCTTTTTGCTTTCCGCTGTTATCTTGCATAGAGAAGCCGACTGTCTGTATCGTTATAGAGATACCAGAAATGGTTCCGGGTCGGCTCGGGATGCGTGGTATCCGTGGGAGGGCAGTCAAAGGTCATATCGCAGCGGTCGGTCTTCTTCAAATAGAGAATATGGTGCTGGAATTCGCCGGTGCTGGGGTCTTTATACCATTCTTCCCAGGGATATCCCGCTTCCAACATCTCATCCGAGGGAATGCAGTGGACAATATATCCCCCCAGATGCTCCAGTGTGTAGCTGAACCACCGATAGCCGCTATACTGTTCATCTGTCTTTTCGTTTAATCCGCTGATGATGGCATTGGAATCCAGACCAATGGCATCATATGCCTGCAATACGCCGTTTTCGATGAGCATTTCCTTTAATTTCATCGAGATTTCCTCCTGATTCTTTTTTCTGAATTGAAATTGCCGGGCGGACGCCGCCCATATTTCTATTATAGCGGTGCAGAGGGCGCCTGTCAAAGCGGAAAAAAGGGGCCTGAGAGAAAATATACATTTCCAGATAAATATACATTTTTTTATGCAGCAGGAGCAATAAAAAATGGCGGATTTCCCGGAAAAACGGGAAATTATCTATTGCTTTTTATTCTTGGGTGAGTATAATTATAAATACATGTAAAGTTTCTATTATTTTTTGGAGGAGAAACAGAAATGAAAAAGTTGCACAAAATCCTGGCTATGTGCCTGGCACTTGTTATGATGGCGGTTGTCTTTGGCGCCTGCAGTGCGCCGCCGGCGGAGGCTCCCTCGGGTTCGGCTTCCACGGAAGCGACGGCTCCGGCTTCCCCCAGTGAATCGGCTTCGGACGCGTCGTCTGGGGATTCCGCTGTTGCAGCCATCAAGGCGAAGGGTGAGCTTGTGATGCTGACCAACGCGGCATTCCCGCCCTTTGAATATCTGGGCGACGACCAGCAGCCCGCGGGCGTGGACATCGACGTTGCACAGGCCATCGCAGATGAGCTGGGCGTAGAGCTGAAGGTTGTGGATATGGAGTTTGACGGCATTGTCCCCGCGCTGATGGCGGGTAAGGGCGACATCGGTGCAGCCGGCATGACCGTTACGGAAGAGCGTCTGGAGAGTGTGGATTTCTCCACAAAGTATGCAACCTCTTCCCAGTATATGATCGTGAAGAAGGATTCCGACATTGCCACAAAGGATGACCTGAAGGGCAAGAAGATCGGCGTTCAGCAGGGAACCACCGGCGATATCTATGCTACTGACGAGGATGGTGAAAACGGCGTAGAGGCCGAGGAAGTCCTGCGCTACAGCAACGCCATGGGCGCTGCGATGGCTCTCATGAGCGACAAGATCGACGTTGTTATCGTCGACGAGCTTCCGGCGAAATCCATCGTTGCGGAAAATGACTCCCTGAAGATGATTGATGAAAAACTGACCACCGAGCAGTATGCTATCGCTGTCAAGAAGGATTCGGATCTGACGGCGGAGATCAACAAGGTTCTGGATAAGCTGATCGCAGACGGAACAATCGACGAACTGATTCTGAAGCACACGACAGAGGAATAAAAACGCGGGAAAACCGCGAAAACGGGAAAAGGAGAAAAGGCCGGCGGCCTTTCCTCCTCTTTTCGCATTATGAGACAGGAAAGGAAATAGAAACGTGTTTGATGACTTGCCCGGCCAAATTCATAAGGCTATTATTGAAGCTGACCGCTGGAAGCTCTATCTGGACGGTCTTGGAACGACCATCCTGATTGCGGTGGGGGCGGTTCTCATCGGCCTTCTGCTGGGATCGCTGGTGGGAATTGCAAAGGTGCACACGGCCAGTGTGCGCAAGCGCAGATGGTATCATAAGATTTTGAACGCCATATGCAATATTTATCTGACGGTGATCCGCGGAACGCCTATGGTCACCCAGCTTCTTATCATGGTAAATATTGTGTTTGCAGCGGCGAAAGTGGAGCATTCCATCTATGTCGCCATGCTGTCCTTCGGCATCAATTCCGGCGCCTATGTGGCGGAAATTATCCGCGCGGGGATCAACGCTGTAGACCGCGGGCAGATGGAAGCGGGGCGCTCTTTGGGGCTGCCCGGCGGAAAGACCATGCGGCTGATCATTCTGCCCCAGGCGGTGAAAAATATTTTGCCGGCGCTGGGCAACGAGTTCATTGTGCTGGTGAAAGAGACGGCGGTTGTGGGATATGTGGCGGTGCAGGATCTGACAAAGGCTGCCAACTGGATTCAGACAAAGACCTTCCAGCCCGTGGTGCCGCTGCTGCTTTCTGCGCTTATCTATCTGGTTCTTGTCATGCTCATGACCTGGGGCCTTAAGAAACTCGAGAGGAGGCTTGGCAAGAGTGATTACCGTTAAAGATTTACACAAGCATTTTGGAGAAATCAAGGCGCTCAATGGGATTGATCAGGAGATCAAAAAGGGCGAAAAGGTGGTTATCATCGGGCCGTCTGGCTGCGGAAAGAGCACGTTTCTGCGCTGTCTGAACCTGCTTGAGGTTCCCACCTCCGGCGAGATCTGGTTCGAGGGAAATTTGATAACCGATGAGAAATGCGATATCAATAAACTGCGGCAGAAGATGGGCATGGTGTTCCAGCAGTTTAATCTTTTTCCTCATAAGACGATATTGCAAAACATCACGCTGGCGCCCACCGTGCTGGGACTGATGACTCCCGAGGAAGCCAAGGAAAAGGCGCTGGGGCTGCTCAAGCGGATTGGCCTGCCGGATAAGGCAGACAGCTATCCCGCCCAGCTTTCCGGCGGTCAGAAACAGCGCATCGCCATCGTGCGGGCGCTGGCGATGAACCCGGATGTGATGCTCTTTGATGAACCGACTTCTGCGCTGGACCCGGAGATGGTGGGCGAGGTGCTGGAAGTTATGAAAGAGCTGGCGGAAGAGGGTATGACCATGGTGGTCGTCACCCATGAAATGGGATTTGCCCGGGAGGTTGCAACCCGCTGCCTCTTTATGGACGGCGGACGGGTGCTGGAAGAAGCGCCGCCCGCAGAGTTTTTCTCCCATCCCAAGAATCCGCGGCTGCAGGATTTCCTTTCCAAAGTTCTATAATGCAAAAGTAAAAAGCCTTCCGCTTTTGCCGGAGGGCTTTTTTGCTGCCATGAAGTGCCTGGGAGATATCCTTATCCTGCCTGCTAAAGCTATTGAAAAATGCGAATAATGAAAAAAAGAAAGAAGAGAAAGACGCAAACGCTCGGTGAAACGCCCATAAAGAGGGAAAGCGGGAGATAGATAAGAGGAGGGGAATAACAACAAAACCCCTCCGGCTGGGGATTCTCCAAAAGGAGAACTGCTTCGCAGCCGGAAGGGGGACTTGTGCCAGAAGATTCCGCAAAAGAACGGAAAGAATGATTTTACTGATAAACCATGGGCATGGAATATGAAATTTTCCTTTACTTTTCCTTTGGAGAGACGACCTGCGGCAGAGGCTGTGCCTTTTTATTGAATACACTGAACAGTATCAGGCTGAGAATGATGACGGCGCCGCCCACATAGGTGGAGGTATCCGGCCAGGTTCCCGCGATCAGAAGATTCAGCACCATGGAAACCAGGGGTGTGGCAAACATATAGTTGGATACGATGGTGGTCTTGCTGGCCATGGAGAGGGCGAGAGTCCAGAGAACAAAGCCAACCGCCGTTGGGACAAGGCCCAGATATGCGGCAATCATCGTGTGTTCCATGGGAGCCGCCTGCAGCTGCGGGAGCAGTTCGGGCAGAAAGACGAACAGCATGATAGCTCCGGCCACAATACTATAGATAGCGGTGGAAAGCGGCGTATAATCCTTGCTATATTGCCGCTGGGTGATATTATAGCCGCTGAAAAGCATGGCGCTGGCCAAGACCCAGAGGATTCCGATATTGATGGAAAGTGCGCCGTTCCAAAGGGTTAAAATGAGGATGCCGCCAAAGCCGATGGCGATGGAGACCCAGCCCAGAAACCGGATTTTCTCCCGAAACAGGAAATGCGAGAGAATAGCCGTGAAAACAGGGTTCATTGCCAGAACGACGCTGCATGTCGTCCCGGAAAGGGTCTGTGCTCCGATATTATAGGCCACCATATAGACGGTGATTCCCAGGGCGCCGGCCAGGAAAAACTTGGGGACATCCCGCAGTTTGGGCAGGCCGATGCGTTTGATACAGCCAAAAATGACAAGGGCCGCAGCCCCAAACATATACCGCAGCAGTGAAAGTGCCGTGGGGGAATAGGACTGGAGGGCATAAGGCGTCAGGACATAGGACGAAGCCCATAAAACAATGGTAATCGAAGCGAGAATATGGCAAAGCCAATCCTTATTTTGCGTGCTCATTTTTTCCTCCCAATTTCAACATCAACATGCTTCTCAATATACCCGTCCAAATAAAAAATGTCAAGTATGATGGGAAATTAACAAAAAGACAAATTTTCAATGGGATTCATATGATTTTTGTTATATATTTCTAGGAAAATATAAAAACGGCTGGGGATAGCCGTTGGTTTTGGGGATTATGCGGAGCTATAGCCAGGCAAACACACGGTCGGTGAAAAGTATGCCGTCGAGATGGTCAATCTCGTGGCAGAGGCATTTGGCCAATTCTCCCTCGCCGGGAATAAAAATGGATTTTCCCCGGGCATCCAGGGCCTGAACAACAACCCTTTGCGGGCGGCGGGTTTTTCCATAGCGGCCAGGGATGCTTAAACATCCTTCGACGCACTCTTGCTCTCCCCGGGAATCGATGACGACGGGGTTGACCAGCTGAAGCAGCCCGGCCCCCGTATTCACCACGATCAGGCGTTTCAAAATCCCCACCTGGTTGGCGGAAAGGCCGGCGCCATTGGGCGTGTTATAGAGCGTATCCGCCATATCCTGAAGAATTTTTTGGATGGAGGAATCGACCTGGCGGACAGGAAGACTAACCTGCCGCAGAATAGGATCGCCTTCATAGCGCAAAAAACGAATGGCCATTATTCCACCTCCCGAAATCTTTTGCCGGATCTGAGGGCCCGGCGAAAGGAGCTGCATGCGCTTCGATGGGGAAATGGGCAAAGAATATTTTTCGGATTTGCCTGAAGCAGCACTGGTGGAGGAGCCTGTATTGCGGAAATCTTTCCAGAATTATGTATGCTGCAAAATGAATCCATTCTCTAAATACCCCCTCTTGGTATGCCGGGATTACTATAAGTCAGGGCCTTTGCAAAGTCAAGGGATGACCGGCGCGGCGGACAGGATTTTTTGAACGACCCGATAGAAGGATGCGGCGGCATCCCGCTCCAGAAAAGGTGTGTGGCCGCAGGAGGGAAACAGAACCAACTGATAGGGGATTTGTGTGCTCTGCAGGGGAGTCAGTACTCCATCCAAAGGATGGGGGTCCTGTTCTCCATGAAGCACAAAGACCGGACAGGCGATCCTCTTTAAAGCCTGCAAGAATCCGCCCGCATTGCGCAGTGTTTCGGCTTCGCCCCAGATGGACGCATAGGCGGCGGCATCTGTATTTCCCGGCTCCTGGAGAGACAGGGGAGCGACGGCGTCTGCCTTTTCTGCCAAAAGGCCCAGTTCGGATAAGAGTCCGTCTCTGTTTTGCTGAGAGGGCGATGAGAGAATGCGCGAAAGCTCGAGAAACCGGGCCGCGTCGGCCGCCGAAAGATTTTTCAGACGGCGGTCGGTAATTTGTCCGGCAAAATCTGCCGTGAGGGGCGGGCAGGAGACGAGAAGGAGCTGCTGCACAGCGCCGGGATGCCGGGCGGCAAAGAGAAGCGCCAGCATAGCCCCCCAGGAATGACCAAGAAGAGAGCAGGGAAGGCTGGCAGCGCCAAGCTGCATCTCCAATTCCTTCAAAAGGCCGGCAATAGAGTGGGCCGACTGCCATGGCTCGAGAATCCCCTGGGTTTTGGAAAGCTCCCTGGCAGCAATGGCCGCCGAACCGGGCGCTCCCGGGCCGCCATGCAGAAATACAGCCCGATACGGCGGTTTTCCATGCAGATAGATCATTGCGTCATCCTCCTGCTCATAGTATATGCATTGTACCACGAAAGGGAGCCGATGGAAAACAGTTTGCGGACAGACACCCAAAATATGGAAGATGAGGGCAGCTGCGCGAAATTCGTTGACAAGCGTCGAAGTTTTCGGTATAATTTACGTAGTATGAAATAAACTTGTAATACTTTTGTAATATTTAATGACGTATTAAAGCGGATTTCAGAGAATTGTGATTGTTTGTGCAGGGGGCATTTGGAATGAGAAAACGTTGGAAAGCAGGAATTTTGGCTTTTGCCATGCTGGCGGCCTTCTTTTTATGTATCCCGGTTTCCCAGGCAGTGGACTACGATACAGTGCGCGTAAAGCTGTCCATCGCGTCCGCTTCCACCAATGTGCAGCTCACAACCCCCTATACCTTAGCAGAGGACGGCAGCACTTTAGCCGCCGGGACTTATAAAGTTGCTGTCAGCGGCAGTTCGGTAAATATTTCTGGAAACGGCGTCAATAAAACGCTGGCAAGCGTCACGCTGAAGCGGACAGGTTCGGGCTATATTAAACTCACGCGGATTTATGGAAGCGAGAGCAAATTGTGCAGCTATCTCGGCAACATTTCCTTTAAGGTGAGCGGCGGCAAGCTTCTGGCTGTCAATACCGTTTCCATGCAGGAATACCTTTATGGCGTCGTTGGTTTTGAAATGAGCAATTCCTTCCCGCTGGAGGCCCTGAAGGCTCAGGCGGTCTGCGCCCGGGGATATGCGGCGATGCGCCTGAAATCCTCGGCGAGCGACTACGATATTGGGGATACTTCCAGCGACCAGGTATATAAAGGATATGATTCTACCATTAAAAATGTAATCCGGGCTGTGGATGAGACGAAAGGCGAAGTTCTCACATATAATGGAAAGATCATCACGACCTATTATGCTGCCAGCAACGGCGGGCAGACCGAGCTGCCGGGAAACGCCTGGGGCAACGGCGAATCGGCGAATAAAGAAGCGCCCTATCTTGCCCAGCATGACGATCCCTATGACCTGGAGAATGCTTCCAGCAAGGAAAAGATCATGTTCATCCCTTCGCAGGTGGAGGGCTCAAAATACGATGCGGTTACATCCTCGGGCGGCAAAATCGTCCGGGTGGTGAATATCAATTCCTCCTGCAATGTCCGCAGCGGGGCGGGAACCACAAACTCCATTATTGGGTCGGCCCCGGTGAACGCCGTCTATGACTATCTGGGAGAGGCCCGGGACAAGGACGGGGATCTGTGGTATATGATCGACTATAACGGCAAAACCGGCTATCTTTTCAGCTCCTATGGGCAGGTGGATGAGAGCGGCCGCTATACCTATGGCAACGGTGCGCTGACCGAAATGCAGGAAAAGGCGCAGGCCGTTTTGAAATCTCAGGGCATTTCGGTTGCCAGCCCGCGGGATATCAAGATCATCACGGTCAACAGCATGAAAAACGATAAACAGCAGTGGCCGGGAACGGCCAGCCGGTGCTATGTAACGGCAACGGCGAACATTACGGTGAAATATGTCCCTTCGGGATCTTCGGAGCTGTCCGGCGCCAAGGCAATTTCGGTTACGCTGGATCTCATGAACAAGAATTCCAGCGGGAAATATGTTTTGACCCATGATTATTTGGATTCCACCCTGCGGATGCGGGGTGTGAGCGAAACCAGCGGGGGCTTCAACATCACCTGCCGGCGCTGGGGCCATGGCGTGGGCATGAGCCAGCGGGGCGCCCAGACGATGGCCCAGAACCATAACAAGGGATATAGAGAGATTCTGGCGTTTTATTTTGTGGGAACGGATATTACCAACCTGGGGTCGTCGGATCCGACGCCTACCCCCACCGCGACGCCGGCTCCCACGCCCTCCACATCCGGAGGAGCGTCAACACCCAAGCTCACCAGCTCCAAATATAAGGTGGGGAGCAGCAATATTACCGGGCTTTCCGAGAATCTTTCTGTCAGCAATCTGCTCTCCGGGCTAAAGGCTGAAAATGGATCGGTGCGGGTGGTGACTTCCGGCGGGGCGGCAAAGACGTCCGGGAATGCCGTGACAGGCGATGTGGTGCAGCTTTATAATTCCAGCGGCAAGCTGGCGCAAAGCTTCACTGTGATCCTCTATGGCGATCTGAACGGCGATGGAAAGATTTCGCTGGTGGACCTGCTCCAGCTGCAAAAACACTTGCTGGGCGCCAGCACGGCAAAGGGGGCCAGTCTGACGGCCGCAGATACTTCCAAGGATGGAAAGGTGACCATTTTGGACCTGTTGCAGCTGCAAAAGCATCTGCTGGGCGCATCCACCATCGCGCAATAGGAGGAATATATGAAAAATCAGCGGGGATTTCGCCGCATTATCATAGGGATTTTGCTGGTCTGTCTGTGTATTTTTCCGGCCGCGGCCGGGGCGGCAGCCAAGGCCAGCGCATCTGTGCAGATGGAAGTGGCGCCTTCCCATGTCGCCAATGGACAGGTGTTCACCGTGACCATCACGTTTGTGAGTACGGGGGACAGCATTGGAGCGCTGGATGCCAAGATTTCCTATGACAGCAACAAAATGGAATACCTGTATGGCAGCAACGCGGTCTTTGCCAGCGGCGGAAACGGCGGAATTTCGGATTCGGGCAGCGAAAATGAATTCCAGAAGAGCTATGAGCTGACCTTCCGGGCAAAAGCCGAGGGTTCTGCCAGCTTTGCAGTTTCCAGCAGTGAAGTTGTGGGATATACGAGCGGCCAGGATCTGGGCGCGCCCAACAAAAAGATCAGCATTGCCATTGGCAGCGGTTCCCCGGAGAGTGACCCGGCGGAGACGCCCGCATCTTCTTCGCCTGTACCGGGCGAAGAGGAACCCATTGAGATGCAGGCAGATGGAAAGACCGTCTATGTTTTGCGGAGCCTGGAAAATGTGACGTTGCCGGAAGGCTATGTGGCCGGCATGCTGACGCTGGGAGAGGAAGAGGTGCCCTGTGCCCGGGGAGAAAAGACCGGGCTGCTGCTGGTCTATACCGTGGATACTTCCGGGCAATATGCCTTTTATTGCTATAATGCCGCTTCCGGGACACTGTTCCCCTTTGTGACGGTGGCTTCATCGGGTTCTTATGTCTTTTTGCGGGAGGGAACAGAGATCCCCGAGGGCTTTGAAGAAGTGTCGATTCAAATAAATGGAGCCCAGGTGCAGGCATGGCGTCAGACCTCCGGCCCGCAGGATTTTTATCTGGTCTATGCTATGGACGAAGAAGGCCGGGCAGGCTACTATATGTATGATGCCGGCGAGGGAACCCTGCAGCGGGCCTGGACGGAAACCGTGGAAAAGCCGGCGGAGCCGGAAGCTGTGCCGACGCCCGCGCCCCAGAAGCCCATGGGATATCTGGAAACTGTGGCGAGCCAGCCGTTGCTCTTTGCCGTCCTGGCCGTATTCACGGCGGCGGTCGTCGTGCTGCTGGTGCTGGTCATTGTGCAGGCGAGAAAGAAGAAAAAACATTTTTAAGTGATGGAAATATCGAGCGAAGAGAAAGGACGAAGTATGAACCACGCAAAGAAACGGGGCCTTCTGATTTTAATGATACTCTGCCTGGTGGTGAGCCTTTTCCCCATGCAGGCATTGGCGGCCAGCGCATCGGTTTCGGCCAGCCCTTCCAGCGTAAAGCCCGGGGCGACGGTGAGTGTCAAGGTAACCTTTAAGGGAACAAACATCGGCGCAGTACAGGGGAAGTTTTCCTATGATTCCAGTGTGCTGCAATATGTATCGGGAAGCGGAACCCACAGCAACGGGAATATTGTTTTATATGCGGGTGGCAGCGGGCAGTCATCTCTGAGCACGACGATCACGTTTAAAGCCCTGAAAGCCGGGTCTGCAACGATTTCCGTATCGGCCAGCGAAATCCTGGATTGGGATTACAACTCACTTGGAACGGCTAAGGGGAGCGCGAAGGTTACGGTGCAGGCGGCCAGCACACCCAAACCCAGTCCGACAAAGACCAACAAGCCGGCGACTTCGACTCCGAAAGCCACAAAAACCAGCAAGCCCGCAACGTCTTCGGATAAAGCGTCGGCCTCGCCCAAGGCATCTCCTACGGCAACGGTCACCGCATCACCCTCCCCGACTCCGGTTCCGGTGACGGTGAAGGTAGGGGATAAGGAGCTGCAGGTGGCAAATACCCTGGAGGGAGTAACCCTGCCCGAAAATTTTGTGGCAGGGCAGGCAGCTTATAACGGCGCTGCGGTTCCCGCGGCTCTGGATGAACAGCGGGGAATTTCACTGCTCTATCTGCTGGATGAGCAGAATGCCGGGAGCTTTTATGTCCTGAATGCGGCGGGCGACGGCGTATATCCGTATGTGCAGATGACCAGCGGCGGGACATATACCATCCTGCAAAAAGAGGACAGTGTTTCTGCGCCCGAGGGATATGCAGAAACAACGCTCTCTATCGGGGAGCAGACGGTTGCGGCCTGGCAGCTGGAGGGGCAGACTGCTCCGGATTTCTATCTGGTCTATGCCATGAACGCATCGGGAACCAAGGGCTGGTATACCTATGATGCGGCGGAAGGAACGATGCAGCGGTATGTTGAGCGGACGGCTGTCATCGAAAAGGAGGAGCCGGCAGAAGAGACGGCCGGCCCGGAACAGGTGGCTCCGGAAGCGCCCAAGGAGAATCCTGGATTCTTTGCGGCCCTCACGGGAAATACTGGCGTTCTGATCACTGTGATCGTGCTGGTGGTTCTCTGCATCGGCCTGGCAGTGACGCTGTTCATCCTTTGGAAGAAGGGGAAAAAACCTCCGTTCACGGATAATGGACCGCAGGAATAATGCAGGGATAAAAAGAGGATGCGCGCATCCTCTTTTTTTGTGCCCTTTGGATGGGGAGAATCTATAAGGCTATAAAAAGACGATTCCTGTTGAAAAATATCACAAACTCGCCTATGATAGAATCAGGAAAAAATGGGAGGCTTTTACAATGATGATAGCGGATCTGCATATCCATTCCAAATATTCCCGGGCAACCAGCCGGGACTGCGACCTGGAGCATCTGGAACTATGGGCGCGGCGCAAGGGGATTGGCGTTTTGGGAACGGGAGATTTTACCCATCCGGCCTGGCGGGAGGAAATGCGGCAAAAGCTGGTTCCCGCAGAGGAGGGCTTATATATACTGAAGGAGGAATACCGCCTTCCGGCGCAGGTGGCCGGCGAGGGAGAAGCCCCGCGCTTTCTGGTCACGGGGGAAATCAGTTCGATCTATAAAAAGAGGGACCGCGTGCGGAAGGTGCATAGCCTGATTCTGCTGCCAGGGCTGGAAGCGGCAGAGGAGCTTTCCCGGAAGCTGGAGGCCATCGGCAATATCCATTCGGATGGGAGACCGATTCTCGGGCTGGACTGCCATGATCTTTTGGAGATCCTGCTGGAAACCTGCCCGGAGGGAGAATATATCCCGGCGCATATCTGGACGCCGCATTTTTCCCTCTTTGGGGCGTTTTCCGGCTTTGATTCCCTGGAGGAATGCTATGGTGACCTGACGGGGGAAATCCATGCGGTGGAAACCGGGCTTTCTTCTGATCCTCCCATGAACTGGCGGGTGAGCGAATTGGACGGCCTCACGCTGGTTTCCAATTCGGACGCCCATTCACCGGCAAAGTTGGGACGGGAGGCAAATCTGCTATCCACGGAACTGGCATATCCCGCCATTCGCCATGCCATTCAAAAAGGACGGGAAGGGGGATTCCGGGGTACGCTGGAATTTTTTCCGGAAGAGGGGAAATATCATTTCGACGGCCACCGGAACTGCAAGGTATGCCTGCATCCGGCGGAAACCGGAGATATGGACGGCCGCTGCCCGGTCTGCGGGCGGAAGATGACGATTGGCGTTCTCCATCGGGTCTGCGAGCTGGCAGACCGGGCGGAGGGCTACCAGCCGGAGAATGCGCTGCCTTTTGAGAGCCTGGTGCCTCTGCCGGAGGTAATCGCGGCCTCCACAGGAAAATCGGCTGCCAGTGTTCGGGTGAGAGAGCAATATGAAAAGATGCTGGCAGAGATCGGACCGGAATTCCATATACTCCGGGAAGCGCCCATCGAGGAGATCCGCCAAAAGGCGGGACTGCTGATAGCGGAGGGGATCGAACGCCTTCGCAGCGGCCGGGTGGAGAGGACACCGGGATATGACGGGGAATATGGAAAAATTGAAATTCTGCGTCCCGAAGATATGGCAAGATTGCAGGGCCAGCTTTCCTTTTTTGCGGAGGATGCGGGAAAAACAACCCGGAAGCAGGCGGCGCCCGCAGGTATAAAAAAACGTGCCGGAAAGGAGAACAGTGCGGCGGCGGATGAAGGGGAGCAGCTGAACGCGGAGCAAAGGGCCGCTGTTTGCGCGGAAGACCGCCGGACGGCTGTGATTGCCGGCCCGGGGACGGGCAAGACGAAGACTCTCGTGGCCCGGATCGCGCATCTGGTGGAGCAGGGGACAAAACCGGGAGAGATAACGGCTGTGACCTTTACGCGCAAAGCGGCGGCGGAGATGCGGGAACGTCTGGCAAAATCGCTGGCGGATAAAAGGGCGGCCCGCACCCTGCATATCGGAACCTTTCACAGCCTCTGCCTGGAGTTGCTGGAGCAGATGGAAGGGAGGGTAAGCCTCCTGAATCCGGAGGAAGCCCAGGAAATCGCCGAAGAAATTTTGACGGCACAGGAGAGCCCGCTTTCCCCCCGGAGGCTTTTGGAGGGCGTTTCCCGGTGGAAAAATGGACAGGAGACGCAGGTTGCTCCTGAGCTGCTGGCGGCCTATCAGGCACGGTTGGAAGCGGCAGGGCAGGTGGATTTTGACGATCTTTTAAAAAAGACGCTGGAGCTTTGGGAAAAGGAAATTCCCAGCCGGCTGGAAAAGCGGTTTTCGCATCTGCTGGTGGATGAATTTCAGGACTGCAATGCCCTGCAAAATCAGCTGATCCACGCCTGGGGAGAAAAGGCGCAAAGCGTGTTTGTCATTGGCGACCCGGATCAGGCCATTTATGGATTCCGGGGCGCGGATACGGAGGGATTCCGGCGGCTGAAGGAGGAATTTCCAGAGCTCCGGCAAATTCGGCTGCGGAAAAACTATCGTTCCACGCCGGAGATATTGGATTGCGCCCTGCCAGTGATTCAAGCCGGCGATGGCGTAAAGCGCGAGCTGGAGGCACTGCGCCCGAGCGGAGTGAAAGTGCGCTTGGTACAGGCGCAGAGCGATTTGCAGGAAGGGATTTTTATTGCAAAAGAGATCAACCGGCTGATGGGCGGCGTGGATATGCTGGATGCCCAGGCTTATGGAGAAAGGGGAAAGCCACTGGAATTTTCGGATATCGCCGTGTTATACCGCACTCACCGGCAGGCGGAAATTTTGGAAACCTGCCTGAAAAAAGAGGGAATTGCCTTTGCCGTAACCGGGCGGGAAAGCTATCTGGCGGATTCAGTCGTGCGGGGGACACTGGCTTTTTTCCGCACTCTGCTCCAGCCGGGAGATAAAAACGCCCTGGCGGCGTGTTGGCGGCATATATGGAAGGTGAAAAAAGGCGAAGTGGATGGCCTTTTGGCGCAGGCCCCCGAGGCAGCGGATCTGGCGGGAATCTGCCGGGAGTTTGAAGGCAGGGAAGCGTGGCTGGACGAATGGATACGCATGGCAGAGCGGTTTGGGCCGCGGGCGGCCAGGGAAAAGCCATGGAAACTGCTGAAAGAATGGAGGGAACTGCGCCCGGAGACGGAGAGGCCGGCTCTGGAACGGCTGGAGCAGGCGGCAGTCCTTTCGCCAAAAATGCCGGAATTTTTGCAAACTGTGTTGCTGGGGCAGGAACAGGACATCAAGCGGCAGGCCGCCAAATATGCGGCAGGCGCTGTGCAGCTGCAGACCTTCCATGGCGCAAAGGGGCTGGAATATCCCGTGGTGTTTTTATGCGGCGTGGAGCAAGGAAAAGTCCCGTTGGAAAGGAAGGGGCGTGCGGTTGACCGGGAAGAGGAACGGCGGCTCCTGTATGTCGGGCTGACGCGGGCGAAGGAGGAACTGATTCTGACCTGCGCCGGGGAGCCCAGCGATTTTCTGGGGGCCATCTCCAGGGAATCGCTGAAAATGGAACAGGCTGCTCGGCCGCGAAGCACCGGCAAGCAGATGAGCCTGTTTGATATGGGGATATAAAAAAGTGTGGGCGGAGACCGCAGCAAATGATATTCCAGATCAGTCCGCCTTGCATGTCCCAAAACTGTACGGATTCCCTGCGTGATATCGAATGGGGGCGGGAAAGTTTCCGATAGATATTCGGCAAAGCGGGCTGTGCTCCGTTTGCAAAGCTGCCCCCGGGAGCCGAAAACAAAATAGGAATGTATCCGATGAATGGAAGGAGAGGTTGAAAAGATCTCTCCTTTTATTGGATATTTTCCGTCTCCATTAGGGAGAGGGCCGCAATTTCATCGATAATCAGAGAATTGATGTATCCTCCTTTGATGGCGGCGCAGATCGCGGGCACTTTTTCATTGCCGGCGCATACGGCAAATACCTGCGGAATTCGTTGCAGGGAATGGAGAGATATCCCGATCACCCGGTCTTTAACGGGGGAAGGCGGTTCGTTTCCCTCTGAATCAATCTGGTGGCCGCAGATATCGAAAAGACCAGTATCCGACATGTGCTTGGCGTCGGATGCTTCCAAATATTTTGCCTTATATATCACCGTGTTTTTGTAATTGGAGGAGCCCAGGCCGACGAAGGCGGCATCCAGGCTGTCGATCAATTTAAAATGTTCGATATTTTCCGGTTCCTGCATGAGCAGAACTTTCAATTCTGGATTATGAACCATCAGCGGAGTTTGCAGCAGCTGATACTGCGCGCCCATTTTGAGCGCCAGATTTTTTACAAGTTCGCGGCCATCCATGTGCATGGTCTGCTGATACATGCCCCCGATGAGCTGTACAATTTTTGTGTCGGGATATGACTTGGAGCAGTGATAGCGGTTGACAAAGGAATTAAGCGTAGTTCCCCAGCTGATGCCGACCTTCATTCCGTTAAATACAATACGATTCAGCATTTCACTGGCCGCGGAACCAATATTATCTTTCGCTTCCTCCAGGTTCTGCCCGGCCGGCACGACAACGACATTTTTCAAAGAAAAAAAATTCTTGATTTTGGCCGCCATATCCGTGAGCGAAAAGACGGGATCCTTTATGGTGATCTGTACGATGTTTAAGCTCCTGGCGGCGGAGAGCATACGGGATACTTTTGGCCGGGATATGTGCATCATCGCCGCAATCTCATCCTGAGACATGTTGCCGTAATAATAGAGCTTTGCTGCCTTAATCAAATCTTTTCTTGTCATGGTATATTTCATTTCGGATACCCCCATAAACATTCGTGAACATTTGTTCAATATAAAGCCTGAAAAATATTGATAAATGTTCGGCTGGCATATATGATTATATCATGAAAAGAAAAAAATAAATAGGGCTTTTATGAAAGGAGAAAAAATGTTAGTCAACTCAAAATCCGTATTGGAGGAAGCAAAAAGGAGCCGGCATTGCATTATCGCGCCGGATTATATCGATATGGATTCTGCAAGAACATTTGTTCATGAAGCAGAAGCCATGAACCAGCCGATTATTCTATCCTATGCAGAGGTGTTCCGTTCTTTCTTCTCTCTGGAAGAGGCGGCGGCAATCGGCAAAGTGGCCGCGGAAAGCGTGAAGATACCCATTGTGCTGCATTTGGATCATGGAGAACATTTTGAATTTATAAAAAAGGCTATCGATTTGGGGTTTACTTCGGTCATGATTGACGCTTCCAGCGAGACATTTGAAGAAAATGTCAGACGAACCCGGGAAGTCATCGATTATGCGCATCCGAGGGGCGTCACTGTGGAAGCGGAGATTGGCCATGTGGGCATGGGGGAGAACTATGAGGCAAAAGACGATACCGATTCCATCTATACAACTGTAGAGGAGGCAATGGCGTTTGCGGAGCAAACCGGGGTGGATTCGCTGGCAGTATCCATTGGAACGGCCCATGGAAAATATAAAAATGCTGTCGAACCGGTGCTGAATTTTGAACGCCTGCATGAGCTGGATGAAAATATCTCCATCCCGCTGGTGCTTCATGGAAGCTCCGGATCGGGCGACCAAAATCTCTATCGGTGCGCAACCGAGGGAATCTCCAAAATGAATATCTATACGGATTTTCTGGTGGGAGCGATGGAACAGGTGCGGCTGGATAATCCGTCGGAATATATTGCATTGAAACAATCGGCTTCCCATGGAATGGGAAAGGTGCTGCGGCACTATTTTGCATTGTTTGCGAAATAAATGTGACGGAGGAAGAATCCATGGAAAAAAGAAAAATCAGGACGCCGTTTTTCAGTGTAAATCCCAAAGCATATATTTATGGCGACGCCAGCGTTGCATTAGCGAAATTTACCGATCAAATGGCCGAAAAATACGATATAGATGTATTTTATACCGGCCAGCATGTGGATTTGGCAAGAATAAAGAATGAGACGAAGCATGTGATCGTCACCGCGCAGCATATGGATGGATTGGTTCCCGGCAGAGGAATGGGACATATCCTGCCCGAAGCGTTAAAAGCGGCGGGAGTGGAAGCGGTCTTTTTGAATCACGCAGAACACCCATTGACGGTCAACCAGCTGGCGCAGGCCATATCGCGGGCGGATGAACTGGGAATTCTCACGATTGTTTGCGCGGATACGGCGGAGGAAGCAAAGGCAATCGCCCAGCTGAAACCGGATGTAATGGTTTGTGAGCCGACCAGCCTGATCGGGACGGGAAAGGTAAGCGGGGAAGAATATGTGCATTTAACAAACGAAGCGGTTAAATCCATATCGCCTGACACCCTGGTTCTTCAGGCGGCGGGGATCCGCAGCGGAAAAAATGTCTTTGACGTGATCATGTGGGGCGCCGACGGCACTGGATGCACCAGCGGCATCGTAGCGGCCCAGGATCCTTTTAAGGCTTGCGAAGAAATGATGCAGGCGGTGCAGGAGGCAAAAGAAAAGCTGGCAGGAGGGAAACAGGGAAAATGAAAATATTTAGGGATAAGGTCATGATAACCTCAAACGGGAACCGGCCGTCTTATCACAATATCACGCAGGAAGTGCGCGCGATTGTCCAACAAAGCGGGATTCAGAATGGAATTTGCGTGGTGCAGTCCCAGCACACGACCTGTTCGGTGCTTTTTGAAGAATATGTGCATGATACGGATTTCAACGGCGATGAGTATTTGCAGGCGGATTTAAACCGGATTCTCGACCGGATCATTCCCAGAGAGAAGACCGAAAACATGGACTATCGCTATCCCGGCCCGAAGCATTTGGAATTCCTTATGGGACTGGAGGACCCGGACTATCCCACAGACCCGCGGACCATTTTAAATGGAGATGCACATATCCGGGGTTCCCTGTTTGGCGCCAGTGAGACGTTTATTCTGGAGAATGGGCAGCTGGCAACAGGCGCTGTTGGATATATCTATTTTGTCGATTGGGATCAGAACCGATCCCGCAGGAGAACCTGCCATGTCATGGTAATGGGCGAATAGAGGCCTTGCCGATAAAGTGAAAGGAGAGATATAGTATGTATTCATTTGAGTTTTCGATGCCCACAAAAATTGTTTTTGGTGCGGGAGAAGTTTCAAAAGTCGGAAAAGAAGCGGCGGTTTTCGGGGAAAAGGCCCTGTTGGTGACGTATGACGAAGCCTTTGTAAAAGAAGTAGGATTTTATGAAAAGGTGGCTTCAAGCTGCCGGGAAGCGGGTGTCCAGCTGATCGATTTCTTTGGAGTGAAAAGCAACCCCACGGCTGAACATGCAGCCGGCGGCATCGAAATAGCCAAGCGGGAGAAACCGGATGTCATCATTGCCCTGGGCGGCGGATCGGCAATGGATGAGGCAAAATTTATTGGCATTGCCGCGCTTTATGACGGTGATCCATGGGATTTTCCTTTGGGAAAAGCAGAAATTGAAAAAACGATACCTGTTATTGCCATAGTGACCATCCCCGCCACTTCCTCTGAATTGAACGGCACTGCCGTAATCACCAACGAGACGCGCAGAAGGAAAGACGGTTTTTCCAGCCCGGTCATGAAGCCCCGCACGGCGATTTTAGATCCGGAGCTGACATACACCATTCCGATCCGGCAGACCGCATATTCAGCGGCGGATATCGTGTCGCATCTGCTGGAACATTATCTTGGCCATACATTGGAATTCGCGCCATACCAAGATCATTTTTGCCAGGGAGGCATACGTTCCATTATGGAATGCATGGATAGGCTGCTTGACGATCCGCAGGATAAGGACGCACGGGCGGTCATGATGTGGCAGGCGGCGTTTGCCTGGTGCGGTTTCTATGACTGCGGCATGGGCCTGCCGAACTCCAATATTCATATTCTTGGGCATGAACTTTCAAACTTTTATAACACGCCGCATGGAGCGGCAATGTCCATAACGATTTTGGCCACCATGCGTTATTATCTGAACACAAGAACAAAGAAATATGCCGATTTTGCGCGGGAAGTGTTCGGTATACGGACTGGGGACGATATGATTGCCGCAAAAGCGGGAATCGCCGCATTGGAGGCATGGTTCAAAAAGATAGGAACTCCCTGCACGTTGAAAGAAGCGGGAATAACGGACCCGGATGCGGTGGATAAAATGGCGCCGCAGGCGCTTAAGACGGCGATCGTCTGGGGCGAAAAAGACGCCTATGGATATAACGAAGAAATGCTGAAAGATATGTATCGGCTCTGCCTATAAAAGATAAAACTGTTTTGGAGGGTGATGGCATATGAATGGGGATTGCTTTCTTGGCATTGACGCGGGAACAAGCGGAGTAAAAGCAGTAGTTATAGATATTCATGGAGATATACGCGGCATGGGATATCGGGAATGCGGCGTGATAAACCCGCATCCAGGCTGGGCGGAACAAAATCCAGAGGATTGGTGGATTGCCTGCGATGGAGCGGTGCAGGAGGCTGTGCAGAAAAGCGGCTGCGGGAGCGCAGTTGCCGGAATTGGCCTTTCCGGCCAGATGCAGGGATGCGTGTTGCTGGACAGACAAGGGGAACCCATTGGAAACTGCATCATCTGGCTGGATCAGCGGGCGGATGAGGAAACCGAGGCCATCAATCAGCTGGGTTCGGTGAAGGAGATGCTGAACGTTGGCGGATACTGTCTGAATAGTTTTTGGGCTCCCAAACTTTTATGGATCCGCAAGCACCGTCCCGCAGATTTTGAAAAGATAGAAACCGTCATGTTCACGAAAGATTACCTGCGGTATCGGATGACGGGAGAAATCGTGACCGATGTCAGCGACGCTTCGCTTACCTTTTTTGTTGATCTGCCCAAACGGCGCTGGTCCGACAAAATGATCGATAAAATCGGGATTCCCAGAGACATTCTGCCTGAACGGCTTTTGGAATCAACCGAACCGGCGGGAAGACTGCGGGCGGATCTGGCGGCGCGATGGGGAATCCGTGCAGGGACGATTGTGGCCGCCGGCGCAGGGGATCAGCCGGCCTGCGGAGTGGGCAGCGATGTCGCCCGCTCGGGCGTGATCGGCTCGTCCATTGGCACTTCCGGGGCGGTTTTTGGCTGCCTCGATCATCCGTTTGTGATTGAAAAACCATGCGCGGCCTATAGTATGTGCCATGCGGTTCCGGATGAATGGTGCTTTCTGGGACTGAGCCTGACCAGCGGAGCATCGTTTAAATGGCTTAGGGATATTGTCTTTGCAGAGAAAAAAGCGGAAATGGCGCTGAAAAAAGGGGATATATACGGATATATGACCGGGCTTGCGCAGAAGGCCGATCCGGGATGCGAAGGGCTGCTTTTTTTGCCGTATCTTAACGGGGATAAAACGCCGAATAATGATAAGGCGGCAAGAGGAGTATGGTTTGGTTTATCTCAGCGGCATGGAGTCAATGAGCTGTGCCGCAGCGTCATGGAAGGCGTCACCTTCTCCCTGCGGGATTCTCTGGAGCTTCTTCGGGAGCAGGGAATGGAGGTACAGGAGGTGCATGCGTCCGGCGGCGGCGCAAAAAGCTCTTTGTGGCGGCAGATTCAGGCGGATATTTTTCATGCGCCTGTTATGACCATGAATGTTGAAGAAAGCCCGGCGGCCGGCGCGGCCATAATCGCGGGCGTGGCGGCCGGCGTGTTCCGCAATATTCAGGAAGGGTGCGACTGCATGATACGGGTTACCGACGTGACGGAACCCATAGAGAGCCATGCAAAAATCTATGACGATTATTTTCAGGAGTATCGGCAATTATATGCTTCACTGAAAAAGAATTTTATGGATCAGAACCGAATTGTTCAAAAATATTCCGTATGACGCATCGGAAGGGACGGACGTTTGTTTCCATGCAAAAGCCAGCCTGGATCTGAGCCGGGCCAGGTAGAAATCGTATAGCAAAAAGAACCCCATCCAGAGGGGTTCTTTTTGCTATGCCGTCCGCGCAGCGCAAAAGGCATCTGCCGGTTCCGCAAAGATGAGGATGTCGTCGATCTTCACGCCAAAAACGGCAGCGAGGATCACGAGATTATCAATCGTGGGCATAGCGGCGCCTTGCTGCCACTTATAGATGGCCTGGGGCGTGGAAAAGCCGAAGGTATCTTGCAGATCTTTGACGGAGTATCCCGATTTAGCCCGCAGCGCCGCAATATTTTGCCCGGTTTTGACCATATCGATGGTGGGTTTCCTGTTCATTTTTTATCCTTTCCGGCAGCTGGGCCGGAGGAGCCGGCTCAGTTTGCCTTAAAATTATAGATGGGCTTCATAATATCGACGATGTCCACGGAGTCTCGGATTACATCAATGATCTCGCCGATAGACTTATATGCCATGGGGGCTTCATCGATGGTGGATTCGCTGACAGAGGTTGTATAGATGCCCTGCATTGTCCGCCTGTATTCCTCCATATCCAGCTCCTGCCGGGCTTTTTTTCTGGACATAATTCTGCCCGCGCCGTGGGGAGCCGAGTAATTCCAATCCGGATTTCCCCTGCCGACTGCCAGGACGCTGCCATCCCGCATATTGATGGGGATCAGGATCCTTTCGCCCTTATGGGCGGCGACGGCCCCCTTCCGCAGAATCCTCTCTTTGGTATCGATATAGTTGTGGATGGTATGGAAAGCATCCGTATATCCGATTCCGCACCGCTCCAGCAGGATCTGGGCCATTTTTTCCCGGTTTCGTCTGGCGAACCGCTGGCAGATCTCGACATCGTGGAGATAATCCTCCAGATATGTTCCATATAAATAGCAAAGGTCCTCCGGAATCGTGGTCTGCTTTCCCGTCCATTGCAGCGCTTTTAGGGCCGCCTGAATCTCCTTGCGCCGGCCGGCTGCTTTGTATTCTGCAATGAGGGCGTTTCGTTTTTCAAAATAGGCTTCCATTCCCTTGTTGAGATCGATGGCCAGCTTTTGATAGAGCTCAGCAACCTGTTTGCCGAGGTTCCGGCTTCCGCTGTGGATAATCAGATAGAGCGTGCCGTCGGAAGCCTTATCCACTTCGATAAAATGGTTGCCGCCCCCGAGGGTGCCCAGGCTTCTCTCCAGCCGCCTTGTCTGCCTGAGGCTCCGGAAGCATTTCAGCTCCGTGAGGTCGAAATGCTCCTGCCGGCCATCCCAAACCTCCTGCCCGGAGGGGATATAGTGGGCCGCCTCATCCAGCTTTGCAAAATCAATGTGTGAAGTATTCAGTCGAACAGTGTACATCCCGCAACCGATATCGACGCCGACGATATTGGGGACCGCTTTATCCTGAACCGTCATTGTTGTGCCGATGGTGCAGCCCTTTCCGGCATGGACGTCGGGCATGATGCGGATGCGGCTGCCCCTGGTAAATTCATGGTCACACATCCTCTGGATCTGCTCGATGGATTCATATTCGACGGTTTTAGCGAAACAGATCGCCGTATTCACTTTTCCCTTAATTTCCAACATTTTTTCTTCCTCCAATATGAAAAAAACCGCCTGCCCTGCAAGACAAGCGGTGAAAACAATTCTGCTTTATACGCCTATACCACGGCGTTTGCCGTTGGGCCCGTCTTGTCCGAAGTGCATCAAAAAATAAACCCGGTACTGTGGATCGCACGGGAGCAGTTCACGGCGCTCATTTTTCAACGTAACAGCACAAAACATGGCCTTTTTCTTCCTTTCTGCGCAGTGATGCGCTCAATTTCTGTTTCCACTATAGCACAAGGATTTTGTTTTGTCATTAAACTTGTCGTATAAAATGCCGCTTTTTTATGAAACTGGAGGGAGTATCTAGAAAAATCCGAGAAATTTCCGATGCGGACAACTCGAGGTGGTTGGGTAACAAACTGCGAGCCGAAAGGACGGGATGTATCGCCGATATTTGTATATTTCATCCAAAAGGAGAGGTCTGCGATACGCAAAAGACAAAACGCCGCGGGAAATCATATGGAAAGGATTCAGAAATAGACCGGAGAATTCTGCGCTCCTTTTGTGAGAGAGGAGAAACAGGGAGATATATCCCATCGATTTGACGGGGTGGAGTAAGCGAAGAACCTGTCCCGATGCCGCAGAAGATTTCCAGGCAAGCGGGAAGGAGCAATAGGAGTTCCCCTGATTTTTCAGGGAGGAATAGATGGCGTGAACCCCATTGTGTTGTGAAGAAACCCGCCAAATTTTAAATCTTCCCTTGCAACGAATCGTGCGCAAGGCACAGCGCGTGTCCGCAAAAAGCGGCAACGAACGAATCCGTGTTGCGAGGGCGTATTTGCAAGTCTTTTGTCAATGGGAGTGAGTTTTTTGGAATTAAAGGGAATAAAAAATCCCACCCATTTCGGGTGGGATTCATGACCGCGGAGTTTCCTCCGACCAGTGAAAGGCACTTGAAAAAGATATTTTTGGCATTTCGGCGGTGGGAGCTGAACGCTCGAGCTTGCAAAAAGTTAGCAGCGACAGCGAGCCGAGCGTGATTTTTTTGCGAAAGAGGAGGGACAGTGGAGCGGGAGGCTGATTTTTTATGCAATAAAAAATCGGAACGAGCATAACTCGTTCCGACGTGGCGTACCCGGGAGGATTCGAACCTCTGACCTTTGGAGTCGGAGTCCAACGCTCTATCCAGCTGAGCTACGGGTACAACATTAGTATAATAGCATAAAGCCATATTTTCTGCAAGGGGATTTAGAAAGAAAATCAATAAAATTCTCCGGATGCCCGGAAGGCGGCGTTTGGAGAAAGGCTTTGCTTGAGAAATTGAGGGCAATGGAATATAATATGAAATGACCGGATACAAAATTGCCCACGCTTTGGGGCACAAAACGCTGGGAAAGCCGGATGAGGCGAATTCCGGCGCGGGGCCGGGAAAATATGTGGCATTTGACCTGGACTAAGAGACGGAGACATTGCTGCCCAGGCCATTTGACACGATCATCAGAACCGGAACCTGCAAAGGGGATATGGAGGAAAAGGATGGGAAAAATAAAATTCTGGACAGGCATGATGGAGGTTTTCTCCTTCTTTGTCCTCATTACCGTGATCGTATTTTTTGCAATCTCCTATACGACGCTCCCAGAGCGGATTCCCATGGCATTCAGCGGAAGCGGGGAGCCCGTCGAGGGAGGAAAGATCTATTTTCTCATCACATTTTGGCTGGGCTTTTGCTCCTATGGCCTGCTTTTTATTTTGAAGCGGTTTCCCCGGCTGATGAGCTATCCCGTCAAAATTACGCCGGAAAATGTGGATTTACAGGCGCGCCTGGCAAAGCTCATGCTTTCGATTCTGACGCTTTTCTGTATGCTCATTATCCTTGTGGTATTATATGACCTCTATGCCCGCGCCACCAGCTCGGCTGCCCGAGGGAGTGTGATCCCGGTGGTGGTTCTTTTTGCGGGGATATTTTTGGATGTTGGAATATATATACTCATTGCCAAGAAGAATAAATAAAGGAGACAATCTCATTGATCAATGGAAATATAGAGGGAATTAAAGAGAGCCTTCTGGAGGAAATGGAGGGGCTCTATGATTTGGCCTGCGCCCGGGATGAGTTCATCTCCCGGGAAATGACGGAGCGCCTGGCGGACTATTCCTGCCGGCTAAACCGGGAAATTTCGGTATTTTTGTCCCGCCGGGGCCGGGTTTTGGATGTTTCGGTGGGGAGCAACGAATCCGTTTCACTGCCCTCCATTCGCAAACGCCGGGGGCTTTTGGGGCTGTCGGGTGTGCGGTGCGTACACACGCATCCGGGCGGCAGCCCGATGCTTTCCAGCGTGGATGTGGGGACGCTGTTGTCCTCGCGCCTGGATTCCATGGCGGCTCTCAGCGTAAAAAACGGCAGGCCGGGCAGTTTATGCGCGGGATTTATCGGAAAAGAACTGGATCAATATGAAATGTATGGCCCATTCCGGGCCGACCGAATCCCCGGAGCGGCGCTGATGGCTAAAATTGAGGCTGTCACCCAGCAGGTGGCAGAATTGGTGCGCCTCCAGGCGACGCGGGAGGAAAAGGAGCGGGCCATGCTTATCGGCCTGAATTCCACGGAGGAAAGCATGCGGGAGCTGGCGCTGTTGGCGGATACGGCGGGGGCCGAGGTGGCGGCTTCCTATATCCAGACCCGCCCCCGGGACAAGGGATATTACATCGGCCGGGGCAAGGCGCGGGAGCTTTCTCTGCAGGCTTCGGCTCTGGACGCTGATTTGGCTATTTTTGACGACGAACTGACTCCCATTGAGACCAAAAATCTGGAGGAAATTCTGGGGGTAAAGATCGTGGATCGGACGACGCTGATCCTGGATATCTTTGCCAGACATGCCCGGACCAAGGAGGGCAAGCTGCAGGTGGAGCTGGCCCAGCTGAAATATAACCTGCCGCGGTTGATCGGCGAGGGGGCCGCCCTTTCCCGGCTGGGCGGTGGTATCGGAACCCGGGGCCCGGGGGAAAGCAAGCTGGAAGTGGACCGGCGGCGCATCCACCGGCGGATTTTCGAGCTGGAAAAGGAAATTGCGCGGCTTTCGGAACAACGCAGCCTCCGGCGGGAGGTGCGGGAAAAGAACGCCATCAAGGAAGTGGCGCTGGTGGGCTATACAAACGCGGGAAAAAGCAGCCTTTTAAACGCCCTTTCGGGAGCGGGGGTATATGCGGAGGATAAGCTCTTTGCCACATTGGATCCCGTTACGCGCAAGGCCATGCTGCCCTCCGGAAAGGAGGCGTTGTTTACGGATACGGTGGGATTTATCGATAAACTCCCCCATGAGCTGGTGAGCGCCTTCCGGTCCACGCTGGAGGAGGTAGCCCGGGCGGATCTGCTCCTGCTGGTGGTGGATGCTTCGGATCCGCGGGCCGAAACGCAGATTCAGGTGGTCCGGGATGTGCTGGAAAGCCTGCATGCGGGCGGGACGCCGGCGCTTCTTGTCTATAATAAGATAGACCGTTTGGAAACTGTTCCGGCCAACACGCCCCAGGCCGTCTATATCTCCGCAAAGGAAAACCAGGGGCTTGGCGGGCTTTTGGAACGTGTGGAGGAGATGCTGCGGCCCCGGATGATGGAGCTTACCCTGGACTTGGGCTATGACGAAGGTGCGAAACTGGCTTTTATTCAGAAGCATGCGGAAGAGCTTTCTGTGGAATATGATGAATCCGGCATGCATATGCATATACGCATGCCTGCTTCTGAGGCCCGCAAGCTGCTGCAATGATATAAAAATTTTGTTGACGGATGGGCAGGCCCGTGGTATGTTGAAAAAGAGAATAGATTAGGAGGAATGGAATTATGCAATATAGTTATAGCTGGAATTGGAATGGATTCAATGAGATTCCGCCGGGAGTTTTTGGCTTTTTGACGGGAATAGGAATTGCGGCCCTGATACTCATACTGTCGGCCTGCATTGTATTTTATATTTTTCAGTCTTTGGGACTCTATACGCTGGCCAAACGCCGCGGCATTCCAACGCCCGGCTGGGCATGGGTGCCCATCGGCAATCTTTGGATTGTCGGGAAGCTGGCGGATCAATACGATGAAATGGTCAAAGGGAAGAGCATGAAGTACTCTCAGATTCTGCTGTGGCTGGGAGTGGGAATTGTTGCGGCGGGGAGTATTTTTCTGCCTCTTGCCGTATTACTGCTCTTTGTCGTATGGGCAGCGATAGTTGTGCTGATAGTATTCTGTTATATGGCGTTATATCGCATTTATCAGTCCTGCAGTCCGGATAATGCTGTGGTGTTTATTGTGCTCAGCATCATTTTCCCGGTCATCGTTCCTTTTGTCCTCTTTGCCCTTCGCAACCGGGATACGGGGCTGCCCTTTATTCCGGGAAATGGAACGGCTCCGGGCGGAAACCTGTAATGGCCTTAAAGAGCGGCGCCCAAAGGTGCTGCTCTTTTTCAAAGTATTGCCTGATGCTTGACAATCGGCATTTTTTTGGTTAATATGCTGTTAATGGTATAATGAATCCGGCAGAAGGGAATGGCGTTTTCGCGGGCAAAAGAGAGACGGCGGCAGGTGGAAGCTGTCCGATGCGAAAAGGGCTTGGCACCCTGGCAGAATAACAGCGCCGGAAAAACGAAGCGGGCCGGAAACGGCCAAAAAGGGTGGAACCACGGAGGCGGATTGCTTTCGTCCCTTGCAGGAGCTGCGGGGGATGGAAGTTTTTTTATGGGAAAAACTGCGGTCTGACCCATGCGGCGCAGCTGCGGAAATCAAAATAGTTCAGGAAATTTGCCTGCCCGGGAGGATATGGGCGGCATATGGAAAAGCGGAGGTAAAAAATGGATCAATCCAAAAAGACGATGGATAAGGTAGTGGCACTGGCCAAAAACCGCGGGTTTGTGTTTCCCGGGTCGGAGATTTACGGCGGCCTGGCCAACACATGGGACTATGGCCCGCTGGGCGTGGAATTTAAAAACAACGTGAAAAAGGCGTGGTGGCGGAAGTTCGTCACGGAATGCCGGCATAACGTGGGCATCGACTGCGCTATTCTCATGAACCCGGAAACCTGGGTGGCATCCGGTCATGTGGGCGGATTCAACGACCCGCTGATGGACTGCAAGGAGTGCAAGGAGCGGTTCCGGGCGGATAAGCTCATTGAGGACTATGCCTTCCAGCACGGCGAGGAGATCGACCCGGCGGCTATGACCAACAAGGAGATGGAGGAATTCATCGCGGAGCACATTCCCTGCCCCTCCTGCGGAAAAAATAACTTCACCAACATCCGGCAGTTCAACCTGATGTTTAAAACCTTCCAGGGCGTCAATGAGGACACCGCTTCTCAGATCTATCTGCGGCCGGAGACAGCCCAGGGAATTTTTGTCAACTTTAAAAATGTGCTGCGCTCCACCCGGCATAAAATGCCCATGGGCATTGCGCAGATCGGGAAATCCTTCCGTAATGAGATCACGCCGGGCAACTTCACTTTCCGAACCCGGGAATTTGAGCAGATGGAGCTGGAATTCTTCTGCGATCCCAAAGAGGAGATGGAATGGTTCAACTATTGGAGAAGCTATTGCGCAGATTTCCTGCGCAACCTGGGCATGAAGGAAGAGAATATGCGTCTGCGGGATCATTCGCAGGAAGAACTTTCCCATTATTCCAATGCCACGACGGATATCGAATATCTGTTCCCCTTCGGCTGGGGCGAACTTTGGGGCATTGCCGACCGGACGGATTTCGACTTGAAGGCCCATATGGAGCATTCCGGCGAGAACTTCACCTATCAGGATCCGGTGACCAACGAAAAATACGTTCCCTATTGCATTGAGCCTTCCCTGGGGGCCGACCGCGTGGCCCTGGCCTTCCTCTGCGAAGCCTATGATGAGGAGGAACTGGAAAACGGCGATACGCGGGTAGTGCTGCATTTCCATCCCGCTCTGGCGCCCTATAAGGCGGCGATTCTCCCGCTGCAAAAGAAGCTGGCAGATAAGGCAGACGAAGTATACACCGAACTTTTGAAGCACCATACGGTGGATTATGATCTGACGGGTAGCATTGGAAAGCGGTATCGCCGCCAGGATGAGATCGGGACGCCCTATTGCATCACGATCGACTTTGAAACCCTGGAGGATGGCTGCGTCACCGTGCGCGATCGGGATACCATGCAGCAGGTTCGCATGCCCATCGACAAGCTGCCGGAATTTTTGGACGAAAAGACGACGTTCTGAGAAACGGGCATTTGAAGAAAAAGCGCGGAGGCGATGGCTTCCGCGTTTTTTATATGCAAAAGGCGGGAGAAAATCTATGGGGCCGGGAAAATCCGGCAAGCGAAGCCGGGGAGGCGCCTCGCCGGAGAACCGGCCAGGAGCAGGGGAAAGGGCTGAATTCCCCCAAAGGAAGATAGCCCCAAATGGCAGTACGCTCAGAAAAGAATATTATGGAAAGAAGAGCGTTTTTTAACTCTATCGTTTGGCAGTATTAGAGCGGCCGTATCAGAAATACTAAGTAGCTCCGGAGGCGAGAACCACTATTTAATAATGGATGGAGGACAGCAATACCTGAAAGCAGAAAGGGGCGGATTTGTCTAAGAGGTTTAGGACACGCCGGATGTAGATGGCATCTGTTTTTTGAAGAAAGCGGCGCTTTGCCGGAAAAATGCCGCCGGACGCCGGAAGATATGAAAATACAAGCGCCGTATGCTATGCGGGGCAAAGGCGAAAGAACAAGATTGCGCATGCCAATTCTTTTTGCAGTCCATAAAAAGGGTGAATTTCTCCAAAAAAAGATGCGTTTCCAAAAAAATCGTGCCCGGGATGCACAATTTTTTTTTTGCAACGTATTATAGACTAAGCTAAATGATTAGCGAGAACGACAATCTTTTATTTAGTTAGGAGGATTTCAAGTATGTGTAACAATGGTGGATTTTTCGGTGGCAACAGCTGTTGCTGGATTATTCTTCTGCTTCTCTGCTGCGGTGGCTGTGGCGGCAGCGGTTACAATAACGGTTTTGGCGACAATGGCTGCCTGTGGATCATTCTGCTGCTGCTGTGCTGCTGCGGCAACAACGCTTCGGATGCCAACAACCAGGGCTGCGGCTGCTGCTAAAAAGCGGCAAACGGGCGGTCAAACGTCCGGAAAAATCTATGCATAATCTGCAAATGAAAAAATAGGAATTTCCTTGAGATTCTACGCCAATCGATAAAAAACCAAAAAGGAAGGGCCTGTTGCCCTTCCTTTTTGGTTTCAGATAATTGATTTCTAAAAAAAGGATTTGGAGCCGTGGCAGAATGGCCGTGCCGGCTACATAAGCTTCATATACAAGAGGGGATAGGGATTTCCCTGTTCATCTCGTTCTGTCCGGCGATAAACCTGGAATCCCATGTGTTCATAAAAACCTATGGCCAGGGGATTCTGCTCATTCACTGCCAGGGTTTGGAGGGAATAATGCTCCTTTCCATATTGAATCAGCTGCCTGCCCAATCCCTTTGCCCTCTCTTTGGGAGAGATGAACAGCATTTCCAGATTCTGGTCTTCTATCCCCATAAAAGCGACGGGAGTGCCGGGCTGTTTTTCCGCGACAATCAGGTGGGGAATCTCTTGGAGTGCAGTGGGAACATATTTCTTGATATTCCCGATTTCCTCATCCGACAAAAACAGATGCGTAGCCCTTACAGAGCGTTCCCAGACGGTTACCAGCCGCTCAATGAGTTTCGGTTCTCTTTCCCGAATTTCAATGATCCGCATATCATTCCTCCAAATATTCGCTGCGCAGACCGCAAAATACACGAGAGACATACTTCGATATCCGCCTGCCATATCCCTCCAAATTGCGATGCCTCAACCTTTTTAAAGCGCCGCTGCGGAGAACCCTTTAGAAGGTTTCGGTGATCTGCAGATGCTCGCCGTCCGGGCCGCGGAACATGACATAATACATGCCGTTTTCGCCCAGCTGCGGATCCAGCTTGATTTCGCTTTCAAAGACGATGCCTCTGCCCTCCAGATATTCTTTTGCCTTTTTAATATCCTTTACTTCAATGGTCAAATGATCGAAAATGCCGTCCTGGCGCTCCTCATGGTTTTTAAACTGTACCAGCTCTACCACACAGTTTTGGTTTTGGAGAAAACAGAGCTTGTTTCCGCTGTATTCATGGAGACATTCATAGAGGACATGAAAACCAAGAACGTCCATATAAAATTTTTTGGAAACTTCCATATCCCGGATATATGTTCCGATATGCCCAAAACCGACAACACCCAATTCATTCATAAAAAAGAACCTCCGCTACTATAAATATTCTTGGAACCTGATAGGTTGATTATAGTATACAATGGCGGTTTTGTATAGAGAGTATATGCCGGATATTTCAAGGGCTTTCGGGGAAGAATAGGCATGATTTTATAAAAAAGATACATTTTTTGCCGCTTTCGCACCGTGTCGGCAGTGACGGAATGTTGAAAAGTGAAAAGGATGGTGCTATAATGCTAGAGTCGGCGGCAATGCCAGGCAAAGCATAGGAGGAAGAGAATGAAAAAATGGATCAAGGTTCTGTCCGGTCTTTTGGCGGTGTTGTTAGTGGCCTGCATCGGACTGGTGGCCTGGATGTATTCGATATATAAGGGAATCAGTGATGACCCGTTTTCGGCTTTCAAAAAGCCGTCTACCGGGAGCACGATCACGGTGAAGGATTCCCAGAATATAGAGCATACCCAGACGCAGGGCGTCGTAAATATCCTTCTTTTGGGCATTGATTCCAATGCGGCCCGGGAAGCGGCGCATAAGGGATATCGCAGTGACACAATGATCCTTTGTTCCTTTGATTTCACCAACAACCGTCTGAATATGATCAGCGTGCCCCGGGATACGCGGACGAAGGTCAACAAGCTGGATTATGATACCGGCGAGGTAGTTGACCAGACGACAAACCGGATCAACACTGCCTATACTTTTGGCGGCGGCCCGGATCACTATGGCGCCCAGAACGCCATGGATTGTATGGAGGAATTCCTCTCCTGTGACGGAGAATTTGATATTCCCATCGATTATTACGTTTCCATCGACCTGGATGGCCTGCCCAAGTTGGCGGAATCCCTGGGCGGGGTTGAGGTGGTTTTGGACCGTACCCTGAGCGGCATCGGCAAAAAGGGCGAGACGGTGACGATCAACAAGAAAAATATCGACGATTATCTGCGCCGGCGCTATGACGATGGCGGCGGAGATGACGGCCGGGCCGCCCGGCAGCAAGAATTTATTGAAGCTGTCATCAAAAAAATTCAGAAGATGGGCGCGGTGCAGGCGGCTCCCAAGCTGTTCAACGACGTCCTCGCCTATACAAAGACAAATCTGACGATGGAGCAGATCATTGCGCTGGCCAAATTTGCCGATGGGTTTGACATGGATACAATCAACCGTTACCGCGTGACGGGGACAGGCAAGACCTTTGGAGGTGCATGGATGCTGGAAGCGGATATGGATGGCCTATATGACTTCATTTTGGAGGAATTCTATGATCCCGTCGCATAAGGAGAATGTGGAGCAGGCGCGTATATACGCGCCTGCTTTTCTTTTGATTTTCTAAAATGGGACTTTACAGAAGAAGGCGAAATGCAGTATACTATACTCTATGAGACACGAAAGGGGAAGTTATTTTCTAATGAATTCCGTTACAAAAAAAAGGAAATATATACTCGCGGCGGTTTTAGCCGTTTTCACACTCTTTTTGTTCACCGCCTGCGGTGCTGCACAGTTGCAGCAGCCTCCGGTAGACAGTGGTGTGGAGGCCATTAACCTGGAAGGGACCTGCACTGTAGAAAGAGTGGGGGATAATCTGCGGGTATATTGCTCCAGCAATGTGGAGAACGGCGCGGTTGTCAAGCTGACGCTGGATACTTACGACGGCATGGAGCTGGCTTCCAAGACGTATACCAAGCAGGGCGACGATATCTATGCGGAATTTGCCATCGAGCCTTCCTGGAAAGGCGAGATCTTTGGCAGCATGACCTGCTCTCCGGCAGATCAGCCGGCGGAAATTACAGAAAAATACGGCAAGCGTTTTCAGAATATCCGGGGAGACCAGGTGATATTTGACGTTTCTGGAAATGTTTTTGTGGCCCAAAGCGAATCTTTTCAGCTGGACGCATAAAAAAATAGTTGACATCGAAAAAGGAATATGCTATCCTAAATTTCAGTATAAAGGCGATGAAAAAGACGCGCCGCATTTTTAGACACATAGAGAGCCGTTGGCTGGTGGAAAACGGTTGCAAAAATGTTGGCCAATCCCTTTGGAGCTGAACTCTGAAAGGTATCCCCTGAGTAAGAGGTTCCGTGTTGCGGCGTTATACGCACGGGCTTGTTGGAGCTTTTGTAGAGAGGATGCATTTTTGCATCAACTTGGGTGGTACCGCGTGGTCAATATAACCTCGTCCCTTGCAGGGATGAGGTTTTTTTATTGGAAATCTCTGCCGGGAGGCAGGCACAAAATTTGAAGGAGGAGAACAATGAAAGAGAATTTGGAAGTCATCGCGGAGCGAATTGCGGATATGCGGGAGATTATGAACATTTCTGCGGAGGAAATGGCCATGGCAACCGGCATGAGCGTGGAAGAATATTTGGAATATGAATCGGGAAAGAAGGACTTTTCCTTCAGCTTTCTCTATACCGTGGCAGATAAGCTGGGACTGGATATCACCGACCTTCTGACCGGCGAGAGCGCCCGGCTTTCCATGTTCACCTGCGTCCGAGCGGGAGAGGGCCTGGAGATGAACCGCCGCAAGGAATATAAATATCAGCATCTGGCCTATCTCTTCAAACATAAAAAAATGGAGCCGTTTTTTGTGACGGTGGAGCCCAGCGATGTGGATGCGGCGACGCATAAGAAATCCCACAAGGGCCACGAATTCAACTATATTCTGGAGGGGAGCATGACCTTCTTTATCGGCGAAGAATCCGTTTTGGTGAATAAGGGAGATGCGATTTATTTCAATTCCCAATACCCCCACTCCATGCAGGCGGAAAACGGCGAACGCTGCTGTTTCCTCGCCATCATCGCAAAATAACGACTATTGAGAAAGGACCAATTTGCTATGAGAATGTTTGAACGCTATACGACGACTGGGTTTTCCTCCTATGAGGATTTTGTAAAAAATTTCAAAATCAACGCTCCGGATGACTTCAACTTTGCCTATGACGTCATGGATGTTCTGGCGGAAGAAAAGCCGGAAAAGCTCGCCTTGCTCTGGACCAACCTGGAGGGCGATGTCCGCCGGTTTACCTTCGCGGACCTGAAACGCCTGACGGACAAGGCGGCCAATTTCTTCTATAGCCAGGGAATCCGCAAGGGTGATATGGTTATGCTGATCTTAAAGCGGCATTATGAATTCTGGATCAGCATTCTGGCGCTGCACAAGATCGGCGCGGTGGTCATCCCGGCGACGCATCTGCTCATGAAGAAGGATATTGTTTACCGCAACAACGCCGCCCAGGTCAAGGCCATCGTCTGCACGGATAAATCCGAGGTCATCGACCATATCGACGAATCCGAGCCGGAATCCCCCTCTTTGAAGTGCAAAATCGTCGTGGGCAAGGATCGCCCCGGCTGGGTGAATTTCACGACAGGCGTGGAGGCGGCCAGCGAGGACTGGAAACGCCCGGCAGGCGAGGAAGCAACCAAGCTCCAGGATCCCATGCTGCTCTATTTCACATCGGGAACCACGGGCATGCCCAAAATGGTGATGCACAACTATTCCTATGCCCTGGGGCATATCCCCACGGCCGTCTATTGGCATAATGTAGACCCGGAAGGCATCCACCTTTCGGTCTCGGATTCGGGCTGGGGAAAATGCGCATGGGGCAAGCTCTATGGACAGTGGTTTGCGGAAACTACGGTATTTGTCTATGACTTTGACAAGTTTGTTCCGCCGGAGCTTTTGGAGGTAATCAGCAAATTTAAGATCACCACCTTCTGCGCGCCGCCCACCATCTATCGCTATTTCATCAAGGAGGACCTTTCCAAATACGATCTCTCCCATCTGAAATATGTGACAACCGCAGGCGAGGCGCTGAATCCAGAGGTGTTTGAGCAGTTCCGCCAGGCGACAGGCCTGGATATCAAGGAGGCCTTTGGACAGACGGAAACTGTGCTGGCCCTCGGCAACTTTATCTATATGAACGCCAAGCCCGGCTCCCTGGGCAAGCCCAATCCCATCTATGATATCGATGTGGTAGACGAAAACGGCAACCCCTGCCGCACGGGCGAATCCGGCGAAATTGCCATCCGTGCCGATGAAAACACCTTCCATATCGGCATGTTTATGGGATATTATAAGGATCCTGAGCTGACGAGACAGGCATGGCACGACGGCTTATACCGGACGGGTGACGTGGCCTGGCGGGATGAGGAAGGCTATTTCTGGTATGTGGGCCGGGCAGACGACGTCATCAAGAGCTCGGGATACCGCATCGGGCCTTTTGAAGTGGAAAGCGCGCTGATGGAGCATCCCGCCGTGCTGGAAACGGCCATCACGGGCGTGCCGCATCCTGTCCGCGGGCAGGTCATCAAGGCAACCATCGTTCTGGCCCCCGGCTATACGCCCAGCGAAGAGCTGAAAAAAGAACTGCAGGATCATGTCAAACACACGACGGCTCCCTATAAATATCCCCGGGTGGTGGAATTTGTCGATGAGTTGCCCAAGACCATCAGCGGAAAGATCCGCCGGGTGGAGCTGCGGAATAAGGAGCAGAAATAAGGAGGGCCTATGAAGAGCTATCGCAAGGTTTTGGAGATGAATGTCCCGGCGCGGCGCGGATTCGTCAACATCACGCCCCAGGTGGAGGCAGCGCTCCGGGAGAGCGGCATTGCCGAAGGGCTTATGCTGGTGAACGCCATGAACATCACATCCAGCGTGTTCATCAACGACGATGAGAGCGGGCTGCATCGGGATTATGAAGCCTGGCTGGAGAAGCTGGCGCCCGAGAAGCCCTATTCCATGTATCATCACAACGGCTTTGAGGACAACGCCGATGCCCACTTAAAACGCACGGTTATGGGCCGGGAAGTGGTGGTCGCCGTGACCAAGGGACAGATGGATTTTGGCACCTGGGAGCAGATTTTTTACGGTGAATTTGATGGAAAACGGACCAAGCGTGTGATGATTAAAATCATCGGCGAATAAACTGGAAAAAAGCGGAAAGAGGCGATTCTTTCCGCTTTTTTAACTTTATGGATACAAATAGGGTGGAACTATGACAAAAAATAGTGTATAATAAAGCCGCATATATCCGCCCTAGCCGATGCGGCGGAAAAAGACAAGTTAGAGTGAGGACAATCATGAAAATTCGCAAAGTTGTTATTCCTGCGGCGGGCCTGGGAACCCGGTTCCTTCCGGCAACGAAGGCGCAGCCCAAAGAGATGCTGCCCATTGTGGACAAGCCGACCATTCAATATATCGTGGAAGAGGCGATTGCCTCGGGCATTGAGAGCGTTCTCATCATTACCGGGCGCTCCAAACGGGCCATTGAGGATCATTTTGACCGCTCGGTGGAGCTGGAGATGGAGCTGGAAAAGCACCACAAGGACGATCTTTTGAAGGAGGTCCGCGATATTGCCGGGATGGTGAATGTGCATTATATCCGCCAGAAACAGCCCTTGGGGCTGGGGCATGCTATTCTCTGCGCCCGGGATTTTGTCGGGAACGAGCCCTTTGGCGTGCTTTTAGGGGACGATATCGTCGTATCCAAGGGAAAGCCGGCACTGCGGCAGCTGATGGACGTATATGAGGAAAAAAACGCGACGGTGGTGGGTGTGCAGCAGGTAGACCCCTCCCAGGTGGACAAATACGGCATCATACAGCCGGGCATTACCGAAGGCGGCCTGCACGAGCTGAAGGATATGGTGGAAAAGCCAGCAGTTGCGGAAGCCCCCTCGAACCTGGCAATTTTGGGACGCTATGTTTTGAGCCCGGCGATTTTTGAAGAGCTGGAGCGGACCGAGAAGGGCAAGGGAGGCGAGATCCAGCTCACGGATGCCATTCGCAAGCTGATGGACAGCCAGAAGGTGTATGCGTATGAATTTGAGGGCAAGCGTTATGACGTGGGCGACCGTCTGGGATTTTTGGAGGCGACGGTGGAATTCGCCCTGGCGCGTCCGGATCTGAAGGATGCTTTTACGAAATATCTGAAGGAAATCAGCAAAACCCTATGATGCAGCCATTAAAACGCACAATTCTGATAAAAAATGCCGTGATCTATACGCTGAACGCCAAAGATGAAGTGGTGCGCGGCAATATCCTGGTGCAGGGAAACCGCATCGCCTATGTGGGCGAGGAGCTCCCGCAGATTCAGGCGGAAAGAGAAATTGACGCGGAGGGGAACCTGGTGTTTCCGGGGTTCTCCAATGGGCATACGCATCTGCCCATGATGCTCCTGCGGGGCGCGGGAGAGGATCTGCCGCTGATGGACTGGCTGACCCAAAAGATTTTTCCGCTGGAGGATAAGCTCAGCGATGAACTGGCCTATCTGGGCAGCATGCTGGGGATCATCGAGATGGTGAAAACCGGGACGACATCCTTGGCGGATATGTATTTTTTCTGCGATGGAATCGCGGCGGCGATTCAGGAAAGCGGCATCCGGGCCAATCTTTCCCGCTGTGTATCCGGGCAGACGATGGAAGAAGCAAAGGGGCGCATCAATGACGCTCTGCGGATTTATGACACCTATCACGGCGCGGCAGAGGGCCGGCTGGAGGTGGGCTTTTCCGTGCATGGGGAATATACGACCGGCACGGAAGTGATCCGGAAGGTCTGCGCATTGGCCAGGGAACGGGACGCCGTTTTGCAGATACACATTTCCGAGACGGAAAACGAGCATGAGGAGTGCAAAAAACGCCACGGCGGAAAGACGCCGCTGGGCATTCTGGAGAGCCTGGGCGGGCTGGAAGGCCGTGTGATTGCCGCTCATGGCGTCTATATAGACGATGAAGATATGGAGAGAATTGCCGGGCGGGATGTAACGGTAGTCACATGCCCCAAAAGCAATCTCAAGCTGGGAAGCGGGATCGCCCGGGTGCAGGAAATGCTTTCCCGGGGCGTGAGCGTGGCGCTGGGAACCGACGGAGCTGCCAGCAACAATACGCTTGATCTGATGGATGAAATGCGCTATATGGCGCTTCTGCAAAAGGGAATGACGCGGGATCCGGGCGTTATGGATATCCGGCAGTGCCTGCGGATTGCCATGCAGAACGGCGCCCGGGGCATGGGCATAGAGGCGGGTGAGATCGCGCCGGGCATGCTGGCCGACCTGATCCTTGTGAATACAAAATCCTCCCGCTTCTATCCGCGGCAGAATGCCGAGGCGCATGTTCTCTATTCCGCGTGCAGCCAGGATATTTCCATGACCATGATCGACGGGCGCATTGCCTATGAAAATGGGAAAATACAATTCTGCGACGAAGCCCGGGTGTTGGCGGATTTTGCCCGTGCGGCAGAAAAGCTCTATCGATAGGGTGGGAGCAAAGGAGAAAAAATGGGAAAGACTTGCAAACCGGGAACAATTAAATATGGGATCCTTTGGCTCATGATGCTTTTCATGGCGCTGGGGATGCTGGCGGCCTGCAATCCCATCGGAACGACGAAGGTCGTCTCTAAAAAATTTGTCAGCAGCTCGGTGATTACAACCGGCGGGGATAAAAGCCTGGAAACCGGAATCAATTTGAAAAATATTGCGGCGGAGGCCTCGGGGGATGAGATCCAGCTGACGCTCTCCTTTGTAAAAGGGAGCCGTCTTGCCAACGAAAATACAGGAGAGGCCGCCGTTATGAGCGTCCCCGAATATTCCATCAAGGTGCTGGAGGACCCACACCGCATGCAAATTTCCATTCATGGGCTGAACTATTGGGATTATTCCGACGATGCACTGGCCAAAGCCTCGGGGCTGATCTATGGCGGGTTTTCCAAAATGCCCATCGAGGACGAGCCTTTTTCCCTTTTCCTGCAATTGAATTCGGATGTGGAATACTCCGTGCAGGAGAAGGATTCCCAACTGATTCTGACCCTCAAGGCAAAGGAACAGGAGGCCGAGGCGAACAAGGTCTATGTTCTGCTCAATGCCTATGATGAATATTCCGAAGGGCTGATTCCTGAGGAGCTGGGTTTTACCCCCACGCTCTGCGACGAGAATGGCGCGGCGAATGTCGCTATTATTTCCAAGGCGTTTTCCACCAGCAAAGAGGCTGAAGCATTCCGGGATCAGGTGAATGAAGCCGTGAAAGCGGCAATGCCCACAAAAACGGCCTATGTGCAGGAGCTAAAGACCGACGCACTGCCCACATTTGACGCGGGAACGGATTTGGCCCAGGTGGAAAAGCATCCAGTGTTGTATTCCTCCAATAAGGAGAATGTCCTTCCCCTGGTGATGCAGAACGCCACCTATGCCTGCTCTGCCCCCAACGGCAACATGCTCTTTATCCGCACATCCTCTCCGGACGCCAGCCTGGATGTGGAGATGGTGACGACAGACGCCCTATGGATCGTGGAGCCGACGGGCAAAAAGGAGCAGCTGGATATTACGCAGCCTTTTTATGGGATTGCTGCGGCCGCCTATTCCAAAGACGGACAGTATCTGGCTATTTTGGATATCACGCAGGATCAGAGCCTGCTATATGTCTATAACACGCAGAACGGTGAGTTGTATAATCTGGCAGAAGAGGGGTTCGGTTCGGTGACCAGCGGGTTTGTCTGGGATGGATCGGAAAATATCCTTTATGGAATGACCGGATTTGATAAGCTCCAGCTGATGCAATACGATTTGACGGATGGAACCGGAAAAATTTCCACTGTAGAGGAACAGGAGGGTTTTGCCGGAAATATCGGTATTGCCGGGGAAAAGCTCTATTTTGCCGCGCAGAATGAGGGGGAAAAGGGAACAGTTTATGCTGTGGATACGGCGCAGCACACTCGCGAAAAGCTCACGGAGGGCATCAGCTTTGCCATTTCACCGGACGGGAAATATATGGCGCTCTGCCGGCCGCGGCCGATTGTGGATGAGGTGCAGTATGTGGATGTAGTGCTCTTCAATTTGGAAACAAAGGAAGAAAAGGGGATTATTGAAAACATCGTGCTGGAGAAACTCTCCTTCTCGGCGGATTCCTCCCATGTCTATTTCACCTATGGACTGGACGCCCCGGAAAAGGAAACCTATCCCTATGCACTTGCGGATTATGCCATCGGTTCGGGCAAGCTGAATACTGTTGGAAATCTCACGACGCCGGTGGTTGTGACGGGAACGTATGGAAATTCCCTGTTTATTACGGATAATATGGAGGTAGAGGGAATCTATACGCCCAATACCTACCGATACGATATCCAATAAACAAGCGGGGAAGCAGCTATGGGCTTGCAAAAAACAGACGACAGATAGAAAAATGACGGCATATGCTAAAAAATATGCCGTCTATTTTTATATTTGTTGATAGAAAAACAGAGGGTCCCCTTGCTGCATACCATGATTTCTGCCTTGACGTTATCCACCACAAACGGGGATCTTCGTCTTCCGGCAATACATATGAAAGACCGCATTTCCCTCACCGTCAATGGCGGAAATATAAAATTTGAAGGGCCGGACGCCGGACAGGAAATCAGCCTGAACGCGAAAAACGGAGATATCAGTGGCACGATTCTTGGAAGTTATGAAGAATATACGATAGAATGTAATATACGAAAAGAGGAGAGCAATCTGCCGAAACAAAAAGAAGAGGGAAACAAATCATTGCATGTGAAAAACAACAATAGGGATATTGCGATTGAATTCAAAGAGGAATAAAGACTTTGTTTCCCAGCGCCTTCCGGCGCTTTTTTTATGGGGAAACAGGTCATATAGCTTTGAGAAAAAAAGAAAAAATTTTTTTAAAAATGATGTTTCATCTGTTGAAAACAGGTGATAATAAATATAACAAAAGGTCAAAGAAAGTCAAAGATAAATTGACCGAAAAAAGGAAGGATGATTATGGCGAGGCTGAGCGACAGTATTGAAGAATTTATCAAGTCCATGATGGACGATTATGATGAAAGGGTCGAACTGCAGCGAAATGAACTGGCGAATTACTTTCAGTGTGCGCCCTCGCAGATCAATTACGTGCTGGCCACCCGGTTTTCTCCCGAAAGGGGATATTTGGTGGAGAGCAAGCGGGGCGGCGGAGGCTATATCCGGCTGATCCGCATCGATTTGGATAAGAGGGATCACTTGATGGGTCTCGTGGAGGAGAAGCTGGGAAAAGGCGAAATCTCCGCCCGGGATGCGGCATCCCTGATTGCCGGGCTGAAGGAATCGGGTTTGATCGATGAAAAACAGGAAAAAATAATGGAGGCAGCGGTTTCGGATAAGGCGATCCGCATTCCGGCGGCGGTGAAAGACCGGCTCCGGGCGGGAATCCTGCGGGAGATGCTGCTGGCCTTGTTGAGCGAGGAGGAATAAATATGGTATGCAGTGAATGTGGAAAACGGCCGGCGACGATGCACTATGTGCAGACAGTGAACGGCGTTACAACTGAAAAACACCTTTGCAGCGAATGTGCGGCAAAGCATCAGGAATTGAACAGTTTGAATCTCTTTTCCGCGGGGGACTTTTTCAAGAGCTTCTTCGATTTTGGCGAACAGATGCCCGCGGTGATGGGCGGGCCGGCATGCAAGACCTGCGGCCTTACCCTGGGAGATTTCCGGGAAACCGGGCTGCTGGGCTGTCCGGACTGCTATTCGTCTTTCCGGGACGCCATCATCCCCGTCCTCCGCAGCACCCATGGGAATGTGCAGCATGTGGGGGACACGCCGGAAAACGGCAGTGAAGAGAGCAAACGCCGCAGAGAAATCGAGGAATTGAAGGCCAAAATGCAAAAGGCCATTCAAGAGGAAAACTTTGAAGAAGCAGCGAAGCTGCGGGATGAAATCAACGCGAAGAAGGGGGAGGAAAAAGAATAATGGCACTCTGGCTCAAGGAAAACGCGCTGGACAGCGACGTGGCAATTTCCACACGGGTCCGCTTGGCCCGGAATCTGGCGGGAATCCCATTCCCGCATCGCATTGCCGGAACCCAGCGGGCGGAGCAGGTAAAAGAGACGGCAAAGCGGGCTTTTTTGCGGGATGGGATGGATTTTTCCTATCAGGAGATCCGCGGGCTGTCCCCCATCAATAAGACGAGGCTGGTGGAACAGCATATCATCAGCCGGGAGCTGGCCTCCGGAAACGAAGGGGCCATGATTCTTTCGCCGGATGAAAGTATCTGCGTGATGATCGGAGAGGAGGACCATTACCGGCTCCAGTGCCTGCGGAGCGGCTATGACGTGGATACGGCCATGAAAATGGCTTTTGAGCTGGATAAAATGCTGAATAAAGAAGCAGAATATGCTTTCGACCCGGAGCTTGGATATCTGACCAGCTGCCCCACCAATGTGGGGACGGGGATGCGGGTGAGCGTGATGCTGCATCTGCCCGGATTGACCCTTTCGGGAGGCATTCGGGGAATCCTTTCTGCTCTTGGGAATTTTGGCGTGACCGCCCGGGGCTGTTACGGCGAGGGAAGCGAAGCGGCCGGGGATATCTATCAGATCTCCAACCAGGTAACGCTGGGAGTGAGCGAAAAGGATATCGCCAAAAATTTAAAGACCGTCGTTTCTCAGATTATCAAAAAAGAGCGGGAAGCGCGAAATGCTCTCCTGCATAACCAGGGAGCGGAGGTTAAGGATAGGATCTGGCGATCCTATGGGCTTTTGAAATATGCCTGGAAGATGGATACAAGCGAGGCGCTCTCCTGTATTTCTCTGGTGAATATGGGAGTGGGTCTGGGAATTATTGAAGCAAACACCTCCGATGAGCTATACGGCCTGATGATGGATATCATGCCGGGGATGCTTTCTGGAGAAGGGCGGACGGCTCAGGACCGGGATGTTGTCCGGGCCCGGATGATCCGCAATACAATACACTAAAAAACGAGGTGAATTTTATGGACTACTTTGCAAGATTTACAGAGGGCGCGAAAAATGCCCTTGGTTTAGCGGCAGAATATGCCCGGTCTTTGGGCCACAATTATGTGGGAACCGAGCACGTTCTGGCAGGCTTATTGGAAGAAGGCGGCGAGACCGCAAAGATTTTGAACGAGCAGGGAATTACGGAAGAAAACGTGAAAGATCTGATCCTGCGGGCAGTGGGCAAAGGCGATTATGTTTTTAATGATAACTTTGGCTATACGCCCCGGGTGAAGATGATTCTTGAGCTTTCCAAAGCGATTGCCCGGCAGCTGGGCCACAACTATGTGGGCAGTGAGCATATGCTGTTCGCCCTGCTGCGGGAGCGGGAATGCCTGGCCAACCGGATTCTGCTGGAGCTGAATGCAGATTTCGGGCGGCTGGAGCAGAGCATTTTGGGAATGGCAGAACCCGGCCGGGCAGGTGCCGGCGGAGAAACGGATGCTGCGGGCCATGGAAATACGCCCAAGCTGGATAAGTTTGGACGGGATCTGACCCAGGCGGCAAGGAACGGCGAACTGGATCCGGTAATCGGCCGGGCCAAGGAAATTGAGCGGATCACACAGATTCTGATCCGCCGGACGAAGAATAACCCGGTGCTCATCGGCGAACCTGGCGTAGGTAAATCGGCCATTGCCGAAGGACTGGCACTGCGCATTGCTGAGGGGAATATCCCGGAGCTGCTGCGGGGCAAGCGGGTGATTTCGCTGGATCTGGCGGGCATGATCGCCGGAGCAAAATACCGCGGCGAATTTGAGGAGCGTTTCAAGGATGCCTTGAAGGAGCTGGTGAAGGATGGCAATGTGATTCTGTTCATCGATGAACTGCACACCATCGTAGGCGCGGGCGCGGCAGAGGGCGCCATGGACGCGGCCAATATGCTGAAGCCCATGCTGGCCCGGGGCGAGATCCAGGTTATCGGTGCAACCACGCTGGATGAATACCGCAAATACATTGAAAAGGATGCGGCTCTGGAGCGCCGGTTCCAGCCGGTTGTCGTCGGCGAGCCGACCAAGGAGGAGACGCTGGAGATCTTGAAGGGACTGCGGGATAAATACGAGGCGCATCATAAGGTGAAAATCACAGATGAGGCGCTGCAGGCGGCTGTTGAGCTTTCCGACCGCTATATCACCGATCGGTTCCTGCCCGACAAGGCCATTGACTTGATGGATGAGGCGGCATCCAAGGTTCGGATCGGGATGTTTACTCCCACGCCGGACTTTAAGGATAAGGAAAAGGAATTGGAGAGTATCCGCGCCGAGAAGGAACAGGCCGTGACCCAGCAGAACTTTGAAAAGGCCGCCGAACTGCGGGACAAGGAAAAAGAGATTACCCTTGCTATGGAAGAAATGAAAAAATCCATGGAGAAGGAACGGGGCGCGGCAAAGGCCGAAGTTACCGAGGATGACATCGCGGCGATTGTTTCAGATTGGACACATGTGCCGGTGAAGAAGCTGACCGAGGATGAATCTCAGAAGCTTCTGCATTTGGAAGACCTGCTCCATGCCCGGGTGATCGGGCAGGACGAGGCTGTGCAGGCGGTTTCCAAGGCGATCCGCCGGGCGCGCGCGGGCCTGAAAGACCCGAACCGGCCCATTGGCTCCTTTATCTTCCTGGGCCCAACGGGCGTGGGCAAGACCGAACTCTCCAAGGCTCTGGCGGAAGCGATGTTTGGCGATGAGGAATCCATCATCCGGCTGGATATGTCGGAATATATGGAACGGCATACGGTATCCAAGCTCATCGGTTCGCCTCCGGGATATGTGGGATTTGACGAGGGCGGCCAGCTGACCGAAAAAGTGCGGCGCAAGCCCTATTCGGTGGTGCTGTTCGATGAAATTGAGAAAGCGCATCCGGATGTGTTCAATATCCTCTTACAGATTCTGGAGGATGGGCGGCTGACGGATTCCCGGGGCCGGACAGTGGACTTCAAGAACACCATCATCATCATGACATCCAATGTGGGCGCGCATGATATTGCCAACCAGAAGAAAATCGGCTTTGAGGCGGATCAGAAAGACCGCCACAGCTATGAGGATATGCGGGAGAACATCATGGCCGAGCTGAAACGCTCCTTCCGCCCGGAATTCTTAAACCGGATCGATGATATCATCGTGTTCCATAAGCTGAACGAAGAGGATACCCTGGCCATCGCGAAGCTGATGCTGGGGACCATCGCAAAACGCCTGGATGAGCGGGATATTCATCTGAGCTATACGGAGGATGCGGCAAAGCTCCTGGCAAAACAGGGCTTTGACGAGGAATACGGCGCCCGCCCGCTGCGCCGGCTGATGCAGCAGACGGTGGAAGACCGGCTTTCGGAAGAGATTCTCGAAGGGAACATCAGTTTCGGGGATCAGGTGGAAATGTATACCGCGGATAACGAGGTGAAGTTCCGCAAGAAGGGCGAAGCTCCGGCTGAAGAGGCCGCTGCGGAGAAAAAGGAATAAGGGCATAAAGCCTGAGGCCGCCGGAAATTTCCGGCGGCCTTTTTATGTGTAAAAAAAGCTGTTGATAATCCACAAAGCAAGGATGGGGGCCTGAATACAGAAAGAAAGCGGGATAGTACACCTGCATCTGTGGAATATTCTCCGGAATGGATAGAACCTTTGATCTTTGAAAAGCCAGGCTTTTCATAAATGAAAAAAATCTTTGGAATGGAATAAACGAAAATTGATTTCGACTCACGATAGAGTTAATAAAAGGTTTTGCCGGAAAAAATAGATATTTGAGTCAAATTATTTTCATTTTTGTAACAATTGGGAGTGGGAAAAGTTGTATAATTATACTAGGTTAGTATTTTCCTTGAGGGAACAGGGGATGAAAACAAATAGAAAAATCCGCAGATGAGCGGAGGTACTGTTTTTGTGGAGAAATGGATTTTCCTGCTTTAACGATTGACTTTCCCGTGCCGCCGTAGGTATAATAAAAAGGAGTAAGTTGCTCGTTAACAGTTTGTAAAATCCGAAGGCTAAGGGGAAAAGGAACGTCCCTGCTAAGGAGTATTGGGCATGCAGGAAAAGGTTCAGAGACTATGTGAAGTCATAAAAGAATATGACCGGGTGGCAGTTTGCCTGTCCGGCGGTTCGGATAGCTCCCTTGTGGCGATTGCCGCAGTGAAGGCTCTGGGGAGAGAAAATGTCGTGGGAGTTACGGTAAACACCTCCTTCCTCACGGGAGAGGAGCTGGATCAGAGCGCGAAGCTGTGCCGCCTTCTGGGCATTGAGCATATGGCGCCGCGGGCTTTTCTCTTGAATGACGACCGTATTCTGAAAAATGATGAGAAGCGCTGCTATTATTGCAAGCAGAGCATTGCAAAGGCCGTTTGGGAAGCGGCCAGGGAAAAGCGGATCCGCGTCCTTCTGGATGGAAGCAGCGTGCAGGAAGACGGCATTGATGCGGCAGGGGAGCGGAAGCTGCGGGATACGATTGTCGTGAGCCCTCTCATCAAGGCGGATATCCATAAAAAAGAGATTGCGGAGATGCTGAAATTCCTTGGAATGCGCCAGTTCGTCCGGCCGGAAAACGCATGTCTGGCCACGCGGATTGCCCTTGGTGAACCGATCACGGTGAAAAAGCTGCGTTGGATACGCGCGGCAGAAAACTATATCCGGAACCTGGGCTTTGACCTGGTGCGCGTGCGGGTGCAGGGCGGCGATGCGAGGGTGGAAGTGGAAAAGGAGATGGTTCCCAAGCTCATGGAAATGAGCGAGGATGTGATTCAGGAGCTCATGGGGATGGGCTATAAAAATGTGGAGATTGATCCGCAGGGATATAAAAACAGCCGCTGCGGAATCAATGTGCAATAGAGAAATAGTTTAGGCCTGCGCCATTTTGGCGCAGGCTATACATTTTATAAAAGATTTGCAAAAGAGGAGGACACCAACATGAGGGAAACGGTATTGGTGCTGGATTTCGGCGGCCAATATAACCAGCTGATAGCAAGAAGGGTCCGGGAGCTGCATGTATATTGCGAGCTTCTTCCCTATGACACGCCGCTGGAAACAGTTAAGGCATATGATCCCCTGGGAATCATTCTGACAGGCGGGCCGAAAAATGTGTATGGCGAGGCGGCGCCGAAGTGTGATCCGCGCATTTTTTCCTCCGGCATCCCGATTTTGGGGATTTGTTATGGGAGCCAGTTGCTGGCGCATACGCTGGGCGGGCAGGTTTCCCATGCGCCCCAGGGCGAATACGGAAAGGCCGAGATTACCTATGAACAGAGTGTGCTGTTTTCGGGGATGGAGCAGCATTCGGAATGTTGGATGAGCCATATGGATTATATCTCCAAAGCCCCGGAAGGCTTTGCTGTTTTGGCGGCGACGGCAAACTGTCCCGTGGCCGCATTTGGAAACGATGCAAAGAAGATTTACGGCGTCCAGTTCCATCCGGAAGTCCGCCACACTGTACAGGGGATGCAGATACTGAAAAATTTCCTTTATGGGGTCTGCGGCGCGAAAGGGGATTGGACGATGAAATCCTATGCGGCGACGGCTGTGGAACAGATCCGCCGGAAGGTGGGCGATAAAAAGGTTCTGCTGGCTCTCTCCGGCGGGGTAGACAGCTCGGTGGCGGCTGTGCTGCTTCACCGTGCCATCGGGAAAAACCTGATCTGCATTTTTGTAGACCACGGTTTGCTGCGGAAGAACGAGGCGGATGAAGTGGAAGAGGTTTTCTGCCGCACCTATGATATGAACTTCACCCGGGTCTGCGCTCAGGAGCGGTTCTTAAAGAAACTGGCCGGCCATAGGGAACCGGAGGAGAAGCGGAAAATCATCGGCGAAGAATTTATCCGCGTATTTGAAGAAGAGGCGAAAAAGATCGGGAAGGTGGATTTCCTGGCGCAGGGAACCATTTATCCCGATGTGGTGGAGAGCGGCAAGGGAGATGCGGCGCTGATTAAGAGCCACCATAATGTTGGCGGTCTGCCGGATACCGTCGACTTTGACGAGATCATCGAACCTCTGCGGGATCTATTCAAAGATGAGGTTCGGGCTTTGGGAGAAGAATTGGGCATTCCCCATCATCTTGTCTGGCGGCAGCCTTTCCCCGGCCCGGGTCTGGCGATCCGCATTATTGGAGAAATTACGGAGGAAAAGCTGGAGATCCTGCGGGAAGCGGATTACATTTTGCGGGATGAGATTGCAAAAGCCGGGCTGGACCGTGAGATATGGCAGTATTTTGCCGTGCTGACCGGGATGCGCAGCGTAGGTGTCATGGGGGACGAGAGGACCTATGATTATACTATCGCCCTTCGCGCTGTGACCAGCGTGGACGGAATGACGGCGGATTGGGCGCGTATTCCCTATGATACGCTGGCAAAGATTTCCAACCGGATTGTCAATGAGGTGAAACACGTCAACCGCCTGGTTTATGATATCACAAGCAAGCCGCCGGCAACGATTGAGTGGGAATAAACGGAACACCGCAAAAATCCAGTATTCATGCGGGTTTGCGGCGTTCGGAGAAGTCTTTTGATAACAATTTGATAACAGCCATATAAGTGCCGTTATTCTTGCAACCCAGTGGTTTATGGGTTACAGAATGATAAAAGGCGGCTTGTGTGGCGAAAGAAATCCATATTAGAAAGCCCTTAGCTGTGGGTAATGATTCCATAGCTAAGGGCTTTTTGTCGTTCTTATAGCTTTATGCGGAGATCATTTTGATGATAATAGATCAAGAAATTTGTTGTATGCACTATAGTAGTTTTCTACCATTTCTGAAAAAAGTGGGTCTACTTGGCACCCAGAAGGGATTTTCTTTTTCTTTTCAATACCCAAAAATCCTTTTTCGCCAGTTCTCACCTTAGAATATGATATTTCAGATACATCAGGAAAATGGTCGGTTTCAATAGTTCCATTTCCGGCTCCATCATTAAGGTAAAAATCGCCACGGACGTTTATGCCGTACTTGTTGTTCATATAAACCATTGCTAATTCGTGGGCAATTTGTTCTTTTGAAACCATAATATTACTCCTCTTTATCCAATTTGTCCTTGAATACTTTAGCCAGCGTATCGCTTAACTCCTGCGAAGGCACTTTCGCCCAGAGCTGCGTGGTGTCGTATTTCGGATAGTAGTAACGCCAGCGGTCGTAATCGTCCTTGCCGATTTCACCGGCAGAGAGCTTGTCCGCCTGCTCTTTCCACGCATAGAGCATTTGCAACAGCTCGTAAGCCTCTTTGCCCTTGTCTTTGTTGACTTTCAGGCAAACTTCTCCGTCCGCTTCGCTGACGGTCAGCCCATAAACATCTTCAAGGGTAAATAAGGTGTGCATAAGACCGATCTGACTGTCAATGTCAGGAACATCAAGAGCCTGCGGGGAAACATCAAGCACCTGTGCCAGTGCAGCCGTTAAATCCGCCTTTGGTTTGCGGGAGCCGGTTTCATATTGCGCCAAGCGCACATCGGCGCTTCTTTCGGGAAACCCGATGGCCATACCAAGATATTTTTGCGTCATACCACGCAGAAGTCTGAAAAAATGGATTCTCTCACCAATCGCCATAATGGTTACACTCCTCGCTTATGTATCTGCAACCAGTATAAGAACCTGTCAAGCACCGGGTAGTATTTTCTGCGAAAATTTCCACCATCTCCCGCTTGACAGAACCTTGAACTGGTCGTCAATTTATTCTACGACCAGTATAGCAGATATGTTTAGTGAAAGTCAAGAAAAATAAAACAAAAAAGTTTAATATTTTCTCCAAAACCGCTTTACAAAAGCAAATTTGCTTAGTATAATGAGAATACATTAAGCATATAAGTTTAATGTCTGTCGTGCGTCACGGTAATGGCGTACCCGCCCGGGCAAATCGGAAGGCGGCAAGAAAGTATTCCGACACGAAATAAATGAAACTAAAAACAGAAGGGAAGGTGATGTATATGGAAAACAGGTTTATCCGTGCTGATGATGTGGCGCAGGAACTAAATGTATCAAAGCCCTATGCCTATAGGCTTATCAGAAAGCTGAACGAGGAACTAAAGGCAAAGGGGTTTATTACGATTGCAGGGCGTGTCAATCGCCAGTATTTTTATGAAAGGCTCTATGGAGCCGGAAAGGAGAAGGAATAATGCCGGTATTCAAAAATGAGGACAACGGTACTTGGTATGTGATGGCAAGATATGTGAACTGGAAAGGCGAGCGCAAGCAGAAATGCAAGCGTGGCTTTACCACGAAGAAAGAAGCACAGGAATGGGAGCGGATGTTCCAGCTACAGAATTCCTCTGACCTTGATATGAGCTTTGAGGCATTTACGGAGCTGTATATCCGAGATGTGAAAAATCGCCTGAAGGAAAACACTTGGCTGACGAAGGAGCATATTATCCGCACGAAGATACTGCCCTTTTTCGGCAAGCTGAAAATCAGCGAGATTTCCACAAAAGAGATTATCACTTGGCAGAACGAAATGCTTGCCTACCGTGACGAGAAGAAAAAGCCGTATTCGCAGACCTATCTGAAGACGCTGCACAATCAGCTTTCCGCTATCTTTAACCACGCTGTACGCTATTACGAGCTGCGCTCCAATCCCGCCGCAAAGGTGGGAAACATGGGCAGTGAGGAACACAGGGAAATGCTGTTCTGGACGAAAGAGGAATATAAGAAGTTTGCTTTTGAGATGATGGACAAGCCCGTTTCCTTTTACGCCTTTGAGATGCTCTACTGGTGCGGTATCCGTGAAGGCGAGTTGCTGGCGCTGACTCCTGCGGACTTTGACTTTGACAAGGAAACGGTCACGATCAACAAGTCCTATCAGCGTCTGCACGGGGAAGATGTGATTACCACGCCGAAAACAAAGAAAAGCAACCGCACTATTAAAATGCCGCATTTTCTCTGTGAGGAAATGCAGGAATATCTCGGTATGCTCTACGGACTCAAAAAGAAAGACCGTATTTTTACGGTAACGAAAAGCTATCTTCATCACGAGATGGACAGAGGGGCGAAAGCCGCAGGCGTGAAGCGCATCCGCATTCACGACCTTCGTCACAGCCACATCAGTTTGCTGATCGATATGGGATTTTCGGCGGTGGCGATTGCCGACCGTGTAGGACATGAAAGCATTGAGATCACTTATCAGTACGCCCATCTATTCCCGTCCAAACAGACGGAAATGGCGGAGCGATTGGACGATTTAGGGAAAGGAGATTTTGAAAATGTCAGCTAAGAACAGAGACAACAAAAACCGATGGAGAAATATCACGGTGGGATTTCGGGTATCGCCCGAAAAAAATGAACGCATTAACAAGGCGGTTGCCTTATCGGGATTGCCGAAGCAGGAATACTGCTACCGCCGCTGTCTTAATCAGGATGTAGTGGTGCAGGGCAATCCGAGGGTGTATAAGGCTCTGAAACAGGAGCTTGCCGCCGTCCTTGCGGAGTTGCAGCGTATTGAGGCAGGAAATAGAATGGACGAGGAATTGCTCAATTTCATTGAACTAATCGCTGTCATTTTTGGCGGCTTGAAGGGAAAGGAACAGAATGAATAGACAAAAAGAAATGACCGCCTGTAACACATCTGTTGGTGCAGATGAAAGGCAGTCACTCCATGTAACTAATTACAGTATAACCAATCAAAACGGAAATATCAATGCTTTTCTTCTGAAAGGCGGTGGCAGGAATGGCTGAACTGAAAATTATCAGTATGGATGAAGTACAGAGCAAGGAAGTAAACTGGCTCTGGTATCCATATATCCCATACGGGAAAATCACAATCATTCAGGGCGATCCCGGCGAGGGCAAAACAACTTTGGCTTTGAGGCTGGCGGCGCTTCTCTCAAAGGGAGAAGCACTGCCCTATGACAATACCGAGCGTGAGCCTGTAAAAATTATCTATCAAACTGCCGAGGACGGTCTTGAAGATACCATCAAACCGAGATTGGAAGCGGCAGAAGCGGACTGCACGCAGATCAAAGTTATAGACGAATCAGAAGCCGCACTCAGTATGCTGGACGAGCGCATTGAAAAAGCAATCATAGAAGTCGGCGCAAGGGTGGTAATTCTTGATCCGATTCAGGCGTATGTCGGCGCTAATATCAATATGAACAACGCCAACGAAGTCCGTAATGTGATGGCTCAGCTTGGACGAATCGCAGAAAAATATGACTGTGCAGTTCTGCTCGTCGGTCATATGAACAAAGGAAGCGGAAACAAATCTTCCTACCGTGGACTTGGCTCAATCGACTTTCAGGCTTCGGCAAGAAGTGTTCTGATTGTCGCGAGAATCAAAGACAATCCGCAGGTCAGAGTGATGGTGCAGGACAAGTCTTCCCTTGCACCCGAAGGTGAAGCGATTGCCTTTGAACTGGACAAGGAAAACGGATTCAGCTGGCTCGGACATTACGATATCTCGGTTGACGATCTGTTAAGCGGTATTCCGAAGGAAAAGAAATCAGAGCAGGCTGAAAACTTAATACTCGAATATCTTTCAAAGGGGAGATACCTGCAGAAAGAATTGGTGAAGAAAGCACAGGCGATAGGAATCTCAAAGCGTGTGCTGGACGAAGCAAAGAAAACACTGAATGTCCAATCCGTTAAAGAGGGCAGTCAGTGGTACTGGCAGCTTCCCGAAAAAATGAAGTGAGTTTTTCAAGGTTGCAACATTGCAAAGGCAGGCACATCTGCAACCTTGCAATGTTCCTTTTTCGGGAAGCAATAAAGTTTGGTGGAGAGTGCAGAGAGCACCTTTTCAAAGGTGTTCTTTGCCCCTTGGAGAGCGCAAAACCTGCTTGCTGGTTGCATTTTTGACGGGCTTGCCTGTCAAAAGTGCCTTTGTTACTTTCGCAGAAAGTAACAAAGGCTCGCCGCAAGCGGCGGAATGGAAAGGAAGTGATTTTATGCAAAGAACGATCAGCGCAATGGTAGGGAAAGGCTCAGTCAACCACAACAGCTGCAAATTCAAAGCGGAAAATGTGGACGGCGAGCGCACCCACCTCAATATAGATTACTGCAACGAGCCGATAAAGAAAGTGTATCACGAGCTATTTGATGAAGCGCTGAAAAGATACAATGACAGGCAGACGAGAGCTGACCGAAAAATAGAAAACTACTATGAAAAAATCCGCAGTTCCAAACAGGAAAAACCGTTTCACGAATTGATTTTGCAGATAGGCGACAAGGAAAATATGAGCGCCGAAAGCGAAACCGGAAAGCTCGCCCGACAGATTTTAGATGAATACTATCGTGAATTTCAGGAGCGCAATCCTCGGTTAAAAGTGTTTTTAGCACATCTGCATATGGACGAGGCAACGCCCCATCTGCACATTGATTTTGTTCCCTTTACCACCGGCAGCAAGCGTGGACTGGACACCCGTGTATCGCTGAAACAGGCGCTTGCGGCGCAGGGATTTAAGGGTGGAAGCCGTGGAGATACCGAGTGGAATCAATGGGTACAGTCCGAAAAAGAACAGCTTGCCGCCGTGATGGAACGCCACGGAATCGAGTGGGAACACAAGGGTACGCACGAAAAACATCTCTCTGTTCTGGACTACAAAAAGTAGGAACGGGAGAAGGAAATTAACGCTCATGAAGATAAGCTCGCCGAGAAAAAAGATGAGTTTCGTGTGATGGCTGACCGTATCGAAAACTTTGATAACGGCGAAAGAGCATTGAAGAAGCTTGATGAAAGTATCATGAACGAGCCTGAATATCAGCTTCCTGAGCCGTCTGCAATGATGTCGGCAAGAAGCTATAAGGCAAAGTTTATTGAACCGCTTATAACCAAATTGAAATCGCTGATCAAAACCTTATTCGCACGGTATTTCAAGGCGATAGACAGCTATAACAGGCTGAATATTACAAATGCAAATTTGTACCGTACTAACGAAAGACTTGAAAAGGCAAATGATAAATTAACACGAGAAAATGAAAATTTGCGTGCAGAAAATAAAGATTACAAACTGCTTCGCAAGGTTTTCGGCAGTAAACAAATCGATGACTTAGTTGAAAGAGCAAAGTCTGAAAAACAGTCTAAACAGCGTGAAAAACGCTCAAAAAATAAAGATCTTGAAAGGTAGGAACACACAATGGAAAAGAGAATATATAACGAACAGAACGGTTTGTGTTACGAGCTGCAGGGAGATTATTATCTCCCTTGCCTCGCGTTGCCCGAAGAAGAACATAAGGCAATAGGTGTTTGGGGACAAAGACACTTGCGGTACATCAAGGAAAAGAACTTTTTATGTTAATTTGCTGACTTCCTGCCAGTTGAATAGTTACCTTGCCGAAATTGATAAGCAGGCAGAGGAAATGCTTTCCCGGCTGGTAAAACAACTGGCGGAAAAAGAAAATGCAACAAAAAAGCTCAAAGCTGAAAATCAAATGCTGTGGGTGCAGAAGATGAATAATATTCGTAACAGAACAATAGAGGTCGTGGACAACGAATTGATTTATATGTAGCACATAAATTAAACTGATAAAGCATTTGCAAACGACGCATTTTAAAACATTAATGTTGTTGATATCGTTCGCATAAGGGATTATAATAAGGTCATTAAATAAAAAAGAGCGATGTGAGGTTTTTATGTATATATCGGTTTCTGATGCCGCAGAGAAGTTTAATATATCAAAAAGAAGAGTTCAACTGCTTTGTGAGCAAGGTCGAATTGAAGGAGCAAATATGGTTAGTGGTGTGTGGTTGATTCCATCTGAAGCACAAAAACCTACTGATGCCAGAAAGAAAAAATTGACTCCGATCAATCAGATGTCTTTATTTGATGTGTTCGAAAATATGAATACAGAAAAATTATCACTTGACCAAGTGTGCGAAATTCTTTCTATTTCTAGTGCTACGGCAAAAAATTGGATTAGATTGGGGAAATTATCGGTTGGTAAGGACGGAAAATCTTTTGAGAAAGCATATATAGAAAATTTAGCACTTGAAATAAAAAGTGGAAAGGATAAGCGTTTAAAAAGTCGTCGAAACAAAAAAAGTGTTAGCGGTAATGTTCTATATCAAGATTATGTAGAAAACGAAGGTAACAGAGATGTTGTGAAAAATATTTTGGAAACCTGCAGTAGTATTTCCGAAGAAGAACTAAGAGTAATTATTGCTTTCTTTTCAGTACAGCTATATTGTCAAAGCAGAGGAATTGCAGCAGCTAATAATAACTTTCCAAAACTCAAAACTGCCTCAAATAACTGTGTTTTTAATGCTTTAATAGTAGATTTGATTGGCGATATAGATTTAGATCATTTTGATTATACAAATATTCAATTTATTGCTAAACTAAAGATTTCATTTATTCCGCAGGAAGATACATTGGGGTTTATTTATATATCATTACGAGATTTAAGTTTACGAAAACAAACGGGCGCTTACTATACTCCCGCCCGAACAGTGACAAAACTGATAGATTATCTTTTTGCAGATGGAATTAACTTTGAAAACAGAACATTTTGCGATCCGTGTTGCGGAACAGGAAATTTTCTCATATGTCTCCTTAATAAAGGAGTAAATGTTGCTAATCTATATGGTCAAGATATTGACGAGTTAAGCGTTTTGATTACTCGAATCAATATATTTTTGCTCAACGGAAACCTGAGCAAAGAGCATTTAGAGTCACATTTTATTTGTGGGAACACATTGGAAAATACTTTTGTTCAATCTTTCTCAGTTGTATTAGGTAATCCACCGTGGGGTTATAATTTCAGCAAAGAGGAAATATCTTTTCTTCTGAAACATTACAAAACCGGTAAGTCAAAAGGAATAGAATCCTATGATTTATTTATTGAAAGAAGTATTAACCTCCTCGAAAAAAATGGGTGTATGGCTTATGTCCTTCCCGAAGCAATACTTAGCGTTGCTTCACATTTGCAAGCTAGAGAATTGATTTTGGAAAATACATCGTTTAAGTTTGTATCATATTTGGGAAATGCTTTTGCGGGAGTTCAATGTCCAGCCATTATTCTGGGTGTACAAAAAGATAGGAAAGGTAATACGGAACAGTGCAAGGTTCAGTTTGATAATATGGAATTTCGCATTGGTAAGAATAGAAATTTTGATGCATCACTATTCTCTTTTAATATGAACGACGATCAATATGATTGTTTAAAGGCGATTGAAAATATATCAAATGCAAAATACTTAGCCAATAATGCAAATTTCGCATTGGGAATTGTAACAGGAAATAACAAAGAATATATAAAAAATAACAAAGAAAATGGTTATGAGGTGGTTCTAAAAGGTAGCGACATCTTAAGATATGCAATTAAGGATTCTAATAATTATATTCGTTTTGAACCTGAGTTGTTTCAACAAGTTGCTCCCACAGAATTATATCGAGCCAAAGAAAAGCTACTGTACAGATTTATTTGCGAAGTACCTGTTTTTACTTATGATAACAAGCAGACACTTTCGTTGAACAGTTGTAATATACTAATTCCTCAAATTGAAGGAATGAGCATCAAATATGTGTTGGCTGTTTTAAATTCAAGCGTAGCAAGCTATTTTTTGAGTAAGAAATTCAACTCAGTAAAATTATTAAAATCGCATATAGAATCGTTGCCTATTCCAATGGCAGGCAAAAAGTTTCAGAAAGAAATTGAAAAAAAGGTAGACCAAATAATGGACGAATCCGAAAGTGATACCACTTTTCTCTATAATGAATTAGATAACGATATTTTTTCTGTCTATTGCTTGTCTTTGGAACAGCGAGATACTATCAAAAAAGCATTGTGCGACAAAACAACTTTTTTGAAATAAGAAAGAGCTATTGCAACATCTGTTTTATGTTGCAATAGCTCAAATATCATTAGGCCTTCGTCCCTTTTTGCTGAACCATCTTAAGAATATCTTTTTCTTCTACCAAAAAAGGTGAGAGTTCTTCTTCGGTCATAAATACTTGTCCCTCAAAAACTTCTATTCCAGCAACTCCAGTGTTTTCATTGCGATGCTGAGAGCCTAATTTGCCGGTATATAGAAGTTCCTGACTGGTGAGTACCCAATAAATCAATTCATCACGGCAGGTACCAATCCAAATGAAAACATCACAGCAAGATGGCTTTAACTGCTGATAATGATATTTAAAGCCTGCTGCTTTTGCTTCGCTATGTAGATAAGCTCTGCTTGCTAAACTTCCGTTTCCTTTTTCATAATTGGCACGACAGGCTTTGACTTCAATGCGTATACCTTTTAACCAAAGGTCGAATTCCCCGTCAAATGATGGGTATTCAGAAGATACATTTTCTTTGGTTGCTTTTATAAATTGAGGAAACAGTGATCGAATATGCTGTTCACCCCAAGTTTGACCATATGTACGGGGCGCCATTTCGTATAGGTCAAGATATTTATTTCGTTGGGAATAAGATATGCTTAATTCTGAGAATTCATCATAAGTAAGCTCGCCAATAGATACGAAATAAGTCAGTAGTTTACATACTGCACTAAAAGGATACAAAGTTTTTTCGGTTTTGATTGACTCGATGATTTTTTGATCTCCATTTGTACTACTTAGTAATCTATCTACTGCCAAATTAAGTTCTTTCATTCATTTTCCTCCAAAAACAGTTTATATGTTTCGATTTCAAGAGCATCTGCTATTCGTTGTATGTTTTCTAGAGAAATGCTGCGGCGGTAACATTCAATAGCACTAATATAGGTGCGGTGCATACCGCATTTATCGGCAAATGCTTCTTGTGATATGCCCATTGCAGTGCGATATTTTTTTAAATTGTCTCCAAAGACTTTTACAATATCCATAGTTGCAATCCTCCTTAGTTTGTATTATAATAAGAGTGAATACTATGAGTCTACATACAATAAGTATCTATTGGCGCTAAATTATTAGGCAAACACATTAAGGAATATTCTTGATAGTAACCTAATCATTACAAAAACTACTTTACCAAAAAGAGGAAACGAACATTATGTCAAATATCTTCTTCTGGTTAAATGATAATAGTGGATTCTTAACTTTTTTGACCGTGCTTGCATCGCTTATAACTTGTATATTAAGTCTGTGTTCGGCACGAGCTGCATGGGCTCAGGTTAAAGAAATGCGCAGACAATTTCAGGAAGAAAATCGTCCCAATATTGAGGTGGAGTTTCTTTATGAAAAGCGAACATTTTATGGACTTCGTTTTGTAAATCATGGAAAGCACACAGCAAAAAATGTAAGAATTCTTTTAGAAGACGCATTTATTAATGCACTTCCTGAATCTGCGTTTTCAAGCCTTTTACGAAAATCAAGTCAAAAAACTTGTATTATTGGTGTAGGACAGCATTACGACTTGTTCATTGGAATGCAAAAGTATCGAGAGTGTCCTAATAAACCGCCAGTAAAAGGTAAAATCATATATCAAGCTAACGGGCAGACATACGAGAGTGAATTTGATATTGATATGGAGAACTATGCCACAATTTTTTCGGTACAAAGTGGACAGGAAGATTTATTAAAGAAGTTAAAGGAGCAAAACAATGAACTTAAAAAAATACAACATGCAATCCTGTCTTTAAAACATGTGGAAGGTGAGAACAGTGGCAGTGATTGATGGAGAGTTTCTTAATGAGAATTAAGAACAGGGATTATGCAATATTGTATTATATAGATCCACGCCAAGAAGGCAAGTGTTATCAATTCTGATAACAAACTGATAACTTTATCCCATATAGGCAGGATAATATGGATATATCAAATAATCAAAAGTACCACGAATACGACAAAGAATAATCTCTAAACAAAATTGATTAAGCTTTGTCGAGTGGGAATAAATTCAGAAGTCAAAAAAACCGAAGCACTCGGCTTTTGAAGGGGTGGAGCCTTTTATGGCAACAAAACTTCACTATTCAAGCAGGTAAAACTATGAAGCGAAAAGCAAGTCTGAAAATGGCTTGCCTTTTGCTTTACAATAAATTTGATTGGCGTAGAATGATGCTATAGTGATAAAACGGGAAGTTGTGGAGACGAAATAGACAAATGATCTTAGAGACAAAACGTTTAGTTTTAAGAGAAATGAGGCAAAGCGATTTTCAAGATTTAGCTGAAATTTTGCAAAACCCCAAAGTAATGTATGCTTATGAACACGATTTTTCAGACAATGACGTTCAAATATGGCTTAACCGGCAAATAGAAAGATATAAAAAATATGGATTTGGGTTATGGGCGATTATCTTAAAGGAAACAAAGGAGATGATAGGACAGGCAGGGTTGACCATGCAGCCTTATAAAAATACAGAGGTATTGGAAATTGGATATTTGCTGAAGGAAAATTTCTGGCATTATGGATACGCGAAAGAGGCGGCATGCGGTTGTAAAAAATATGCCTTTGAACATTTGAAAAAAGATAAGGTCTATTCTATCATGAAAGCGGATAATCTTTCTTCGATCAAAGTGGCTATGAATAAGGAAGATGAATTTATTACGCAGTATTACAATGGCGATATGCTGCATTTTCTATATTCTGTTTGTAAATAAACTCCAGTTTTTTGATTTTGTAATATGCAAATGGCGGATGACTGTAATTCAATAAATTCGCAGCAGCATAATTACGGTTGCGGGATGCGCGGAAATAAATTATAGACAGACGGCTATTTTGATCCTCCCCATGGCATCAAAAGGGAAGGCCCTTTGATTTCTCGCAAAGAATAAGAAAAAGCCATCTGATTTTTGAGCGCAGATGGCTTTTTCTTATTTATTGGTGTAAGTTTCTGGACTGGAAAAATAGGGCTTATTTATGCCGAAAAGACCCGCTACACAAGAGGACTGCGCTGCATACTTGCAAATCTGCGCGACGGTCTGTATAGGAGCAGCGCGATCAAAATCAAAAGCGCCGTTGTTGCCAGGCTGACCGGATAAGCCGTCATGATCGTCTGGAATGTTGGGTTTTTGGCGAAGGCGATTTCAATCCAAGCGATGCGAATCCCGCATACGCCGATTGTTGTGAGGATTGCGGGGACAAGCGATATGCCAAAGCCCCGCAGATAACCGGACATGACTTCATATAACATGCTGAACACATAGGCGCTGAGAATGATCGTCAATCGGCTATAACCGATTTCCACCACAACAGGATCACTGTTAAAAATGGAAAGTAAAAACCGTCCGGCCACAAGCCCCAGAGTGATTGCCAGGCCGGTGGCTATCCCATCTTCAATCAGGCACAAAGTGAGCGTTTTCCGGCAGCGCCCAATCTCTCCGGCTCCATAATTCTGCCCGACAAAAGTCGTGCAGGCCTGGCTGAAGGAATTCATAAGATTATAGACAATGGCTTCGATATTGCATGCGGCACTGGAGGCGGCCATAACGACCTTGCCTAGGCTGTTGATGGCAGACTGTATCACGATATTGGAAAAGGAAAAAACGGCGCTCTGTATACCCGCCGGAAGGCCAATTTTTAAAATCCGCCCAAAACTTGGCCAGTCGATCCGAAGTTTTTTTGTTTCCACTTGAATATATTTGTCTGTACGCATCAAACGTACATATAAAATCACAGCGCTGAGAGCATTGGAAATTACAGTTGCGATAGCAACGCCGTTGACTGTCATTTTTAAAACGATAACGAAGAAAAGGTTTAAAATGACATTCAGTACTCCCGAAAGGGCAAGGGCTGCCAGAGGAATTTTTGTATCTCCGATACTCCGAAAAATGGCCGCCTCGAAATTATATAGGAGGATTACGGGCATTCCCATTAAATAGATCCGCAGATAGAGCAGGGCATAGGGATAGACATCCTGCGGAACCTGAAGCATACGCAGCAAGCTCCCGGCAATCAATTCGCCAAATACTGTCACCAGTATACCGCCAGCCAGCGCCATTATGATGGAGGTATGAACAGCCCGATGAACCGTTTCCCTGTCATCCCGCCCGATGGCGTTGGCAATGACTACATTTGCGCCAAGGGCAATGCCGATAAATAGATTCACTATCAGGCTGATGATGGGGCTGTTGGCGCCTACTGCCGCCACTGCAACCGTCCGGTCCGCCCCGGTGAAATTCCCGACGACGGCGATATCCGCCGCGTTGAAGAGCTGCTCCAGAATAGCTGTCGCTGCGACTGGAAGTGCAAACCGCGGAAGTTTGTTCCAGATGGTTCCGTGCAGCATGTCGTTTTTTTGTTTTTTCTTTGCTGTCTCCATGGCAAGTACCTTTATATAAATAAAATATTATTTACAAATTTTTAATAAAATCATTATAATCTTGCTTTGCTGCAATAGCGAATATTTATATGCTATGATTTATCATAGTTGAAAGGAATGATAAAAGGTGTTAAACTATAGCTATTGAGGTGAAAAACAATGGATATTCGCGTATTGCGGTATTTTTTGGCAGTGGCGCGGGAGGAGAATATTACACGGGCGGCGGAGAGTCTGCATATTACCCAGCCTTCCCTGTCTAAGCAGCTTATGGATTTGGAACAGGAGCTGGGCAAAAAGCTGCTGGTCCGCGGAAAAAGAAAGGTCACTCTCACGGAGAATGGAGTTTTGCTTCGCAAGCGTGCGGACGAAATTGTGGCTTTGTTGGAAAAAACAGAGCAGGAAATCGGTTCGGAGCGAAAGGAACTCAGCGGGGAGGTTGCTATTGGCGGGATGTTTACGCCGACGGTTTTGGAAACTGCGGCCGCCCTGCGCAAAAAGCATCCGGGGATTCAATACCATTTTTACAGCAGCGATGCGACGGATGTAACGGAGCGGCTCGACCATGGGAGCCTGGATTTTGCCGTTTTGCTGGAACCGGTGGACACATCGAAATATGAATATATCTCGCTTCCCGATACATCGAGCTGGGGAGTGCTGATGAAGCCGGATTGCCCTCTTGCCGGAAAAGAGGCTGTGGAAAGGGAGGATCTGCGTACTATCCCCCTGGTATTTCACCGGCGGGCCGGGCTGCAGCAACGGATTGCCCTTTGGGCACAGACGGATCCCGAGCATCTGCACATTGCGGCAACATATAATGTAGTAAATGGGAGCCTGGTTCCGTTTGTAAAAAGCGGATTGGGATATTTTCTGACGACAAAGGATCTGATCGAGCCGGAAATGGGCGGCGGCATTTGCTTTCGCCCTTTGAAGCCGCCGCTGGAAATGCAGTATGCAGTTGTCTGGAAACGCTATCCCGTATTCAGCAAAGCGGCGGAAGCGTTCTTAAAACAGCTGGCAGACAGGATTTTATGAAGGACAGTGCGCCGGAAGGCTATTGGCTGCATCAACAAATATGGCGTTTTACAGCATATAATAAAATGTGTATTCGTTTGGCGGGATTTATAAAGAAAAAATAACGAAACAGAAGCGGGAAATTTGCGTAGGCGTGCTGTTTTGGTGATAGAGAAAAGTTTACTTGCAGATTTTTTGGGGTACATATAAAAGTAATGGAGATTTTTGCCGGTTTTGTGGGAAATTTGGCGGAGAGCGAATAAAGATTTCATAAAAATATAATAAGTGGGCGGTTAATTTTCCGGTTTTTTGTTTTGTATTGCGGCGGCAGAGGCCCGGGCGCAGGATAAAAATATTTGCCGGCGGGAAAATTTTGGATGGCCGGCAGGATTCCTGCCGAATCCTTTGCGCACATACGCCTTTCCGGGGAAAGGAAACGGAATCTATTTCCCCGCGGCGTGTTTCGTATTGCGTGAGAAATGCGGCGGGAAGGACCGGGAAGCGATTAGCGGGATCTTGCCTGCGAAATACTGTACTGCTGGGATACATAAGAAAACGGGGACGCAGAGCCCCTTTGCCTAGATTACTGCATCCGGACAGGAGGATTTATTTTATAAGCAAAGCACCAGGAGGTAGATAATGAGAAGTTATCGTGCCGGTATTGATATCGGCTCTACCACCGTCAAGCTGGTTCTGCTTGGCGAAAACGATACCGTAATTTACGGAAGATATAAGAGACATCAGGCGCGCACCCAGGAAACGCTGGCGGAGCTTTTGCGGGAAGTGCGGAGGAGTGTGGGAGAATGCGAACTGCGCGTGAAAATCACTGGCTCCGGTTCCATCAATCTTGGAAAGGCTCTGGGCATTGAATTTGTCCAGGAGGTTGTGGCGGTTGCCAAAGCACTGAAAAAGACGGCGCCCCAGACGGATGTAGCCATCGAGCTGGGCGGCGAGGACGCAAAGATTATCTATTTTACCGGCGGCCTGGAAGAGAGGATGAACGGCGTCTGCGCGGGAGGGACCGGCTCGTTTATCGATCAGATGGCGGCGCTTTTGCAGACGGATGCTGCCGGCTTGAATCAGGCGGCGGAGAAGTATCAGCAGATTTATCCCATTGCGGCCCGCTGTGGGGTGTTTGCGAAAACGGATATTCAGCCGCTGCTCAACGAAGGGGCGACAAAAGCCGATTTGGCAGCCTCTGTATTTCAAGCTGTTGTCAACCAGACCATTTCCGGGCTGGCTTGTGGGAAGCCGATTCGCGGCTGCGTCGCATTTTTGGGCGGCCCGCTGCACTTTCTCCCGGAGCTGAAAAAGGCTTTTATCCGCACCCTGCGTCTCACTCCCGAAACGACGGTAGACCCCGAAAGATCGCATCTGTTTGCGGCTATGGGCGCGGCCTTTGAAAGCGAAGATGCAAAGCCCGCGGCCTTGGACGAGCTCATTGCAAGGCTGGAAAAGGGTGTGAAGGTGACGTTTGAAATGCCGCGTCTGCCGGCTTTGTTTGCGGACAAAGAAGAATATAAGGCCTTCCGGCAGCGGCATGAAAAAGCGATTGTCCCCAAAGGAGAGCTGGCCGGCTATGCCGGGGACTGTTTCCTCGGGATCGATGCGGGGTCTACCACAACAAAAATGGCGCTGATCGGCAGCGAAGGACAGCTCCTGTATTCCTTTTATGCCAATAACCAGGGGAATCCTATCGAGACGGCAAAAGCCGCCGTGGCTGAACTGGAAGAAATTTTGCCGGCCTCCGCGAAAATTGTCCGATCCTGTTCCACGGGATATGGCGAGGCCTTGCTGAAATCTGCCTTTTGCTGCGACGAAGGAGAAGTAGAGACGATTGCCCACTGTACGGCGGCGGCTTTCTTTGATCCGCAGGTGGACTGTGTGCTGGATATCGGCGGGCAGGATATGAAATGTATTAAGCTGAAGAATGGCGCCGTCGACAATATCATGCTCAATGAGGCGTGCTCTTCGGGATGCGGCTCCTTTATAGAGAGTTTTGCCAATTCTCTGGGGTATACGGCGGAGGATTTTGCAAAGACGGCGCTGTTTGCGAAAAATCCCGTCGATTTGGGAACCCGCTGCACGGTATTCATGAATTCCAATGTGAAGCAGGCGCAAAAGGAAGGGGCCAATATTTCGGATATTTCGGCGGGGCTGGCCTATTCGGTCATTAAAAACGCCTTGTTCAAGGTGATAAAGCTGGCAAATGCAGAGGATCTGGGAAGGCATATCGTGGTGCAGGGAGGGACATTCCATAACCAGGCGGTGCTGCGGGCCTTTGAAAGAATTGCGGAGGTGGAGGTTACCTGCCCGGATATCGCCGGAATCATGGGGGCCTTTGGCGCGGCGCTGCTGGCCAGACGGCACTATACCGGCGCGGAGACAGCCATGCTGCCGCTGGGGGAGATCAAGGCCCTCACTTATACTTCCAAAAGTATCCGCTGCGGCGGCTGCTCCAACAACTGCATGCTGACGGTCAACACTTTCCCGGGCGGCAGGCGCCATATTACCGGAAACCGCTGCGAAAAAGGCCTGGGCGGGGCGGCGTCCTCCAAAAGTGCGCCCAATATGATGGAGTATAAGAGAAAACGCATTTTTGCCTATGAACCCCTTGCGGCAGAAAATGCTCCAAGAGGGGAAATTGGTATCCCCAGAGTGCTGAATTTATATGAAAATTATCCCTTTTGGGCAACATTTTTTGAAAAGCTGGGGTTTCGGGTGATTTTATCGCCCTTTTCCAGCCGCAAAATCTATGAGCTGGGCATGGAATCCATCCCGTCGGAATCCGAATGCTATCCGGCAAAGATTTCCCATGGCCATGTGCAGTGGCTGGCTGACCATGGGGTAAAGACGATCTTTCATCCCTGCGTATATTATGAGCATCAGGAAACACCGGATGCGCAAAACCATTTCAACTGCCCCATCGTCGTTTCGTATCCGGAAAATCTGAAGAACAACGTGGAGGCCGTTTCGGATGGGGATATTCGCTATATCCATCCCTTTTTGGCCTTTACTGACGAAAAAACCATCGCCGAACGCCTGGCCCGCGTTTGCCGGGAAGAATGGAATATCCCCGAAAAAGAGACGCGTCTGGCCGTTCATGCGGCCTGGGAAGAGCAGCAAAGGGCGAAAGCGGATATCCGCGCCGAGGGAAAACGCCTTTTAGAGGAGATGGAAAGATCGGGCGGCCGGGGAATTGTGCTGGCCGGGCGGCCCTATCATATCGATCCGGAAATCAACCACGGCATTCCGGAGCTGATCGCCTCCTATGGCCTGACCGTGTTCACCGAGGACAGCCTGCCCTTGGATTTCACCCCGCAGCGGCCTTTGCGGGTTGTGGATCAATGGGTATATCATTCGCGGCTGTATTCGGCGGCGGAGTTTGTCCGGAGCCGCAAAAACCTGGAGCTGATCCAGCTCAATTCCTTTGGATGCGGTCTGGATGCCATTACTACTGACCAGGTAAATGAGATATTAGAGGGCTCCGGGAGGCTCTATACGCTTCTCAAAATCGACGAGGTGTGCAACCTGGGCGCAGTTCGCATCCGCATCCGCAGCCTGATTGCGGCTATGGATATGCGCCGGGAACAGGGCATCCCGCCAAAGCCTGCTCCGGTCAGATACAGCCGGACGCATTTCACAAAGAAAATGCGGGAACAGGGCTATACGATTCTGGCTCCTCAGATGAGTCCGATTCATTTTGCAATTCTGGAGCCGGTGTTCCAAAAGCACGGATATTATATGGTGGTGCTGGATAACGGCAACCGCGCCGCGGTGGATATGGGGCTGAAATATGTGAACAACGACGCTTGCTATCCTTCCATCACCGTTGTCGGGCAGTTTATGGAGGCCGTTTTATCTGGAAAATACGATACGGACAGACTGGCCATCATCATGACCCAGACGGGAGGATGCTGCCGCGCAAGCAACTATGTCGCCTTTATCCGCCGCGCTCTTGAGAAAGCCGGGCTTTCCCATATCCCGGTCATATCCCTGAATGCCAACGGCATGGAGAAAAACGAGGGCTTTCAGCTGTCTCCCGGCCTGCTCATGGATGCAGCCCATTCCCTGATCTATGGCGACCTGCTGATGCGGTGCCTTTACCGGGTGCGCCCCTATGAAAAAAGTGCGGGATCTGCCAACGCGCTTCATGAAAAATGGCAGGCGATCTGCATCGATTCCCTCACGAATCCCAAGACGAAATATACCTATAAATCGGTATGCAAAGGGATTGTGGAGGCATTTGACCATTTCCCCATCGATGAAACGATGAAGAAGCCGCGGGTGGGGATTGTGGGGGAAATTCTGGTCAAATATATGCCGCTGGCCAACAACCATCTTGTCGACCTGCTGGAACGGGAAGGAGCGGAAGCCATGGTGCCGGATCTGATGGACTTTTTCAACTACAGCGTATATGGCCTGCAGTATAAAGCGGAATACCTGGGAGCGAAAAAATCCTCGGCTGTGCTCTCCAAAGCGGCGATTAAAATGATCGAAGGACTGCGAAAACCGGCGATAGAAGCGCTCCGGCAGAGCCGGCGGTTCGAGGCCCCCATTTCCATTTATCAAATTGCCGAGATGACAAAGCCGTTTTTATCCCTGGGAAACCAGTATGGAGAGGGGTGGTTCCTTGCCGGAGAGATGGTGGAGCTCATCACGCATGGCGTGCCCAATATCGTCTGCATTCAGCCCTTTGGATGCCTGCCCAACCATGTGGTTGGCAAAGGGGTCATCAAATCGCTGAAAAAGGCATATCCCCAGGCCAACATCGCAGCAGTGGACTATGACCCCGGGGCAAGCGAGGTCAACCAGCTCAACCGGATCAAACTGATGCTTTCGGCGGCCAAGGAGGCGCTCTGACGGGGTGCCGGAGGATGGGGAAGGGAATGAATTCCGATATACAAATACTAATCCGGGCGGCATATAAGGTTTTGGGCACCCCGGAGGAAGAAATGGGGAAAGGCTCTCCATGCGATTATATTTTATCGTGTTTTTTGTATTTTCCCCTTACATTTCTTGAAAAAATATGGTATACTAATACTAAACAACGTGTAGTTTGCAGTATGGAACGTAAGTCCTGTTGTGAAATACACGTTTTTTCAACTTGACAGATGGAAAGGGTGTTTGCTGCGTCTCGGATATAGGAGGTGGAGAGCTTGTATCAGATTGGAGATTATATTGTGTATGGAAACGAAGGGGTATGCCGCGTGGATGAAATCGCGCCGTTCCATATTCCCGGAATGACGGCGGAACGGCTGTATTATACGCTGACGCCGCTCTATCACGATGAAAAAATCTATACGCCGGTGGATACGGAGGTATTCATGCGCCCGGTGATTTCCAGGGAAGAGGCCATAGAGCTGATTGCCACGATTCCCGGCATTGAGGCGGCGGCTTATGAAAATAAGAATCTTCGCTTTTTGAATGAGCAATATGAAGAATCCTTTCAATCCCATGACTTAATCAAGGCCGTCTATATCAAGCGGTGCAGCGCCAACGAGCGGGGAAGAAAGCTGGGGCAGATCGATGAACGGTATATGAAGCGGGCCGAGGACAGATTGCATGAGGAATTCGCCGTGGCTCTGGGTATCCCCAAGGATGAGGTTCGGGAATATATCCGAAAGGCTGTCGGCGGGGAAGAGGAGACATAAAAACAACCCAAAAAAGAAAGAAAAAAAGCGTAAATCCGCGGGGTTTTGCGCTTTTATTTTGCAGAAATTGAAGGGTGGGAAAAAAGGCCTAGGACTGCGCCTCCTGCTCGATCAGCAAAACCAGCTGATGGGGCGGCATTTCAAAGGCGTTGGCGATGCGCCAAATGGTTTCAAAATTAGGCTGCTTATCGCCGGATTCAATCATGGCCAGATGGCTCCGGGCGAGGCCGGCAAAACCGCTGAAAACCTCCTGGGACAATCTGCGTTCCAGACGCAGGCGGCGAATGACTTTCCCGGCCGCTTTTTTATTGAACTCCATCATGCGCATTCTACTCCTTTTTTTCTAAGTGTAAACAAAATCCTCCTTACAAATGTCTGCGATAATAGACAAAAATATGACTGTCTGCTATAATAGACAAAAAGACGCAAAAAAGGAGTGGTATCGTGAAAAAAACCATGCGGATTTTTGCCATTTTATGCCTGTATCTGCTTCTGATGACGGCATGCGCGCCCGATGTGCTCACAAGAGTGGTGGAGCCGGAAGACGAACAGACAGATATCTGCCAGGCAGCGATGGAAAAACTCCGGGCAATTCTTCCGCATCCGGATTCCCTATATATTCACCATGAGGAGATTTATTATGATGGCTTTCTCGTGATTCTGGACTATTCTGCGGAAAACTATTTTGGCGGCCGCACCCGGAATACATGTCTCTATTTTTCGGAAGACCGGATCTATAACGGGATTTTGGAGGAGGACAGAGAAAGGCTTCTTGAGAAGCTGAAAAATGAAGGAAAGATCGACGGAACGGAGACGATTTTAAACAATATTCCCACCAAAATACAATGAATAAAAAAGCGGCAGTGCATGGAGATGTCTTGATTTTTGGGCCTTGGTATAGTATTCTGAAAATACAAGGAAAAGGTATTTTATGGAGGAGACAATATGAGACAGGATTGCATTGCCATTTTGGATCTGGGCAGCGAGAACAATTCGGCTTTGGCGCGGGAAATCCGCGGGCTGGGCGTATACAGCGAGATTTATCCCCACGATATCACGGTGCAGGAGCTTCGGGCGCTGCCGAATATCAAAGGGATACTTTTAAATGGCGGGGAAAACCGCGTGGTAGACGGCGTGGAGATCGATATTGCGGGAGAATTGTATGGCCTGGGCATTCCCGTGATCGCCATTGACCATCCCAAAGCGGCTTGTGATACCATGGCATGGGGAGATGCGGCTGCGCTGAAAAAATTTGTGTTTGAGACCTGTGGCTGCGAGCCCAACTGGAATATGAAAAACTTCATTGCTGACCAGATCGATTTGATCCGGCAGCAGGTGGGGGATAAAAAGGTGCTTTTGGCTCTTTCCGGCGGCGTGGACAGCTCGGTTGTGGCGGCACTGCTATTGAAGGCCATTGGAGACCAGCTGGTCTGCGTCCATGTAAATCATGGACTTCTGCGCAAAGGCGAACCCGAGCAGGTCGTGGAGGTATTCCAAAAGCAGCTGGGCGCGACGCTGATCTATGTGGATGCGGCCGACCGATTCCTGGATAAGCTCAAAGATGTGGCAGATCCCGAGAAAAAGCGCAAGATCATTGGCGCGGAATTCATCCGGGTGTTTGAGGAAGAGGCGAGAAAGCTGGATGGCATCGATTTCCTCGCGCAGGGAACCATTTATCCGGACATCGTGGAAAGCGGAACAAAGACGGCGAAAATCGTGAAATCCCATCATAATGTCGGCGGGCTCCCGGAGGATTTGCAGTTTGCGTTGGTGGAGCCGCTGAAATATCTGTTTAAGGATGAAGTGCGCGCCTGCGGCGTGGAGCTGGGCCTCCCGGCGGATATGGTATACCGGCAGCCCTTCCCTGGCCCGGGATTGGGTGTGCGCTGCCTGGGAGCCATCACGCGGGAGCGGCTGGAGGCCGTTCGGGAATCGGATGCGATCCTTCGGGAAGAGTTTGCCAAGGCAGGACTTCAGGGCAAGGTATGGCAGTATTTTACCATTGTGCCGGATATAAAGAGCGTCGGTGTGCGGGACCATGCGCGTTCCTTTGAATACCCGGTTATCATCCGTGCGGTGAATACGATAGACGCGATGACGGCCACCATCGAACATCTGGATTGGGCGCTGATCGACCGGATCACCGACCGGATCATTCATGAGGTTCCCGGAGTAAACCGGGTCTGCTATGATGTGACGCCCAAGCCTACCGGCACCATTGAATGGGAATAACTTTATATTGTGGCAATAATATAGCGACTGTTTTGCAGAAAATGCAAAACACAATATCCTGCGAACAAAATCTGTGAATGTAGATGGAGACCTTGAAACGAGGCGTCGTTTCGAGGTCTCTTTTATATAAATGCCACCATAAAAATACAGCATTTACGGGAAAAGCGGAACAAGAAACTAATGTCCTCAAAGATGCCCCGGGAGGAGGCGAATCCGGAAATTTGTGCCGCAGAAAATGAAGTATTGCCATAACATTGATGCGAGCCGGATTGCCCACCAATTAAAAAATATCTATATGCAAAAAAATGGATATCCACCTTGCGGAAACCGAAAGAGCCATGAACAGCGAAAAGAAGGGTGCGGCAGAAGGGATGGGCCGCCGGGGAATCGTAAATATTTTGTTAACTCAAATATTGTTCGTGATGTTACGAACAATCAGAGAAATATAGAGAAAAATCATTGGGCGATTTATTGACAAGGCCCATCGAATTGAGTAGAATTGTAGTGTATTATTCGGCAAAATGTTTGCCGCAAATCATATCACTCGAAAGGGGACTCATAATGTTCGAAAAAGTTTTTAAGCTCAAAGAACACAACACAACCGTTCGGACGGAGATCATCGGTGGTATTACGACCTTCTTTGCAATGGCGTATATCATCTTTGTCAATCCGAGCTATCTTTCCCAGGCGGGAATGGATAGCAATGCCGTTATGGTGGCGACCTGTTTGTCTGCTGCCATTGGCACGCTGCTGACAGCCTTTATGGCAAACGTTCCGTTTGCGCAGGCGCCTGGCATGGGTCTGAATGCCTTTTTTACATTCACCGTATGCATGGGCATGGGATTCACCTGGCAGCAGGCGCTGACCATCGTTTTGATTTCCGGCGTGCTGTTCCTGATCATTGCGGTTTCTCCGCTCCGCAAAAAGATCATCAACTCGATTCCGGCCTGCCTGAAGAGTGCCATCGGCGCCGGCATCGGCCTGTTCATCGCTCTTGTCGGTCTGCTGGGCAGTGGAATTATCACTGCGAACAACAACCTTGTTGACCTCGGAAATATCACGGCGGGAGCGCCTTTGCTCACGATCATTGGTCTTATTATCACGGGCGTTCTGCTGGCCTGGAAGGTGAAAGGTGCTATCTTCATCGGCATTATCGTTACCACTCTCATCGGAATCCCCATGGGCGTTACCACGATCCCCGAAACGCTGACTATGAGCAGCATCAACATTGCGCCCACATTCTTCCAGCTGGATTTCGGCGGCCTGTTCTCTCATGCGCTGCTTCCGGTAATCACGGCGATTATCACTTTCATGATTGTGGACATGTTTGATACTGTCGGCACGCTGATCGGAACAGCCGAAAGCGCCGGCATGCTGGATGAAAAGGGAAACCTGCCCAAAGGTGACAAGGCTCTTATCGCCGATGCGATTGCGACCTGCGTAGGCGCCTGCCTGGGTACCTCCACGGTTACCACGTTTGTTGAGTCCTCTACGGGTATCAGTGAAGGTGCGCGCACCGGCCTTTCCTCTGTCGTTGTGGCCATTCTCTTCCTGCTGGCGATCCTTCTGGCTCCTATTGCAGGAATCATCCCCAGCGCGGCGACGGCGCCGGCGCTCATCATCGTCGGTGTATTCATGCTGAAGAATGCCGTGAAGATCGACTGGAGCGACTTTGAAGTGGCGCTGCCCTGCTTCCTGACCATTGCGATGATGCCTTTTGCCTATTCTATCTCGGATGGTATCGGATTCGGGTTTATCTCCTTCACGCTGATCAAGATGTTCCGCGGCAAGTTCAAGGAGATTCCGGTTCTCATGTATATTCTTTCGGCACTGTTCATTGCCATGTATATTCTTTCGGCGCTGTAAAATATGGGCCAAGCGAATATATAACGGTATTAGAAAGGGTCAGGGTTCGCCCTGACCCTCTTTTAACAAGTGCACACGAAAAAAGCCGCTTTGAAATACATTCCCGGGCGGGAAGTGCTCCGGCAGGGCTGGAATCAAGAAGCTGGCGGGTATGGCCCGCCGCCAAGGTGAGAGAATATGCCAGGGGAAAATGATTCCGGGCGGGAAGCGCTCCGCCGGTTCCGGAGCTAAGAAGCGGACGAATATGGCCCACCGCCGAGGTGCGCATTTGTTAAAGGAGAGTTTGAAAACTATAAATTTTATGGCAAAGGAGAAACTATGAAAGTAGCGGTTATCATGGGATCAAAGAGCGACTACCCGGTTTTGGAAAAAACCATACAGACGCTCAAGGCTTTTGGGGTAGAAGTGGAAGCCAGAGTGATGTCTGCGCACCGCACGCCGGAGCTGGCGGCGCAGTTTGCGGACAACGCGGAAAAGAACGGCATTGAAGTGATTATTGCCGCTGCCGGAAAGGCGGCGCATCTTGCGGGCGTGCTGGCGGGGCATACGATTCTGCCGGTAATCGGGCTGCCGATTAAATCCTCCACTATGGACGGCATGGATTCCCTGCTCTCCACAGTGCAGATGCCGGGGGGGATTCCGGTGGCAACCGTCGCTATCAACGGCGGGGAAAATGCGGCGATTCTGGCTGTGCAGATATTATCGCTGAAATACGGCGAACTCAAGGAAAAGCTCCGGCAGTTCAAACAGGACATGCTGGAAAAGGTTTTGAAGGATGACGCAAGCTTACAAGAGGAGGTAGCAAAGTAATGGCGGTTAAAACAGAACAGATGTATGAGGGCAAGGCGAAAAAGGTATTCCGGACAGACGATCCGGATCTCGTGATCGTATCCTATAAGGACGACGCCACGGCGTTCAATGGGCTCAAGAAGGGGACCATTGTGGGCAAAGGCGTTGTGAACAACAAGGTTTCCAACCATATGTTTAAAATGCTGGAAAAGGAAGGCATCAAGACGCACTATGTGGAAGAGCTTTCCGACCGGGAAACCCTGGTGAAAAATGTGAAAATCGTTCCTATTGAGGTAATCGTCCGCAACATTGCGGCGGGCAGCATTTCCAAGCGCCTGGGGATCCCGGAGGGAACAAAGCTGGCGACGACGGTTCTCGAATATTCGTATAAAAACGACGAGCTGGGCGATCCCATGATTAACGACTATCATGTTGCCGCTATGGAGCTGGCGACCAAGGAAGAGATGGAGACAATCGCGGATTATGCCCTGCGGGTCAACCAGATCATGGGAGCCTATCTCAAGCAGTTCGACATCGAGCTGATCGATTTCAAGCTGGAATTTGGCCGCTATAAGGGCGAAATCGTCCTGGCTGATGAAATCTCGCCGGATACCTGCCGGTTCTGGGATTCCAAGACCGGAGAAAAGCTGGATAAGGACCGCTTCCGCCGGGATCTGGGCGGTGTGGAAGAGGCCTATGAGGAAATTTTGAGAAGATTGATGGGGGCATAAGCGGATGCGGATTACACCGAGCACTCACTATCAATATGAGCGGATCAAGCCGGACGACGACTGCATGCATGAGGAATGCGGCGTCTTTGGCATCTATATGGAGGACGACGTCTATGATCCGGCGGAGGCGGCCTATCTGGGGCTCTATGCCTTGCAGCACCGGGGGCAGGAGAGCGCGGGAATTGCCTCGGTTGTGAAGGATGATATCCGCTTATATAAAGGCATGGGACTGTGCGCTGAAGTTTTCAAAAACGATTTGGACCGGCTGTATGGCGGCCGGATCGCCATCGGCCATGTGCGCTATTCCACGACGGGCGACAGCCAGGTGCTGAATGCCCAGCCGCTGGTTATGTCCTATCGCGGCGGAAAAATGGCCATCGCTCATAACGGCAACCTGGTAAACACGGACGTCCTGCGCAAAAAGCTGGAAGAGGACGGCGCTATTTTCCAGACTACGCTGGATACTGAGGTAATGGCCTATCTGCTGGCTAAAAACGCAAAAGACGGCATGGTGGAATCCATCAAAAAGATGATGGAGGTGGTCAAGGGTTCCTATGCCCTGGTCATCACCACCAACGACACCCTCATCGGCGTGCGGGATCCCCAGGGAATCCGCCCGCTGGCTTTGGGGCGCCTGGACGATAATTTCGTTCTGGCCTCCGAGTCCTGCGCTTTTGACACCATCGATGCGGAATTTATCCGGGATGTGCGGCCGGGGGAAATTGTTGTTATCAACAAGGATGGCTTCCATTCCTATCAGACGAGCCTTTCCCTGGATACCGCGCTATGTATCTTTGAATATGTCTATTTTGCCCGTCCGGATTCGGATATCGACGGCATCAGCGTCTATCGCGCCCGGGAAAATATGGGGCGGCGGCTGGCCCAGGCCTATCCTGTAGAGGCGGATCTGGTGGGCGGTGTGCCGGACTCGGCTACGCCGGCAGCCGTGGGATATGCGGAGGAATCCGGGATTCCCTTTAAAAAGGCGCTGGCAAAGAACCGCTATGTGGGGCGGACGTTTATCCAGCCCAAGCAGTCCCTGCGGGATCGGGCCGTCAAGCTCAAATTGAACGCCATGAAGCGCAATGTCCATGGGAAAAAGATCATCCTGATCGACGATTCCATCGTCCGGGGGACGACAAGCCGGAAGATTGTGGAAATGCTGCGGCTGGCCGGGGCGCGGGAGGTGCATATGCAGATCAGTTCGCCGCCGGTAACCTGCCCCTGCTATTTCGGCATTGACACGCCCTCTCATGACCAGTTGATGGGGGCGAAAAACTCCGTGGAGGAGATGCGCAAAATCATCGGGGCGGATACGCTCAATTTCCTGACAAAAGAGGATCTTTTGAAGACGGTGGAAGGCGCTGGATGCAATTTCTGCACGGGATGCTTTGACGGGCACTATCCAGTGGATATCAAGAAGGCCTGCGCGCAGACCCAAAAGCTGGATTTGACCCAGGTGTTCAAATAATTGACGGGAGACGATCATGGAACAGAAGAATAAAAAAATTACCTATAAAGATGCGGGTGTAGACGTCCATGCGGGCTATGAGGCGGTGCGCCTCATGAAGGAGCACACCAAAAAGACCTTCAATGCGCAGGTTCTTACCGACCTGGGCAGCTTTGGCGGCATGTTTGAGATCGGGAACGGAGATGTTCTGGTTTCCGGAACGGATGGCGTGGGGACCAAGCTGAAGGCAGCTTTTGTGATGGATAAGCATGACACCATCGGCATCGACTGCGTCGCCATGTGCGTCAACGATATCGTCTGCCACGGCGCCAAGCCCCTCTTTTTCCTGGATTATATTGCGACGGGCAAGCTCCGGCCGCATGTGGTGGCGGATATCGTCAAAGGCGTTGCCAATGGCTGCATTCAGTCGGGGAGCGCTCTCATCGGCGGCGAAACGGCAGAAATGCCGGATTTCTACCAGGCGGGGGAGTATGATCTGGCGGGATTTGCCGTAGGCATTGTGAAAAAAGAGCAGGTCATTAACGGTTCCGGGATTCAGGAGGGGGATGTTCTCATCGGTCTCCGGTCCAGCGGGATTCATTCCAACGGTTTTTCCCTGGTGCGCAAAGTTTATCCCATGAAGCGGGAAATGCTCAGTCATGAGGTGTTCTCTCTGGGGAAAACGCTGGGCGAGGAGCTTTTAACGCCCACGCGTATCTATGTAAAAACGATTTTGGAGCTGATTGAAAAATACACAATCAAGGGAATCGCCCATATCACTGGCGGCGGCTTTATCGAAAACATTCCGCGCATGATTCCCGCGGGCCTTGCGGCGAAAGTCGATCTGGCCTCCTATGAGCTTCCGGAGATTTTCCGGATGCTGGTGGCGGACGCCGGGCTGGAGAAGGAAGACGCCTATAACACCTTTAACATGGGCATTGGCATGGTGTTGGCGGTTTCCAAAGAGAAAGCCGGGGAAATTGCGGCCTATATCAACGAGAAAACCGAGGATACCGCCTGCATTCTGGGCGAGATCGTCAAGGGCGAGGGGGTAATCCTGGCATGAAGAAGCTGGCGGTGATGGTCTCCGGCGGCGGAACCGACCTCCAATCCATTATCGACGGCATCGCCAATGGAAAAATTGCCGGAGAAATTGTGCTGGTGATCTCCAGCAAGCCGGGGGTCTATGCCCTGACCCGGGCGGAAAAGGCGGGGATTCCCGCCAAGGTCATCTCTCCCAGGGATTTTGCACGCCAGGAGGACTTTTTTGCGGCGAATCTGGCGGCGCTTCAGGAGAGCGGTGCGGAAGGAATCATTCTGGCGGGGTATCTGTCCATTCTGAGCAAAGAGGTGGTGGAGGCCTATGCCGGGCGCATTATCAACACCCATCCGGCCCTGATTCCTTCCTTCTGCGGGAAAGGATTTTATGGAAACCGGGTACATCAGGCGGTGCTGGATTATGGCGCGAAGCTTTCGGGCGCAACCATCCATTTTGTAGATGAGGGAGCAGATACCGGCCCCATCATCATGCAGGAGGCGGTTCCGGTTCTCCCGGACGATACGGTGGAAACGCTGTCGGCGCGGGTGTTGGAAGTGGAACACCGAATCCTGCCGGAATCGGTGGCGCTGTTTTGTGAGGATCGCCTGGTTCTGCACGGCCGGACGGTGCATATACTTTAAAGTTTTATAGAGGAGAAAAACATGGCGAAGAGAGCATTTTTGAGCGTTTGGGACAAAACGGGAATCGAAGAATTTGCAAAAGAGCTGGTAGGACTGGGCTTTGAGCTGCTGTCCACGGGCGGAACTCAGCGGGCGCTGGAAGCAGCGGGAATCCCAGTCACCAATGTATCGGATATCACGGGCTTTCCCGAATGCCTGGATGGGCGCGTCAAGACCCTGCATCCCAAGATCCATGCGGGAATCCTGGCCATGCGCTCCAATGAAAAGCATATGGAGCAGCTCCGGGAGCTGGGAGTGGAGACCATCGATGTGGTGGCCGTCAACCTCTATCCCTTCAAGCAGACCATTATGAAGGAAGGCGTGACTCTGGCCGAGGCCATTGAAAATATCGATATCGGCGGCCCCACCATGCTGCGTGCGGCATCCAAAAACTGGCAGGACGTGACTGTGGTGGTAGACAGCGCGGATTATCCCAGGGTGATTGCTGAGATGAAAGAGGGCGGCGTTTCCCAAAAGACGAAGTTTGCCCTGGCGACCAAGGTGTTTGAGACGACCGCGGCCTATGATTCTCTCATTGCGGCCTATCTGCGGGAGCAGGGCGGGGACGAGATGTTCCCCGAAAAGCTGACGCTGACCTTTGAAAAGGTGCAGTCCATGCGTTATGGCGAAAACCCGCATCAGGCGGCCTGCTTCTATAAAGAGGCGTTGCCCGTGCCCGGTTCTCTGGCCATGGCCGAGCAGCTCAACGGCAAGGAGCTTTCCTATAACAACATTAACGATACCAACGGCGCATTGGATACCCTGCGGGAATATGATGAGATTACCGTGGTAGGGGCCAAGCACGCCAATCCCTGCGGCGTGGCTAGCGCGGACACCGTCTGTGAAGCCTATAAGCGGGCGTATGAAGCCGATCCGGTTTCGATTTTCGGCGGCATTGTGGCGGCTAATGCCACAATCGACGCGGATACGGCCCGGGAGATGGTGAAAATCTTCCTGGAAATCGTGGTAGCCCCGGATTATACCGAGGAGGCGCTGGAGATTCTGCGTACCAAGAAAAATCTGCGGGTGCTCAAGCTGCCCACGATCAAGGCCAAGGTGGAGAATGCCTTTGATATGAAAAAGGTGCTGGGCGGCATGCTGGTGCAGGAATACAACACCAAGCTGCTGAACGATGATTATAAGGTAGTCACCAAGCGGCAGCCTACCGAGAAAGAAATCGAGGATATGATCTTCACATGGAAGATCGTCAAGCATACCAAATCCAACGGCATTGCTATTGGAAAGGATAAATGCTCGCTGGGCATCGGCCCCGGGCAGGTAAACCGCATCTGGGCCGCCAATGCGGCGATTGAGCGGAGCGGGGAAAAGGTGAAAGGCGCGGTTCTGGCGTCGGATGCGTTCTTCCCGTTCTCGGACTGCGTGGAAGCGGCGGCAAAAGCCGGGATCACGGCGATTATCCAGCCGGGCGGCTCCATCCGCGATGAAGAATCCATCAAGCTGGCGGATGAAAAGGGCATTGCCATGATCTTCACGGGCATCCGTCATTTCAAGCACTAAGAGGGGAAGCAGTTTATGAAAATATTAGTTGTTGGCGGCGGCGGCCGCGAGCATGCGCTGATTTGGAAAATCGCCCAGAATCCCCGGGCGGAGAAAATTTACTGCGCGCCGGGAAACGGCGGAATTTCGCAGCTGGCAGAATGCGTGGATATTGCCGCGACGGACATCGAGGCCATGGTGGCGTTTGCCAAAGAAAAGGCCATCGATTTTGTGGTGGTAGCGCCGGACGACCCGCTGGCCCTGGGCATGGTGGACGCCATGGAGGCGGCGGGAATCCGCGCCTTTGGGCCGAACAAGGCGGCGGCCATTATCGAGGCCAGCAAAGCCTATTCCAAGGAGCTTATGAAAAAATACCATATTCCCACGGCGGAATATGAGATTTTCTCGGACTATAACGCTGCGAAGGAGTATGTGGAAACCTGCAAAATCCCGGTTGTTCTGAAAGCGGATGGATTGGCTCTGGGCAAGGGCGTTCTCATCTGCAAGACCCGGGAGGAAGCCCGGGCGGGCCTCAAGACCATCATGGAGGACAAAGCCTTTGGCAGCGCGGGAAACACCGTGGTCATCGAAGAGTTCCTGGAAGGCCCGGAGGTATCCGTTTTGACCTTCTGCGATGGAACGACCATTCTCCCCATGGAGAGCGCACAGGATCACAAGCGGGCGCTGGATAACGACGAGGGGACTAATACCGGCGGCATGGGGACTTTCTGTCCCACGCCCAAATATACGGCGGAAATGCGCAGACGGGTGGAAGAAGAGATCATTGTTCCCACTATGCATGCCCTTAACAAAGAAGGGCGGAAATTCAAGGGCGTGATTTTCTTTGGCCTGATGCTCACCAAAGATGGTCCCAAGCTGTTAGAATATAATGCACGGTTCGGCGACCCCGAGGCCCAGAGCGTCCTGTTCCGCATGAAAAACGACCTGCTGACAATTTTGGAGGCAGTCGTGGATGAGCGATTGAACGAAATTCAGCTGGAATGGGAACCGGGCGCGGCGGTCTGTGTAGTCATGGCATCGGGCGGCTATCCGGGAAGCTATGAGAAGGGCAAGGAGATCACCGGGCTCGAACAGGTGGATGAGGATGTTATGGTATTCCATGCGGGAACCAAGCTGGAAGACGGTAAATTCCGGACGGCGGGCGGCCGCGTGTTGGGTGTGACAGCCCGGGGCCGGGATATGGAAGAGGCCAGGGAAAAGGCATATGCCAATGTGAAAAAAATTCACTTTGACGGCGCTCATTATCGGACGGACATCGGCATCAAGAAATGAAACAACCGATTGGCAAATAAAAAGCAGTTGTAAAACCGAAGAACCCCGGCAAAACTATGTGCCGGGGTTTTGTTTGTGTGATTTAAGAATATGTGCTATACTTTGATCTAATAAAAAAATCTATGAGAGCAAGGATAAAGATGATACATTTTGAACGGATTAGAAATAAAACCCATCCCGCATATAGCTGCGCTTTGAAACTGTATCAAAGCAGTTTTCCGGTTCACGAACAGAGGGAAGAATTTTCCCAGGCCAAAATTCTATGCGACAATGCCTATCATTTTGAACTGATTTATGATGCGGAGGTTTTTATTGGGCTTGTTTTATACTGGGAGACTGCGAATTATATCTATATTGAACATTTATGTATCCTGCCGGAGATGAGAAACAAACAGTACGGGCAAAAGACTCTTTCTCTTATAAACAAAAAGCAAAAGATCATCATACTTGAGATTGATCCTCCGATCGATGAAATATCCAAAAGAAGAAAGGCTTTTTATGAGAAATGCGGATTCGTTGAGAATATATATTCCCACATCCACCCTCCATATCATAGAGGAGACGAAGGGCATGCCCTCGTTGTTATGAGCAGGCCTATACTAATTTCTCAGGATCAGTATGATGATTTCAACGTATATCTGCGGGATAAAATTATGAAGGATGCATTCGCTTAGTTTTCTTTATATTTATCAGAGGGCTTGTTTGTTATCTGGCTTGACGTAAAAAGTGTGGGGAAAGTAATTCTATCGCGGATATTCCCTATATAAAACCTTTGCCGATACATTTGAAAAGTCAATGGAAAGCGAATATTATGATGAACTTACATATTTAAAATCAGTATACTGCTGTAAAAATAAAAGTAAATTTAAAAAAAAGAGAGGGAATTTCCCTCTCTTTTTAACTTTGCATTTTAACGCACATGCAGATGGAAAGAATCCGCAATTCCCTGCACGGCCCTGTCGCCGTCAGCGGCATATACGCAGAAAGTGATTTTTGTGGCTGAAGTGGTGACAAACATAATGTTGATCTTGTTTTCCGCCAATACGGAGAAGAGCTGTGCCGCAACACCATGATGGGTCTGCATGCCAACACCCTCCACGATAATCTTTGTCAAGTCATCGATGGTCTGGAAATCGATCTTTTCCTCCAGGGAACCGAGAGTTTCCTGCGCTTTGGAAATATCCGCGCTATCCAGGGAAAAGGAGAGATCCACCTTTCCTTCCTGAGGCGCAGACTGCGTGATAATATCCACGTTGATGCCCTGTTCGGCAATGCGGGAAAATACCTTGGCGATCAATGCGATATCATGGGGAATAGATCGCAGCGTGATGACAGCTTCCTGGGGAATGACGGTGACATCCGTCATGGTCCGATGCTCATGGATGATATCCTGCATGGAATAGAGACCCGGCTCCCGTCCGGCGATGAAACCCGCTGCCCGGACAGCGCCTATGGCAAAAACCTGCCGGCTTTCCGCGTGATGGGAAACCGTCACAACCTCATCATTCGTAATGAACATGACATCGTGTTCGCCAACGATGCGGCCGCCGCGGATGGCATGAATGCCGATCTCATGATCCGTCCGTTTGGCATCCCGGCCATGGCGGCCATAGGTGTAATCCAACTGGTTCCCCAGAGAATCGTTGATGGCGTCCGCAAGGGCCAGTGCCGTTCCGCTGGGGGCGTCTACTTTCAGATTGTGGTGTTTTTCAATAATTTCGATATCTGCCTTTTTGCCGAAAAACCGGGCGGCCTGCTGACAGAGATCCATCTGCAGATTGACGCCCAGGGACATGTTGGCCGAAAAGAACACGGCGACGTGTTCCGCGCAGGCGGCAATCGATGCCTTGTCTTCAGGCGTATAGCCGGTTGTCGCAATCACGATGGGCGTGCCCGTCTCTTTTGCATAGGCGAAATTTTCCGCCAAAGCGGCAGGACGGGAAAAATCGATAATAACATCCGCCTCCTGGGGACATTCACGGATCTTTTGATAGACCGGGAAAGGATTGGCGCGTTCCGTGAATAAATCAACTCCCGCAACGACCTGGGCATCTTCCGTCTCTGCCACAACCCCGGCAACTGCCTGCCCCATCTTTCCATTGGCACCGCAAATAATCACTCGTAACATAGGAAAGCCTCCCTAGAGCAAGCCAAAGGCTTTGAGCGTCTCTGCCAGCTTGGCTTTGGCCTCTTCTTTCATCTCCGAAAGGGGAAGGCGCAGCGGCCCGGCCTGGAAGCCCATGAGATTGAGCGCTGTTTTTACCGGGATGGGGTTCACATCCGTGAACATGGCATTTCCCAAGGGATTATATTGAAGCTGCATCTGGCATGCTTTCTTTACATCACCCTGCAAATATGCCATGGCCATTTCATGCACCGGCCCGGGAGCGATGTTGGAGAGAACCGAAATGACGCCCCGACCGCCCAGCGACATGAGGGGAACCACCTGATCGTCGTTGCCGGAATAGAGATCCATCTTGCCCTCCACCAACCGGGCCATCTCCGCAATCTGGGAAATGTTGCCGCTGGCCTCCTTGATGGCGACAATGTTCTTATGTTCCGCCAGCCGGGCCAGAGTGGCCGGCGTGATGTTGACGCCCGTCCGGGAGGGGACATTATAGAGAATCATGGGGATATCTACGGCGTCGGCAATGGCGAAATAATGCTGCACCAGACCATCCTGGGAGCACTTGTTATAGTAAGGAGTGACAACAAGGATAGCATCCACACCCGCCTCCTTGGCGAACCGGGATTCCTCAATGGCCGCAGCCGTGTTGTTCCCGCCGGTTCCGGCGATGACCGGGACGCGGCCGGCGACATGCTCCAAAGTGGTTTCGATGACCAAATGCTTTTCTTCTTTTGTCATGGTGGCGGGCTCACCCGTCGTGCCGTTGACGAGGATCGCGTCCGTCCCATTCTCAATCTGATAGTCCAACAGTTTCTTTAATGCTTCCACATTGACGGAATGTTCGTCCTGGAAGGGGGTAACGAGAGCGACGCAGGCTCCTTCAAAAATATGCATGATAGATCTCCTTTTATTGCGATATTCCCGGCCCTAAAGGCAGGGCGGGAAACTTAAACTGCATTTGCTACTGATTCTGGCGGCGGATCCATTCCTCCGCAATCTGCACGGCATTGGTAGCGGCGCCCTTGCGGATGTTGTCTGCAACGACCCAGATATTCAGGCCGGATTCCACGGTATCGTCCCGGCGGATGCGCCCGACATAAACGGGATCGGTGTCCGCAGCGGTGACCGCCATGGGATAGACGTTGTTCTGCGGATCATCCTGAACGACGATGCCTGGGGCCTTGGCCAGGGCTGCCTTCAGCTCAGCCAGATCATATGGCTTTTCAAATTCCAGGTTAATGCTTTCGCTATGGCCATAATAGACCGGAACACGGACGGTAGTCGCCGTCACTTTGATGGAGGGGTCATGGAGAATTTTATGCGTCTCATTGACCATCTTCATTTCCTCTTTGGTATAGCCGTTATCCAGGAACACATCGATATGGGGCAGGCAGTTGCCAAAGATAGGGTGGGGGAATTTTTTAGGGGCCTCGCCCTTGATTCCGTTTTCCAGATCCTGATATCCGCCGAGCCCCGCGCCGGAAACCGCCTGATAGGTGGAATAGATGACGCGCTTGATCTTATAGAGGTCGTGCAGCGGCTTGAGGGCCACCATGGCCTGGATGGTGGAGCAATTGGGGTTGGCAATGATGCCCTTGTTCCAATCGATATCCTCCGGGTTTACTTCGGGAACGACCAACGGAACGGTTTCGTCCATGCGCCATGCGCTGGAATTATCGATGACAACAGCTCCCGCCTTTGCCGCCACTGGAGCAAATTTCAAGCTGGTGTCGCCGCCTGCGCTGAACAGGGCAATGTCAATGTCTTTTCCATCAAAGCAGGTTTCCGTCAATTCCTCCACGACATAATCCCTGCCAAAAAATGCAACCTTTTTTCCGGCGCTCCGCTTGGAGGCGAAGAGATAATAGTTTTCCACGGGCAGCTTGCGCTCCTCCAAAACCTGAAGGAACTTGCGCCCTACCATGCCGGTTGCACCAACGATTGCAATGTTATACTTTTTCATTACTTCCTCCGCAATTCTTAATAAAATCTTTGTATAAACCAGAAAACAGCGTCCCGTCAAAGGGTGCGCTGTTTTTTTCCGAAGAAGCCCACCCTGACTCGGCAAGGCGGCGGGGGAACCAGCAGCACTCCGCCTATCATCCCCATGACAGGCGACAGTTATACGGTTATTCACCGTATACCCAAGCGGCGGTTCTTTCGGCAGGAACTCCGCTTTCGGCGCGTTTCCCCTTTCTGGCAAAGCTCTCTGGCGGCCGCCGCCTAACCTTGCCATACTCCTGAAAATGCGCTCCTCTGACTTTTCTATATAAACTTTTGTCTCATTATAGCATTGCAAAAATAGACTGTCAATGTGCGAAAGGGAATTTACAGGGTTTTTCTGAAATTCTCCCTGCCCGGCGGAGGAGGGGAGAGCTTGAAAAACTTCCCTGTATAGTATATATTATTTAAATAAGAAAGAAAGGCAGCGAAAGGAATACCAATGAAAATTAGAAGCCAGGTATTGGCAATGGAGGACGAGCTGCGGCGGGTGCGCCGCGATTTACATAAAATTCCGGAACCGGCGTGGACGGAAAAGAAGACCAGCGCCTATATTTATTCGTATTTGAAGGAGCTTTCGCCGGATCAGCTGGAAATTCTCTGCGGAACGGGAGTGCGCGCCGTGTTTATGGCCCAGCATCCCCAAAAGACAGTAGCTTTTCGCGCGGATATCGACGCTCTTCCGGTGAACGAATGCAACGAGGGGATCGATTATCTCTCCACGCATCCCGGAGCGATGCATGCCTGCGGCCATGACGGGCACATGAGCACCATGCTTTGCCTGGCCAAGCTGGTTTGTGAAAACCGGGAAAGCCTGCAATATAATGTAGTATTTTTATTTCAGCCCGCTGAGGAGGCCGACGGCGGCGCCCGGCCGCTCATGGAGGCGGGGGCGCTGACCCATCCGGATGTGGATGAAATCTATGGCCAGCATCTCTGGCCGTATCTCCCGGCCGGAAAGATTGGAATCAAAGCCGGTCCGCTTATGTCCAATATGTGCGATGTGAATATCCGCATCACGGGCAGGGGTGCTCACGGCGCCCGGCCGCAGAATGGTGTGGATGCGCTGGTGGCAGCAGCCAGCTTTCTGAGCCAGGCGCAGACGATTGTTTCGCGCAATATGGATCCGGTGGAAACGGCTGTGGTCACTTTTGGAAAAATTTCCGGCGGTGAAGCCCGTAACGTGATTTGCGGAAGCGTAGAAATCGAAGGGACTGTGCGCACCTTTGACCAGAAGAGGGCGGAATATATCATGGAGCGATTGAAAGAGATGCTCCGCGGGCTGGAGGTCTCCATGGGTGTAAAAACCGAAATTGAGGTGGAAATTGCCTATCCGCCGGTGGTGAACCCCAAAGAGCTGGTGGAACGGGCGGTGGAAAAGATTGGCCGGGGAGATGAAACCCTTGTGCCGGCGGAAGAAGTGATGATCGCGGAGGATTTTGCCTGCTATCAGGAAAAGATCCCCGGCCTGTTCGTGTTTTTGGGCATTCAGGATGCGGAGCATGGGGAATCGCTGCATTCCAGCCGCTTTAATTTTGACGAAAAAAACCTGCTTGTGGGCCTGGAGTTTATGGCAAGGATGATTGATCTGCCATGAATGGGGGTATCTATGAAAAACTGGCGGAGTTTTATGACGAACTGATGGGCGATGTGGATTACGACGCCTGGGCGGAATATATCCATGGCCTCCTGCAAAAGGCAAAGATCCCCGTCAAGAAGGTATTTGAGACGGCCTGCGGGACGGGAATGCTTTCCATACGCCTGCGGAAGATGGGCTATGATGTGGCAGCGTCGGATATCTCCGGCGAAATGCTGGCAGAGGCGGAAGAAAATGCCCGCCGGGCGGGGGTCAAGCTGCCTTTTGCCCAGATGGATATGCGGCGGCTGCAAATTCCCCGGCAGGATGCGGTTGTCTGCGCCTGCGATGGGGTAAATTATCTGCTGGAGCGCCGGGAGGTGCTGGCCTTTTTTTCGGGAGCCTGTGCGGCCCTGCGGGAAGGCGGGTTGCTGCTTTTTGATGTGAGCAGCGCCTATAAGTTGGAGCATATTCTGGGAAACGAGCTGTTCTATGACGATGGAGAAACTCTCACCTGTTTCTGGCAGAACCGCTGGGATGCGGCAAAGCGCCGGGTTTCTATGGAGCTTACCTTCTTTTCCCGGCAGGAGAAGGGGGATTTATATGCCCGCAGCGATGAGGAGCAGGTGCAGGCGGCGTATACGGCAGAAGAGCTGAAAAAGATGCTGGCGGAGGCGGGATTTTCCCGGGTGGAGGTCTATGCCTTTGGAACCCGAAACCAGCCTTCGGCGGAAACCGAGCGGCTGCAGTTTGCGGCAGTAAAATAATGAGAAAGCAGGAAACGGCAGATGAAGGATCAACTGACGAGATTGATAATCAACAATGAAGTGCGGGTGATGGCCTCGGATACGACGCACTTGGTGGAAGAGGCGAAGGCGATTCACAAAACCTTTCCCGTGGCGACGGCGGTTTTGGGGCGCACGCTGACGGCGGCTGTGATGATGGGAAGCGAGCTGAAGCATCCGTCCCATTCTCTGACCATCAACATCAATGGCGGCGGCCCGGCGGGCACCGTATTGGCCACGGCCAAGGGCGACTGCACGGTTCGTGGCTGTATGGGAAATCCCCAGGTAAACCTCCCCGCCCGCAGCGACGGCAAGCTGGACGTGGGCGGCGCCGTCGGGAAAGACGGCTTTTTGACGGTCATCCGGGATGTGGGCCTGAAGGATGCCTATGTGGGAAAGACAGAACTGCGCTCGGGTGAGATCGCGGAGGACCTGGCCTATTATTTTTTGCAGTCCGAGCAGCAGCCCAGCATCGTGTATCTGAGTGTCTGGGTGGATATCGACACCAGCGTGCTCCGGGCGGGCGGACTGATTATAAGCCCCATGCCGGGCGCCAGCGAGGAAACGCTTTCGGATATTGAAAGCCGTCTGTTTGATATTCAGAACTATGCTATGCTGCTTCTGAGCAAATCCCCGGCAGAGGCGGTCAAGACGATTTTTGCGGGGATGGATGTGAAGGAGCTGGATACCCGGGAGCCGCGCTACCACTGCGACTGCTCGAGGGAAAAGCTGGAGCAGGTTATCATCTCCCTGGGGCGGGAGGAAATTACAGATATGATCGAAAAGGACGGACAGGCGGAAATCGTGTGCCGGTTCTGTAACAAGAAATATCTGTTTGACGCGGAGGCGCTGCGCCGTCTGCTCCAGGAAGCCACACACTGATAAAAGGAAACGAATGAGCATCGAAAAGCAGAAAAACAACGTGCTGCGCTTTGAGCAAAAGGCGCGGTTTCACTATTTAAAATACCAGAAACTGGCAGACCGCGGCAATTATATCGACGCCCTTGTGGCGCTGCGGGCGGCGGCGGCCAAAGATCCGGAAAACACGGATTATCAGATGGAGCTGGCAGAGCTCTATACCGAGCTGTGCTGCTTTGATGAATCCAATTATATTTTCTTTTCCCTGATCGCAAAGGAGAAGGGAGATCCGGGGGACTGTGTGTTCGGGCTGGGCTGCAATTTCTTTGGCCTGCGGGATGCAGATAAGGCCAGGGAATGTTTTACGCGGTATTTAGAGGAATTCCCGGAAGGAATGTATACCTATGAAGCACAGGATTTCCTGGATCTCATGGAATATGAAGAAGCGGAGGCTTTGGAGGACGATGTCCCGCCCGGGGCATATGACATTGCCGAGGAGGGGAAGGATCTTTTGGATCAGGGGGAATATGAGCAGGCCATCCGGGTTCTTTCCACAGCGCTGCAGAAATATCCCGACCTTCTGTTCATCAAAAACAACCTGGCCCTGGCCTATTACTGCTGCGGGGAAACCGAGAAATCCCAGGAGCTGACCCGGGAGGTTTTAGCGGCGGAACCGGAGAATCTCCACGCTACCTGCAACAAAATTCTCTTTGAAAATTCCCTGGGGCCGGGGGAAAGCTGGGAGGACTGCATTGCCGCCCTGGACCGCCTGGTTCCCGAGGAGCTGGATGAAAAGGTGAAGCTGGCCCTCACATACTGTGAACTGATGGAGGATGAGCGGGCCTATCGCATCCTCCAAACCGTGCTGGAAGAAATGCCCTATGATGCGCGGACGCTCTTTTTGATGGGCGCCAGCGCCGCCAACACCGGGCGTTATGCCGAAGCTTTCGACTATTTCATGGATATGATCAAGATCGATCCGGAAAATACCATCGCGCTGTATTACAAAAACTTGGTGCAGGAGGTCTGTGACGGGAAGCGGGAGTCTGTTCGCATTTTATATGCGTATCAGGTGCCCATGGAGGAGATCCGGCGGCGCATGGCGTTTATCAATGCCAGCCTCCAGAAGGGAACGGAGGAGCTGCAAAGGCTGTGGCGGGAGGACGAGGTCTTTTCCTCGCTTTTGGTCTGGGGCCTTTCCCTGGGGGAGCTGTCCGTAAAGCGGGCGGTTTTGGATATCATTGGAAACTTTGCCGACAAAAAGGCAGAGGGGATTCTGCGGCGCTATCTGCTGCGGCGCAGCGAACCGGACCTGGCGAAGAACGACGCCCTTCTGGCTCTCCGGCGCATGGGCGCTTCGCAGCCCTATATTGCCTATATCTCCGGGAAGATCACCGAGATCCGCGTAGGCATGGTGGAGGATGCCAAAACCCGCCTCTATCCCAGCAGCCAGAAGGTTCTGGAGCGCATCATCGAGGGGGCGGATATTCTGAACGCCCGGGAGATCATGCCCTTTGCCCTGGAGATTTTCGGGCGGTATATCAGCGCCCAGAAACATGCGCCGCTGATGCGCAACACCAATGCTTGGGCCGCGGCTATTCTCTATATCTGCCTGCCCCGGCTTTCGGCAGGGGGAGAATGGACAATGGAGCGTGTGGCAGAGGCGATGGAGGCAAAGCCGGAATCCGTCAAGCGGTGTGTCGCCCTGCTTCGGAAGGTATTTCCCGCAAAAGACGAGGAGAAATGATATGGAACTTCAGTTAATCGATTTTCAGGCAAGGTTTACCCAGGATTATTTTGCATGGTGCAAAGATCATCCCGAGGTTTTGGAGGATGAAGAAAAGGCGGATGACCTTTATTTTGATATGCTGGAGGGATGGCTGGATCAGCCCATGAAATGGCTGGGCGGAAAGTCCCCCAACGCCTATTTTGACGCGGTTAAAGAGCCGGAAATGCTGGTGAGCATGCTCATCGAATACGAAAAGGCGGAAATAGAGCTGCCGGACCCGCTTTTCCGACGGCTTTTGGAGGAAAAGGAGAAAGTATATCCCATGCTCTGCCATATTCTCTTTGCCAATGAGAGCCAGGATATGGAGCAGGAGGAGCTGCTGGACGTCCAGGCGGGAGTAATCTCTCTTCTGACGGAAATGGAGCTGCCGCACCCTCTGGAACGGTATGCCGAAAAACTCATTCATCTGGAAGAAGACTGCGCGTATGCCGAAGAAGCGGCGGAAGCCCTTGGCGATGCGGGGGAGGAGGCGCGGGAGATATTGCTCAAGGCATACCCCGCAAGCCGCGGCTATGGGCGCAAATGCTTTATCGATCTGCTTTCCAGCCTGACTCCGTCGGATAATATCCGCGAGATCCTGTTGGATGAATTTGCAAAGCCGGATGCAGACCGGGCGTTTCTTGCAGAGTGCCTGGGCCGCTATGGCGACCCGGCGGCGCTTCCCGCACTGCGGCAGGCCATGGAGGAGCCGGGATTGGAATACTATGTATTTCTGGAGCTGAAAAATGCGGCGGAGCAGCTGGGCGGAGAGGAGATAGAGGATCGGGATTTTTCCGGGGACAAGCTCTATGACCTTTTATCCGCGCAGGACGCCGGCGAGGTTCCTCATGGAAAATAAATGGATGTGCTATGCCGCCTGTTCCTTCGGCCTGGAGGCCGTAGTGGCTCGGGAGCTGGAACGGCTAGGGGCGGAAAATATCCATGCCCGGGATGCCCGGGTGTATTTTTCCGCAGATCTTTCGGGCATCGCCCGGGCGAATCTCTGGCTGACGGCGGCGGACCGGGTATATATCGTTTTAAAGGAATTTATGGCCACAACCTTCGACGAGCTGTTCGAGGGGGTGAAGGCAATGCCATGGGAGGAATGGCTTTCCAAAGATGCGCGTTTTCCCGTGGCGGGGGATTCGGTGCGCTCGGTTCTGAAGAGCGTCCCGGATATCCAGTCTATTTCCAAAAAGGCGATAGTAGAGGCCCTGCGCAGAGCCTATGGGCTGCGGTTTTATAAGGAGAGTGGAAGGGAAACCGGCATCTATATCCATATTTTGAAGGATCAGGTTTCGGTCTGTCTGAATGCCAGCGGCGCTGGACTCAACCGCCGGGGATACCGGGTAAAGAACGGTCCGGCTCCTCTTCGGGAAACGCTGGCGGCGGGACTGATCGATTTGACACGCTGGCGGGACCGTCCGTTTTATGATATCATGTGCGGTTCCGGGACCATTGCCATTGAGGCGGCGATGCGGGCAAAAGGACAGGCACCGGGGATTCGCCGGGCGTTTGCCGCTCAGCATTGGTCAGATGAATGGGAGAGGGCTTTTGTTTTGGAGCGGGAAGCGGCGCGGAGCCGCGAGATAGAAAACCCGGGCATTCCCATCTTCGCTTCGGATATTGATGATAAAATGGTGGAGATGGCCAGGTTTCATGCGCGCCGGGCGGGAGTGGAATCCATGATTCATTTTTCCGCTGTGGATGCGGCCTGTTTTTCGCCGATCACGGAGGAGGGAACGCTTCTCAGCAACCCGCCCTATGCCATGCGGCTGGGAGAAGAACAGGAAGTGAAGGAACTGTATGCAGCCCTGGGGCGAAGCATGAAGCGCATCCATGGATTCCGCTACTACTTCCTCAGCGCAGACGCAGACTTTGAGCGGAAATTCGGCAGACAGGCGGATAAAAAGCGCAAGCTGTATAATGGAAATATAAAATGTACATTTTATCAATACTTTAAAGATTTTTCCCGGCAAACTCGTTGACAACCGGCCGTGAATATGATAGAATTCGTTTTGTGCATTTGAGATGCGCCTGGCCCAAAAGGCCAAAAAGAAGGATGCCAACGTGGCACAGCTGGTAGCGCAGCTGATTCGTAATCAGCAGGTCAGGGGTTCGAGTCCCCTCGTTGGCTCCATATAGCGGGGTGTAGCGCAGTTTGGTAGCGCGCTTCGTTCGGGACGAAGAGGTCGCAGGTTCAAATCCTGTCACCCCGACCAATCAAAAAGCCCGTAACCATGCGGTTTTCGGGCTTTTTTCATGCCTGTTTTTAGGGGTTTGACCCTTTAATTTACCCTTTACAGAATTTTATAACGCTATTTTGACCCTTTAATTTTTGCTTTGACCCTTTAACCCATCAAGGATTGTTTGCATTTTCCGGGCGCTTTCCTTCTGCATGCGTTCGGTGACATGCCCATATACATCCAGAGTAAAAGCGGCGGTATAGTGGCCAAGATGCTCCTGCACGGTTTTTACATCGTCCCCGGCCTGCAAGGACATGACGGCATAAGTGTGGCGCAGATCATGCAGGCGCGTTTCCGGCAGGCCAATCGATGCCATGATCTTCTTGAAGTGCTTATATACGGTCTGATCGGAAAGATGCCCGCCTATCTCATTTGTGAATACCAGCGGCACACCCTTCCAGGGATCCCAGCTCGAACCCGCCACCATGCGCCATTCAGATTGTTTCCTGCGCTGTTCCCTAAGCAGGCGCAGAATGTCCGGGGCGGGGGAAATAGTGCGGGGCTTGCTGCTTTTTAGCGGAGCCAGGTTATATTCCTTTCCTATGCGTTGCAACTGCTGGTATACATGAACAGTGCCTTTTTCAAAATCGATGCAATCCCAAGTAAGCCCCAGAATTTCAGAACGGCGCAGGCCGGTAAATAAGTCCACCATAAACAAAGCCTCATAAGGATCACCTTGAATTGCCTCCATAAATGCGGCAATATCTTTGGATTCCAGGGGCTTTATTTCTTTTCTGTCCCATCGGGGGAGCTTTGTCCCCGTGGCGGGATTCTGGGCAATATATCCGATCTGGCGGGCCTGTTCCAACGCCTTATGCAAGACCCCGTGAATGTTCTTTGTTGTTTTTGGTGATATTCCCGTTTTGGGCAGAGTGTTGATAAAGGTCTGTACGGTATGCGGGGAAAGAATTTGCAGCTTAACGCCGCCTATTTTGGGTTTTATATGATTGGTGAGAAGGGCAATATATTCAATCCTTGTGCGTGGCTTTAAATGGTTCAGGTACTCTTTAGCCCATATATCGCACCACTGCGCCACGGTGAGCCGGGCAGGCTCGGTATAGGTTCCATTGTCAATGGCGGTCGTGGCGGCTTGCAGCTTTTTTCTGACTTCTGCCTGCGTCATACCATAAACAGACCGCTGCACCTGTTTCCCCGTTCCGGGATCACGGCCCACGGTATAACGCGCCTCCCAGCGTCCGTCTTTACGCTGGCGGATTGTGCCGCCACCCTGGGCATTTCTGGTGGTCTTGCGTGGCATGTTATTATTCCTTTCTACTCATGGCTTCTATGATCGTATAAACGGCCTTCCGTTGATCTTCTGGTAACCTACGCAAAGAGACAACCGCTTGCGCGTGGCGTTCCTTTTCCGCTTCTATCTCTATCCGCAATAATTCGTCGGCTGGAGTATTTGGATAATATTCTTTCATTTTTTTTGCCAAGTTTTCCTGGGTTGCTTTCCCCGAAATTAAAAGATCGGCCATATTTTCCAACGTATCAATATACAATGTATCGCCTAATAATTCATCTATTGACACGCCAAGTGCGCGGGCGATTTTCTGCACCATATCTAATCGGGGTGATATTTTCCCCGTTTCATACTTAGAAATCACCGCGCGCTTTACCCCTATTTGTTTTGCTAGTTCTTCTTGTGAAACGCCTCTTTTTTTTCTGCATTCTTTTATTTTATTTCCCATGAATGGTATACACCCCCTAAAATACATTGTATCCTATTCGGAACAAAAGTTCAATGCTTTTAAAAAAAGTTCTTGACAGTAACAAAATTTGATGGTAAGGTGTTCTTATAAGGAACATTTAAAATATGGGGGGACATAAGAACATGAAGATCAGTATTAGAAAAATTGAAGCTATTATGGCAAGAAATGGCTTTACAAAAAGCGTTCTTTCAGAGCGGAGCGGCATTTCCAGGCAGAATATAAGCACAATAACCCTTCGTGGGACTTGTGAACCAAAAACCGCCGGAAGAATTGCCCAAGCGCTGGGCGTAGATGTAACAGAAATCATGGATGAGGGATAAGTCTTGACAGAAAGGGGGTGAAGTTATGGAAAAAGCGACACTTAGCGTTGATGAACTGGCGCAGTATTTGGGAATCAGCCGCCCGAAAGCCTATGAGCTGGTGCATATGGCAGGGTTCCCTAAAATCTCTATTGGGCGGCGGATTATCGTCCCCAAAGAGGCATTGTTGGCATGGATGGACAGGGAGGCCGGAACAGCGGCAGAAATGCAATGAAAAATGAGGGGGGAGAGGCATGAAAGAACTGGTATTCATTGAGCCTGTAAACAAGAAAATGGAGCCGTATACCACGGATGAAATTATAGCGGAGTGCGCGGGGGTAAAACTTCCAGCAGTGCAACGGCTGATTCGAGAAAAGAAGGAGAGATTGGAAGTATTCGGATCTTTGAGATTTGAAATCCGAAAGATTGTTAAAAATGGGAGCGGAAACTATCTCAAAACCTACCATTTAAACGAGCAGCAGGCAACCCTTCTCATTACCTTTCTGCGCAATACCGAAGCGGTGACGCAATTCAAGGTAGAGCTTGTGCGGCAATTTTTCGACATGCGCGGGGAATTGGAAACGCGCCGCCATATACGAGCGGAGGGAAAGCCCGTGCGCCGTGCCCTGACAGATGCCGTCCGGGACAGCGGAGAAAATGAGCGCATGCACGGCCACGCATACAAGGCATATACCGACATGATTTATAAGGCGGTGGCGGGAAAGACGGCAAAGCAGCTAAAAAAAGAGCGCAGCGCGCCGGGAATGGCGGCGGCTGATCTTCTGACGGCGCAGGAGCTGGCCGCGTATAAGCGCAAGGAGACGGTGGTTGCCGCCCTTCTGGACGAGGGATTCCGATATGACGATATCAAGGGAATGTTGTGGATCAGCCCGGGGCAGAGAGAAGCGGGGTGAGACAAAAAAGGGCTCCCCAATTTTGGGGCGGCCCTATAGAATCAGGAGAGATTTATTTATCCATTATGCCGAGCAATTCCCGGAGCCAGGCGGGCCGATAATCGCCCTTAGGGAGCAATTCCCCGTTGACATATTCCGCCACCTCTATAAATCCGTTGTCGTTGTCAAACAGCGTGACCTCGTCGCAATATGGAAGAATGCGGAGCAGAGAGGCAAAACGGCCCTTGAAGCGTCTTGTAACGTCCTCGGCGGGAATATCATGGCCGCCCTTGGCAACGCGGTTTTCAATGCGTTTTAAGCACTCATTCGCCGAGTTCAGGCCGATATAATAGAGCCGGATGGTGTAGCCCAGGTCACGGGCGCGCTTTATCGTCTGTTCGGTTTTGCGGCCCGCAAGCGTGGTTTCCTGGGTGAAGGAAATGCCACGGGACAAGCAATCATCAATCTTTTTGATAGCGGCCCGGCCTGCTTCAAGGTTATCGCCGCCCAGTTCTGCCGCGAGCTTGTCAACGTCGATAATAACGCCCAGATCGCGCCGTTCTGCTTTCAATGCTCCCGTTAAGCTGGACTTGCCGCAGCCGTTTACGCCGCCGATTATAGTGTATATCTTCATGGTTCTATATCCTCTTATTTACTGAGGTGCTATTGCTCTTTTACATATTCTACAATGTCGCTTGGCTGGCAGTCTAAAACACTGCAAATTTTATCAAGTACATCAACGGGAATATGCTTTGCGTGGTTGTTGCACATCGCCGAAATTGTAGGCGGTCGAATGCCCGTTAGTTCGGCAAGCTGCTTTTGTGTAATTCCTTTTACTGCCAATAGTTGCTTTAGCTTAAAACTAATAGACGTTGTCATCACCTTCTTTCATTAAAAGTATACTACGAGAAGCGTACAATGTCAATACGAAAAAAGTAAAATAAATTACGAAAAACGTATTGACAAATTACGAAAAACGTAATACAATATGTTCAAGGGTTAAGAAAACCCCCAAAAAAAGCCACCTGTTGCAGCAGGTGGCGGAAAGGAGGTAAAAGGATGTTCACACTCAAAAGAATTGACGGCATCTGGTATGTTGCCGGCAGTGCGAAAGAATCGTTGAAAGAAGCGATTCGGGCACTGAACTAACCTCCGGGGGTGGCGGGGTAATGCCCGCCGCCCTTACAATCAGTATAGCACAACCCAACGAGGAAAGGCAAACCGATGGAAACCAGATGACGGTACGGGCCGCAGATCAGGGAAACAAGCTTGGAGCCTTTCCAGAAAAAGGAGCAATAACCATGAGTACAAACGAATTGAAAAGCAGATTGAATGAATACCGGGAATATAAGGCCCTGCTGAACGAACTGCAAGACGCTATAGCCGCACTGGAAGATGATATTAAGGCATATATGGGCGAGCAGGAAGAGATCAGCGTTGAGGGAATCAACGTGCGGTGGAAGCGTTACGAGCTGAAACGGTTTGACAGCAAGACCTTTAAGGCCGAACATGCGGCAATGTATGAACAGTACATAAAGACCACGGAGGCGCGGCGGTTTTCCGTGGCATGAAAATAGGCCGAAATTTGCGATCTGAGATGGGCGGCGGGCGAAGGAGATAATAATACCCGCCGCCCGAAAAGGAGAAAAACAGCCCGGTTGCAACTAAAAATACGGCGTTATTTGCCCTCCTGGATGTGCTCCATGATGTCCCCGGGCTGAACGTCAAGGGCTGCAAATATAAAAGTGAATGCTAAAAGAGAAAGGAGCGAGAGGGAATGAATTACAAATATACAAGCAAACAAAAAAGAGAGATTCGGCATCTCGTCCGGGCGGAATGTGCTAACCATTTTCCAGACGATGGGGGAGGGCGCAGCATGGATTATTGCGCAAGGCGCGACACTTTATGCAGTATGATAAACCCGCCCAGCGGGAAAATATGCGAATATTTCAAAAAGTGTGTGTTGCCGCTCAACTCCACGCTTGAGGCGGAACTTCTGTTCCGGGATGCGGTGCGGAAAAACTGCGCAATATGCGGCGCGGAATTTGTCCCGGCAAGCAATCGGCAAGTATATTGTTCCCCCAAATGCGAAGCGCAGGGGAACAGAATAAAAAATCGGGAACGAAAGAGAAAACAAAGGGGGGCAAATGTCACGATTTAGAAAAGAAAAAAGTGCGTAGTAATGCAGGTTTGCGCGGTGTGTTTTTCGGGGGCTGGAACATTTATACCAATCTCCCTAAAATTGGGGTTCTAAATCGTGACAAAAGAGAATCAACCGGACAAACCCAAGCCCCTAAAAAAGAGAACAAAAAATGGAGGAAAGGAGCAAAGCAAAATTGAGCAAAGATAAAAACAGTTTTGTACTGTATACCGATTACTGGGAACAAATCAATCTTTTAACTACTAACCAAAAGGGGGAGTTGTTAACCGCTATTTTTCTTCACGCCATGGGAAAAGAACCCGAACAATTAGACGCTATGTGCAAGATGGCCTATGCGTTTATTTCGTCCCAGATGGATAGGGATTTTAATAAATGGGAGGAAAAGGTTCGAAAAAGACGAGAAGCAGGAAAAAAAGGAGGTTTAGCAAAGGCTAACAATGCTAGGGAGTGCTTAGCAAATCAAGCTGATAATGTAATTGTAAATGATACTGTTACTGTAAATGATACTGTTACTGAACCTGATAATGATAGTGATAGTGCGCGCGGTCGCCAAGGCGACCCTTATAAGGGATATAAGGGTGCACAACTGGACAAGCCAGTTGCACACCGCGCCACCTCCCCCTCCTTTGATTTTGATGTTGTTTGTGAACAGATCAGACAAGCGTATGAAGAAATGGAGGACTACCCCTATACAGAAAAGGAGGTTGAAACAATCTTTAAGACGTATTTCAAGTATTACCGGAAGTATAGAGGGCGCGAGCATCCTAAACTTAGCACAGAGAATATAAGGCAGATCATGAATAAACTGCCTTATATAGATGAAAACCACGGGTGTACGCAGGATATAGAGGCGTCGCAGTACGAACAACTGATTAGTAAGCACTTTCGGACAAAATACGAAGACTGCGACTACAATATCAATCATTTTGTAAGCGGACGTATTCGCGATTTGAGATTTTTTGAAGAATGCTATTAAGGCGGACGGGTTAGGAAAGAACCAACAGGGAAACCCAAGCCCCTAAAAAGAGTGAAAAACGGAGGAAAAAGCAATGCCAAGCGCGGAAGGGAAAAGAACAATGAACATCGATCCTTATGAATGGATAATTGAACCAGCTTGCAACCTGGAAGGCATATATGAGTGTATGTTGGCAATACAGGAAAGACACTTGCAAAACACCATAGATGAAGGGATAAAAGGGGAAAAATACAATGAATTTTTAGCCGCGTTTCGCTTTCTGCGTGAAGCAGTGAAAAGGGAACAAGAAACCCTTTTTAAACTCATGGACGATGGAATAGATGTGGAGCTTTAATGGTGGCGGGTATTTGAGAGCGGGATTCCTCAAAATTGAGGGATCCGCAGGCGGAACGAAGAAAGGAGAAAAGAAGCCAATGAAAAAACTGGCACGAATCAAACAGATCATACCAACGCAGGGAAACATATTCGCCATGTATGATGATGCGGAAATGGATATTGTGACAACGAAGCGTGTCGCATGCCTTGCGCTGGTAGAATCAACATCGGAAATATGTAATGAACAGGTGCATGCGCTTGTGCTGGATGCGGCGGGGCGGTTTGTGTTTGCAGACAGCCTTGACGGGTTTAAGTATATGACCATAATCGGGCAGTGAAAAGGGGGATTCTCCGAAGTTTTCGGGCAAAAAGATAGAAGAAGCGTGGAAGAAACGTGGAAGCAATGTAGAAGCAACAGTATAAGCATCTCTTATACGGCCTCTTATGCAATCTCTTAAACAGAACCTTACAAAACATTACATTTGAGCACTCACGGAGGACTCAGTGAATCCTCATGGAGGACTCAGTGAATCCTCATGGAGGACTCACGTTCCTGCAATCCGCTCAAAATTGAGCCGATTCGTCCGGGAGGCGGACGAGTTGCCGGACGAGTTCCGGACGAGTTAGGGCAGGAGAAGGAGGACGAAAAAACGTATAACAAACATGCAGTAGATAAGGCCACGCGGCAAATTATCATGGGATACATGCGAAAATATGACGAGTGGCGGAGATGGTGCGAAACCGAACGAGAGCGGGCGCGGTTCGGGTATGCCAGAGCCATAGACAGGCGGGAAGCCGGTGAGCGCCGCGCATCGGAGTTTGCCGCCCGAATGGAAGCAATTGACAGCGATCCGAAAACAAAAATTGTACAGGCATTGGAGAATGCCCGGCAGGAGATTGGAGAAAAAGAAACCATGATGCGGGAGCAGCGGGAGAACTTGCGGCTTTGCGTCTGGCTGTCCTGCAAGGAGCCGAGAAAACACACGTTTGAAAAGATGCAGGCCCGTTTTTTTCTCCCGGTATCCGAGCGGAGCTTCTATCGGCACAAAAACCAATTCTTTGCCGCCGTAAAAAAATATATGGAACTGTAAAATTGGCAGGGTGCATCCAAGCTATATGCTATGCTATATATGGCTTGAGATGTTGTCCTGCCAAAGCCGTGAAAGGGGGCGGGAAATCTGCCAACCCGTCCCCGGAAACGGTGGAAAAAAGCAGATATAAAAATCACGGTTTGGAGCAAAAGCAAGGGGTTTTTCCGGGGGGATACCCCCCAGGACAGCAGAGAGGATGAAAGAATGGCGACACTTGACCAACTGAAAAAGAAAGCGGAGAAAATGGGACTGTTTACGCAGCCGGACAGGCTGGCATATATAGAGAATATGGGGACCTATTACGAATGCACAATCGTAGTTATGGACAGATCAGAGCGGGAAAAGGATATTACCCGATATGAGACGCTGCCGGAAGCTATGTTGTATGCAGAAAATCACGCAAATATTACGCTTATGAAGGATTACGGAGAGGGGGAAGAAGATGGCAAAGCGCAGGATCAGTCTGAAAATGAGCAGCCCGCGGGAAGTGCGGCGGACACTGGCGCGGATTGCCAACATGACCATTAACGGAGAAATAGAAAGCAAAACCGCAAACACGATTATTCTAGCCTGTAATGCCGTTCTTGGAAGCATCCGGGCGGATGAACAGCAAAGGCAGATTGACGAGATACAAAGCAAGCTGGATGAATGGAAAGGATAAAGGAGAGGAATAAAAGATGATTCGAGAGATTGAAAGACTGATGGACATTGTGAGCAAATATAGGCAGGCGGCGGCGGAATACCACGACACGCGCCGACAGCTGGAAAAACAGGCGGTGGACGGAGCAATAGGAAGTTTGCAGCTCAAGGACAGCATCAAGAAGCTGGATACCGGCATGGAAACCCGTGCAAAGCGGGATAAAGAAGAATACAAGGCCGAATATGCAAAAGCTATAGAGGCGGCCAGAAAGGCGATCAGCAGCCCGAAGTTTGCCGCGGATACTGGATTCCGCAACGTGGTAGAAACCATAAAAAACAGCGGCGGCGCATTTGATACCGATCCGGATGTGTTGCGGGGCATGATGTCCCCATATTTGGAAGATTATGCGGCAAGAAAGATACTGGCCGCCACACTGGATAAATTCACCGCCTTGAAATCAAGATATTTCAATATCCACGCGGCAAATCCTCTGTATGCGCTGCAATCCTTGGCCGGGCGGGAAGTATTGGAGTTTAACAACTGGGCATCCGAAGGGGGCAGGGCTTTCCGGGGTCTGCTGGGGCAATTGCAGGCGGTTTTGGATATAGCCAAGGGCGAATCTTCTACTATGCCAAGCACAAGCATTGTATTCTAAGAGACGAAAAAGGCGGCCATTTCTGACCGCCTTTTCCGAAAAAGAGCAATTTCCCACTTCCGATAGTATGCCGCCCTGCATGACTTGCCTCTATCATAAAAAAGTATAGCACACTACGAATTAAATGTCAAGTATTGTGCTTTTTGTTTGTTTGAAAAGAGCACCCACCACCGAAAACCAAGGAGGAAAAGCCATGCAGAAAAGCAACGAAGAACTAGCTATTTTGCTGCAAAGGGGCAAAAGCCAATACGCCGGGGAGCTATGGAGCGGCGTGGAGAAGCTGGCGCGGTACTGGGTACAGCGGTTTTATACCAGGTATCAGGATCGGTACAGGGCACGGGGGATAGAAACCGGGGATTTGATGCAGTGCAGCTATTTGGCAATGGTGGAAGCGGTGGAAAAATATGACATGTCCGTGGGGTGTAAATTCTCCACCTTCTTTTGCATCTATCTGAAAAAGGAATTGTGGGACTGCTTGGGATATCGCACGGCAGCCCAGCGATATGACGCGCAGCCCGCCGCCCTAAGCCTGGAACGGCAAATAATAGAGGGGGAAGAAGGTTTAACCCTGGGGGATACGGTGGCGGATGATACGGCAGAAAATGCGCTCCAAGCGGTGATAGATACGGTATACAATGAGAAAGCCCGGGAAGATATTGCGGCGGCCCGTGCCCATTTAAACGCCGATGAAGATGGGATTATATCCCGTGTGTTCTATCGTGGGCAGACCGTGGCGGAGATTGCCAAAGAGACGGGGCAGAAGTATGGGCGCATATCCCGCCTGTATTCGGGGGCGCTTAGAAAAATGTACCACGCAAAGGAGCTGCGGGAATACCGGGAGGAATATACAGTGAATCTGGCCTACCGCGCAACGGGCCTGCAAACGTTTCTGGAATGGAATGGAAGCAGCGTAGAACGGGCCGTCCTGCGCCTCTATGATCTGGATGAAAAGACGTGTAAGGCATATTAAAACAAAAATTTATAGTACAAAAAAATTGTCAAAAACTGCCTGTTTTTTGACCCTTTATTTGACCCTTTACAGCTTAAAAATGACCCTTTAATTTACCCTTTACACGATTTTACAGAACGATATCCAAAATATGAAATATGCCGAAAAAAGCCTATATAAAGCGATTTTTTGAAAAATAAATGCGATAGGAAAACACTAAATAAAATGATGGGTGACAAATTCAAATCCTGTCACCCCGACCATAGTCGAAATTTGTTTTTTAACAAATTTCGGCTTTTTATTTTGCTTAATACAAATTTTTATGTTATTCTGGTTATAAGTATAGATTATGTTAATTATCGATTTATTGGAGGGGAAATAAGTGAAACAGATTTGTGTAAGGTTTGCTCCAGATACACCAGAATCTTATAAAGCAAAAACGATAAAGAAGATTATAAAACTTGGATGGGTTCAGAATAATAAAAAGATTCGGCTCATTCCTGCGAATGATGATCCAAATCAAAAGGAACGCGATATAACTTTTTTCTTTGATTGGCCGCATGATTCCGAGGTTGTATATCCTGAGGAAGTGGAATTTGCAATTCTTCCATAGTTTGTTTGAGATCAACGCTCTCAATAGATTATGTAAAACTTATAAATCTTACAATTCACCCCGACCAATCAAAAAGCCCGTAACCATGCGGTTTTCGGGCTTTTTTCATGCCTGTTTTTAAGGAGCGGCATAAAAATCTAAAGATAGTTTTATTGAAATATCCTGCTGCTCCGCGATAAATTTTGTTGGCGGATGTCCTCCTGGTTTTGGGTGGAATTTTTAGAATTGTCTCAAGTTGCCGCCTTACATTTGGACAATCCGCGCCAATTCATTGCCGGAATGCTATGCGTGAAAATGGGAAAATGCAGCAATTTTCGGGGATATAATGGATGCGGTGGGTGGACAGTCATAGACCCAGCTAGGAAAATACCAGGTGCTTGTGATATAATAAAAGTGCGCCCGGTGGTGTGAATAAAAAAGAAATGCCGGATATAGGAGAATCGTGGGTGGTTATTTATTTTACGGGTACAGGAAACAGCAGATACTTGGCAAAACTCACTGCGCAGAAGTTGGATGACAGCCTGGTTTCGGCCAACGCGTTGATAAAAGAAAATAAAACCGGGGATTTTTACTCCGACTCTCCCTATGTGTTTGTCTGCCCGACGTATTCCTGGCAAATTCCGCAGATTTTTGAAAAATTTATTGACGGCAGCCGTTTTTCCGGCAATACTGGCTGCTATTTTATTATGGACTGCGGCGATGACATTGGCAACGCGCAAAAGCCGCTGCGGAAGCTGTGTAAAAGAAAGGGATTTCAGTATAGGGGTGTCAAGGAAATTGTCATGCCGGAAAACTATATTGCGGTTTTTTCCGCTCCGCCGGAGGCTGAGGAAAAGAAGATTATCTCTGCCGCCGAAAAAGAGCTGGAGGAAGCGGTTCAAATTGTCCGCCGCGGGGGATTTTTTCCGGAAAAAAAGATCACATTGACGGATAGATTGAAGAGCAGTGTCGTCCGTTGGTTTTTCTATCGATGGGTAGTTAAGGATAAGAAATTTGCAGTCCATGACGGCTGTATTTCCTGCGGAACATGCGAAACCTTATGCCCGATGAATAACATCCGGATAGTGTCGGGAAAACCTGTATGGAATGGAGACTGTACCCATTGTATGGCCTGCATCTGCGGCTGTCCTGCAGAGTGTATTGAATACGGAAACCATACAAAAGGCCTGCGGAGGTATTATCTGAAATAGGGGAAAAGCCGGCGAAGACCGGAAGGAGAAATCGTGAAATAGATTGCTGCAGGGAGAACTGGCGCCCCCTGTTTTGAAAAAATGGAGAAGACGGACAGTAAAATCCCGTTAGGGCGGGAAAAATCCCCGTTTTTTTGTAAAAATACTTGACATCCCTCAAACGGTATAGTATATTGAAAGAGCATTCTTAATGTATCGATTGAACTCACATATTTTTGTAAGTCATTTGTTCATTTAGATGGCTTACAAAAGTATGTGAGTTTTTTCTTATACATGAAAGAAGCAAATTTCAGAGGAGGTACCACGATGAACGAAGGTACAGTAAAATGGTTTAACGCAGAAAAAGGGTTCGGGTTTATCTCTAACAATGACGGAACGGGCGATGTCTTTGTGCACTTTTCTGCAATCGTAGCGGATGGCTTCAAGACTCTTGCAGAAGGACAGAAGGTGACCTTTGATATCGAGAGCGATCCCAGAAACAGCAGCAAGCTGCGGGCAGTGAACGTTTGCCCTGTTGGCTGAGCAAGTTTAAAAGAGCGGGGGCTGCCAGACGGCGGCTCCTTCTTTTTTATGGAAAAAAGGAAATATTGCAAAATCGGGGAAAATGGCTTAAAATAAGGAATATCTTCATTTTGGAGCGGCGCGCCCAAAAGTCTTTTTGCGGCGCCAAAATTCGGGAAGGAATAGGAGAGCAGGAAGTCCTATGAAGAAATGGAAGAAAACCACGCTGCAGAACATCGGGCTGTTATGTGCTGCAGCGTTGCTTTTGACGGGATGTGTGAGCAAAGCGGACGGAAAGACGCCGGAATCCCCCGGGCAGGCGCAGACTGCACCCGCAGAGCCCAGCCCATCGGTGGCGGAGCCGGTTTCCCTGGGATATACGGAAGGGAAAGAGCGCATTCTTTCTGCACTGGATGATATTGTCCTGCCCATGGAGGACTATACTCTTGGAAAGAATGAGGTTTTGCAGGAAAAGGTTGCCCAAAGCAGCGACGAATTTGCCGGGATCGCGGAGGACTGGGAAAATATTCTGGAGAACACGATCCAGGAGATTGGAGAATCTGAGGAATTTTCAGGGATAGAGCTGGAAACAGGCATTCAGGTTCCCAGCTGGCAGATGCTGGGGGTCTGCGCCTATGTGTTTGAAAACAGCCAGGAACTCTTCCAGGAGGCCATGGAAGTGCAAGTGCAGAAAACTGCGCGGGGACTGCATGTCGGCATAAGCTGGCCGGATCTGGACACGCTGGCGGCAGGGGAGGAAAATCTGATGAATGCAAAATTCATTCTCCCCTATATGAATACGGTTTATGATGAATACGGCGAGGAGACTGAGTTTGTCCAATATCCCCTGAGTGAAGAATATCTGCGGACCATCGGGGATCCGCTGCCGGGAACGCATATCAAAAACGGGTGGTATAACGTCCGCGACAAGGGCAGCCGCAAACACACGGGAACGGATATCCGCGCCGCCGAGGGAACGGATATTCTCTCCTGCACGGACGGCACCGTGACCCATATCGGAAGGGATAAGGTGGCCGGGAATTATGTCATTGTCAAGGATGACGCCGGTTTTGAATATCATTATTACCATATGGTGCGCATGACGGATTTCCTCGCGCCGGGCGACCGGGTGCAGCGGGGCGACGTGGTGGGCCATGTGGGGAACACGGGCAACAGCGTTGCCAACCATCTGCATCTGGCGATTGTTTCGCCGGATCTGACGTATATCAACCCCTATCCCGTGCTGAAGGAAGTCCGGGAGATGCAAAAGAAAGAAAAATAGAGCATAGAAGGAGGAGAAAAAATGTCTAAAATTGAACTCGTCCGCAAAGAGATGATGAACGCCATGAAGGAGAAAAACAAGCCCCGCAAGGAGGCTTTATCCCTCCTGCTGGCGGCGCTCAAGAACAAGGCCATCGATAAACGGGCAGATCTCACTGAGGAAGAGGAGAACGCCATTATTTTAAAGGAAATCAAGCAAGCTCAGGAGACGCTGGAAAGTGCGCCGGCCGATCGCACGGAGATTATTGAGGAATGCCGGACGCGCATGGCGGTCTATGCCGAATTTGCCCCCAAACAGATGGATGAAGGCGAGATCCGGGCAACCATTGAAAAGGTGCTGGAAGAGCTGAAGCTCTCCGCCCCAACACCCCGGGAAAAGGGGCTCATCATGAAAAATCTGATGCCTCTTGTAAAGGGAAAAGCGGACGGCAAGCTGGTAAATCAGCTGCTGAGTGAGTATATGAAATAGGGCATGGCAATCCAGCAGGAATTTTTCATGCAGGTATATGCAGCTGTCCGGCGGATTCCCCGGGGGAAGGTTGCGACTTATGGGCAGCTTGCCCGCCTCACCGGCTATCCTCTGCGGGCCCGAATGGTGGGGCAGGCGCTTTCCTATGCGCCGGAAAGTATCCCATGCCATCGGGTAGTCAACAGCGCCGGACGCCTGGCTCCGCATTTTTCTGCCCAGAGGGAACGGTTGGAGGCGGAAGGCGTGGTTTTCCGGCCCAACGGAAATGTGGATCTGCGCCGCTGTCTCTGGCGGGAAGAGTGGGAATAGAAAATACCATATAATGGTTTAGCCGGCCCTGAAAAAACAAAACATCGTGAGATAAAAAAGGAGGGAAATGCCTTCCTTTTTTCTTTTTGGAAAGAATGGTATACTAAAGAAAACCGGAGAGGGGGAACAATATGGCAAAAATTCTGCTGATTGAGGATGACAAAAAAATTTGCGAAGAGCTGCAGACGCTTTTCATGCGGTATGGCCATAGCTGCATCTATTCCATGGATTTTCTGCATGTGGTGGATTTTGTGATGGAAAACCAACCGGAGCTGGTGCTGCTGGACGTGAACCTTCCCGTCTTTGACGGCTATCATATCTGCCGCGAAATCCGAAAGCGCTCGGAGGTTCCCATTATCATCGTCACCAGCCGGGACAGCCAGATGGACGAGCTTATGAGCATGAATCTGGGAGCGGACGATTTTGTAACAAAACCCTATAATCCGCAGATTCTCCTGGCGCGGATCGGCGCCGTGCTGAAGCGGGCTTATGCCTATACGCCGCAGAACCTGGAACACAAAGGAGTGGTGCTGGATCCGGGGCGGGGCGTGGTGTCCTGTTTGGGGCGGGAAGTCGAGCTGACCAAAAATGAGGGGAAGATACTCAAGCTTCTGATGGAAAACAAGGGCATTGTAATTTCCCGGGAGAACATCATGAACGAGCTTTGGCAGTCGGATGAATTTGTAGACGACAATACCCTGACTGTGAATATCAACCGCCTGCGGAAAAAGCTGGAGAGCATCGGCGTGACGGATTTTCTGCTCACCCGGCGGGGCAGGGGGTATATCGTATGAGAGGCAGGGATTTTTTGCGGGACAAGCTGCCGCAGATGGCAATTTTGCTGTTTGTGACATTGTTTTTATGCGGCATTCTCTATGCCTATCGTTTGAACGCGCTGGGAATCCTCTTTGTTGCGGCCTGTATTCTGCTGGGCGCGGCGGCGGGATATTGGATAGAATATGCGCGCCGACGGGGGTTTTACCGGAATCTGCTGGAAGAGATGGAAGAGCTGTCGCCCAAATACCTGATCGCGGAGATGCTGGAGGAACCCTCCTTTTTCGAAGGGAAAGTCCTCTGTCAGGTAGTGCGCGAGGCAGGGAAATCCATGAATGACCACATCGCCCTTTATAAAAATGCGTCCGATGAATACCGGGAATATATCGAGGCATGGGTGCATGAGGTAAAAACGCCCATTGCGTCGGCCCGCCTGCTGGCCTTGAACCATCCAGGTCCGGTTATGGAGAGCATGGACGAGGAAATTTCCAAGATCAATGGATTTGTGGAGCAGGCGCTCTATTATTCCAAGAGCAACTGCCTGGAAAAGGATTATGTGATTTCCAAGGTGAATCTGGAAGAGCCGGTGAAAAAGGCGCTCAAGCAGCATGCCAAGGCGCTTATCGGCGCGGGGATTGCTGTGGAGCTGCGGGATCTTGCCGAGAACGTCTATGCAGATGAGAAATGGCTGGTGTTTATGCTGGGGCAGATTCTCGCCAACGCGGAAAAATACGGCGCAAAAAAAATCCGCTGTTTTGCCGACGAGTCGCCGGGCGGCGTTTTGCTGCATATCTGGGATAACGGGCGGGGTATTCCCGAAAAGGATCTGCCGCGCATCTTTGAAAAGGGGTTTACCGGGGAAAACGGACGGCAGATGAAATCCACCGGGCTGGGGCTCTATCTTTGCAGAAAGCTCTGCGAAAAGCAGGGGCTCAACATATCGGCCAAATCCAAGGAAGGGGAGTACAGTGAAATTCTGATGTTTTTCCCCATCGGAACCCTTACAAAAATGTAAGATAAATGTAAGGAGAATCGATGGTTTGCGCCTGAAAAAGCGGCTACACTAGGAGCATAGAAACGAAAAAGTGTTTTGCAAGAAGGAGGATTTTCCAATGAGCACGATTTTACAGGTGCAGGGCATGCAGAAATATTATGGAAGCAGGGGCGTTGTGACAAAAGCCGTGGACAACATCAGTTTTTCCGTGGAGGAAGGCGAATATGTCGGCATCATGGGCGTTTCCGGAAGCGGAAAGACGACGCTTTTAAATTGCATTTCCACCATTGATACCGTGACGGCGGGAACCATCCGCATCAAAGGAAAAGACGTTACGGCTTTGAAGGGCAAGGAGCTGGAGCGGTTTCGCCGGGAGGAGCTGGGATTTATCTTTCAGGATTTCAACCTGCTGGACACCCTCACCGCCTATGAAAATATTGCTCTGGCGCTGACCATTCTGGGCGAAAAGCCGGATGAAATTCACCGCAAGGTCCTGGAAGTAGCGACAAAGCTGAATATATCCAGCATCCTTTCCAAATTTCCCTATCAGATGTCCGGCGGCGAAAAGCAGCGCACTGCCAGCGCCCGGGCGATTATTACGAATCCATCGCTGATTCTTGCGGATGAACCCACGGGAGCGCTGGATTCCAAATCGGCCCGCATGCTGCTGGAAACCATTGGCATGCTCAATGAACAGATGAAGGCAACCATCCTCATGGTGACACACGACGCCTTCACCGCCAGCTATGCCAAGCGTATCCTCTTCATCAAGGATGGGCGGATTTTTAACGAAATCCTGCGGGGGGAGGATACGCGCAAGGAATTTTTTGGCCGGATCATCGATGTTGTCACGCTGCTCGGGGGTGATGCAAATGTCGTTATGTAAGCTCTCGTTTCAGAACGTCCGCAAAAGCATTAAGGATTATACCGTATATTTTCTGACGCTGATGCTGGGGGTCTGCCTGTTCTATCTCTTCAATGCTCTGGATTCCCAGGCACTTGTCCAGGGGATGAGCGAGATTCAGCAGGATATTGTGCAGATGATGGTGGAGATGATGGCGGTTATCTCGGTGTTTATCTCCGTGGTGCTGGGCTGTTTGATCCTATATGCCAACCGCTATCTTGTCAAACGGCGCAAAAAGGAATTTGGCATTTATATGCTTCTGGGGATGCCGAAACGAAAGATTTCCGGGGTATTGGCGCTGGAAACCTCCTTCATCGGCCTGTTTTCTCTGGCCGTGGGATTGGCTCTTGGGGTATTTCTCTCCCAGGGACTTTCCATCGTGGTATCCCAGCTGTTCAAAATTCAATATAGTGAATTTCAGGTCGTGTTTTCGCCGCAGGCGCTTGTGAAAACCATCCTCTATTTTGCGGTGATTTTCCTGGTGGTTATGGTGTTCAACGTCCGCACGATCTCCAAATGCAAGCTCATCGATCTTATTCAGGCTGAGCGGAAGAATGAGCAGGTCAAAACCCGGCGGCTCTGGGTCTGCGTGATCCTTTTCCTCCTTTCCCTGGGGGTTTTGGGAACGGCCTATGCCATGATTATCAAAAACGGCCTGCAAACGCTGGACGGGAGCTTCACCCTCAGCATCGTCCTGGGCATTGTGGGGACGATTCTGTTTTTCATGTCCCTTTCGGGATTTCTGCTGCGCGTCGTGAAGAGCAACCGGAAGCTCTATCTGAAAAATCTGAATATGTTTGTATTGCGGCAGATCAACAGCAAGGTGAACACGGCCTTCCTATCGATCTCTATCGTCTGCGTGCTGCTGTTTTTCGCCATTACCATCACATCCACTGCTATCGGCTTTAATTCCGCCATGAATGCGGATGTGGAGCAGAGCACGCCTTACAGCGCTACTTTCGGATATACGCAGAGCGAACGGGTGGACGGCGATATGCGCCAGGAGCTGATAGACGCTGGTATAGATATGGACGCAATATTCGAGGCGACGGAACAGTATTCCTATCGGGAAACCGGAGTGACGCTGGGAGGCCTGATGGGGAATTTATGCCCGCAGAAATCCGAGGATCATATTGTCAACGGGATTTCCGTTGAGAGATATAACGCCCTCATGCGATTGCAGGGAAAACCCGAAATATCCCTTGCAGACGGGGAATATGCCGTGATCTCCCTATTTGCCTATTTGAACGACGGATTGGATGAAATTCTGCAAAATGGGAGAACCGTGGAGATTGGCGGCCAGGAGCTGCGCCCGGGGAAACAGCAGATCCTGAATACCGCCCTGGAGACGGCCATGGGAACGAACAATACCGTGGTGCTGATTTTGCCCCAAACCCTGGCGGAGAGCCTGCCGGTGGCAGACAGCTTCCTATGCGGGCAATACCGCGCCGGGGATACGGATGCCTTTGACGATATGCTTGCGGCAGAACCCTTTGTGAGCCCGGCGAATGGGGCCTCCATCGGCGTGACATTGGCAAACGAGATCTATTGGACTCAGACGGGCACACGGGTCGCCTTCCTGTTTGTCCTGCTCTATATCGGTGTAGTGTTCATGATCGTCGCCGCCGCAGCCCTGGCCCTGCAGCAGCTATCCGAGGCGTCGGATAATGTCGGGCGCTATGCGCTGCTCTCCAAACTGGGCGTGGACCGGAAAATGATTAACCGGAGCATTTTCTCCCAGGTCGCCATCTATTTCCTGATCCCCATGGCCCTGGCCATCGTCCATTCCTGTGTGGGAATCTATGTAGTGCTGCAAATGCTCAACGCCTTTGGGGAACCCAATTCCTTCCTTCATATTTTGACGGCGGGAGGAATCATCCTCGCCATCTATCTGGTGTATTTCTTTGCCACATATGCGGGATGCAAGTCTACCGTCCGGCAGCAGCGAACTGCCTGAAGGGGGAGGAAGGGCAAAAGTCTATAAAAAAGAACCCTCTGCCGGCTGGCAGAGGGTTCTTTTCTTTTTCTCTGTTCCCGCTGGCCTAGGACGCATAGCCCGTTTCCCCGCATCATATCTATACCATAGAACAATCGGGAGGCGGGTTATGGACAAACGGAAAATTCTTGCATATGGAAAGCTGGCGCTGATCTGTCTTGGCATATTCGCCTGCCTGGGGATTCTGGCAACTATGGCGCTCACCGTGCAGACCATTTCCCCGGCAGCGGCGGAGGAACCGGCGGTGGAGCTGCCCATCATCATGTATCACAGCATCTTAAACAGCGACGCCAAGGCGGGGAAATATGTCATTACGCCCAAAACGCTGGAAGAGGATTTTGCCTATTTAAAGGCGCATGGATATACAGCCGTAACCATCAGCGATCTCATTGCATATCAGGAGGGAAGGAAAGAACTGCCGCAAAAGCCTATTATGATTACCTTTGACGACGGCTATTACAACAACTATAGCTATGCCTTTCCGCTGCTGAAAAAATATGATATGAAGGCCGTGATCTCTGTCATCGGCCGCTATACGGATGAATACAGCGCCAGCATGGAGAAAATGAACAACAACTATTCCCAGCTCACCTGGGACCAGATCCGGGAAATGATGGATTCGGGATATGTGGAGTTTGCCAATCATTCCTATGATATGCACAGCGACACCACCCGCCGCGGAGTAAAAAAGAAATACCAGGAGGCGGCGGGGGAATACCGGATGGCCATTACCCAGGATATTGGGCAGATGCAGGCCGAAATGAAAGAGGAAACGGGATGGGAACCCGTCTGCTTCACTTATCCCTTTGGGTTTATCAACGACGAGGCTCAAGAGATCATCCGGGAAATGGGCTTTAAGGCCAGCCTCTCCAGCTATGAATACGTCAACCGAATCACAAAAGACCCGGAATGTCTCTTTGAACTGGGGCGGTATAACCGCGCTTCCGGCGAAAGTATGGGAGAATTTATGGCAAAAATGACGGATGTGCGCTGAATTCGCCGCTTTACATGGGGAGAGAAAGCCTTTATAATGGAATATATAGCGTAAAAGAACTCTATATACGGCTGTTTTCTGATAGAATCGGAAGCAGGAGACAAGACAAAGGAGAAAACGAATGCATATCGAAAAGACGTTCCGGACGGACCTTACCCGCTGTTATTCGGCGGGCTGCACATATATCGACGGGAAGGCAAAGCTCCTTCTGAGCTCGGAATTGGAGGGCCCCACCCGTTTGGTGGACGCCGAAACTCTCGCCATGGAGACAGTCTGCGAAGGGCCGGGGGGTGTGATGTCCATGATTCCCATCCCCGGGAAAAACGGGGATTTTCTCATGGTGCAGCGGTTCTATCCGGTGTTCCAGTCCAAAGAAGCGGGAATTGCCTGGTGCCGCCCGACGGCGGACGGCTGGGAAACCCGGGAGATTCTCAAGCTGCCCTATCTCCATCGGTTTGACCTGTTCGCCGTGGGGGATACGGTCTGGTTCCTGGGGGCGACGCTCTGCACCAGTAAAACCGAGGTAGACGACTGGTCGGACCCCGGAAAGCTCTGGGTGGGTATCCTGCCAAAGACGCCGGAGGAAACCATGGAGGTGTATCCCATTCGGGAAGGGCTTCTCAAAAACCATGGGTATTACCGCTGGAATTGGCAGGGAGAGGACGCGGGATTCGTCACCTGCAACAGCGGCGTCTATGTGGTTCGTCCTCCTAGAGCGGGCGAAACAGACTGGCGCATTGACCATATCCTGGAGCGGCCGATCAGCGACGTGGCAGTTTTGGATATCGACGGCGACGGCGAGGATGAGCTTTTGCTTCTGGAAGGTTTCCATGGCGACGAAATCACCATCAATAAAAAAATCGACGGAGAATACAAGGTTATTTGGGAATACAAGGAAAAGCCCATCAAGATGGTGCATGTGGCCTGGGGCGGCCTGCTGCGGGGCATTCCCACCTTTATCTGCGGCACCCGCAAGCTGGACGGCGGCCTGTTCATGGTTCGTTATAATAGGGAAACCGGCGGTTTTAAGACGACGGAGATCGAGGGAGATACCGGCCCGGCGAATGTATGCGTTGTCCTGGGAAAAGACAAAGATCTGATTCTGGCAGCCAACCATCGCATCGGCGAGGGTGCTGTCTATACCGTGACAGACTGATATGGAGCGAAACAGCGAAAAAGACACACATGCCCATGGATTATAATGGGCATGTTTTTTCTTAAAGGAGGAACTATGCGGATACGCAAGGCGGAAGCCGGGGATATTTCCGCCTGGATGCAGATTCTGCATCTGGTGGAGCAATATTTCCCCGGGCTTTGCCCGGAGGAATATGAGAAGGAATTAGAAGAAAGCATCGGCCGGGAAGAGGCCCTTGTGGCTGAAGAGAAGGGGATTTTGGGAATGGCGGCATTTTCGCTTTCCCGGGGAGAAATAGAGTTTCTGGCTGTGCATCCGGCGGCCCGCCGGCGCGGCGTAGCAGGAGAACTTCTAAAGCACATACTGGCCGGATTCCCAGAGGGAAGGAAAATAACTGTGGAAACCTATCGGGAGGGAGATCCCCTGGGAACGGCGGCACGGGCGCTGTACCAGGCGATGGGCTTTTCTCCCGGGCCGCTCACCGAAAATTTTGGCTATCCCTGCCAGCGGTGGGAATATGAAAAGAAACGGCCATTGCCTCGGGAATAAAGGGAGACCCTTACAAACGGCGAGATAGATATTTATGCAGTTAAGACACGCTGGGATATAAAAAGAGCTTCTTACTGGTCATTGGTTTTTGGAAAAACAAAGGTTCGCTGCCATCCATTTGTCATGAAAAAAGGCGCCGGCTCCGCATCGGGAACCGGCGCCTGCCTTATCTCAGGGGCCTATTCTTTATGTTTTTTTAGAAAGAATACTGCCGTTCCGGCGCCGCCGGCCATCACAAGCAGGAGAGCCAGCCAGAGGCCGATGTTTCCCGGGTCCCCGGTTTTGGGCGGATCCGGATCCGCAGAGGCAGGGGGATTCTCCGGGGCGGAAGGGGAAGGCTCCGGGGGATCGGTTGGGGCAGCCGGGGAATCTTTCACCGTATAGGATACTGTCGGCTTGGAAAAGACCTGCTGCGGCCCCGGATTTCCATTGGTATCCACGGGGAAGAGGATGGCGGATATGTTGGTATACAACCCGTCGTGTCCCGCGCTGCCATCTGTGTCATATGTGCCATAAGTTCCGGGAGTTGTTTTGGGATTGGTCAGCTTGACGGTATAGGTTAGGCTGACAGGCGCGAAATTGGTGACCGCTTCGTTGATTTCCCAGATAAACCGCTCGGTATCCTCGAGATTTCCGGGAATATACGTCACCTTATAGGCATAGCTGCCATCGGACAGAGGTTTGAAGCCAAATTGATTTTCCCCTATCTCCTGAGCTGCATAGCTGTCATTGCCCACGCGGAGAGTCATGGCAGAAGCCTGGCTGATAAAATCGAAGTTGTAGTCCCCTGGGGCATAGCCTATGGTATCCTCCACATAGGACCCCGCATCCACCAGATAGATAATCTCATTCAGGATGCCGTCAAAGCTGACCTCTGCGCCCTTTGCCAGATATTTCATGAAGGAGGGGCCAAAGGGATAAACGGCCATTTCGGATTCCACGCCCGCTGTCACGGCGTAGGTATGGGGATATTTGGAGGCAATGCGCTGATAAGCCTGATGGGAGGCATAGAGGGCAATATCCACCGTGGATGTATACAAATCTTTTTCGCCATAGGCCACAAAGCTCTTTTGGGAGATATCCTCGCCGCGGACATAGGGTGTGGCCTTTTCCGCAATCGTTTTATCCAAAAGACTTTCGGTTCCGGCGAGGGCGGACGCCCAGTCGGAAGGAACATAGCCATTTCCGTGGAGGACATCCCAGCCGTCCGGCGATGCCAGCATGGGGGTGGAAGGAGCATCGGCGTTGGCAAAATTGACGCCATAGTTCTCCTGCTCCGCGGTAGTTTCATCATCCCAAATATAAGTAATGCCGTCGCTGACTAAAATCAGATATTTCCGGTCCGCAGAAACAGAAGTATCCGCATCCAGCATCGCCTCGCCGGCCAGCAGGCCCGCGCTCATGTTGGAACCGCCGGTTGCAGGCCGGGCGCTCATGAAATCCGTTACTGTGTCCTTCGTGGTTTCGGAAAGCTCTGTCAGGGGAAGGGTGGTCACTTCGCCCCGGAACTGCACGGCCCCAATTTGAATCGTGGCTCCCGTATTTTTGACCTGCGCATAAAGCGTTTCCAGCATTTTGGCAACTTCGGCTTTGACCGGCTCGCTGCAGCTGGATTCATCGAGAACGAACACTACGTCAGTGACTAGATGTTCCTCGGCGGAAGGAAGAGAAAGAGTAACCTTGGACTCATAATTTTCATCCAGATTGGTGGCGGTTTTGGAACGGGAGACATCCCACGCCGGGTCTGCCGGGTTCTCGGGTTCTGTTCCGGCTTCACTGTAGGTATTAGAAAGTGTCAGGCTGGTTACGGTACCAGCGGAAACAGAGAAAAGCAGCGCCTCATCCCGGGTTTCGCCGCCGTCTTGCTGCAGGGAAGCGGTATAGCTATAGCCCTCTGCCTCTGCTCCGGATTCCTCTATCACATAGCGGCCCTGGGGGAGATAGCAATTCGGATAGACAGCGTCGCCGTTTGCCGGCAGTGTGCCGCTCCAAAGAGCATCTCCTGTCTTGTTTCCTTCCGAATCGGCGGCGTAAATGCGGACCTGCGGATCCGGATACTCTCCGTTCCCGATGCCGGATGCGGCTTTTTGCAGACGCACGGCGCCCTTTTCCGTGAGTTTTGTGTTGGTAAAAACGGCGACGGGAATATCGCCGTCCTGCTTTGTTTTCACAACATAATCCGTAGTATATTCGGTTGTCTTGTTTCCGCTGATTGCCCGGATGGTGTAGCCTGCTTTCTGGGTTTCGGTAATTCGGTATGTGCCGGCGGGCACACCTTCCAACACGACCGTTTCCCCGCCCTTGACGATGACAGTGCTGCTGGCTCCCGCCGCCGATGGATCGGCCGTATATGCGCCGTCAGCAAAATAGAGCGCATTTCCTTCTGCATCGGTCAGGGTATAGGAAAAGGATGCAGAATCCGTCAATTCCCTGCCGGATTCATCTACAATAACTTTTTCAATGGCAATTTTTCCTTCTGTGAGGAGAATATCCAGGCCATCGGCGGCAATATAGAGGTCAAGGCCTGTCGGTGTGCCGCTGTTTCCCCGGCTCCGCATCCCTCTGCCGCCCGTGCATTCCTGCAAGCCGGTGTACTTATAGTCGGTAAAATCTGCGTAATAATAGGTTTTTCCATTGTAGCTCGTAGTAGGCAGGAGGCCTTTCAGCGAGGCGGGAATATCCAAAAACAGCATGCGGCCGCTGACGGTCACATTGCTCATCTGATATGTTCCCTCTACCCATTCGATGCTGTCCGGCGAAAGGGATGCACGGATCTCATATTCCGTTTGGCCGCCTTCAGTCTGCGTTCGAACATTGTATTTGCTGAAATCATATGTCCGGCTGCCGGTTTTGACAACCATTGTGTCCGGCTGAATGATGCCGTTTACAGTGGTGGGAACGCCGTCCACCGTAAAAGTATATTCGCTGTCAACCTTTATGTCTATATGGTCATATTCTCTGCCATAATCTACTTCCCCATATGCCAGGGCCGGCAGGGGAAGCAAGGAGAAAAGTACGGCCAGGCACAAAAACAGCGCCAACATTTTTCTGGATCTTTTCAAATCGTTTCATCCTCCTCATGATCTGGATTCTGGAAGAATGCTTTTCGCATTCTTCCGCTGTTTGCGCGATTTGAAAAGATCCACTTGCCTGTGAAAAAAACGGAAAAAGACATTTTCTTTCCCCAGCCGGTTCCCGGGAAATATACCGTTCCTGATTTTGCCGGTATACCGCCCATGGTTCCGGGTTCGGATTTTAAAAGGAAAAATGCCGGAGATTTCCAACAGGGCCGATAGAATGACCCTATATAACGGGATACCCACCTTTCTTTTCTGATTTTGAAAAGTGTACATTTTTTAATTCTGAAAAGTGTAATTTTTGAAAAGCCCGGGAACCGGGAAAGACAGAAGAAAATATATGTATATCAGGCTTGAAAACTTTGGATACAATGAGTATAATGACTATATATTGTAATTTGCGTTGCGTTTGAAAAGGTACACCTTTTCAAAAAATTGTCAGTTTTTACCTATATGGTTTTTTCAAAACGCACCGCCGCTGAATAAAAGGTACCTGCCGGCATTCCACAGGCTTCAGCCGCCTGCTGGAGTGTTATTTTTTTGCTTCGCCAGGCGTGATGCATCCTGTCAAAGTTATCCGGCAGCGGGCGCGGCGGTCTGCCGAAGCGGACGCCCCTGGCCTTTGCCGCAGCGATGCCCTCCGCCTGCCGCTTATGGATGTTTTCCCGCTCATTTTGCGCCACAAAGGAAAGAATCTGCAAAACGAGATCTGCGATAAACGTGCCCATCAGGTCTTTGCCGTTCCGGGTATCCAAAAGCGGCATATCAATAACGCAGATATCCGCGCCTTTTTCCCTGGTCAGAACGCGCCATTGCTCCTGTATTTCCGCATAGTCCCGGCCCAGGCGGTCGATGCTGAGAATATATAAAAGATCCCCGGGCTTCAGCCGCCGCACCAGTTTTTTATATTGCGGCCGGTTAAAATCCTTTCCCGACTGTTTGTCCATATATTGGTTTTGGGGCGGCACACCCTTTTCAAAAAGGGCAATGCGCTGCCGGTCCTCGTTCTGGTCGGTGCTGGAAACCCGGATATATCCATATACCATCCGTTTCACCCCCTTTCCAATGAAAGCTATAACAGAAAAAAGACATACCTCAGAGGGAAATATGCCTATGGATAGGAAAAGAACAAAACCCATCCGGCTGGGAAACATACAGTGAGAACCCGAATCCTCCCAAGTGTTCCTGCCCGGTATCTGCGGACGAATCCTCCAGGCATACGGATGCCAGGGTGAAACTATGTTCGTTTTTTGGCGCATCGGTCCTATTTCCAGCATTGCTTTGTCCTCCGAAGATGTGGTAGCTGGATGCGCATGGCTTTGGAAACGTTTTCCCGCCATAGCATCCGGCACATTCGTAGTATGCCCGATCCAGGCAGTTCTCAAAATAATGGAAAGAAATGAAAGTTGCTCGGGGGAGAAGTGTCATATGGCGGTTCTCTTATATGCACAAATATTGATAAAGAAGGGACGGAAAAGAGGAAAGACAGGCGGGAAGCCGTCTGTCTTTCCTCTTCAAATCAGTATGTTTTACAGGAGAGAACCCGCAACCGATGGTTTACTGTAGAGCCGGATTTTTCCGCCATTCCATCGCCCATTCGGCCAGGCCGGTTTCTGCCTCCCATAGATACTGGGAAATGGAAAAGCCCTCCCGCAAATAGAACCGGACGGCACGGATATTCCTCTGATAGACATGGAGCGTTAGGCTGCGGTGGTTTTTCTTTGCCGCCTCCAAAAGATTCCGCCCAATTCCCTGGGAACGGACGGAAGAATCGACAAAGATTCCCGCGATATAGTGATCCATCAGGCCGATGAATCCCTGGATCTTGCCGCCGGCCTCCTGGACATGGACCTCGGAATGCAGGAGCGCCTGGCGCACCGGGGCCATATGCTTTTCGAAATATTCCTTTGGAAGATAGAAGTGAGCCTGTCGGTTTACCCGGAACCAGAGCTGGAGAATTTGGTCCAGGTCCCCGGGCTGCATTCTTCGGATCATGCTATCCCTCCTTGCCTGCCGATGATTTTTAAATTATAGCACAGCAGGGCCGGAACGGCAAAAAAATCCCCCGAAAGACCGGGGGATGGAGAGGAAAGATGTTTTTGTGCAGCAGCCTATTTTTTCAAACTATCTGCGGCGCGGGTGGCATAGGAATTGTCGACCAGCTTGGAATAATCGGCCCGCTGGGTCAGCTCGCCGGCCTCCTCCATCACATCCTGCAGACGGTTGAAGGCGTCTTCTGTCATAAAGGGCGTGGCATTCCAGGCATCAATCTCCTGATAGCGTTTCGCAACCTTTTCCAGAATTTCCAGATCCGTGTCCGGGAAGAAGTCTGCAATGGTCTGCGCAATTTCCTTGGGTGTTGCCGTCGTGATCCACTGCTGTGCCCGGGCGATGGCATTGGTGAATTTCTGAATGACTTCGGGGTTCTTTTCTATGTAGCTACTGTTGGCGAAATAGGCTGTATAGGGGATTTCACCGGATTCCTGACCAACAGAGGCCAGCACATAGCCCTTGCCCTCCTGCTCAAACAGGGATGCCGTGGGTTCAAAGAGGGTGACATAGTCCCCCGTGCCGCCGGCAAAGGCTCCCGCCATGTTGGCAAATTGGATGCTGGTATCCAGGTTCAGGTCGCTGGGCTGTACGCCGTTGTTCTTCAGAACGTATTCCAGGGTCATATAGGGAACGCCGCCTTTGCGCCCGCCCAGGAGATGTTTGCCCTTCAAATCGGCAAAGGAAAAGTCGTCGTCCTGCGTGCGGCCCATGATAAAGGAACCGTCGCGCTTTGTAAGCTGGGCAAAAACTTTGGCATAGTCCTCTTTGCCTTCATTATACACATAGATGGCGGCTTCCGGGCCAGCCAGGCCGATATCCACCTGCCCGGCGACAACGGCTGTCATGACTTTATCCGCACCTTCGCCGTTGATAAGCTCCACATCCAACCCTTCGTCTTCAAAATACCCCAGCGCGATAGCTGCATATTGGGGGGCATAAAAGACCGAATGGGTCACTTCGCTGACCGTGATTTTTACCTTTTCCTCCTGGGGCGTGCAGCCGGCCAACAGGCCGACAACCAGGAGGGCTGCCATAAGAAAGAGTAAGCTTTTTTTCATTCTGTTCTCCTTTCAAAGCTGCTTTTCTTTTACAAATTTCTTTTCTAATAAAAGTACGCCTTGATACATGACCGCCGCGGCAACCGCAAGGATGATTACGCTGGCCATGACGAGGTCCATTTGGAATACTTGGGAACCATAGACGATGAGATAGCCGATCCCGGCCTTGGAAACCAGGAATTCGCCCATGATGACGCCCACCCAGGACAGCCCCACGTTCACTTTCAGAGAATTGACCATGGTGCCGAAATTGGCTGGAAGCACGACCTTGGTGAATACCTGCCATTTGCTGGCCCCCAGCGTCTGCAAGAGCTTGATTTTTTCAATATCCGTGGCCATAAATCCGCTCAGCACCTCCAAAATGCTGACGATGAGAGAGATGGCCAGCGTCATGATGATGATGGCTTTGGGCCCGGCGCCCACCCAGACAATAAAGATAGGCCCGAGGGCGACTTTGGGAAGGGCGTTTAAAATGACAAGATATGGCTCAGATACCCGGGAGAGAAATTTCGACCACCAGAGCAGGCTGGCGATCAGTGTTCCGGCGACCGTCCCCAGCAGGAAGCCGACGACCGTCTCTAAACAGGATATGCCGATATGCGGAAAAAGGTCCCCTTTGGCATATAAATTGGCGATGGTGTTGAGAATCCGGCTGGGCTGGCTCATGATAAAAGGATCGATCCATCCCAGGTTTCCCGCCAGTTCCCAAAGCCCGAAAATAGCGACAAGAATAAAGATGCGGACGGAATATACCGCCGCTTTTTCGTTCCGCGTCCGCCGCAGATAGAGCAGGCGCTCTTTTGAAGGTTTGATTTCTTTTGTTTTTTTCTTAGACATGAATATCCAGCTCCTTCCAAATCGCATTGAAATATCCGCGGAATTCTGGCAGTTCCCGGCGGGCCAGGGGAGGAACGTCCGGTCCGGCAAAGGAAATTTCATGGGTATTCCGGATGACGGCCGGGCGTCCGGAGAGCACGATTACCCGATCCGACATGCTGATGCTCTCGGAGATATCATGGGTCACCATGATGACAGTTTTTTTCTCTTTTCGGATAATGCGGTAGATATCGTCGGAAACAGCCAGCCGCGTCTGATAATCCAGGGCGGAAAAGGCTTCGTCCAGCAGCAGAATCTCCGGGCGTGTGGCCAGGGTGCGGATGAGAGCGGCGCGCTGCCGCATGCCGCCGGAAAGCTGGGCAGGATATTTATCCTTGAATTCATAGAGCCCATATGTCCTCAGCAGGTCTTTGACGTAATCGGTATTTTCCTTCGTTTTGCATTTTTGAACCTCCAAGCCCAGGGTGACGTTCTGCCAGATCGTCCGCCAGGAGAAGAGATGATCCTTTTGCAGCATATATCCAACCATGGGGCTGGTTTTGGTTACCAATTCTCCGTTCACATAGACTTTTCCGGCAGTAGGGGGGAGAAGCCCGGCGATCACAGAGAGCAGCGTGGATTTGCCGCATCCGCTGGGGCCGACGATGCTCACAAATTCCGCAGGCTTCACGGCAAAATCTATGTTGGAAATGGCTTCGATCTCGCCATTGGGGGATTGGTATTTCAGCGAAACATTTTGAACGTTTACAATGTCTTCCATAGCTTTACCTCCTCCGTGTATTATATGGGGCGGGCAGGCTTTTGGTGTTTTTTCAAAATCAGAAAAATTTGAAGTTTTCCCCAGTATTTCTAATGGAAAAGAGCACTTTTTTTTCATAATTTTCTGCGAAAGAACAATACTACTCTTATCAATTTTTTGAAGGAGCAGTGTATGAAAGCAGTGATTATGGCAGGCGGCGAGGGAACGCGGCTTCGTCCGCTGACGTGTATGGGGCCCAAACCCATGGTGGAGCTGGTGGGGAAACCCATGATGCAATACACCGTGGAGCTGTTGAAAAGGCATGGAATCACGGATATGGCGATGACGCTCATGTATATGCCGGAGAAGATCCGAAGCTATTTTGGCGATGGCAGCCGGTTTGGCGTGCATATCGAATATTTTGTGGAATCCACGCCGCTGGGGACGGCGGGAAGCGTCAAAAATGCGGCGTCCTTTTTAGACGAGCCTTTTCTCATCATCAGCGGCGATGCCCTTACGGATTTGAATATCTCCAAGGCCATAAACTTTCATAAATCCCAGAAATCCAAGGCGACGATTATTCTGAAACCCATGGAGAATCCTTTGGAATATGGGATTGTTCTCACGGATGAAAACGCCCATATCACCCGTTTTTTTGAAAAACCGGGCTGGTCGGAGGTGTTCAGTGATACAGTCAACACGGGGATGTATATTCTGGAACCGGAAATTCTGGATCTGATCCCGGAGGGAAAGAATTTTGACTTCTCCAAGCAGCTGTTCCCCCTGCTCATCCAAAGGGGAATTCCCTTGAGCGGCTATATTATGGGCGAATACTGGTGCGACGTGGGCAACATCGATGCATTCCTGTCCGCCGGAGAGGATATTCTCAAGGGAAGCGTGGAAGTCGAAATCCCGGGAACAAACATCAATGGCCTTTGGGTGCAGGAAGGGGTGCATATCAGCAATTCGGCACTGATCCAGGCGCCTGGGTTTATCGGGAAAAACAGCGATATCGAGGATGCCGCGCGCATTGGTCAATACAGCGTCATTGGAAAAAATGCCAAAATCGGCGCCAATGCCAACATCAAGCGCAGCTATATCGGAAATAACGTCTCGGTTGGGGCCTCCGTGAAGGCCAGCCACAGCACGATTTGCGACAACAGCGTAATTGGGGCGGGTTGCCGGCTGTTTGAGGGGAGCGCCATCGGGAAAAACTGCGTTTTGGAGAGCGGCGTAACGGTTTCCCCCCGGGTAAAGATCTGGCCGGATAAGTGGATTGAAAAGAACACGACGGTCAACGCCCACATCGTCTGGGGCTATGGAAAACGCGCGAAGCTTTTCACCATTCATGGGATTGCCGGGCGCATGAACGCGGATCTCTATGCGGACACGGCGGCAAGAGCAGGCGCCGCCTTTGGAACGGTAGCCGCGCCCCGGGGAAACCTGCTTCTGGCCCATGATGGGGATGCGGGCAGCGAAATATTGGAGGGAGCCTTTGCCCATGGCGCATGCAGTGTGGGTACCCAGGTGCTTCGGGCGGGAAAAGCCCAGCTGGCCGAAGTGTATCTTTATACCCGGGATAAGAATATGCAGAGCTGCGGCTATATCCGCCGGGTGCGGGAAGGCGTCTATTCCATTGCCCTTTTGGGAAAGCAGGGAGAGGTCTTGGAAAAAGGGCAGCTGAAAAAACTCAATGATACTTTCGATAAGGGCGAATTTTTGCGGACGGAGCCCCGGGACCTTTTGCCGCCGCTCAAAAGCCCGGATATTCATGGGCACTATCTGGAATCTTTAAAAAGCGTGTTCAGCGCCGATTTCACCGGGGAACAAAAACCCTGCATCGGCGTAATTCCCACGGACACGCCGGCAGACGATTTCCTCATGGACGCCATCGTCTGCGCGGGGTTTCAGGCCAAGCAGGGCAAACGCCCGGGAAAAGAGGTGCTGTTCGCCGTTCGGATGGAAGCCAACGGCATGGGTGAGCTGTTGGCAGAGGAAAGCCGGATTTCCGGAGAACTTCTGGAGATCATGACGTATGCCCTGGGCTTTGAGCTGTTTCATCCCAAAAGTGTCCGGATTCCCATGGGGACGCCGGGCGCAGTCGAGATATTGGCGGAAAAGCAGGGGATTGCGCTGCACCGGGATCCCCATGTGTATTACGATCCCGCCCTATACCGCATGTTTAACGATCTGCCCTATCTGTGCATACTATTGGCGGAGAAGCTGATTCGTTCGGATATGACGCTGGAGGAATATCTGCGGTCGCTTCCGGCCTATTATGCTCATTCCCGGCAGGTGAACTGCGATTGGAAGGATATCGGCCGCATTTTGAAGCGGTTCTGCGAGGCAGTGCCGGGCGGCGTTATGGAAAAGGGCGTGCAGATCCAGACCGAAAAAGGACGCGGATGGATCTGCCCGGACGACTATACTCCCTCTATCCATATTCGGGCGGAGGGGATGAACGAGGAATTCTCCCGGGAGCTTTGCGACCTGTATACGGACAAGGTGCGGGAATTGCTGAAGCGGAATCCTCAATAGGATAAGAACAGAGGAAAGGCAGCGGACCGGCTGCCTTTTTTGATGGAATCCCGCGCGGCGGAGGGCCGGAAAAAAATCTTTCCCTTAACGAATGGAGGAAAATGTGGTATGATATATTCTAGGATAGTATTACCGGAAGAGAGGTTACAGATAGATTGAGAAGAAAAGCAACGGTAAGCAAAGAAAAGACAGCAGAAGAGACAAGGCAGAAGGCTGCGAAAATGACGCAGAAAAAGACGGCGCAGAAGAAAGCGCCGCAGCAGAAGAAAAACGAAGGCAAAAAGACGGCTGGAAAGCGGACAGGCGCGGGCAGCCGGAAACTGAAGATTATTCCCCTGGGTGGAATTGGGGAAGTGGGAAAGAACATGACAGTGGTGGAATGGCAGAACAATATTCTGGTCATTGACTGCGGCATGATGTTTCCCAAGGAGGAGATGTTCGGGGTGGATTATGTCATTCCGGATATTACCTATCTCACAAAAAACGCCGACAAGATCAAGGGATTTGTAATTACCCACGGCCATGAGGATCATATCGGCGCGACGCCCTATGTGCTGGATAAATTCAACGTTCCCGTATACGGAACCCGCCTCACCCTGGCTCTGATCGAAACCAAGCTGGCAGAGCGGGGCGTAAAAAACAAAAACCTGCGCTGCATTCAGGCGGGGGAAAAGGTCAAATGCGGCTGCTTTGAGATCGAATTTATCAAGGTGAGCCACAGCATCGACGACGCTGTCGGCATCGCCATTCATACGCCTGAAGGCGTGATTGTGCATACCGGCGATTTCAAGGTGGATTACACGCCCATCGACGGCAAGGTGATCGACTTAAACAAATTCGGCGAGCTGGGCAAGGAGGGCGTTTTGGCCCTCATGTCGGACAGCACCAACGCCGAGCGCCCGGGCTTCACAATTTCTGAAAAGAGCGTGGGGGCCACCTTCAGCGAATACTTCAAAGACGCCAAGGGGCGCATTATCATCGCTACCTTTGCCTCGAATATCCATCGTCTCCAGCAGGTGATCGATGAGGCGAAGCGGTATAACCGCAAGATCTGCCTGTCCGGGCGAAGCATGGTGCGCATGGCGTCGGGAGAGCATGCCAAGCTGGGGATCAAGGCGGGGGATACGGTCATCATCTCGTCGACGCCGATCCCGGGAAATGAGCGGTATGTTTCAGACGTCATCAACATGCTGTTCCGCAAGGGGGCGAATGTGGTATATGGCAAAATGGCTCAGGTGCATGTTTCCGGCCATGCCTGCCAGGAGGAGCTCAAGCTCATGCTCTCTCTGACCAAGCCCCAGTATTTTATCCCGGTGCATGGGGAATACCGCCAGATTTATAACCATGCGGCCCTTGCCTACGATATCGGCATGAAAAAGAAGGATGTGTTCATCCCCGAGATCGGGCGGGCCATCGAGCTCACCCGGAAAAGCGCCCAGTTTGGGGAAACCGTTCCCTCGGGCATCGTGATGATCGACGGCCTGGGGATCGGCGATGTGGGGGATGTGGTGCTGCGGGACCGCAAGCTCCTTTCGCAGGACGGGCTGTTTATCGTGGTGGTGACGGTATCCAAGGAAAACGCCGAGCTGGTTTCCGGGCCGGAGATCATCTCCCGGGGCTTTGTCTATATGAAGGAATCCGAGGATCTTTTGGATCACGCGCGGGATATCGTGAAAAAGATCGTGGCGGACTGCGGGCACGGGCGTGTTCATGAATGGATGAATTTAAAGGGGAAAATCAAAAAGTCGCTGAGCTCCTATCTGTATAACATGACCAAGCGCAGCCCTATGATTTTGCCCATTGTAATTGAAGTATAAAGACCAAAAGAAGAGGAGGAACAGGGAAATGTATGTATATGACCGGGCCAACGCTCTGGCGCAGGATATCAAAGAGAGCAGTGAATTCAAGGAATATAAGGCGCTCAAGGATGAGGTTATGGCAGACGCCACAAACAAAGACCTGATCCGGCAGTATAAGACGCTGCAATTTGAAGCGCAGGCCGCGCTTATGACCGGCGGGAAACCTTCGGACGACACGATGGACAAGCTGAAAAAGCTGGGCGAGGTTTTGGCGCTGAACCAGAAAGTGACGGAGTTTTTCGCGGCGGAGTATAAGTTCCAGACGATCATCTCAGACGTCTATAAGATCATTGGGGACGCCTGCGAACTGGATACGGGGATTTTTGATAAATAACCGAAGATACCGGAGGAAGAGAGAATGCCAAAAAAAATCCATACGTATGTAGATCCGGATGGCATGGAGCCGCGGCGGGAGTCTCATGCCCATTCGCGCAGAATTGGGGATGCGCGGGAGCCTTTCTCTTTTGAGGAACAAAACGAGGAGGCCGAGCGGGAACTCATTTCGCAGGAGGTTCGGGCAAACATGGACTTTGAGGAAGAACCTTATGATTCTGATACTGCGGTCTATGATGCGCCGGCGGAGGATGCGGATGTGAAAATCCGCAGAAAACCGAACAAGAGCAGTTTCCAGCCCCCGGCTCCCCCGGAGAAAAAGGATGGAAAAGAGAAATTTTGGACCTGGAAGCGGCTGCGTCCGGCGGCGGCTATAGGAATAGCTGTTGTTATTGTGACCGTGGGGATCATTCTGGGATTGAATTATGCCTATGCCCGGTATTTCTCCCCCGTGGACGAAAACAATACGGAAATGATGGAGATTGCCATTCCGCCGGATTCTTCCCTGACGGAAATTTCGGAAATTCTGGAGGAGAACGGAATCATCCGAAGCGCAAAAATCTTCAAATACTATGTGGATTTTTCGGATATGAGCTCCAAGATTATGGCGGGAACCGTCAAGCTTTCCCCCAGCATGTCATTGGACGACATCATCAACGTGCTGAAAAAGCCCACGGATGTCACCAATACCACCAACGTCATGCTTCCCGAAGGCAGCACCATTGAGCAGATGGGGGATAAGCTGGTGAGCGAGGGGATTTGGAGGAACGATACCGCCTTCCTGGCTATGGCGAAAGATGGAGCCGGACTGGAGGACAATCCTTTCATCAGCGCCGTTATTGAAAAGGAAAACGCCAAGCCGGAGGATCAGCGGCGGAAATATGTCCTGGAAGGATATCTGTTCCCGGAAACCTATAACATGTTTACCAACTCTTCCGAAAAAACGGTGGCGACGCGGCTGCTGGACCAGTTTTCCAAGGTGTTTACTGCCGAATACCAGGAGCGGGCGGAAGAACTGGGAATGACGGTGGATGAAGTGGTGACGCTGGCATCCATTATCGAAAAGGAGGCCAAGGAAGCCGATTTCAAAAAGGTTTCGGCGGTATTCCATAACCGCCTGAAAGCGGATATGACGCTGGGTTCCTGCGCGACGCATCAGTATTTCATGCCTGTGAAAAAGTTGGTGTATAATTCCGAGGAGCTTGCCGTCGATTCGCCCTATAACACCTGTATCAACAAGGGACTCCCGGCGGGGCCGATCTGCAATCCCGGAAAGGCGGCAATCGAGGCGGCGCTGTATCCCGATGAAGAGCTTATTAAGGATAACTACCTTTATTTCTGCCTGGGCGATCCTGCGACGGGGGAGACGCTTTTCCAGCGGACAGCCGAAGAACACGAGGCCGCCAAGGCCAAGTGGTCGCCGGTTTGGGAAGAATATCAGAACAGCATGAATTAGCAAAAAAGACTATGGAGACAAAGAGAAACGTGGAACTATTGGCGCCGGCGGGAAATATGGAGTGCCTCCAGACCGCTCTGTATTTCGGCGCTGACGCCGTATATCTGGCGGGGAAAAGCTATGGCCTGCGGGCTTTTGCGGATAACTTCACGATGGAGGAGCTGGCGGAAGCGGTCGGCCTGGCCCATGGGCTGGGACGGAGAGTCTATGTGACGGCAAATGCCATTTCCCGCAATGACGAGCTGGAGGGGCTTGCCTCCTATTTTGCGCAGCTCAAAAAAATAAAGGCGGATGCGGTTATCGTTTCGGACCCGGGCGTGCTGCTGCTGGCCCGGGAGGCCGGGCTGGAGGTTCACTTGAGCACCCAGGCCAGCACATCCAATACCAAAAGCGCATGCTTTTGGCATGCCCAGGGGGTCAAGCGCATCGTCATGGCCCGGGAAATCTCCCTGGCAGAGATCCGGGAAATCCGGGAGCAGACGCCAAATACACTGGAAATTGAAGCGTTTATCCATGGGGCGATGTGCGTGGCCTATTCGGGGCGATGCCTTCTTTCTTCAGTGCTTACCGGGCGAAGCGGCAACAAGGGGGCGTGTGCCCAGCCCTGCCGCTGGGAATATGCCATCAGTGAGGCAGGATATCCGGGGCAGTATTTTCCCATTTTGGAGGATGAAAAGGGGACATATATCCTCAACTCCAAGGACCTCATGATGATCGAGCATATTCCGGAAATGGTGCAGGCGGGCATCGATTCCTTCAAAATTGAAGGGCGCATGAAATCCGCCTATTATGTGGGATGCGTGGTAAACGCCTATCGGCGGGCGATTGACGCCTATCTCGCCGCACCGGAGGGATATATGGTCGATCCGGCGCTTGTGGAAGAGCTGAGGGAGTCGGCAACCCGGCAGTTTACGACCGGATTCTTTTTTGGAAATCCCCATGAAGAAGGGCAGGATATTCAGAAATCCCTGATGGATCGGCAGACTGTGTTCTGCGCCAAGGTGCTGGAGGGACGGGATGCGCGGGGCTATATCCGGGTGGAGCAGAGAAATAAATTTTCCCTGGGGGAGAGGCTGAGCGTACTCTCGCCGCGGATGCCCTTTTGTGATTTTGCCGTGGAAGAGATTCGCAGCGAAGATGGCGAAGCACAGGAGTCTGCGCCGCATCCGCAGCAGGTGCTTTGGATTCCCTGTCCCTATGATCTGCATCCCGGGGATATGCTGCGGCGGAGAGGATAGCGATGGAACAGAATATTTTGGTGCTGGAGGCCAGCACAACATCGGCGAAAGCCATGGTATATGGGGCCGAATCTGGCATACAGTGTATGGCGGCGGAGGCGTATCCGCCGGGAACCGGCGGGGAAACCCAGGATGCCGATGCGATATTCGCTCTGCTCATGAAGCTGGGCCGGGAAGCTACCGCCGGGCGGAATATAGATGCGGTGTCCCTTGGGGGAACCTGGCATAATCTGCTGGTATGCGGCGAAGATATGCGCCCGCTGGGCCGAGCGTATACCTGGCAGTGGATGGGCGCCCGCGGGTTGACCGAGGAGCTGCGCCGGGACGCGGCGCATGCCCGCCAGCTCTATGAAAAGACCGGGTGTATGGTGCATGCGTTGTATCCCGTCTATAAGCTGCGCTATTTGAAGGAGCAGGGAATGGACCTGCGGAATGCACGGGTATTTGGACAGGGAAGCTATAATTTTTTCCGTCTGACGGGAAAACGCTGGGTAAGCGCCAGCATGCTTTCGGGTTCTGGATTCCTGAATATCCGGGAGCGGAAAATAGATCCGGAGATGCTGGAACTTGCCGGTATTCCCCGGGAGGCGCTGGGCCGCGAGGTAACCTTTTTGGATACGGCACCTCTCACTCAGGAGGGGGCGGGGCTGCTGGGATTAAAAAGCGGCATTCCCGTCGTTCCTACGCATCCGGATGGAGCCCTTAACCAGGTGGGCGCCCTGCGGGACGGCGCGATGACGCTGTCTGTGGGAACCAGCGCGGCGCTGCGGCTTTCTCAGCCAAAGGCGCATACAGCCTATGAAAAAGGGCTGTGGTGCTATCTATCCCCGGTTTCCTGGCTGCTGGGGGCGGCCACATCCGGCGCCTGCAACTGCGTAGACTGGGCAAAAGCGTCGCTGTTTTCGGGAACTGTTTCCTATAGCGAGCTTTCGGATGCGGCGGTAGACCGGGAGCATTTGCCTTATTTTCTGCCCTTCCTATTTGGCGAGCGGTGCCCGGGCTGGCAGGACGGACGGCTGGGCGGCTTTGCTCAGGTGCGCCCGGGGCACACCTCTTTGGAACTGTATCACAGCGTTTTGGAAGGGGTGCTTTTCAATATCCGGCAATGTATGGACGGTTTGACAGAGGAGGCGGGAGAACCCCGGGAAATCCTCGTGTCCGGCGGGATTCTGAAAAGCCCGGTCTGGCTGAAAATGCTGACAAATATCCTGGAACGGCCTGTGCGGCCGGATTTGGGGGAGCAGGCGTCTCTGGTGGGCGGTGCGCTGCTGGGGAAAAAAGTGCTTCAGCCGGACTTTGATTTGCAGGAATACGGCGCCCCGGTGGGAGAAGCCCTAGAGCCGGATGAAGATGCAGAGGTATACCGCCGCCGATATCAGGAATATTTGGAGATTTATCGCCAATCCGTATAAGGACGGAAGATGAGGACATGGTTTGATGCAGGAGGAAGGAACAATGGTTCGTTTTGGCATTATTGGGACAAATTTTATTACCGACCGCTTTATTGCCGGCGGAAAGCTGTGCGAGGGGTTTGCGGTGCGCGCAGTATATTCCCGGACGATGGAAAAGGCCCGGAAGTTCGCAGCGAAATACGGCGTGGAGCAGGTATATGACCGATTGGAGGACTTGGCGGAATCCAGGGAGATAGATGCCGTCTACATCGCCAGCCCCAACTATTGCCATGCCGACCAGGCGGCGCAGATGCTGCGGGCGGGCAAACATGTCCTCGTGGAAAAGCCGGCCACAGCCAACGCCCGGGAATGGGAGGAGCTTTGCCGGATTGCCCGGGAAAACAACGTAATTCTGCTGGAGGCGATGCGGTCGGTATTTCTGCCCGAATATACGGCAATTCGGGAAAATCTGCATAAGCTGGGAACCATCCGCCGGGCGACGCTCTCCTATTGCCAGTATTCTTCCCGCTATGATAAATTCAAAAACGGGATTATCGAGAACGCTTTCCGGCCTGAACTTTGTAATGGGTCCATGATGGATATCGGCGTATACTGCATAAATGCTTTGATCGATCTGTTTGGAGCGCCCAAGGCGGTGGATGGAAACTGCCTGAAGATGCACAACGGTGTTGACGGCGCCGGGACGATTACCGCAAACTATGGGGATATGCAGGCGGAGGTGCTCTATTCCAAGATCACCAATTCCTTCAACGCCAGCGAGATCCAGGGGGAAAAGGGCTGCATGCTCATCCAGGAGCTTCCCAACCCCACGCATATTGAAATCGTCTATAACACCCGGGAACGGGAAGATCTGGGCATCTCGGCCAGTGAGCAGAATATGCAGTTTGAGGTGCGGGAATTTATCCGTTTGGTGGAGGAAAAGGACCACGAGGCGGAAGCGGCATATGCCGCACGCACCCTTGCCGCCCTTGAGCTCATGGATGCAGCCAGGGCGAAAATGGAAATTGTGTTCCCCAATGATCAAAAATAAACGGCAAAGCTGTCAAAAGGCCATGCAGAACGCATGGCTTTTTTGTATTCTCCCGTCTTTTCCCCAAAAATTAGCAAATTTCCCTACATTTCTTCATATAGTATAAAAGCATCGCAAGGCGCCGCCTGTCTTTTATAAAAATATGGAAAGAAATGGAGTGCAAAACCCTATGCATATTTTTGAATTCTTAAAGGAAATTTTTTTCTATTCGGGTTATTTAAACAGCAACCCGCATTCTTTTCCCAAGCCTCTGAGCCCCTCCAAGGAAAAGGAATATATCCGGCGCTATATGGAAGGAGATGAAAAGGCACGGGAAGTGCTGATCGAGCATAACCTGCGCCTGGTAGCCCATATTGCAAAGAAATACAGCAACGCCAATGTGGATAACGACGATTTTATATCGATTGGAACCATCGGTTTGATCAAAGGCATCAATACTTTTAATGCGGATAAGGGGACGCAGCTCGTCACCTATATTGCCAGATGTATAGAAAATGAAATCCTTATGTTCCTGCGGGCGGATAAGAAAAACAACGCGGAGGTATCCCTGGGGGAATCCATTGGGGAGGATAAAGAAGGGAACAAGATATCCCTTCTGGATGTGATCAGCACGGATGAGAGCAGTGTGGACGATCAGGTGGAGCTGCGGATGCAGTCGGAAAAACTTTATGGAATTCTATCTAAGGTACTCACCAAGCGGGAAAGGGTAGTTATTGATCTGCGTTATGGCCTGAGCGGCGGAGAAATTTTGCCCCAACGGGAAATTGCCCGGATCTTGGGAATATCCCGCTCTTACGTCTCCCGCATACAAAAGCGGGCTCTGGCGAAACTGCATAAGGAATTTGAGAAAAAGCGATGAATTTCTTTCGCGCCCGGACAGAATGTGATATACTAAAGCAAAAGAAAAGCGAGGTAGTTTATGGAAAGCATTCAGTCGCAGATCATGTTGAAATATAAAGAGGAATTTGTTAAGCTGCTGGAATCCACCGGGCGGGAAAATATGGATCGCCTCCTGGCATGGCTGGAAAATGAAACGGATTTTTATACGGCGCCTGCCAGCACAAAATCCCATGGGGCCTATGAAGGGGGATTGCTCGTCCATAGCCTTTCTGTCTATCGGATTCTTGCTAACTTCACCAAGAATTTGCCAGGGGTGAAGAAGGAATCGGTTATCATCAGCGGACTTCTTCATGACCTCTGTAAAGTAAATTTCTATATTAAAACCGTCCGGAATGTAAAAATTCCCGGCGAAAAACGATGGGAAGAGGTGCAGGGCTATGGCATTGAGGATACGCTGCCGCTGGGGCACGGGGAAAAATCCGTATATATGGCCATGCGCTTTATCCAGCTCACCGAGGAGGAAGCCATGGCAATTCGCTGGCATATGGGCGGATATGACGATGCGGCCCGGGCTTATGTGGGCGGAATGGCTCAATCTGCCGCTTTCACAAAATATCCTCTGGCGGCGGCTGTCGCCATCGCGGATATGTATGATACCTATATCATCGATAACCGGGGAAAAAGTGAAAAATAAAAGCCAAAGCGCCGAGACCGGCGCTTTTTTGCTGGAATAGATAGCGGGACGGAGCTTGAGAAATCAGGCGAAATTCATTTTTAGTAAGCCGGACGAAAGATACGGATAAAAGGGGAAACGGCTTGGATCATGCAATGCCGTTAAAAGCCCGGAACAAGACAAAAATGGTATGCTGCGGCGAGAAAGCAAGCGCCCAACGAAAGCGGCCTGACCTTTTGAGACAATGAAAAAATATAGAGAGTGGATGGCAGCATAAGCTGACATTGATATTGCTAGCTTCTTATTGGCTTTGCAACAGACTGCCGGGATTTTTGCGCCTGGAGAAAATCGGCAGAGCGGCAAGAGCTCTGCTATTTTTCTTGCTGCCGGGCATATTCGATGGCTTCTTTGCCTGTCATATGGTCGATGGAAATGCCGATAATCAGCGCCTGCCGGCAGCGAGCCACTTCCTCCCTGCGGCTGGTTTCCGGCAGTGAGCCAGAGTATTTGGCCGCCAGAGCCAAAAAGGCCGAGGTACGCTCCTCCCCCTCCACTGCGGCAGCCCGGCCGAAGAGAATGACGCTGCGGAAATAGGAGGTATATTCCTCAGGGACGATGGTATCTTCATCCACCACCGTAAAACAAACCCGGGGATCACGCCGGATAGCATCCAGCTTATGGCCGGATTTGGCACAGTGAAAGTAAATCTTGCCACTGCTGTACACATAATTCAAAGGGATAGAATAGGGATAGCCGTTATCGCCATGAACGGCAAGAACGCCATTGGAATTCCGAGTTAAAACAATATCAATTTGCTCGGCGGACAAACTTTGGCGGCTGCGCCGTATTTTCCGAAACATAAGGGTTCCTCCCTGGTTAGAGCCTGACCGCTTTGATACGGATGCGCACATAGTCGACGACCCATTTGCCGTTTTGATAGAGGATAGGGCGGAGACGGCTGGCCGCTTCCTTTAGAATCTCCTGCGTCAATGTATCCGAAATCCCCGAAAATGGTTTCTGGTCAAACATACGGATCCAGTTTATAAGACCGTCCGGGCCTTCCTGGGGCGTGGGGCGGTCGAAGAGGCTGGCGAAGCAGACCCGCAGGTCCTGCTCCTCCAAAAGAGGCGCATATTCTCCGATGGTGGGGAAATAAAAGGGCATGGAATAGGAAAGGCCCCGCCGGGCAAAACCATAGGAAAGCGCATCGTGGACAGATTTGGCGCAGCCGACGCCGCCAAATTCACAAACCAGCTGTCCGCCGGGTTTCAGGTTGTCGGCTATGCACCGCAGCAGGGCCTTCTGGTCATCGATCCAATGAAACACGGCGTTGGAAAAGATTACATCGGCTTTTTCTTCCAGATGGAAGGAAGTGGCGTCTGCCAGGCGGAATTCCAGGCCGGGATGCAGCTCCTTTGCCAGAGCCAACATTTCCGCAGAGGCATCCAGCCCGAGGACAGAGAAGCCGCGTTCAGCAAGTTTCTGTGTAAGAGCTCCATTGCCGCAGCCCAAATCCACCACGCGGCTTCCGGCAGGCGCGTCAATCAGGGAGAAGAGATCCTCCCCATAGGAGGGGACAAAAGAAAAGTGATCTTTATATTCCTTTGCATTCCATGTAATATTCATTAGAACTCTCCTTTATTCCGCAGGAAAACAGCGGGAACAGGGACTTTTCCCGGCCTGTTCTGCTTCCTGCCGGGTCATGGTTTGGGCGGTATCCGGATTCATGGAGCCGCAGTCCGGCCGGCTGTGGTATTTGGCACCGCTCATTGAGACATAAACGATCTCGGCACCAGAGGCCGGCGCTGCGCTGGAAGAAGCGGAGGGAGGTGCGGGCGCCGCTGGCAGGGCCTCGGCTTCCTGGCCGGAAGAACCGGCATCGCGAGAGGCGGATGTTTCCCCGGCAACAGCAAAGGAATACGCCCGGCTTCGCTTTTCCGGGAGGGGAAGGGAAGCATCATAGAGAAAAAAGCCCAATACGATGGCAAGCGCCGTGGCGAGAATCAAGATAAGAGGGAGAAGCTCCCTAAAGCTCTGTTTCATGGCATTGCCCCCTTGGGTGGGAAATGATATACTGAAATAAATATAGCATGGCATAGGGAATTTGTCCACGGAGGAGGGAGAAAATGAATATAGACGCTTTGCAGGACAGGGTAAGAGAAAGCCGGAACATTGTGTTTTTTGGCGGCGCAGGGGTTTCCACGGAAAGCGGCATTCCGGATTTCCGCAGCCCGGACGGACTGTATCACATGCATTATGCCTATCCGCCCGAAACCATCATCTCCCATTCTTTTTTTCTTGCCCATCCGGAGGAATTCTATCGATTCTATCGGGAAAAGATGCTCTGCCTGGATGCTGCGCCCAACATTACGCATAAAAAGCTGGCGGAGCTGGAGACGGCGGGAAAGCTCAAGGCGATTGTGACGCAGAATATCGACGGTCTGCATCAAAAGGCGGGTTCCCGGGCAGTCTATGAGCTTCATGGCTCTGTCCACCGCAATTACTGCATGGAATGTGGCGCATTTTATGACGGCGCTTTTATCAAGGAATCCAGGGGAATTCCCCGGTGCTCCTGCGGCGGGATGATCAAGCCGGATGTGGTGTTGTATGAAGAATGCCTAGACGATGCTGTCGTTCGGGGCGCCATCGCGGCGATTGGGCAGGCCGATCTGCTGATCGTGGGCGGAACGTCCCTGAACGTCTACCCGGCGGCGGGCATGCTGCAGTATTTTCAGGGAAAAACGCTGGTGCTGATCAATAAAAGCCCGACGCCCTTTGATGCAAAAGCCGACCTGCTCTATCAGACCAGCCTGGGGAGCGTGTTCGGGGCGTTGGAGACGGGAGAAGAGATATGAGCGAGCTTCGCAGAATTCCCGGAGTAGGGAAAGAAACCGAAAAGGATTTGCTGGCGCTGGGATATGCGACCATCGAGTCTCTTAGGGATCAGGACCCGGAGGAAATATACCGGCGGGACTGCCGGAGACGGGGCGTGATTATCGACCGCTGCCAGCTTTATGTATACCGCTGCGCGGTGTATTTTGCCAGCACGGAACACCCCGATCCGGAAAAACTGCAATGGTGGAAATGGAAGGATATAAGATGAAAAAGAAATTTGTAATTGCTCCCGATTCATTTAAGGGGAGCCTGAACTGCGGGGAAGCTGCCGCGGCAATGGAGCGCGGCCTTTGCCGGGCTTTTCCGGGATCAGAGATTGTTTCGCTTCCCGTGGCGGACGGCGGCGAGGGGACGATGGATGTGATTGCCTCCATTCTTCCGGGAAAAAAGATAAAAAGAACAGTGAGCGGCCCGCTGCTCCGCCCTGTGGAAGCGGTGTATTTTTTGGGAAGCGACGGGACGGCGGTGGTAGAGCTTGCCCAGGCTTCGGGCATCACGCTGGTGGAACGCGAAAAGCTTAATCCTTTTTGCACATCCACACTGGGAACGGGGGAGCTGCTCCGGGACGCTCTTGACCGGGGGGCAAAAAAGATCATCCTGACTCTGGGGGGGAGCGCTACCAACGACGGCGGCTCCGGCATTGCCAGGGCTCTTGGCATCCGCTGCCGGAAGGAGAATGGAAAAGAAGTGGAGCCGGGCTGCGGCGGCCTTGGTGAAGCCGCAGATCTGGACATTTCCGGGATACATCCGGGGCTTGCCAGCACGCCCATAGAGATTGCCTGCGACGTATCCAACCCTCTCTGCGGGCCGGAAGGGGCTTCGGCAATTTTCGGGCCGCAAAAGGGAGCGGCTTTGGAGGATATCCCAAGGCTGGATGACCTGCTGCAGGCCTATGGCACGCTTTTGGAGCAAAAATCCGGCCGAAAGCTTATGGATTTGCCCGGAACAGGCGCGGCCGGCGGAGCGGCGATGCCGCTTCTCGCCTTTGGAAAAGCGAAAATCGTTTCGGGGATTGATACCGTGCTGCGGCTCATTGGGTTTGAGAAGGCGCTGGAGAACGCGGATGCCGTTCTGACGGGCGAGGGAAAGATTGACGGTCAAACCTGTTTTGGAAAGGCGATTGCCGGGATTCTCTCTTATACGGCGCCCCGGAGAATCCCCACGCTGGGATTTGCGGGCATGCTGGAAGAGGGGTATGAAGCCCTCTATGACCGGGGAATGACTGCCTGCTTTGCTATCTGCCCCGGGCCGGTAAAGCTGGAAAACGCCATGAAAAATGCGGGGATCTATTTGGAACGGGCCGTCTATAATGCGGCGCGCCTGATGGGGAAATCCTGAAAACCGCCGCGAAAGGACACTTTTCACGGAAATTTCACATAAGCCCCATGGGGAATACACAAGGGCGGCCTATAGTAACATGCAAGAAAATCGGATAGAACAAAGTCATGTGAGGGGGAAGCAAAATGGCACATATTTTGATTGCGGACGATGAACCGAAAATTCGTGCGGTGATCCGCGAATATGCCGAATTTGAGGGCCACACGGTGACCGAGGCGGCGGATGGCATGCAGGCCATCGAATGCGTCCGGCAGGAGGATTTTGACGTGGCGGTGGTGGATATCATGATGCCGCGTCTGGACGGGTATTCTGCCTGCAAGGAAATCCGGAAGCTCAAGGATATTCCCATTATCATGCTCTCTGCCCGGGGTGAGGAATATGACAAGCTTTTCGGATTTGAAATCGGCATCGACGATTATATGGTCAAGCCCTTCAGCCCCAAAGAGCTGATGGCACGGATCAAGGTGGTAGTTTCCCGCCATCAAGGGGCAGCGGGGCAGCAGGATATTTTAGAGTTTGGCGGCCTGGTCATCGATATGCCGGGGCGGCAGGTGAAAATCGATGGAGAACCCGCTAAAATGACGCCCAAGGAGTATGACCTGCTATTTTATCTAGTGCGCAATAAAAACATCGCCTTTTCCCGGGAGCAGCTTTTGCAGGATGTTTGGGGCTATGATTTCTTCGGCGACGATAGAACGGTAGATACACATATCAAAATGCTGCGTTCCAATCTGGGGAAATACCGCAGCCATATTGTGACCCTGCGGGGAATGGGATATAAATTTGAAGCTTAAAAAGAACAGCATCAAACTGAAAATCTGGCTGTATTTTTTGCTTTTTGCAGTAGTGATCCTCTGCGGCCTCTGGCTATTTCAGACGGTGTTTATCAACGGATATTATCGCAACATGAAGCAGAACAGCATCGTGAGTGGCGCACAGACCCTCGTGGAGCAATATGCCAGCGGAGTCGTCGGCACGACATATGCGAAGATGGCCTCTGTAGCTATGGAGAACGACCTGGCGGTAAATATTGTGGACCTCGAGGGGAGGACGCTGTTTGCTTATAGTCCCGCCGGGCGGCGCTATGGGCAGGAGCTGGCCTTGTATTTTAACGGCTTCGGGCAATCAGCCGTTAAAAAAAATGCTGTAAACCTGCTGGCTCGGCAGATTCGGGAACAGGAATCTGGCGCTCTGTTTGAATATTTTGATAATTCCAACGGGCAGCAGATGTTTGTTTACAGCACTCTGGTCACGGATGCCAACGGCGACGTAGCGGTGCTTATCGTCACATCCCAGCTTCAACCTCTCAATGAGACGGTGAAAATTTTGAGTGAGCAGCTTATCTATGTGACCGTGGGGATCCTGGGGATTGCATTTGTTCTCTCCTTTGTCATCGCTCAGAAAGTTTCGCGGCCGCTGGAAAAGATCACCGAGAAGGCGGCAGTGCTTTCCCAGGGAAATTACGACGTTACCTTTGAGGCCGGAGGCTACAGCGAGGTCAATCAGCTGGCCCATACCCTCAATTATGCTACCAGCGGTCTCAAACAGGTGGAAAAGCTGCGAACCGAGCTGATTTCCAATGTGTCCCATGACCTGCGCACACCGCTCACCATGATTAAGGCGTATGCGGAGATGATCCGGGATATTTCAGGAAACAATGAGGAGAAGCGCAACCAGCATCTGGCCGTCATTGTGGAGGAATGCGACCGGCTGAGCGATTTTGTGCAGGATCTTCTGGATGTTTCCAAGTTGCAGGCCGGCGTGATCGAATATCATCCCATGGAGTTTAACCTTTCGGAACTGATTCAAAAGACCTTGGGGAGATTTGATGTTCTGAAAGAAAAGCAGGGTTATACCATTGTTTTGCAGGGAAGGTCGGATGTATTCGCCTATGGCGATGAGAAAAAAATTGAACAGGCGCTCTATAATCTGCTGAGCAATGCCGTCAACTACACGGGCGAGGACAAAAAGATCTTTATCACCCTGGAGGAGACCGAACAAAAGGTGCGCGTCAGCATCCGGGATACCGGCCCAGGAATCCCCAAGGAGGATCTGGAGCATATCTGGGAGCGGTATTATCGCGTGGATAAAGAGCATAAGCGTGCGGTGGCTGGCTCGGGGATCGGGCTGGCTATCGTGAAGTCCGTGTTCCTGCTGCATAAAACGGATTTTGGCGTGGAAAGTGAACCTGGCCATGGCTCTACCTTCTGGTTTGAACTATATAAACAGGAACCCCAAAGAGGAAATTGAGAACCTGCCCCCTTTATGATACAATACGAATTGTATAGCGATAAAGGGGGCTTTTTTATGCGGCAGAAAACGGTTTGGATCACGGGGGCGTCCCGGGGGATCGGGCGGCAAGCGGCGCTGGATTTCGGAAGACAGGGATGGAATGTGGTAATACACTGCCACACACATCGGGAGGAAGCGGAGGCCGTCCGGCAGTCCATCGGCCGCAATGCCATTGTGACGGCGGGGGATGTGGCTTCTCGGGAGGAAGTACATGCGGTGTATCAGAAGGCGCTGGATGCCTTTGGGCGGGTAGATGTGCTCATCAACAACGCGGCTGTCGCCTCTCAGGAGCTGTTTACCGAAATGCAGGAGGAAAATTGGCGGCGGATATTTGCCGTCAATGTGGAAGGGGTTTATCACTGCACCCAAACAGTTCTGCCGGATATGATTCGCCGCAGGGAAGGGAAGATCGTCAATATTTCCTCCATGTGGGGGCAGGTGGGCGCATCCTGCGAAGTCTGCTATTCGGCGACAAAGGCCGCTGTGATCGGAATGACAAAGGCCCTGGCAAAGGAAGTGGGCCTTTCGGGCATCCAGGTCAACTGCGTGGCACCCGGGGTGATCGCCACAGAAATGAACGCCCATTTGAGCGGAGCGGATATGCAGGCTTTGGCAGAGGATACGCCGCTGGGGCGGTTGGGCGCACCGGAGGATATTTCCCGTGCGCTGCTTTTTTTGGCCTCGGAAGATGCGGATTTCATCACTGGACAGGTTTTGGGAGTCAACGGCGGATTTGTGATTTGAATATATAATATATTATATATGGAAAAACCCGCACATTTTTCATTCCGGCAGAACGGGCTTTGTTTCCGTGAGAAGATTTTTTCCTTTTTCATAAAATTTGTCCTACATTGTTCTAATTTTTTTGATAATTTCTATTGACAAATAACACACCTCGAAGTAAAATAAAGCCATAGATGTGAAAACCAAATATCATTTCACAAAATTCTATTAGGAGGAAAGTTGGTATGCCTATCAATGGTCATCAGTTGGCTCGAATCATGGATGGAACGGTCCTGGACAAATGCTCCACGAAAGCGGATTATGAAAATCTGATCGCGCAGGCAAAGAAATATGATCTGGGCCAGGTTGCCGTGGGAAGCGAATGCTGGGTTCCGTTTGTGGCGGAAGGACTTAAGGGAACGGACACCAAAATTGTCACCGGATGCAGCTCTTGGCATGGCGGCGACCCCATCGAGGTCAAGCAGTATTATGCGAAGAAGATTCTGGAGCTGGGTGCTGGGGAAGTGGAAAACTTCTTGAACTACAGCTATTTCAAATCCGGAATGTATGATGAGGTGGTCAAGGATATCGCGGCTGTCCGCGAGGCGATCGGTCCCAACGTGATCTATAAGGTTCTGCTGGAGACACCTCTTTGGACGGATGAAGAAATCGCGACAATGTGCGAACTCTGTATCGACGGCGGCGCAGATTTCGTGAAAACCGGCACGGGTACCCTGGGTGTGACGGATATTCACACGATTGAAGTTATGGCCAAAGCCGTAAAGGGCCGGGCGAAGATTAAGGCTTCGGGCGGCATTCGCACCATCGAGACGGTAGACGCAATGCTGGATCTGGGCGTGGAACGCTTCGGCGTGGGTCTTGCCAGCGGTATCAAGCTGATTGAAGCGGCGGATAACCGGTAAAAGTGCAAAGAAAATCGCCATGGGCAAGTGACATGGCGATTTTTTCAAAAAAAAAGAAAAGAAAGGGCGGAAAAAGATGGCAATTCATGGCAAAGAACTGGCGGGCATGATCGATGCGACAATCTTGGGCAAAGAGGCAACCCGGGAGGATCTTGTGCATCTGGCAGATATGGCGAAGCAATATGGCTTTTTCAGCTGTGCGTTTGCTTTTCCCTGCTGGCTGCCTATGATGGTGGAGGAATTGAAGGGCACGGGGATCAAGTGCATTGGCGGAGCCTCCTCTTTTCAAGGCAACGAACCCATTGAGCTGAAGGTGGCTATGGCCAGATGGAATGTGGAGCATGGCTGCGGTGAAATGGAAAACTTCATGAACTACAGCTATTTTAAATCGGGCATGTATGACGAGGTTGTGAAGGATATCCGCGCGGTGCGGGAAGCGGCGCCGGATATGGTCTACAAGGTGATTCTTGAGACGCCTATGCTGTCGGACGACGAAATTCGAACAGCCTGTGATCTCTGTATTGACGGCGGTGTGGATTATGTCAAGACGGGCACGGGGCTTTTAGGCGCAACAGATGTGCATACGATTGAGGTTATATCCAAAGCCGTGAAAGGCCGGGCGAAGATTAAGGCTTCGGGCGGCATTCGCACCATCGAAACGGTAGACGCGATGCTGGATTTGGGTGTTGCCCGGTTTGGTGTAGGACTTGCCAGCGCTATAAAATTGGTGGAAGCCGCAGATCAGCGGTAAATACCAGAGGGATAAAGAAAAGGGATGCGGAGGAGACCGCCCCGCGTTGTGTCTTCATTCGCATAAAATGAATATAGGAGGAAGAAAGTATGGCGATTACAGGAAGCCAGCTCGCCCGGATCACAGATGCGACAAATATCTCGATCACGGCGACAGTGGCGGAAATGGATGAACTGGTGAAGCAGGCAAAGATTCATAGCTTTGGCGTGGCTGTTGGCCCCCAGTGCTATGTTCCCTATCTGCTGCAGCAGCTCAGCGGATATGACACAAAAATTTTAGGTGCTGCGGGCGGCCGTGCGACTGAACGGACGGAGGATAAAGTGGCGATGGCGCTGAATTCCCGGGCTTTGGGCTGCGGCGAGATTGAGAGCCGCATGAACCTGAGCTATTTGAAATCCGGGATGTATGATGAGATCGTCAAGGAAACCCGGGCAATCAAAGATGCCATTGGCGAGGATCGCATTTTTAAATGCATCATCGAAACGCCGCTCCTTACGGATGAAGAAATCACTACCGCCTGTGAGCTGCTGATTGACGGCGGCGTGGATTTTGTGAAATCCGCAACGGGAACCATGGGGGCTACGACGCTGCATCATGTGGAAGTGATGGGGAAGGCCATCAAGGGCCGCGTCGGCATCAAGGCGGCCGGCGGCGTGCGCACAATTGAAATGGTAGACCAGATGATGGACGCAGGGGCGACGCGCTTTGGCATCGGCCTCGCCAGCGCCCTCAAGATTATCGCTGAGGCGGATAACCGCTAAGAGGGGAGGAGGAGAAACATGCCTATCAACGGAAAGGATTTAGCGCGCATTGTCGACGCGACGAATATTAAAATTACAGCGACGAAAGCGGACATGGAACGTCTGATTGCCGAGGGTATCAAACATAATTTTGGAATGCTGGTCGGTCTTCCCTGCTTTGGCCCCATGCTCATCGAAGGCGTCAAGGGATATGATATCAAAGTCCATGGTGCGGCCGGGCTGCGGGACGGCGGCGGAGATCGTTGGGAAGTGAAAGTGGAGCAGGCCAAATCCAAGTTGGCCATGGGCTGCGGCGAGATTGAAAGTCGGTTAAACCTGGGATATCTGAAAAGCGGCCTGTATGACGAAATCGTACATGAAGTCCGGGCGATCAAGGATGTCTGCCCCAACAATATCTATAAGGTTTTGCTGGAAGTCACCCAAATGACGGATGAGGAGATCCGGATCGCCTGTGAGCTTTGTATGGACGGCGGCGCAGACTTTGTCAAATCGGCTTCCGGTGAATATGGTCCCACGACGCTGCATCATGTGGAAGTGATGTCCTCCGCGGTAAAAGGAAGAATTGGAATTAAAGCCTCGGGTGGAATTCGCTCGATCCAAACGGTGGATCAGATGATGGAAATTGGTGCGACGCGCTTTGGCATCGGTTTGGACAGCGCGCTTAAGATTTTGGAGGAAGCGGATAACCGCTGAACCAGGAAAAAGGCTGCCGGATTTCGGCAGCCTTTTTGTTAAAAAATCTTGACTTTTTACACTTTAACTGCTATACTGAAAATACGTAGCAGAAAAGAAAATAGCTTATTTTGAGGCTAGACAGGTGGAGTATGCTTTGGCGCAGGCCATTGGTATAAATTTATTTTTGGAGGAAATTTTTTATGGCACTGAACGGAAAAGAACTGGCAAAAATCGTGGATGCGACGGTCATCAATCCGGATGCGACGGTTGCGGACATGGAGTACCTGATTGAAAAGGCGAAGGAATATCATTTTGGCGTGGCCGTAGGCCTGCAGTGCTATAACCAGATGCTTATCGATGCGCTTCAGGGAACCGGCATCAAGGTTTTGGGTGCGGGCGGCATGTCTGGGGTAACTCCCCTGGATACCAAGCTCTATATGGCAAAAGCCTGCGTGGAGCAGGGGTGCGGCGAAATCGAGAGTTTTTTGAACGTCAGCTATCTCAAATCCGGGATGTATGATGAGATCGTGAAAGAGACGCGGGCCATCCGGGAGATTGCCAAAGACCAGGTCTATAAAGTCATTTTGGAAACGCCTCTTTTGAACGATGAGGAAATTGCGACGGCCTGCGAAGTTCTGATCGACGGCGGCGTGGATTTTGTAAAGACCGGAACAGGCACTTTGGGTGCGACGGATATCCACACCATCGAAGTCATGGCCAAGGCTGTGAAAGGCCGGGTCGGCATGAAGGCTTCGGGCGGCATCCGCACCATCGAGACGGTGGACGCCATGATGGAACTGGGCGTGACCCGTTTCGGCATTGGGCTGAAGAGCGCCCTTAAGGTTTTGGAAGCGGCAGATAATCGCTAAAGGAAAAGGAAAAAGGGGATATTTTCCCCTTTTTTCTATTGTATTTAGGAGGAATGAAAAATGCCAATCAATGGACACGAGCTCGCTCGGATGACCGATTTGACGCTGATTAAGCAGCTGGCAACCAAGGCAGACATGGAAGAGCTCATTGCTAACGCGAAAAAATATGACGTTTGGGTGGCGGTGGGCCTGAAATGCTATGTTCCCATGTTGGTGGAAGCCTTTAAGGGAACCAACACCATGACGATTACAAGCTGCTGCTCCCGCCAGGGATCGGATGAGCTGGAGACAAAGATCGCCGGAGCCAAGCGGTATATTGAGCTGGGCGTGGGCGAAATCGAAAATTATATGAATTTCAGTTATTTCAAGTCCAAGATGTATGACGAAGTCGTCAAGGATATCCGGGCCATCCGGGATGTGGCCGGCGACATGACATATAAAGTCATTTTGGAGACGCCCCAATTTACGGACGAAGAGCTGAAAATTGCCTGCGAGCTCTGCATCGACGGCGGCGCAGATTACGTTAAGACTGGCACGGGCACTCTGGGAGCAACGGACGTCCACACCATCGAAGTGATCTCCAAAGCGCTGAAGGGCCGGGCGAAGATCAAGGCTTCGGGCGGCATCCGGACGCTGGAAACCGTGGACGCGATGCTGGATCTGGGCGTTGCCCGCTTCGGCATCGGCATGAGCAGCGCTGTAGAGCTGTTTGAGGCAGCAAACCGGCGATAAAAGATGAGACGGGGCTTTTGCCCCGCCTTTTTGATATTTTTACATATAAATTATAAAGAATAATGTTAAAATATATTGACAAATAACAAATTTAAACGTATACTGAAAGCATCAAAGTTGCAAAAATAAATAGGATGTTTGCAATGGGTTTCGCAAGAAAGATTTGAAAGCAGGAGGAAAGAAAAATGCCTATCAATGGACACGAACTTGCTCGGATGACTGACCTGACGATGATTGACCAGCTGGCCACCAAGGCGGATATGGAAGCGCTTATCGCCAACGCAAAGAAATACGACACATGGGTTGCTGTAGGTCTGAAGTGCTATATTCCCATGCTGGTGGAAGGTCTGAAGGGTACCAATACCATGGTTATCACGGGATGCAGCTCCCGCCAGGGATCGGATGAGCTGGAAACGAAAATTTCCGCGGCTAAGCGGTATATCGACCTGGGTATCGGCGAGATCGAGAACTTCATGAACTACAGCTATTTCAAATCCAAGATGTATGACGAGGTCGTCAAGGATATCCGGGCCATTAAGGACGTGGCCGGCGACATGACTTATAAAGTGATTCTGGAGACCCCCCAGTTCAACGACGAAGAGCTAAAAATTGCCTGCGAGCTCTGCATCGACGGCGGCGCAGACTTTGTAAAAACCGGCACGGGCACTCTGGGCGCAACGGATGTCCACACCATCGAAGTGATCTCCAAGGCGCTGAAGGGCCGGGCGAAGATCAAGGCTTCGGGCGGCATCCGGACGCTGGAAACCGTGGACGCGATGCTGGATCTGGGTGTTGCCCGCTTTGGCATCGGCATGAACAGCGCTATCAAGCTGTTTGAAGCGGCGAACAACAGATAATTCAGGCAATAAAATCATCATCAAACGGGGCGGAAGAAAATCTTCGGCCCTGTTTTTTTGGTATGGATTTTTCGGGAATCAATGCGTAAGGGGAAAGAAGGGGGATTTAAAGGGCGACACGGGAAGAACAGGAAAAAGGTGTTGTGCGCCGGGACGGAATCGGGTACAATAAAATATAAAGGATTCCCGAAAATGCGGGAGAAACCAATGGATGGTGAGTGCAAAACCCATGAAAAACAGCGATGAACGGCTGCTGATCAGCGTAATCAAACAATATTATGAGCTGGGCATGAGTCAGGAAGAGATTGCCGCAAAGGAATATATCTCCAAATCCACGATCAGCCGGCTCATCAATAAGGCGATCAAAAAGGGATATGTAAAAATCAAAATGGCATATCCCATCCTGACGGCACGGGAGCTGGAGGAGAAGCTGATGGAGCTTTATGGGCTGGAATCAGCTACCGTGGTGCCGGTGTATGTAGAGGATCAGGATCTCTGCGTACTGGACGCCTGCAAGGCCCTGCTGCTGGATCTGAAGAAGCTCCTGCGGGATGGGGACGTGATCGGCATATCCTGGGGCCGCACGATGGAATACTTTGTGAAAATGCTGGACGACTATTATAACAACCGCAAGGGCATCAAAATCGTGCAGCTTAACGGCAATGTGGCTTCCAATATCTTGTCGGTGAAGGCATATGATATTGTGGAAAAATTCCAAAGCGCCTTTTCTGCAACGGGATATCTGTTTCCGCTGCCGATTCTGGTGGATAACCGGGATACGGCCCGTGCGCTCCTTAATGATTCGCGGATCAAACCCATCATCGATATCGCACGACAGGCGGACGTGGCGATTTTGAGCGTGGGTAAGCTCTCGAAAAAGTCTCTTATTTTTGAACGCGGAGTGCTGAATGAGCAGGATTATGAGGAGCTTTCCCAGGCGGGGGCTGTGGGAGATATCTGCTCCCGGTATTTTGATGCAGCGGGGAACATTGTGGACAACGATCTGAATGCCCGGGTGCTGGGACTGACTCTGGAGGAGCTCAAACGCATCAAAAACCGGATGGTGATTGCCGTGGGAGAGGACAAGGTGCATGCAATTCTGGGCGCGCTGCGCACCGGCGTTATCAATAAGCTCTATATCGACGAACGCACGGCGGCCAAAGTGATCCACTTGAGTGAAGCATAGAAATTTTTTCAGAAGTTTTTTTGGAAACTGCAATTTGTTGCAAAAAATCCCGTGCATTTTCCTGTGATATCGTTTATAATAGAAGCGGAATTCAAAAGAAGTTTATGGGAGCATTCCCGTGAAAAGTAAATTAACTATGGAGGGTAATGAAAATGAGTGAAATGAACTTGGATCTTTCCCCGAAGGCAATGGCAAAGTATATCGATCACACGATCTTGAAGCCGGATGCTTCGCTGGCGCAGGTCAAGAAGGTGTGTGACGAGGCGAAGGAATATAATTTCGCCAGTGTTTGCGTAAACACGGGCTATGTGAAATTCGTTGCAGAGCAGCTGGCGGGCACGGATGTGAAGCCCTGCGTCGTCGTAGGTTTCCCTCTTGGAGCATGCACCACAGAAGCGAAGGCGTTTGAAGCGAAAGACGCCATCGAAAAGGGCGCAAAGGAAGTTGATATGGTCATCAACATCGGCGCAATCAAATCGAATGACTGGGATTTGGTGGAAAAAGATATTGCGGCGCTGGTAGATACCTGCAAGGGCAAGGCGCTTTTGAAGGTTATTTTGGAAACCTGCCTGCTGACAGATGATGAAAAGGTCAAGGCTTGCCAGATCTGCAAGAAGGTTGGGGCGGATTTCGTCAAAACCTCCACTGGTTTCTCGACCGGCGGCGCGACAGTGGAAGATGTCAAGCTCATGCGCGAAACTGTTGGCCCGGAAATGGGCGTAAAGGCTTCGGGCGGTGTTCGCACCTATGAAGACGCCGTTGCCATGATCAAGGCGGGCGCAAGCCGCCTGGGCGCCAGCTCGGGCGTTGCCATCGTAAGCGGCAAATAAAAAAATGTTTTTAAGGCTGCAATTTCGATTGCAGCCTTTTTAACAAAGAAAATTCCTCCACATATGCTGATAAAAGAGAGAGGAGGGATTTATTTGTTTTATGAAAAAGAAGAGAAATATTCCTGCTGGGAGGTTCTTGCCGTTCTGCAAAAAGAGCCCCTGTGCGTGGTTTGTCTGGCGGAAGCGGGCACTCCTTTTTGTTTTTTGGCCAATTCCCATGCCGTATATGACCGGAGCAGCCTGAACGTCTATGTTTCCAGCCTGGAGGAGCAGCAGATGCCGGGATGCCCGCCGGAAAAGGGGGCGGAAGTGATTCTGCGCTTTATCTGCCGGCTGAGTGACCGGGAGAAGGCAACAGTATCTGTGCGGGGCAGTGTGGAAAAGGTCTATGAAAGAGAGGAAAAAGGGGATGAAATTTGCCGGCAATTCCCGGGAGGGTGGCCGGTTTGGAAGATTTGCGGGATCACTATGCGGGGGCGTACAATTTGCTCTCTTTAAGGATGGAGATTCTGTTTAACAAAAGAAACGGGAGTTTGGAAGATGAAAAAGTTTCTAAAGGAATTCAAGGAATTTGCCCTGCGGGGCAATGTGCTGGATTTGGCCGTCGGCGTTGTCGTCGGCGGTGCGTTCAGCAAAATCGTTACGGCGCTGGTGGAAAATATTTTCATGCCCGTGATCGGAATTATTATTGGAGGTATTGATATCTCGGGCCTGTCACTGACCATCGGCACTGGAGAAAATGCGGCGGTGTTGGCCTATGGCGCTTTTCTGACGACGGTGATTGACTTTTTCCTCATTGCCTTGTGCGTATTTCTGTTTGTGAAGCTGGTGAACAGCTTATGGAGAAAGAAAAAAGTGGAAGAGGCAGTGGAGGAGCCCAAACGCTTATGCCCCTATTGCCGGCAGGAAGTAGACGCGGAGGCGACCCGCTGCCCGCACTGCACCTCTCAGCTGGATGTGCCTGCGGCAGAGGAAGAATAAATTTTGCAATAAGGAGGAGCATGAAAAAAGCTCCTCCTTATTTTTTGTTTTCTCTACCGAATCGACTACAAATATATTTAAAACAGACACTTATCTAAAAGAACCAGGATGGACAAAGAAGAACATCAATGCTTCTAATCTAGCTGCTTATGCGTAGCTAGACCATCTTCCTTTTCCTCTTCCGGAGGTGTGGCGTCGCCTATCAAGCTCAATTCCTTGCGGATCCGGCCATCCTTCAAAAGCTCCCGCAGGGTGTCCTTATCCCCGTCGGCAAGCGCCGCCCGGTATTCCTGCAAATGTCCGATGATGGTGTCCAGCTCGAAAAGCAGTGCCGGACGGTTCAGCAGGAAAAGAGTCGACCACATTTCCTCATTGAGTTTTGCCACGCGGGTAAGATCCAGAAAACTTCCGGCGCTGAAGCCGCTCTCATTCCAGAGCGTGGGGCTTTTGATATAGGCGTTGGAAACCACATGGGCCAGCTGGGATGTGAAGGCAATGGATTTATCATGATCGGCCGGCGTGGAGGTGACGATACGCCCAAATCCCAGGCTTTCCGCCAGGTCATGGAGGGTATGCAGGGCTAGAGGGCAGGTTTTGGCCGTGGGGGTGAGAATAAAGCTGGCCCCCTGAAAAATCCTGTCATCGGCATAGGCAAAGCCACTGAACTCCCGCCCTGCCATGGGGTGTGTTCCCACATACCGGACGCCCGTCGGAAGAAACAGCGGTTCCAGCGCATCGACGATAGCCTGTTTCACGCCGCAAATGTCCGCCACGATACTTCCGCTTTTAAAACAATCGACATGTTCCCGCGCAAAAGAAATGGTCGTGTCGGGAAAGAGGCAGAGAAAGGTGATAGCACATTCGACGAGTTCTTCGGGAACGATGGCCCGGTCGATAGCGCCACAGGCCAGCGCCCGGGCAACGGTATGCGAATCGGTATCCAGCCCAAGAACCGTGTGGTTTGTGTGATGCTTGATGGCTTTGCATAGGGAACCTCCCATAAGGCCCATGCCAACTACCGCGATCTTCATGAAAATTCTCCTCCTTAAAAAAGCGTTTTATGCTCGATCTCTGCCAAGGCCGAAACCGACTGCATGAGCGAGGCAAACTGCGCGGGCGTGATGGATTGGGCACCGTCGCAGAGAGCCGCGGCAGGATGGGAATGCACTTCGATCATCAGGCCATCCGCACCGCTCACAACGGCTGCTTTGGCCAGCGGAGGCACCAGAGAGGCAATCCCGGTGGCATGGCTGGGGTCGACAATCACGGGCAGATGCGTCAGCTTCTTCAAAAGGGGAATGGCGGAGATATCGAGGGTGTTGCGGGTAGCCGTCTCAAAGGTGCGGATACCCCGTTCACAGAGGATAATCTGCGTGTTGCCCGAGGACATGATGTATTCCGCACTCATGAGCAGTTCCTCAATGGTGCTGGAAAGGCCGCGCTTTAGGAGAATGGGTTTATCGCATTTTCCCAGTTCCTTGAGCATCTCAAAATTCTGCATGTTGCGCGCCCCCACCTGAATGATATCGACATCGGCAAACAGGTCATAATGGGCCAGGCTCATAATCTCGGTGACGATGGGAAGGCCGCTGGCCTTTTTTGCTTCCAGCAGCATGCGGATGCCGTCATCCCGCAGCCCCTGAAAGGAATAAGGGGAGGTGCGGGGCTTAAAGGCGCCGCCGCGGAGAAATGAAGCGCCGGCCTCTTTTACCTTCATAGCAACTTCGATGATCTGCTCATTCGATTCAATGGAGCAGGGACCGGCAATGACGCCGAAATGGCCGCCGCCAAAGGCACCCCGCCCGATACGGATCACTGTATCGTCCGTATGGAACTTGCGGTTGGCTGCCTTATAGGGTTCGGAAACCCGTTTGACTCCTTCCACAATATCCATCGCCGCCAGCTGGTCGGTATCCACGGCAGAAGTGTCGCCGATGAGTCCCAGGATGGTGGTGTGAGAGCCTTCGGAATAGTTGATATGCAGGCCGGATTCCTCCAGAGAATGAACCAGCGAATGCACTTTATCCTTCTGTGCGCCCTGCTTTAGAATAATAATCATTTTTTGTGCCCCTTTCCTATATTCAAAATGAAAAAAGGCCGGCTGCCTTTGTCGGTAAAAGCAGCCGGCCTGAATTTCCTGTTTCTAAGAAATCGGTTTTAACATGACAACTGCAAGCAACGACAAAATCCCGATGTACCGCAATAGGTAACCGGGTAATAGTAGGCGTAGATTGTCGTCGCCGTCGAGTGTTTCATGGAACCGTTTCCTTTCCTGTTGTCGCCTCGACTATACCACGGAAATTTCAGCGTGTCAAGAAAAAATATAAAAAGCCGCAGAGATTGCCATGGCGAAACATAAAAAACTATGGTATCATGAATAAAGAATCAATCGGGAGAAGACAAGATGGAAAACACGCAGGAAAGAGAGACGGAACGCATAGAAGCGGCGCCCGATCAGGGGCTTAGCCGCAGCCAGGTGGCGCAGCGCATCGCCGCAGGCCTGGATCACAAAAAAATCGACGTGCAGACAAAATCCTATGGCCGTATTTTCAGGGATAATCTCTGCACGCTTTTCAATTTGCTGAATGTGGCGCTGGCGGCCGCCGTCCTGTTGGTGGGCTCCTATCGCAATGCGCTGTTTATTCTCATCATCCTGTGCAATATCGCTATTGGAACCTTTCAGGAGATCCGCGCCAAGCGGACGGTGGACCGGCTGTCCCTGCTCTCCGAACCCAAGGCCCATGTGGTGCGGGAGGGGAAGGAAGAGACTATCTCGATTCAGGAGACCGTCCTGGACGATATCCTGGTCCTGCATGCGGGAAACCAGGTATGCGCAGACAGCATCGTGGTCCTGGGGGAATGCGAGGCAGACGAATCCCTTTTGACGGGCGAGGCGGACCCGGTGACAAAACGCCCGGGAGACACGCTACTTTCCGGCAGTTTTATCACTGTGGGAAGCTGCCGGGCGCGGGTGGATAAAGTGGGGCAGGAGAGCTATGCGGCGAGGATCACGGCAGATGCGAAAAAAATCCGCAAGCCCAATTCCCGGATCATGAAATCGCTGAACAGCATTATCAAAACCGTGAGCGCGCTGATCCTTCCCGTGGGGATACTGCTTTTCTGCAAGGAATTTTTTATTTTGCAGGTGCCCGTTGGCAGGGCTGTAACCGGGACTGTGGCGGCGCTCATCGGCATGATTCCCGAGGGGCTGATCTTGCTTACCAGCGTCGTGCTGGCGGTGGGGGTTATTCGGCTTTCCCGGCACAAGACGCTGGTGCAGGAGCTGTATTGTATCGAAACGCTGGCCCGGGTGGATGTGCTGTGCCTGGATAAGACGGGGACGATCACTAAAGGGAGCATGCGGGTCACGGAGATCCTGCGTGTGGACGCGGCCTTTGATGCCCAGGAGATGCTGGCCGACCTGGCCGGGGCATTGGACGACCAAAACCCCACTTTTGCCGCTATCCGGGAATATGTGAAAGAACCGGCAGGCCATCAGGCATCCCATATCGTTCCCTTTTCCTCCGCACGAAAATGGAGCGGCGCCAGCTTCCCGGGAGAGGGAAGCTATCTTTTGGGGGCGGCAGAATTTGTGTGTCCGGAAGCTCTGCCCGCGCTGCAGGAGGAAATCAGCCGCCAGGCGGCGGAAGGGAAGCGGGTGCTGGTGCTGGCTCGCAGCAGCCAGATGATAGAGGGCGAAGAACTGCCCGGAGAGGTGCGTGCGGCGGCGCTGGTTCTTCTGGAGGATGAGATCCGGGAAGAAGCCCCGGAAACACTGGCTTTTTTTGCTCGGGAGGGCGTGGATATCAAGATTATTTCCGGAGACCATCCCCAAACGGTGGCAGCCATTGCCAAAAGGGCGGGCCTTCAGGGGGCAGACCATTGGGCGGATGTCTCCCAGCTCAGCGATGCGGAGCTGGAGGAGGCCGCTGGAAAATACACGGTTTTCGGCCGAGTGCTGCCGGAACAGAAGCGCACGCTTGTCCGCGCCTTTCAGAAGCAGGGACATACCGTTGCCATGACAGGCGATGGGGTCAATGATGTTCTCGCATTAAAGGACGCCGATTGCAGCATCGCTGTGGCTACGGGCAGCGACGCCGCCCGCAACGCGTCCCAGCTGGTGCTGCTGGATTCCAACTTTTCTTCTCTCTATCATGTGGTTATGGAAGGGCGCCGGGCCATCAATAATATCCAACGGTCGGCTTCTCTGTTCCTGGTAAAGACAATTTTTTCAGCGGTTCTTTCCATTCTTTTCCTGTTCCTTCCGTATTCCTATCCCTTCGCGCCCATTCAGCTCAGCCTGATCAGCACACTTACCGTGGGGATTCCGTCCTTCCTGCTGGCTCTGGAGCCCAACCGGGAGCGGGTGCAGGGGGATTTTCTCATGAATATCCTGCGGCGGGCAATTCCCGGCGCGTTCTCCATTATCCTGAATGTGTTGATCATTACGCTCATGTCCGGGGTATTGGATTTATCCGCCGCAGAGATATCCACAGTAACCGTCCTTTCCACGGGAGCCGTTGGCCTTATGGTTTTATGCCGGATCTGTCAGCCATTCAACTGGATCCGGGGGACGATGGTGGCCGTTCTGGCGGCTGCCTTTGTGGGCGCGGCTTTTTTATTCCGGGAGGTCTTCTATCTGACGCCGCTCAATCTGGAAATGGCGTGCCTCATCGGGGCGCTGGTTCTGGTGAGCTTTTTCCTCATGTGGGGATTTTCCCGGCTGGCGGACCGGCTTTGCGATAAAGAGCGGGGCATTGTGTCGCGCTTTGTCGGCCGCACGATGCAGGATGGGGAAAACGGGATGGAAAAATAGAATAAAAAATTCTTAAAAATTTTTCTCCGCAGATGTTAGTATGTGACGAAAGCATGCAGGAAAAAGCAGGCGGAATTTATCATCTGCTATTGTTTTTGCGGTGTTCCATTTTTGTTTGTTATCATATTCCTTTGTTTGATATTTTTCGGTGGTTTGTGACACGCAAAGAAGGGCTTGCAATGAAAAAATTGGTGTGATAACATGAAAGTAATTTGATTTGTGTCATGAAAATTTCTAAATGAGAAAAGCCCTTCATTGTCATCGTGCATGGGGGCGCTGAAGTGATGCAGGGAAACGAAAAGGTATTGAGGAAATAGGGCAAGGAAAGGCGGAACGGGCAATGATCAAAGAAATATCCTATCAGATTATCGGAGAAATCAAAGACAGATGCAAGAGCTTGGATGATGCAACTCTTATAAAGATTATAGAGAAAATCAAGGGTGCAAAGAGCATCTTTTTCCAGGGACTCGGCCGTTCTAAACTCTCCTTCTGCTTTTTTGCCATGCGGCTTATGCATTTGGGATACAGCGTCCATATGGTTGGAGATGTGACGACTCCGGCCATTACCGAGGGCGATTTGCTGTTTGTTATTTCCGGTTCCGGCGAGACGCTTTCCACTCTCAATATGGCCAAGAAGGCCAAGAGCGTAGGGGCGGAGGTTATTCTGGTCACGATGGTGGAGAAATCCTCCATTGCGGATGTGGCGGATGTAAAGCTGGTGATTGACTGCCCCTCTGCCAAGCATGACACCTCCCATACAGCTTCGATCCAGCCCATGGGTTCGCTGTTTGAGCAGTCGGTGGTGCTGGCGTTGGATGGCGGAATCATCTCCTATCTGATGCACGAGAGAAATATGGATTTGCAGGCGCCGTTTGTGCTCCATGCGAACTTAGAATAACACACCAAAAAACGGGAGGGATTGAACATGAAAGCATTGTATGTAAAAGGCAAATTCCAGTTCCAGGTTCGGGACGTCACCCTGCGGGATATCGAACCCGATGAAGTCCTTTTGAAGGTCAGCGCCTGCGGCTTCTGCGGCTCTGAAATTTTCATTGCCCAGGACGCCAAGGAATGGCAGCCCATCGGCCATGAAGTTTCCGGCCGGGTGGAAAAAATCGGCTCCATGGTGAAGAACGTCAAGGTCGGCGACCAGGTGGTTGTGGAGAGCGGCTCGTATGACCGTTTCTCAGATCTCTCCCGCAACGGGCACTATGACCTGGATAATTCCGGGCGCCATTTCTTTAACCGTGACGCGGAAGCGGCGGGTATGGGCATGGCGGAATATGTGATCGCTCCGGCAGAAACCTGCGTTCCCTATGAGGGGATGTCTCTGGCGGCGGCCTGCCTGATCGAACCCATGGGTGTCGCCTATGATATGATTAAGGTTGCGGATATCCAGCTGGACGACGATGTGATGATCGTGGGAACCGGCGCGATTGGCTTGATGGCGCTGCGGCTGGCAAAGCTGCGGGGCGCAGGGCATATCTATGCCGTGAACCGCTCGGGCCGCGACTATCGCGATGAGATCGCCCTCAAGTGGGGTGCGGATGCCGTGATTCACAATGATGTGGAGGATATCAACGCCTATCCTTTCCCCAACGGCGGCGTAGATAAGATCCTGTTTACAACGCCTCCCCGGATCATGCCGGATTTCCTCGATGTGCTGAAAGTGGCCGGCAATATGACCTTTATTGGCAAAGAAGCGGATGAGGGCCCGGGAGTGTATGCAACCTTTGATATGAACAAAATCCATATCAAGAAACTGCAGATCCGATCTTCCTTTGCAGCACCGGCGCTGTTCTTCCCGGCCTGCATCAAGCTCTATAAGGAAGGAAAGATCGACCTGGATGCGCTCTATACCCATGATCTGCACCTGGATACCTTTGAGAAAGATTTCTGGAATTTCATGAATGACAGGGCAAAAGGCATCAAGGCGATTTTGTTCAACGACTGATAAAAATCCGCTTCTGCTCGAAAAATGGCAGAAGCGGGTTAAAATAACATTTGTTTTTAGGAGGATTAAGAAACAATGAACGTACAGATTGCAATGGACAGTGAAACCATCGGCAGCGCCGTACAGAAGGCGACCCTGGTTCGGGATTATGTGGATGTCATCGAGATGGGGACTGGTTTCCTCTATCGCAACGGTCTGAGCGTAGTCACCGAATTCAAGCACCTGTTCCCGGAAAAGAAAATCCTGGCGGATATGAAGCTGGTTGACGGCGGCAAGCACCTGGCGGAAGATGCTTTCAATGCGGGCGCGGATATCGTAACTGTTCTGGCAATGGGCGAATATGAGACCATCTCCGGCGCGGTGCAGGCTGCAAACGAGAGAGGCAAGGAGATTCTGGCCGACCTGATCGCTGCCGGCGACTACACCAAATATAAGGATAAGATGGACGAAATCGGCGTTCATTATGTTTGTGCGCATATGGCGGTAGATACCGAGCAGAGCGACAACAACATCGAAGACTTCTTAAAACAGCTGAAGAACATCAAATTCAAGGCGAAACTGGCTCTGGCCGGCGGTATTAAGACTTCCAATATTGCCAACATCGCCCAGTACAGCCCGGATCTGCTGGTTGTTGGCCGCGCCATCACCCAGGCGGACGATATCGTTGCTGCGGCGAAGATGTTCAAGGAAGCGTAAGCCCAAGGCGAGAGGTGACAACTAATGATTAAAGAATTAAGTGAACAGATTTGCGACGAATTGATGGCCTGCGCTAAGACCTTTGACGACGATGCTATGGTGCAAATTGCGGAGAAGATCGACAAGGCCAATAATATCTTCTGCGTTGGACTGGGACGTTCCCGTCTCTCCATCATGGGTTTTGCCATGCGTCTGATGCATATGGGATACAGCGTCCATCTGGTAGGCGATGTAACTACGCCTGCCATTCAGAAGGGCGACGTTCTGATCGTCGGTTCCGGCTCTGGGGAGACTAAGAGCCTTCTGGGCATGACGCAGAAATGTGTGGATTTGGGTGTAGAAATCTGCCTGTTCACCCGCAAGCCCGACTCTACAGTCGGCAAGCGTGCAGCAGTCAAGCTGGTAATCAGCGCGGCAACCACGTCGGATGCTTCCCAGGCGGCCGTTCAGACCATTCAGCCCATGGGTTCCCTGTTTGAGCAGTCCTGTCTCATTGCCTATGACAGCATCATCGTTTACCTGATGCGCAAAAAGGGCACCAATGGCCAGGAAATGCATAAGCGTCACGCGAATCTTGAATAATTCGGCAGTTCGCCATAGGAAGACGGCCCGCAGTCGTGCGGGCCGTTTTTTGTTTCCATTATCCGAATTATTGCCGGCAAAAATGTGAAATCTATGTAAAACGGTTTTATTCTTGTTGAAATTATGTTATAGTAGGCACTGATTTACGACAAAGGAGAAGTGCATGGAGAACAGGAAATTATGGCGCAAAGCCGTGACGGGACTCAAAAATATTTTTGCAGGAATTGTTATAGGAATATCCAACGTCATTCCCGGCGTCAGCGGCGGAACAATGGCGGTGGTTTTGAATGTATATGATGAAATTCTGGATGCCGTGAGCATCAAGCGTTTTGTCAAGCATCTTTTCTTTATCATTACCCTGGGAATCGGCATGCTGGCCGGGATCTATGGCTTCAGCAACATTATTGAATATCTGTTCGAGAACTATCCTATGCAGACGAATTTTGCTTTCCTGGGATTGATTTTGGGAAGTATCCCCATGATTTTCAAGCGTTCCCTCAAGGAAAAATTTCAGCCGGTGAATTTAATTCCCTTCATTGCCGGGCTGGGGATCATGGTCGTTTTATTCCTGTTTGGCAATCAGGAGGGCGGACAGACGGTTATGACACAGATGGATGTGGGAACCTTTCTGCTGATGATCCTTGCCGGTGCGGTGGCCGCCTTTGCCATGGTGCTTCCGGGGATCAGCGGTTCCATGATTATGGTAATTATGGGAACATATACGACGGTGATCTCCGCAGTATCCAACCTGAATTTTCTCTTTCTGCTCCCCGTTGCCATTGGTGTCGTTATCGGGATTGTGGTGTGCATCAAAATGGTGAAATATCTTATGAAGCGGTTCTATCAGGGGACGTATTTCGCTATTTTGGGCCTGGTTCTTGGATCGGTTTTGTCGCTTTGGCCTGGGTTCACCTTTGATATGCAGGGCCTGGTTTCCATATTGCTGATGCTGACTGCGGCGGTAATTGCCTATCTCTTTTCCCGCTCGGAAAAGGATGAGAACGATGAAACAGACGGCGACGTGCCCGAAGGTGCGGAGGAATAGGAAGGGCGCATGGAAAACTGGGTGTGGATTGCCGTTGGAGGATTTCTTCTGGCGGATACCTTTGCTGTAAAATGGATATCCAACTGGAATATGGGGGTTCTCATGCCGGCAATCCTTGGCGCTCCTTTATTTTTCTATGGTTTGTTTTATCAGGAAGCGGAACTTTGGTTTCAAACCGAGGCCGGACGGATTGTCAAGGGTATATTTGTCGTCGGCTATGTGAGTTTCTTCCTTTTTTTCCTGTTCTGTATCTTCCTGATGGAACGGGGCAAGACGCGCAGGATGAAAGAGCCTCCGGAAGCGGTCATCGTGCTGGGCGGCGGGCTTCGGGGAGAGCGGCCGTCCCGCCTGCTGCGCAAACGGCTGGACACGGGGAAAAAACTGGCGGAGGAGTCCCGGGCGATTCTCGTCGTCTCCGGCGGCCAGGGGAGAGATGAGGTGATCTCAGAGGCGGAGGCTATGCGGCGGTATTTGGAGGCCCAGGGATTCCCCCGCGGGCGAATTCTCATGGAGGATCGCTCCCGGAGCACCTATCAAAATTTTCTGTATTCCAAAAAGCTGTTGGACGCATATTTTGACCGGCCATACCGGGCCGCCTTTGTTACCAGCGGTTTTCATGTATATCGGGCGGGACTGGTGGCTCGGAAGCTGAACTTTGCGATTCCGGGAGTGGCGGCTCCATCGGCCTGGTATATGGCGCTGAATTTCTATCTGCGGGAAACTCTGGCGCTCCTGCGGTATTTTCTTTTTGGAATCGTTTGAAAGAAGGAAGAGTATGATGGCAACATCCCATGAAAGACTCAAAAACAGCATATGCTGCGCCCTGTTTGCGGCTCTGACGGCGGTCGGCGCTTTTATCCGGATTCCCTTTGGGGTGATTTCTTTCACGCTGCAAACTTTTTTTGTCGTGCTGTCGGGTGCGCTGTTGGGAAAGAAATATGGGACAATGGCCCAGGCGCTCTATGTAATCCTGGGGCTGATCGGCATTCCGATTTTCACCAAGGGCGGCGGCCCGCAATATGTCCTGGAACCCAGCTTTGGCTATCTATTGGGCTTTATTCTGGGCGCTTTTGTCATCGGATGGATTGCGCAGAGAGGTCCTTTCACATTCTGGCGCCTTATGGGGGCCGCCTGCGCGGGGCTGGCGGTCATCTATTGTGTGGGCTCGGTTTATATGTTCTTTATCCTGAACTATTATCTGTCTATGCCCATCACCATTTGGATGGCGTTTTGGACGGGAGCCATTATTTTTTCGCCCTTTGATATTGCCCTTTCGGCGGCGGCAATTTGGGCAGCCTTGCGTTTGAAACCTGCATTAAGGGGAATTTAGAATGAACGAATTGATGGAGAAAATATCATACAGCATTCACCGTTCTTATCGTAAAACGATAGCAATTACTATCACGCCGGAAGGAGAAGTTCTCGTGAAGGCTCCCAAACGGCTGCCCAAAGCATTTATCGAAGGGTTTGTATCCAGCAAAGCCGATTGGATCGCCGATGCGCTGGAAAAGCGAAAGAAGCTGGAAGAACAGAAAAAAAGCTTTCGCCTGGAATCCATCTGTTTTTTAGGCGGGGAATACCCGGTGCGGACCGGGCCGGCAGGAAGCACCGTCCGGTTTACGGGGAAGTATTTTCAGGTGCCCAAAGGCCCCAAAGAGGAGCAGATGTGTCAGGTAACCCTTTGGATGAAGGCCCAGGCAAAGGAGATCTTTTCGGCGCGGGTTGCGCTATATGCGAAGGAAATGAACGTACATCCCAAGGCGGTGAAAGTGAGTTCTGCCAAGACCCGATGGGGCTCCTACAGTTCCAAAGGAAATGTAAATCTGAATTGGAAGCTGCTCTTTGCCCCGGGGCAGGCCGTCGACTATGTGGTTGTACATGAGTTAGCACATGCTATTGAAATGAACCATGGGCCGCAGTTCTGGCGGATCGTCGCCCAGGTGATGCCGGATTATGAGGAAATGCAGGATGTTCTCAAAGACCTGCAAAAGCGCTTGGAAAGGGAAGGATGGGAATAAAGAGAGAATAAATTTTTTGTAAATATAGCTGTTGACAAACGGTTTTTTCTGTAGTAGTTTAGTGGATGTTCCAAACATTTTGTGCATAGCAAGAGGCGACGAAATGAAAAAGACATCCACCTTTTTTTTGGTTACACTGCTGCTGATCTTTTTCACTTTTGGCGCTTTTTTCTGTCTATATGGCACCCTGGCGTCTCCCATGATGGAATTTTTCCAGGTGGGGACCTTTGAACAGGGGCTCATCACCTCGCTGAACTGTGCGGGCGGCGCTGCCATTGCGGTTTTGATTGCCCTGTTGGGCGACCGGTTCAACAAGGTCTATGGTGTGGCTGCGGGCATCGGCCTGCTGGTTTTGGGCTGTGGGATTGTCCTCGCCGTTCCATCCTTTGGATGGATGCTTCCCATCGTATTTCTCTGCGGCGTCGGGACGTCTCTGATCGACAGCATGGGAAATTCCCTCGTCATTGCCTATATGCCGGAAAAGAAAAATACGTTTGTCCCCATGCTGCATTCGTCGCATGCCATCGGAACCATGGTGGGGCCGATGCTGTTTCCTGTGCTCATGGATGCGGCGCAGCCGGAAACGTTTAAGGTAGATTTTCTGGCCGTGGCCATCGCCGGCGTGGCGGCGCTGGTTCTGTTCCTCTTGGCGGCAAGGTCCTTTTTAAAAAGCCAGCCGCCTCTGCCCATGGAAAAGCAGCCGAAGGCCAGGGACAGGGGAGGGTTTGGCATCGTATTCCGTTCCAAATACGCCTGGATCCTGGTGATCGTTTCGATCTGTTACTTCTTTTTCTGCTGGGGGAAAAACTCCTGGCTGAAATATTTTTTTGAGAGGGAAGGCGGCATGAGCTTTGCAGTCAGCGGGATCATGCTTTCCGCATTTTTTACGGGAACGCTGGCCGTCCGCCTGATCGGGCCGTTTCTGCTGAAATTTATGCGGCCCAGCGTGATGATGGGAATCTGCATGCTGGCGGCTCCGTTGTTTTTGGTTCTGGCGGTGTGTATCGCGCCGGCTTCGCCCGTCCTCATTGGGGCGATCTGCGCCGTTTCCGGGTTTTTCAACGGCATGGGCGGAGTGACGCCCTATCTCATCGCTGGAGAGTATTTTCCAAAGCAGCTTGGCTCGGCTTCCGCAATTCCGCAGTTTGCCAATAATGCAGCGGGACTTTTGGTGCCGCCGCTTCTGGGGGCCCTTGCGGCTTGGGCGGGCCTGCGGATGCCGCTGCTCCTGGCGGCGGGAGTCGGATGCCTGGGCGCGGTGATTGCCTTGGTGGGATTCCGAAAAACGCCGCAGGAGATAGAGAAAAGAGAGGCAGCGCAGGACGCTGTTGAGATATAATTTTTAATAAGCAAGAGGAGAAACATGAAAAAGACGAGTCGATTTTATTTTGGTGCGCTGTTGGTCGCGTTCCTGACCTATGGGTTGTTTTCCTGCGTCCATGGGACGCTGGCGACGGCCATGATGAGCTATTTTGGTACGTCTACTACCGACCAGGGTCTGATCTCCACCATCCAGTATGCGGGCGGGCTTACCATGGCGCTCATCATATTCTTCTTTGGGGAGCGGTTTAACAAAGTGCATGCTGTGACCATCAGCCTGTCGGTGCTGGCGCTGAGCTGCATCGCCATATTTTTTGCGCCGACCTTCGGCGTGATGCTCTGCATCATATTTTTCTGCGGCACCGGAACGACGACGCTGGATTCCATGGGCAATTCGCTGCTGCCGCTTCTCTATCCTGAGCGCAAGCATATCTATGTCCCCATGCTGCATTCCATTCACTCCACCGGCGCAATGGTGACGCCGCTGCTCCTGCCCCTGCTGGTGAATATGGAACAACCGGGAACATTCCGCAACGGCTATCTGGCCATTGGAATTGTGGGCGCCGTGGGAATTCTTCTCTGCCTTCTTCTGGGACGCAGCGTAAACCGGGAAAAATGGGATGCCGTGCAGGTCAAGAATCCCAAAACCGTGCATCCCCTGAAAATTTTCAAATCCTCCCGGGCCTGGCTGCTGCTGGCAATTTCGTTCTGCCAGTTCACCTTCAACCTTGCCACAAATTCCTGGCTGAAATACTATTTCGAGCACAATGCGGGGGTGTCCTTCCAGCTGAGCGGCGTTGTTCTGACGGCATTTGCGGCAGGCGCTCTTGTGATGCGGTTTGTTTCCCCGTGTTTCCTTGGAAAGCTCCGCTCCACCACGGTTTTTGCCCTGGCATCCATCTTTGCCGGATCCTTTATGATTGCGGCCATCCTGGCAACGGGAGCTTCGGTCACGATTCTGGCAATCTTGTGCGGCTTGGCCGGATTCTTTAACGGCGTCAATGGCATTGCCATCTATCTGATCGCCAACGAGTATTTCCCCACGCGCATGGCGACGGCATCCGCGATCCCCATGTTTGCCCTGAGCATTGCCGGCCTGACAGTCCCCGTGGTGATGGGCGCTATTTCCAGCGTTACGGGTCTGATGCTTCCCTTGCTGGCGGCCAGCGGCGTTGCGATTCTGGGCGCGGTTGTGGCGCTTGCCGGGTTTAAGAAGGTGCCTGTGGCTGATCTCATCGAGCAGGGGCATTAAGCCCGAGGCCAACCGGAAATTCGGCTTATCTGCCGCCGATATCAGCGGGACAGCAAGAGCCGGGCACTATATATCCGGACCATGAAAAGCATAGGTATTTGACAAATGATAAAATAAAAAGGCTGCCTGCTGTGGCTGCAGGCGGCCTTTTTGTTTGTAAAATGAATTACATATGCTGTTATAAATATTAACAGCGGTTTTTCCGGAGAGCAAACCCTCTGTTTTTGTGCATACAAAAGATACAAAATCCTATGTGCCGAACCCCCAAACGGGATTTTTTTATTCCTCCTGCCCGGGATACTGTTCCACCAATACGCCGCCTTCGCTCAGAATCGTGCCCGAGAAATCGTCGGGGTAGGGATGCAGAAACACGACCCGTTTGATTCCGCTGTTGACGATCATTTTAGCGCAGATAGTGCAGGGATAGTGTGTGCAGTATAAAGTGGCACCGTCGATGGAAATGCCCAGCTTTGCGGCCTGAATGATGGCGTTTTGCTCCGCATGAATGGCATAACAGATCTCGTGCTTGGTTCCCGAAGGAATGCCCAGTTTCTGCCGCAGGCATTCGCCGCGGTCTTTGCAGCTGGTGATCCCCGAAGGAGCGCCATTATAGCCGGTAGTGACGATGCGCTTGTTTTTTACAATTACCGCGCCGATCTGCCGGTCGGACTTATAGCAGCTGGACCACGTTGCAATAGTCTGAGATAATTCTATAAAACGCTTGTCCCATTTATCCATTGATTTTTCCCCCAATACCTTTTCCGGGCGATCGCGGCCTTTTTGGCCCTGCGGCGCCCTGTTTTTGCCGGAATAGTTTTTATTTATGATACCACACACACCTTGTTCTTACAACTCAAAAATGGCATAGGGTATGCGGAAAGTGCATAGATATAATAAAACAAGCAGTAGGAAAATGGAGGCACATACAGATGAGATATTCACGCATGGAGAACAGCAGACATAAACAGCCGGGCGGCCCGCGGAAGGCTTGGTTTTTTGTAGCCTTTGTCCTTGTCATAGGGGTGGGGGTATATATCATTGGAGCCGCCAAAGTGGGCAACTTTATTTCTGAAAAAATTGTGACGCCGGTGGTGGCATGGGTGACAGGGGAGGATGCGAAAAATCCGGATCCGGCCAATCCCTCGGCATCCGCTGCGCCGTCTCCATCTCCCTCTGAGGCTGCTCCCTCCAGCACGGCAACCGTGACGCTGAAGGGCGGAACAATCTATGCCCTTCAGGCGGGAATTTTTGCAGATGAAGCCAATGCCAATGCCCTGGCGGCGACTCTTTCCGGGCAGGGAGGAGCCGGGTATGTCCTTGCGGATACGGAAGGATATCGGGTGCTGATCGCCGGCTATCAGACGGAAGGAGAGGCGGAAAGCGTCAAAAACCAGCTGAAGAGCGAACAGCAGATGGAAACCAAACAATATGCCATCACATCGGCAGAGACAAAATTCCGCATTACGGCAGACACGGCAACGATTGCCTCCGTGCAGGCCGCCATGGAAGGGGCCATGGAATATCAGGAGGCGCTGCTGCCCCTCTCCATCTCCCTTGACAAGGGAGAAACCAAGGCAGAGGATGCAAAGACGCAGATTGCCCAGCTCCGGGAAAAGGCGGAGAATATGAAAAAGACAGTTGACGAAATCGCTTCCAGCACCGATAATAAGACTATAAAGAGTATTTCACAATTTTATGGCGAAACAGTAACGGCCCTGCAGGGCGTAGGCGAGGGGCTCAGCGATATCGAATTGTCCGCGAAAATAAAGTATACCTATCTGGCAATCGGAGTTGCCGGGCGGAACCTTTCCGATGCGCTCAACGCGGCGGCCTAAAACGAGGCGGAGGATCAGACTACATATGAAAATCAAGGAAATTTGCGAACTTTTGGATGCAGAAGTGCTGCTGGACCCGGTGGGAGACAGCGTAGACTTCAAATGTGCCTGCGGTGCAGATCTGATGAGCGACGTGCTGGCCTATGTCAAGCATGACGCCCTTCTGCTGACGGGGCTTGTCAACGCCCATGTGGTCCGCACGGCGGAGATGATGGATATTCCCTGTATCGTATTTGTCCGCGGGAAGCGGCCGGCGCAGGATGTTTTGGATGTGGCGGAGGAATGCGGAATAGCGCTGCTGAGCACAGAGCACACCATGTTCACGGCCTGCGGGAAGCTCTATGCCAGCGGGCTCACGGGAAGCGCCGGGAGAGTTTAGCATCTTTCATGGGAAGAAGGGGGAACAGCATATGAATTATCAGGAACGTTTTCCCGTGGAGGCGGGGGATTTTGCCAGCGCGGGCGAGGTTTCCGCAACCATTAAACAGAAGCTCAAAAAGATTGGTGTTGCGCAGGCGCTTGTCCGCCGCGTGGCGATTGTTTCTTATGAGGCGGAACTCAACATGATCATCCATAGCCTGGGCGGCGAGATGGTTTTGGAACTGAGCCCCAGGGAAATCCGGATCATCTGCGATGACGTGGGCCCCGGTATCCCGGATATATCCTTAGCCATGCAGGAGGGATATTCGACGGCGCCGGAGAGTATCCGCATGATGGGATTTGGCGCCGGCATGGGGCTGCCCAACATCAGCAAAAATGTGGACGACCTGAAAATCAAATCCGATCCGTCGGGAACGCGGATGGAAATGGTTTTCTTTATCGCATGAAGGGAGAAGCATGGAAGGATATTTTCATTCCGTCCGTCTGGACCGGGAAAAGTGCCGCGGCTGCACCAACTGCATTAAGCGGTGCCCCACGGATGCTATCCGTGTGCAGAAAGGCAAGGCAAAGATCATGGACATGCGCTGCATCGACTGCGGCGAATGTATCCGCGTATGTCCCTATCATGCCAAGGTCGCCTATACGGACAATCTGGCGAACATCAACACCTATAAATATAAAATTGCGCTTCCAGCGCCTGCTCTCTATGGTCAGCTGAAAAAATTGTCAAGCCCGGAGCAGGTGTATTCTGCTTTGCGCCTTTTGGGCTTTGACGAGGTTTTTGATGTGGCAAAGGGGGCGGAAGTCGTCTCGGCGGCCGTCCGGGAAAAGCTCAAAACGACGGATAAGCACCCGCTCATATCCTCAGCTTGTCCTGCGATCATGCGGCTCATCCGCGTCCGGTTTCCTGAACTGATCGATAATATTGTGGATGTGGAATCGCCCATGGAAGTGGCGGCTGCCATGGCAAAGCGGGAGTTTTCCAGGAAAAACGGCGTTTCAGAGGAAGAAATCGGCGCGTTTTTCATTACGCCCTGCCCGGCAAAAGTGACCAGCATCCGTTCCCCTCTGACGCGCAAAAGGAGCCGGGTGGACGGGGCGATTTCCATCATCGAAATATATGGACTGCTCACCAGCCAGTTAAAGCATGGCGCGAAGCTGGAGCGGGAGGATGAGGAGATTTCTGCCGATGGCCTGGGATGGGCCAACAGCGGCGGAGAATGCGAGGCCGTTGGAAAAACCATCAAAATGCTGGCGGTGGACGGCGTCCATAACGTGATCCGGGCTTTGGAGGAAATTGAGAATAACAAACTCTCAGATCTGGATTTCTTTGAAGGCCTGGCCTGCACGGGCGGTTGCGTGGGCGGCCCGTTGGTATTTGAAAACGGCTTTGTGGCAAAATCCCGGATCACGACCTTGTGTGCATCCCTGGAAAAACGAACTATCCCGGAAGCCAAGGTGGAAAAGGCCATGGAGGAGGGAATTACCCAGTCGACGCAGAAGGTGACGCCGCTGGAGGTTCTGAAGCTGGATGATGATTTTATGAAGGCCATGCGGATGATGGAACAGATCGAAGAAATCACGGCCCGCCTTCCCGGGCTGGACTGCGGCTCCTGCGGGTCGCCTTCCTGCCGGGCGCTGGCGGAGGATATTGTCCGCGGATCTGCAGTGGAATTGGACTGCATTTTCCTGTTGAAAGAAAAGGTGCGCCATCTGGCGGACGAAATGGAAGGACTTTTGAAGAAACTGTAAGCTGGGGAGAAAATTTATGGCGAGTGTAAAGGATTTTTGTGAAAAGGCAGAGCTTAAGCAGCTGACAAACCTGGAGGAAACGGCGGAGATCACCGATGGATATATCTGCGATCTGCTGAGCTGGGTGATGGCCCGGGGGACCGAGGGCATGGCCTGGATCACCGTGCAGACGCATCTCAACGTTTTGGCGGTGGCCTGCCTGCATGATTTTTCCTGCGTGGTCATTCCGGAAAACATCCAGGTTCCGGAAGAGACCGTGAAAAAAGCGCAGGAGGAGGGAATTCCCCTGTATTCTTCGCCCAAAACGGCCTATGTTCTGGGCGGGATTCTCCATGAACTGGGAGTGGGGTCTTGAAGCTTTATTACGACCTGCACATCCATTCGTCTCTCTCTCCCTGCGGAGACGACGATATGACGCCAAACAACATCGTCCATATGGCAATGCTCAAAGAGCTGAATATGATTGCCGTAACCGATCACAATTCTGCGCGGAATCTGCCTGCAGTGAAAAAAGTGGCGGATGAATGCGGAATTTTGCTGATTCCCGGCATCGAGGTCACAACGGCGGAGGAAATCCACCTGCTGACATATTTTGAAACCGTGGAAGAGACGATGGATTTCGGCGAATATATTTATGATTCCCTGCCGGATATCTCCAACCGGCCGGAGATTTTCGGCGAACAGAAGATTATGGATGAGACGGACGCCGTAACAGGCCATTTGGATAAGCTCCTGCTGACGGCGTCTTGTCATTCCATCGATGCGCTTTGCCGGGAGGTTCGGCACCGGGGCGGGGTTCCGGTTCCCGCCCATGTCAACCGGGAGTCCAACTCGATTTTGATGAGCCTGGGCTTTATTCCTGCGGATCTGGAATTTTCGTCGCTGGAGGTGGCGGAGGCATTTCCATTGCAGGGAGTGAACCCGGCGGCATACCGGGTATTGTATTCCTCGGATGCGCATTATATCATGGATATTGCAGAAAAGCGGAATTATTTGAACTGCGATGCAAATTCTGCCGCGGTTTTGGAAAAGATAAAGACAATTCCTTAAACGGAATGCGGGAGAGAAGGAGTGACATATGATATTAGGATTGGAGCCATGGGTATTTTGGCTGATTCTCATGGCAGTTCTTCTGCTCATTGAAGTACTTACGGTGAATCTGGTGAGCATCTGGTTTGCCGGGGGAGCTCTTGCGGCAATGATAGCCAGCTTTTTAGGGGCTTCTGTGCTGCTGCAGATCATCATTGCCGTTGCCATATCCGGCGTGCTGCTGGCCGCCGTGCTGATTTTTAAACCCTTTGATTCGGCGAAAAATGCCCAGCCGCCCCGGACGAATTCCGACCGCGTGATCGGGGAAGTGGGCATTGTCCTGGAAAGGATCGACGATGTGGAGGGAAAGGGTCTGGTGAAGGTTATGGGCCAGACCTGGAGCGCAGTTTCCCAAGATGGAACTGCCATTGAAAAAAACGCCGAGGTGCGGATCTGCGCCATATCCGGCGTAAAGCTGGTCGTAGAAAGAATATAAAACCGGAGGAGAAAAATGTTGGAAGAATATGTCGGCCTGATTGTGGGCGTTGCTATTGGAATCATCGTTCTTATTTTGATTCTCACCAATATCCGGATTGTCCCTCAGGCGAAGGCTTATGTCATCGAGCGGCTGGGGGCCTATCACACTACTTGGCAGGTGGGCCTGCATGTGAAGATCCCGATTATCGACCGGATCGCCAGTGTGGTTTCGCTGAAAGAGGATTTTCTGGATTTCAAGCCGCAGCCAGTCATTACCAAAGATAATGTAACCATCATGATTGACACGGTGATTTTCTATTATATCACCGATCCCAAGCTCTATACCTATGGCATTTCGGATCCTAAAATGGCCATCGCCAATTTGAGCACAACGACACTGCGCAATATCATCGGCGACCTGGAGCTGGATCAGACGCTGACTTCCCGGGATATGATCAACGGCAAAATGCGTGTCATTCTCGATGAAGTAACGGACGCCTGGGGCATCAAAGTGAATCGTGTGGAGCTGAAAAACATCGACCCGCCCATGGAAATTCAAACGGCCATGGAACGGCAGATGAAGGCCGAGCGGGAACGCCGTGAGGCGATCCTGCGGGCGGAGGGCGAGAAGCGTTCTGCCATTCTGGTGGCGGAAGGCGAAAAAGAATCCGCCATTCTCCGGGCAGAGGCCGTCAAGCAGTCCACCATCCGGGAGGCGGAAGGAAAGGCAGAGGGAATCTTGAAAATCAATCAGGCTAAGGCCGAAGGGCTGCGGGTGCTGAAGGCAGTGGAAGCCGATCAGGCGCTGATTGCCCTTCGCAGCCTGGAGACCATGGAAAAGGTGGCAGATGGAAAGGCGACAAAGCTGATCATTCCTTCCGAGCTGCAAAACCTGGCGACCTTGGGAGCTTCGCTGAAAGAGATCATCCGGCCCGAAGACAGCGAAAAATAACATTATAAAGGAACTATAAAAAAGGCGGCAGTGTGCCGCTCTTTTTTTGGAAAAAATTACACGAATCTTCCTTCTAAACATTTTATATTTTTCATAGTATACTATAAGAAACGGACCAACAAAAGCCGTATTAACAAAACATATGTTTTTCCACAAAAAACCGTATTTTTTCGCAAAAATCTCTGGCTTTTGTATTTCACACATGTTATAATATATAAAGTCATGGTTTGATAAAAATTTAACATGAACGTAAAACGCAGTGTAATTTTTAAGGAGGTTTAACCTAACATGTCAAATTCCGGTTTAGACAAGGCAAAGGTAGAGGAACTGAAGGCATTTATTCAGGAAAAGAAAAATGCTCCAGGGCCGCTGATGCCGGTAATGCAGAAGGCGCAGGATATTTTCGGGTGCCTGTCCTTTGATGTTCAACAGCTGATATCCGATGAAATGGGGATCCCCATGACGGATATCTATGGCGTGGCCACTTTCTATGCGCAGTTTGCTTTGGAGCCCAAGGGCCAGCATGTCGTCGGCGTATGTCTTGGCACCGCATGTTATGTAAAAAATTCGCAGAAAATCCTGGACGAGCTGGAAAAGGTTCTGGGCGTTGCCCCGGGAAGCACCACAAAGGACGGTCTGTTCACACTGGAAGCGACTCGCTGCCTGGGCTGCTGCGGTCTGGCTCCGGTTATGATGATCGGCGATCAGGTGTTTGGCCGCCTTGTGCCGGAAGATGTTGCGGGGATTATCGAAAAGTTTAGAGCGTAAACCATGCCTGAAATCGCATTGCATATCATGGATCTTGTCCAGAATTGCATATCGGCCATGGCAAAGCATATCCGAATTCTGCTCATGGAGAGCTTTGTGGCCAACACTCTGGAGATTCTCATTGCGGATGACGGCAAGGGCATGAGCGAAGAGTTTCTGGAACGGGTGACAAGTCCGTTTACCACCACGCGCACTACCCGGCGGGTAGGGCTGGGCATTCCTCTTATGAAAGCGGGATGCGAGATGGCGGGAGGCTCGTTTTCCATCACTTCCAAACTGGGAGAAGGAACGGCCATTTCCGGAACCTATCAGCTTGACCATATCGACCGTCCTCCTCTGGGAGACTTTGTGGGAACGGTACACACGCTCATCACATGCAATCCTGATATTGATTTCCGTATAGAAATAAAAAGTGATACGCAGGAAATTTGCCTGGATACGCAGGAGGTTCGGGCGCAGGTGGGGGATATTCCCTTAAACCAGCCCGAAGTTTCCATGTGGATCAAGGAGTATTTGGAAGAAGCGATGAAACAGGCAAATATCCAAGCATAATGGAACGTAATTGATTGGTTTGATGGAGGTAAATGATGAAATCGTTGGAAGAATTAGCGGCAATCCGGAAAAAGGCGCTGGAAGACATTGATCTTAGAAAAAAAGGAACGGAAAAGCGTGTCGTTGTCGGCATGGCGACTTGCGGAATTTCTGCGGGAGCCCGCCCGGTCCTTTCCGCGTTTGTCGATGAAGTGAATAAGCGGGGCCTGAAGGACGTCGCCGTGACACAGACCGGCTGCATCGGCCTCTGCCGGTATGAGCCTATTGCAGAGGTATTCCTGCCCGGGCAGGAAAAGGTGACCTATGTGCATCTGGATGCAGAGAAGGCCAAGCGGATCGTTGCTGAACATCTGGTAAACGGCAATATCGTCAAGGAATACACGATCGGCTACGAGGAATAAGGGAAAGGTAAGGAGGAAAACACTATGGAATTTTTCCGTTCACATGTGCTGGTATGCGGAGGGACGGGCTGCACGTCATCCGGATCCCACAAGGTCATTGAAAAATTTGAAGAGGAACTGAAAAACAAAGGGCTGGATAAGGAAGTTAAAGTTGTCCGAACCGGATGCTTTGGTCTTTGCGAGGCCGGCCCCATCGTTATTGTATATCCCGAGGGCGCATACTATAACCGGATTACCCCGGCGGATGTCCCGGAAATTGTGGAAGAGCATCTTCTGAAGGGAAGAATTGTTGAGCATCTGCTGCACAAGCCTCACGGTGATGAGGAGCTGGTGACAACCCTCAATGAGATCAACTTCTATAAAAAGCAGACGCGTGTTGCACTGCGCAACTGCGGTGTTATTGATCCCGAAAAGATTGACGATTACATCGGCTTTGACGGATATAAAGCTCTTGGAAAATGTCTGACAGAATATACCCCCGAGCAGGTGATTGATGTCATCGCCAAATCTGGCCTGCGCGGCAGAGGCGGCGGCGGCTTCCCCACGGCGACTAAATGGAAATTTGGCGCTTCGGCGAAGGCAGATCAGAAATACGTCATCTGCAACGCAGACGAAGGCGACCCGGGCGCGTTCATGGATCGTTCGGTTTTGGAAGGCGACCCCCACAGTGTGCTGGAAGCTATGGCCATCGCTGGATATGCCATTGGTGCCAGCCAGGGCTATGTATATGTCCGGGCGGAATATCCCATTGCTGTGCAGCGGCTGCAGATCGCCATTGATCAGGCTCGTGAATATGGCCTGCTGGGGAAGGACATTTTTGGAACCGGCTTTGATTTCGATGTGGAAATCCGTCTGGGCGCGGGCGCGTTTGTTTGCGGCGAAGAGACGGCTTTGATGGAATCCATCGAGGGCAAGCGGGGCGAGCCCCGTCCCAAGCCGCCGTTCCCGGCAAACAAAGGTCTGTTTGGAAAGCCCACCATTGTAAACAACGTGGAAACGCTTGCGAATATCCCGGTTATCATCAACAAGGGGCCGGAATGGTTTGCTTCCATGGGCACGGAAAAATCCAAAGGCACGAAGGTATTTGCTCTGGGCGGAAAGATCGTCAACACTGGTCTTGTAGAAATTCCCATGGGAACCTCTCTGCGGGAAATCATCTATGATATCGGCGGTGGTATCCCGAATGGCAAAAAATTCAAAGCGGCCCAGACCGGCGGCCCTTCGGGCGGCTGCATCCCGGCTTCCCTGATCGATACAAAGATCGATTATGATAACCTGCTGGCAATCGGTTCCATGATGGGATCCGGCGGTCTCATCGTTATGGACGAGGACAACTGCATGGTTGACGTGGCCCGGTTCTTCCTGGACTTCACGGTAGACGAATCCTGCGGAAAGTGCACTCCCTGCCGCGTGGGAACCAAGCGTATGCTGGAGATTCTGGAAAGAATCGTTGCCGGAAAGGGCGAAGAAGGCGATATCGAAAAGCTGGAAGAACTTGGTGAGGCGATCAAGGATGGCGCCCTCTGCGGCCTCGGAAAAACAGCTCCCAACCCGGTTCTTTCCACAATTAAATATTTCCGCGATGAATATGAGGCGCATATCCGGGAGAAACGCTGCCCCGCCGGACACTGCCAGGCGCTTTTGAACTACAGCATCATCCCCACCAAGTGCAAAGGATGCAGCCTGTGCTCGAGAGTCTGCCCCGTGGGCGCAATTTCCGGCGTTGTAAAGCAGCCGTTCACTATTGACCACAGCAAATGTATCAAATGCGGTGCCTGCATGGAAAAATGCAAGTTCGGCGCGATTGAAAAGAAATAAGGAGGGAACCCTGATATGGTATCTTTGACAATAGATGGCGTCAGCGTACAAGTCCCGGAAAATACTTCCGTCTTGGAAGCTGCCAGACAAGCAAATATTAAAATCCCCACCCTTTGCTATTTGAAGGGTGTGAATGCCATTGGCGCATGCCGGGTCTGCCTGGTGGAAATCGTGGGCAATGCGGCGTTGCAGGCGGCCTGCGTTCTTCCGGTAAGCGAGGGTATGCAGGTGAAAACCAACACGCCCCGGGTGCAGAAGGCCCGCAAGCTGAGCTTGGAACTGCTGCTTTCCAACCATGACCGGGAATGCCTTACCTGTGTTCGCAACCGCACATGTGAGCTGCAGGCACTGGCGGAAACCTTCCAGGTCAACGAATACAAATATGAGGGCGCAAAGATCGAAAAGCCTTTGGATCTGCTCTCTCCCTCGGTTGTCCGCAATCCCAATAAATGTATTCTCTGCAAACGCTGCGTAGCGGTTTGCCGGAATATCCAGAAGATCGGCGCTATCAGCGCGACTCAGCGCGGTTTCGCGACGACCATTGCCCCGGCCTTCGATAAGTCCCTGGCTGAGGTCCCCTGCATCAACTGCGGACAATGTATCGCAGCTTGCCCGACCGGCGCTCTCAGCGAAAACAGCGAGATAGATAACGTATGGGCGGCCCTGCATGATCCCTCCAAGCATGTTGTGGTGCAGCCGGCACCGGCTGTGCGCGTTGCTATCGGCGAAGAATTCGGCATGCCCATGGGCACTCGGTGCACCGGAAAAATGGCGGCGGCTATGCGCCGGATGGGCTTTGATAAAGTGTTTGATACGGACTTCGGCGCCGACCTCACCATTATGGAAGAGGGATATGAGCTTCTGGATCGGATTCAAAATGGCGGCGTTCTGCCCATGATCACATCCTGTTCGCCCGGCTGGATCAAATATTGCGAGCATTTCTATCCCGAGTTCCTGCCGAACCTTTCTTCCTGTAAATCGCCTCACCAGATGCTGGGCGCGATCATCAAGTCCTATTATGCGCAGAAGAACGGCATTGATCCCAAGGATATCTATACCGTTTCGGTCATGCCCTGCACGGCCAAGAAATATGAAAAGCTGCGTGACGGCGAGGCCGGCACGGGCTATCCGGATGTAGACGCGGTTTTGACCACGCGGGAATTTGCCCGGATGATTAAGCAGGCCAATATCGATTTCGTCAACCTGCCGGATGAAGACTTTGACGATGTTCTGGGCGAATCCACAGGCGCGGGCGTTATCTTCGGCGCAACCGGCGGCGTTATGGAAGCGGCCCTTAGAACCGTTGCCGATGTTTTGACCGGAAAGGATCTGGAAAATATCGATTATACCGATGTTCGCGGCATCGCGGGTATCAAGGAAGCGTCTGTAAATGTTGCAGGCATGGAAATCAAGGTGGCCATTGCCTCCAGCACAGGCGCAGCACAAAAACTGCTGGATGCTGTGAAGGCGGGCGAAAAGCAATATCACTTTATCGAGATTATGGGATGCCCGGGAGGCTGCGTCAACGGCGGCGGCCAGCCCATTGTTCCCGCTGAGGTTCGCAGTGTGCTGGATCCCCGTGTGGAACGGGCTAAGGGACTGTATAGCGAAGATTCGGATAAGAAGATTCGCAAATCCCATGAAAATCCGTCGATCCAGAAGCTGTATGCGGAATTCCTGGAGAAACCCAACAGCCATAAGGCGCATGAATTGCTCCATACCTTCTATGCGGCAAAGCCGAAATTCTCTTAAAAAACAGAAAAAACTTCTGCCGGTCATCCGGCAGAAGTTTTTTATTGGTTGGAGTGCCCCTAAAGAGAATGCAAGTGAAAGGAAATACATCCTCAAGGGTATCGCATAACAAAACAAAGAGGAATTCCTGGGGATACCATTTTAAGCGCGGAGGTACAGCAGATGCGGCAAAAGGACTCAGATGCCAACCGGGGCTGTTCCGGTTAAACTGAGAGGAACCGCCGTATTCAACACCAGTGAGGATGTTTTATAAAAAAGCAAATCGATTATGCGACAATGCCGAAAGCCTACCGGAATGGTATTTTCTGTAAAATAATCTGTGTGTCCATTGCTACGGACAACGAAAAACATTTTATGATATATGGGATAAGATATGATAAGTTGTGGTTTCACTTTCAAAAACTATCCAATGCCATTGATGGAGGACAGGGTTTTTCACGAGCCCAAACCCGGGCATTGGCCAACTTGCTGAAAAATCTATGGAAGATATGGATGCGCATTGTGGGGCTTAGGGGAGCTTTTTTTCTATGTAAATAGAAATGGAATAAAACGTTTGATTGTGGGGAAAAGGGGAATATGTGTGGAAAAACGAATTTTTAATTGCCGGAGGGCGATTTTTGGGGTAAAATAATGGTATCAATGTTATGCGAGGTATGCTATGCGGAACGAATATGAAAATCCATTGATTAAGCGGTATGCATCGGCGGAGATGTCATATCTTTTTTCCGACGAAGTGAAATTTCAAACCTGGCGGCAGCTTTGGGTGGCGCTGGCGGAAGCAGAATCTGAACTGGGCCTGCCCATTACAAAAGAGCAGGTGGACGAGCTCAAAGCCCATAGTAAAGACGTGAATTATGAGGTGGCTGAAGAGCGGGAAAAACAGGTCCGCCACGATGTGATGAGCCATGTCTATGCCTATGGGGTGCAGTGTCCCAAGGCCAAGGGAATCATTCATCTGGGAGCGACAAGTTGCTATGTAGGGGATAATGCGGATATCATGATTATGGATCGCGCTCTCCAACTGGTGGAAATCAAGCTGGCAAATACTCTTGCGAAGCTGCAAAAATTTGCTTTGGAATATAAAGGGATGCCGACGCTGGGCTTCACGCATTTTCAGCCTGCCCAGCTCACAACAGTGGGCAAACGGGCGACGCTTTGGATGCAGGATCTCCTATTAGATCTCGAGGAGCTGCGGGATTTGAAGAGCCATATCCGCCTCAGGGGCGTTAAGGGGACGACAGGGACGCAGGCCAGCTTTCTGACGCTGTTTGACGGCGACCATGAAAAGGTCAAAGAGCTGGAAAAGCGTGTGACGGAAAAACTGGGGTATACACAATATTATGGTGTAACGGGACAGACCTATCCCCGCAAGTTTGATGCGCGGGTAGTCAATCTTTTGGCTAATATCGCTTCCAGCGCTTATAAATTCAGCAATGATCTGCGGCTGCTGCAAAATCTGAAGGAGATGGAGGAGCCCTTTGCTTCCAAGCAGATTGGATCCTCGGCCATGGCCTATAAGCGCAATCCCATGCGCAGTGAGCGGATTTCCTCGTTGGCGCGGTTTGTGATTTCCCTGGCCTCCAGTCCTGAAATTACGGCTTCAACGCAATGGTTTGAGCGGACGCTGGATGACTCGGCCAATAAACGCCTGGTGATCCCGCAGGCATTTTTGGCGATAGACGGCATCTTGAATATCTATATGAACGTCACCGAAGGAATGGTGGTGTATCCCAAGGTAATCGAAAAACGGCTGCGGGAGGAGCTTCCCTTTATGGCAACCGAGACGCTGCTGATGGAGGCAGTGCAGGCCGGAGGGGACCGGCAGGAGCTGCATGAAAAGATCCGGGAATATTCCATGCAGGCGTCTTATCGCGTGAAGGCAGAGGGAAAGAGCAACAATTTGATCGAGCTTATCAAGGCAGATGATGCTTTCCCCATGAGCGACGCGCATATCGATTCTCTCATGGATCCCATCAATTTTATTGGCAGAGCGAAGGAGCAGACAGAGGAATTCTGCCGTGATGCTGTTCAGCCGGTTTTGGCGCAGTACAGCGAACATCTGAATTTGAATGGCGAAGTCAACGTTTAAAAATTTTGGGGAGAATTGAGAAATTCTCCCCAAAATTTTCATAAGCATAAGAAAAATTCATAAAAAATTCAAAAAACCATAGACGAATCTTAAAAAATATTGTATAATTCGACAGGAACATAAAGAATTGATTAGAAAACTTTGTCATGGGCAAAGTTTCTTCTATGCAAAAAAATAGGAATTTTTCTTATTTTATTATTACTTTGCCTTGCGGCAGAATGGAGGAAACCATGAACAAACCTTTAAAAAGGTTAACGGGAAAGGAATATGTGCTGGGTGTACAGCATCTATTCGCCATGTTTGGGGCAACTGTCACAGTTCCGATTATGACAGGAATGAACCCTTCCATCGCTTTATTGACGGCCGGCCTCGGTACCTTGATTTTCCATCTGATTACCAAGGGAATTGTGCCGGTATTTTTGGGCTCCAGCTTTGCCTTCATGTCGGCTCTGATTGCCATTATCGGCGGCAACACGGCGAATATCCCCAAAGCTCAGGGCGGCATCATCGTTGCCGGCCTGATCTATGTGGTTTTTGCCATTTTAGTGTATTTCCTCGGGATTGAGCGGATCAAAAAGCTGTTTCCGCCCATCGTGACCGGGCCGGTAATCATCGTAATTGGGTTGACGCTGAGCCCCAGCGCTATTACCAATGCAAGTTCCTGCTGGCTGCTGGCGATTATTGTTCTGGTGGCCATCATCACGGTTATGTGCTTTACCAAGGGATTCATCAAAATGATGCCCATTATTCTCGGCCTGTTGATCGGCTATGGCGCTGCCCTGCTTCTGGATGCGACGGGGGCAACGGCAAGCTGGGGGCTGGCGGAATCCGGAAAGCTCATTGACTTTACTGCCGTGGAGCAGGCTTCCTGGTTCTTTGATTTTTCGGCCTATACGCTTCCGCAGTTTGATCTCAGCTCTATTCTCATGATCGCACCGATTGCACTGGTCACCTTTATGGAGCATATCGGGGATATCACCACTAACGGTGCTGTTGTCGGCAAGGATTTCTACAGCGACCCCGGCCTGCACCGCACTCTGTTGGGTGACGGTATTGCGACGGCTTTTGCCGGTTTGCTGGGAGGCCCGCCGAACACTACCTATGGTGAGAACACGGGCGTTTTGGCGGTAACGAAGAACTATGATCCCCGGATCATCCGTTTGGCAGCATTGTTTGCCATCATTTTGGGATTGATCGGGAAGTTCGGCGCTGTTTTGCAGACGATTCCGACGGCTATCATCGGTGCAGTAAGTTTCGTTCTCTATGGCATGATTTCCAGCATTGGTCTGCGTTCTCTGGTGGAATCCAAGCCGGACTTTTCGCAGAACCGCAATTTGCTGATCGTTGCAGTGATTTTGGTTACGGGCCTTGGTATGCCGGCCATTCAGATTACGGATACCGTGAGCATCTCTGGCCTGTTTGTGGCTACGTTGGTGGGCGTGCTTCTAAACGTAATCCTTCCCAAAGAAAAAAAGGAAGAGGAGAAAAACTAACCGTTTTTCATATGCGAAACGATAAAAAGGCGTCTCTTTTGCAGAGATGCCTTTTTTATGCGGAATTTTACCTCTGGAAGCGAATAAACCATGAGGCTGAGGAATAGAGTGGTAAAGAAGAAGGAAGGGGGGAGAAAGGAATATGCAAACGCCTACACAGTTAACCAGTCCCATGCCATATCCAGAGGTATGCGCCGGGGAGCCGAATATAAAATATGCAAAAGCTATGCTTGACAATATCGGGGGCAGCAATTCCGAGATGTCGGCGGTGGCCCTGCATTTTTATAATCAGCTGGTGACATCGCATGAAACTGAAATATCAAAAGTGTTTCGCGATATCTGCATCACTGAAATGCAGCATCTTAGAATATTTGGAATGCTGGCTCTGCAGCTGGGGGAGAATCCGCGCTTTTGGACCTATACTGGGCAAAACCTGGTGTATTGGACGCCGGGATACATAAACTATCCATTAGAGCTCTCAAACCTTTTGGAACTTTCCATAGAGAGTGAAAGAGAGGCAATTCAAAAATATGAGCAGCAGGCGCGTTGGATCGCCGACCCCAACGTTATCGCCAATATAAAGCGTATTTTGGTGGATGAACGAAGGCATGTACAGGAATTGACACAGCTTTACGAAAAATATTCCCGAAGATAAAAAAGAGCGGATTTTTCCGCTCTTTTTTTGCAAAAATCGGATACCACATTTAAGGTTTGAAAATTATATCCCCGATCGGCGGCCGGAGCGCTGCCGTGCAAGGTGCGGCATAGCAAGAGGGGCCTCGGAAAGATAGATAGCGCCCATGATAATAAGCCCGCCTATCACCAGACCCGTACGCAAAGGCTCAAAGCCCAGAAGCACCGAAAAGGTGCTGGCAAAGACAGATTCCAGGGAGAGCAGCAACACGGCGGAAGAGGGCGTGGTATATTTCTGCGCATAGGTTTGCAAAGAGGTGCAGAGAAAGGAACCAACTCCTGCCAAGCCCAGCACGCAAAGGATACTGATCCCCCAGTTGATGCTGGCGGGGGAGAAGGAAGCGAAATCCATAGCAAAAAAGAGCAACCCTCCCATCACTGCCTGGGTAACCGCCATAAAAAACACAAGAATTCCCGTATCCGTTCCCTTGGCATAACTGCCCAAATAGGTGATGAGCGTGGCAAAACAGACAGCGCATAGAAGGGCCAGGGCATTCCCAAGATTGAAGGAAAAACCAGCTTCCAACACTCCCGTGAGCAGCGTTACCCCAATGAGATAGATTCCCATGCAAAGAAAATTTTTTCCGGTAGGGCGTTTTTTTAAAAATAACCAGGCGATGAAGGGGACCAACAGCACATTCATTGAGGTGAGAAACGAGCAATTGGAAGGCACGGTATATTTAAGACTCAGGTTTTGGATAAAGAAATATGCAAAATTCAACAGACCGGCAATGATTCCGTGCCGAATATCCTTCCGGCGGATCCGGGCGATCTGTTTGCGGTAGAGAAGGAGACATAACGCGGAATAGACAAAACCACGCATAAAATGCAAAAGAGTAACGGGAAGTCCGGCATTGATTGCAACCTTTACCAGCAGAATACACCATCCCCAAAAAAAGGTTGCGCAGATTAACATAAGATTGGCCTGCATTTTGGATAGCGGGCGAGTGAATAATTTCATTTGTCCAACCAATATAGATATTTTTTATCTATATGATAACTCCTATTTCTCTATATTTTTCTCGGGGGTTCTGTCTTCCTCCGAAGCCCTGCGGAAAAGCGAAAGAAAAAATTGTGCACTGTCCAGCAATAATTATCTTAGCATCTTGTTTTTGCGGTAAAAAATATATCAACGGGGATTGCCGTTATTGCGGGCCATTCTGCATTTACCCGCCGTATCAAACTGTAAATATTTCTGAATTATTTAAAATAAATGGAACCCATAGTTTGATGGGGAGTACTATCTTGAACTTTCTCTAAATCCGAAGGAAAAAATCTAATATAACTAAAATCGCCGAACCTGTAAAAAAGGGGATCAAAAGATTTTAATTGGCGGTAAAAACAGCATTTCTCTGCCCGCTTTTTCAGGCATTTTTCTGCGGCCGCCGATCCCTGCATCGAATACCATAGATACTATATCATCATTTGCTGTATCATGCAATAAACTATTGGAAATTAACATATTTCGATTTGCCTGATTTGCCTCTAGGCTGCCTGGATAAAACTTTCGCTTTCATAGCAAGCAGCCTTTGCCTGCCTATTCTTTTTGTAAATACAAAAGAAAGAGCTGCTCAGATGTTTTGCCGAACAGCTCTTAGTTACAATCGATTTGGTTTTAAAAATCATCGCCGACTCAATCTATTTCAGGCCCAATTCCTTCATGCGGGCATCCGAAAGGTTGAAGAAATCCTGCAAGTCCTGCTTGGTGATCTCCACCTTTTCCCGCAGCATCTTCTTCAAATTCGTCAGATTCTGCTCCCAACGTTCCATTGAAGAAGGAGAGGCCGATGTAACAGACATAGTGGCTTTCCCCCAGCGGGCGATATGCCGCGGCATTTCCGTGCGGATTTCCGCCGCCATGGTGTCGAGAATTTCATCCATTCGGTCAGGGTTAAATGTATTGTTCAGATGCCAGGCATAACGCTCGATAAATTTATTCTTCCATTCGGCATTCTGCAAAAGCCCGCAGGAAATGGTAGTATGGAAGGCGCTGAACATTCCATGCCCCTTGGGATTGAAATATTCCTCGATATAGTTCCATTGGTAGGTACTGGGCGAAATCCCCCAATCCAGGTCATAGAGCATCCAGCGGTATTTGGAATTTTCGCTTCCCTCATTCTGGTCACGCCAGAAACGGACATTGCCGGAATCAGTGTTGTTGAAGAAGGTTTCGGTAATGATATAGTCCATATATTCGTCTACATCCACCTTGCTCGCCACATAGTCATAGGCTTCCTGGTTGGAAAGATTGTGATTCTGAATGTATTTGCGCAGCTCCTTATAATCGTCGTCAGAACCGGCGCGGACGGCGCTGTTGCCCTTGATAAGGTCAATTTCGCCTTTTTTGGTGCCGGGATAGTGGCTGACGATATAATTCTCGTTGAGCTTTTCGCGGAGATTATAAAGCCCCCAGTATTCTCCATTGATATAGACGGCGCAGGGGCGGTATTCCTGATAGTCCAGATCCATAGTATCCTTTACGACCTGCGCAAAGTAGGCGTCCCGGAGCTTGGTGGAGTTGCAGTCCTGTCCGGAAATGCGCAGAACCAGGGTTTTAAAGGTGATCACGTCATAATCCCGGAAAAAGGGATAAGTGACCTGATCCTGCCCATAAGAGGAACGCAGATAGACAGCAAAGGATTTCTGGTCAATGGCCCGGGAATATTGTCCGAAAATTTTGATACCTGCAGGGAACTCCACGCCCTTCGTCCCATCCGCCTCAAACCATTCAAAGCTGATTTCCCGCTCCACATCCTGTAATTTAAAGAAATTTGCCCCGGTAAATGGGAAATCATCCGCGTTATGGGTATGCCCGGGGCCATCGGCAAAAATACCGTTGTTATATCCAAAGAGGCCGTCGGGATCCGAATTGATGCAGAGAACGGGGATATCGTGCTTGTCCTCCACCAAATAATTTTCGGTTTTGACCTCACTGGTCAGTTTGCCGTCGGCCACGGCAATGGCCCGGAGGGGCGTTGTCTTGTCAATCGTGATCTCTCCGGCATAGAGAGTGGATTTCGTTGTGGGCTTGCTCCCATCGGTGGTATAGTAGATCTTTGCGCCTTCCTCCGAAGTGATGGCAACCTTTGTGCCTTGGGAGACATAGCCGGATGTCACAGAAAAGGAGGGCTTCTGCGTATACGTTTGATATATATCGCTGGAATTGGCGGCGCCGGGAGTCGGGGTAGTGAAATAGACCCGGGAAGCCGTCTGGGAGTTTTGGGGACGGCCCGAGCTCATTCCCGGATATTGCTTGCCGGAATTCATATAGTCGATGACACTGCCATCGGTTTTAGACAGGTAGACAGTTTCGCCATTGGCGCTGACCCCATAGTCCTTCATCTGATATTTGGCATCGCTGGGGGCATATTCGCCGGTATAGACAAGCAGATATTCGCCGGGTTGAATCGTGGAGTTTTCCGGGAATTTAAAACGAAAAGGCTCATCCTTGTTATCGGAAAGCCCATATCCAGTCAAATCCACTGCCTCAGAACCCGTATTCAACAGCTCGATCCAGTCGGGATCGGATTTTTTTGCTTCCGATCCCGCTGCCGCATTCGTTTTCACCTCACTGATCTGTAAGGTGGGAAGAATCCGCTCGGAATTCTTGTCGATCTCAGTAAACCCCTTGGTGGTGTTCTCTGCGCCGGGAGTCGCCTCGGGGAAATAGAGCCATTGGGAAGGGTCGTCCGGCGAGCGGCCATGGGAGGCGGTGCCCATATTGGGATCCAGCTCCACAACATCGATGGACTTGCCCTGTTGCTGGCTTAGGATCAGGACCTTGTCTTCGCTGCCCAGGCTGAAATTGGCGTGAAGATTGGCGCTGGGATCCGTCCGGTCTTTTTTATCCAGAAAGACCAGCCGTATCTCCCCGGGAGCCAGCTCCATATCGGGGAATATCCACTTTTTGGTATCGTCCTGGGTGTCCGAAAGGCCATATCCCTTGAGATTGACAGCCTCGGTTCCTGTATTCTTAATTTCAACCCAATCCGAACGATCCCCATCTTCGTCCATCACCGAAAGCTGGTTATCCAGCATGTATTCGTTGATGACAACGCTGGACTGCGCGACCGCTTCGGCAAAATCGGGCGTGGTATTGGTTGTGCCTTCATTTTTTGCGCCAGGCGTGGGAACGGCATAATAGAGATAGCTTCCATCGTCTGCACGGCCATAGGAGACGTCGGCGGGCATGGCACCCACCTGCAATGCCTGTACAGTGACGTCCTCCGGTGCGGAGAGAATCAGAGTTTCGCCATCCGCGGAAATTTTGAAACCGGCCCGGAGTATACCGTCGGAATTTGAGAGATCTTCCGTACCCGTACAATAGACGAGAAGATATTCGCCATTTTTGATGTTGACGCTGGGAAATTCAAATTTATAACGCTCGTTGGTGGAATCCGTGAGGCCATAGCCCTTCAAATTGATGGTGGAACCCGTGCAGTTATAAATTTCAATCCAGTCCGGGGTTGTCCCATCCGAGGCTTCCAGAGAATATTTATTGGAAGAAACGACCTCATTGATATAAAGCCCGGGTGCGGATTCACCGGAAGTATCACCGGAACCGCTGGGTTTCAAAATGAAATCAAAGGCTCCCGCGATGACTGCAATGAGCAGGCCCGCCAAAACCAGAACTATAATAATAGAGATGATATTTTTTTTCATGCCTTGCCTCACATTTCCGAATATCGCAACAGTAACGTTGACTTTGTTATTCTACCATTTTCGATAGAGGGAAGTCAATTCCATATGGGTTATGTTTGCCAGATTGTAAAAAGTTTAGCCCTCGTTGGAGAACCGCTTTGCACCGCCCCGGCAAAATATGATATACTAAATGCGCAGCCTTTGCCGGGGGATAGGAGACAGGCCAAGTCCTGTTTTCCGGAGGCAGAGGAAGCGCCCCATGGGGCTTTCTGCTTTCGCCGCGGGCTGCGGACAGGGCAAACGATAGAATTTCGCGGTTTTACGTCCGCAATACTATAATTATTATAAAAAGGCGGCGGCTCCGCACAACAACGGGACGCCGCACATTTATGGGAGCGATTATGACGATTTTAACAGCTTCAGGGATAGAAAAGTTCTATGGAATACAAAGCGTGCTGCGGGATGTTCGATTCAGTGTGGAAGAGGGCGATAAAATTGGAATTCTGGGCGTCAACGGCGCAGGGAAAACGACGCTTTTTAAGCTGATCTGCGGCGAGGAGGAGCCGGATCAGGGGCAAGTGCAAAAGAGCCGGAACCTGCAAATTGCCTATATGGAGCAATATGCGGAATATACCTCTGAAAAGACAGTTTTGCAGGAGGCGACTCAGGTTTTTTCGCATCTTATGGAGCAGGAACGCCAGCTGGATCATCTTCAGGAGCAGCTGGCGGAGCAGCCAAGCGAAGAGCTGGCCAGAAAATTTCACGATGCCAACGAACGGTTCATCGATGCGGGCGGGCTGACCTATAAAAGCAGGGTGCATTCCACGCTCATCGGATTGGGCTTTCTGGAAGAGGAACTGCATCTCCCCATGGATGCTGTGAGCGGCGGCCAGCGGACGAGGGTGCTGTTGGCGCGACTGCTGCTGGGACAGGCGGATATCCTGCTTCTGGATGAGCCGACCAATCACCTGGACATGCAGGCCATCGCTTGGCTGGAGGATTTTCTCGCAAACTACCGTGGAACGGTGCTCGTGATCTCTCACGACCGTTATTTTCTTGACCGCATTACAAACCGGATTTTTGAGGTGGAAAACGGGAAGCTCACGGCATATAAAGGAAATTATTCGGCATATGTCCGGCAAAAGGAGGAAATCCGGGCCGCAAAGGCGAAAGAATATGAAATCAAAACAAAGGAAATCCACCGCCTGGAAGGAATAATAGAAAAACAGAAGCAATGGAACCGGGAAAAGAACCTGGTGACGGCGCGAAGCAAGCAAAAGATAATCGACCGCATTGCCGCCACTCTTGACGCCCCGGAAAAAGAGCCCGAAAATATTCACTTTCATTTTTCTCCCGCAAAACCGTCGGGAAACGATGTGCTCTCAGCCCGGGATGTTAGCGTGGCTTTTGAGGGGATTCCCCTGTTTCAAAATGTAAATCTGGATATCAAGCGGGGAGAGAAGGTCTTTTTGCTGGGGGATAACGGTTGCGGAAAGACGACGCTGTTCCGTGCGGTATTGGGGCAGCAGGCGGCTGCCGGCGAGATTCGGCTGGGCAGCAATGTGAAGGTGGGATATTATGACCAGGCGCAAAGCGATCTGTCGCCGGATAAAACCGTTTTGGAGACGCTTTCGGATGCGTTGCCGCAGCTGGATCTGGGAATTCTGCGCAATGCCCTTGCCGCGTTTCTGTTCCGGGGCGATGATGTGGAGAAAAAGATTGCCTCTCTCTCGGGCGGAGAAAAGGCGCGGGTGACGCTGGCGCGATTGATGCTCTCCGATGCTAATTTCCTGTTGCTGGATGAACCTACCAACCATCTGGATATCGCATCCAAAGAGGCGCTGGAAAAGGCCCTTTTGGAATATGACGGGACGCTGTTCATCATCTCCCACGATAGGTATTTCATCAATACCCTTGCCACGCAAATATACCGCCTGACTGCGGACGGAACGGAAAAATTCGGCGGGGATTACCAATATTTTCTGGAAAAGAGCCTGCCGCTGCGGCGGGAGGAAACGCCGGAAAAAGAGCAGAAGCCAAATGCCTATCAGATAAAGAAGGAGCAGGCATCCCGGGTGCGGCGCTTGCAGGGGCAAATATCCCGTCTGGAAAAGGAAATTGAAGACCAGGAGTCCGCCATGGCCGCTTTGCAGGAGAAGCTGAGCCTCCCGGAAATTGCGGCGGACTATGAGAAAATCGAGGAAATTTCAAGGGAATTGGAGAAATTGGAAGAGAAAACTGCCGGGCTCTATGAGAAATGGGAGGAATGCTCGGAAGAACTGGCGGAGCAGGGGGATATAATATAGTACGGCTTCTCTTTGAAACACCGCAATCTTGCCGACCGATATTTTCAATACGCTCCGCTGAATGCCAAAACGGAGAGAAAAATTACGGATAACAATAAATTAAAAAAGCGGGAAAGACGAAAGGGATGATGCGGGTATAGCGGCGAAAGCAGCTAGCCCACGAAGAGCGGCCTGGAATCCCCAAAATTGGAAACAAACGAAAATATAGAAAGAAGGCAGATGAGATACTATGCCGGATTTTCTATAAATTATAGAAGGGAGTGGACTTTTTTGGACACAAATGCAATTATCAACGGCCCCTATTTATTCATTGCCGGCGGCATTGTATTCTGCTTCGTGCTGCTGCAATCCTTTGTCTTTTTACGCCGGGCCTGGAAACGGGGAAAGGAAATCGGGCTTTCCACGGAAAAGATGAAAAACGCGGTCTCCCAGAGCGCCGTCTTTTCCATTGTTCCTTCCATCCCCATCGTTTTGGCACTGATCGCTCTGGCGCCAACCATGGGCATCCCATTCAGTTGGATCCGCCTGTCGGTCATCGGCTCCATGTCCTATGAGGTGATGGCGGCAGGGGCGGTGGCCAGCAGCGCAGGGATCGATATGAACGCTGCCGTGGCGGATGGCGTTTCCGTCGGCATGCCCCTTGACGTTTTTGCCTCGGCCATGTGGGTCATGACCATCGGCATTTTGGCAGGGCTTCTTTTCAACCTGTTTTTCTTGAAGAAATATCAAAACAAAATCATTGCCATGCATGAGAAAAACGCCCGCTGGACGAACATTATGGTTTCCGCCCTGTTTATGGGGATCATTGCGACATTGGGCGGGCAGCAGATCGCCCGGGGCGGCGTTGCTTTAGCAACTTTGCTGACATCTGCCGCCATTATGGTGGTTATCGCTCTGATTGCGCGGCTCCTGAAGCAAAAATGGATGGAGGAATTTGCGCTTCCCGTGGCCATTTTGGGTTCTCTCGCCCTGTCGACGGTATACGTCGGCTTATTTTAAGGAGGTGGCATCATGGTAAAACAGACGCAGGGCCTGCGTGACTATTATAATTCGACGCACCGGATGGGCCGCCTTTGGACGCTGGCTGCCCTCATCCTCATTCTTCTGGTTCCGTTTTTATTCTGTCTGCTCTATGGCGTTGATCTTAACTGGAAGGCCTTTGGGCAAGGTGCGCTGGCGATTCTTCCGATGTATTATGCCGTGGGGATCATCGAGGTGTTTAACTATGCGCCTCTTCTGGGTTCCGGCGGCTCCTATCTGGCCTTTGTGACGGGTAATCTTATGAATATGAAGGTTCCGGCCGCGCAGATGGCTATTGAAAAATCCGGCGTGGATGCGGTTTCGGAGGAGGGCGAAGTGATCAACACCATCGCCGTTGCGGTTTCCAGCATAGTGACGACGCTGATTATCGCCGTCGGCATGCTTGCCATTATTCCCATGAGCAACTGGATCAACTCGGTTCCGGTTTTAAAAGAAGTGTTCGACTTGGCAAATGGCTATGTAATTCCGGCATTGTTTGGTGCGCTGGGCGTAGTCTTTCTGGCCAAGGGCTGGAAGCTGGCCATTGTTCCGGTAGTCTTGGTAACGCTGTTGTTCATCTTTTGGCCGGAGGCCGCCAGCGTTTCGGGAATTCTGATCCCCCTTGCCTCCCTCATCAGTGTGGGCTGCGGACGGTATATGTATAAGAAAAACTGGATGTAAGAAAGGATGGGGAACATGGGAACTGGTTGGATCATTTTGCTGGCCCTTCTGGGTCTGCTTATACTGCTTGCGGTTATTGTTCTGGTACGGATGGCGGCCTGTCGTCCGCCCCAAAAAAAGTCGGTGCAGAAAAAAGAATATGACGTCGATCCGGAAACTCTGGCAGAGCATCTTTCGGGGGCCGTCCAGATCCGGACGATCGCCGGGCAGAGTGTGGAGGATACGCCGGCCGAGCCTTTCCTGGCGATGCATGCATACCTGGAAAAGACGTTTCCCCTCATTCATCAGACGATGGAAAAGGAGATTGTGCATTCCTATAGCCTGCTGTTCAAATGGAAGGGCCGGGATCCTTCAAAAAAGCCCATTATCATGATGGGGCATATGGATGTGGTGCCCGTGGAGGATAGCACGCTGGATCAATGGGAGCAGCCGCCGTGGAGCGGAAAAATTGCGGACGGCTATGTCTGGGGCCGCGGGGCCATCGATATGAAAGGGCATCTGTTTGCCAACCTGGAGGCGGTGGAATATCTTTTGCGCCAGGGCTTTCAGCCGGAACGGGATATTTATTTGGCGCTGGGCCATGACGAGGAACAGATGGGCCTGAACGGCGGCAAATATCTGGCGGAGCGGCTGCAGGAACTGGGCGTACACGCCGAATATGTTTTCGATGAGGGCGGCGCGGTTGTGAGCGGCAAGGAGTTTGGCGTGGATGGGCGGATCGCCGCCGTGGGAATTGCGGAAAAATCCACCATCAATCTGAAACTGACGGCCCGATCCCAAGGCGGCCATGCGTCCATGCCTCCCCGGCAGACGGCAGTCGGCGCGCTCTGCGAGGCGGTGGAAAAGCTGGAAAAAATCGGTTTTCCCATGGATATCAATGAAACGGCTGGATTGCTTTTTAAGACTCTGCGCCCCTATATGAAGCCGGTTTTCAAGATGGCGCTCTGCAATCTTTGGCTGTTTAAACCAGTGTTTATAAAAATCATGGGCGGGATGCCCAAAGGCGCGGCTATGCTGCATACGACGGCCGCCCCCACCATGCTGAATGCCAGTATGCAGCCCAATGTATTGGCCCAGGCCGCCAGCGCCGTGGTCAACCTCCGCCTGGTTCCTGGAGAGACGATCGAGTCGACCTTGGCCCATGTGCGAAAGCTGGTGGGTGAGGAAATCGAACTGGAAGTGCTGTTCGGATGCAACCCGCCGTCGATTTCCTCCATGGATACGCCAGTCTGGCAGGCCATTGATGCGTCCGTCCGGGAAAACATTGGGGAAGATATTATTGTATCTCCCTATCTCATGATGGCGTCGACGGACAGCCGGTTATATGAGGCCGTGACCGAAAATACCTATCGGTTTGATCCATTTATCTCTGTGGGAGAGGATTTGGGAACGATCCATGGCGTGGGAGAGCGCATGGGAATTGACAGTCTGGTCCGGGGCTGCAAGTTCTTTATCTCACTTATTGAAAAAACAGCGGGATAAGGCGAACTATCTATCGCGCAAAAAGCATCTTTGTCCGGAAATTTGCCGGAAAAGATGCTTTTTTTGTTGAAATTGGGTTGTCAATTCCGGAATTTCATTGTATCATGGAAACGGAAACGAATGATAATCGCAAGGGGAGAAGGGCTCGAATGCGCGCGGAGGCAGAGCTGAACGGGATAATAGCATATACGTTCCAGAATGAGCAGCTTTTGAAAACGGCGCTGACCCACTCTTCCAGCCATGCTACGCAGAACTATGAACGGCTGGAGTTTCTGGGCGATGCGGTTTTGGAGCTGTGTACTAGCGAATATCTATACCGCCATTTTCCCGAGAGCCAGGAGGGGAGCCTCACCCGGCTGCGCGCCCAAATTGTATGCGAAACCTCTCTTGCGTCATGGGCCCGGCGCCGGAAGCTGGGGGCCTATTTAATTTTAGGAAAAAGCGAGGAGATGTCCGGCGGGCGGGAGAAGAATTCCATTCTCTGCGATGTGGTGGAGGCCATCATTGGCGCCGTTTATCTGGATGGCGGTTTCCCGCAGGCGCGGGAAATGGTGATGGCGCTTGTGGAGGAAAACCTCTCGCTTATTCTCCGGGAGAGTGTCTCCGGCGATGCAAAATCTGAGCTGCAGATTCTTTTGCAGAAAAATGGAAATGTGCGGCTGGAATACGAGACATACCGCCAGGAAGGGCCGCCTCATGCCGCTATATTTTATGTCCATGTCAAGTTGAACGGCAAGGTTCTTGCCTCAGGAGAAGGGAAATCCAAGAAACAGGCGGAACAGGCGGCTGCGGCAAAGGCTCTCGCCGGATTGCAGAAAAAACGAAATTGAAATGGTGACCGCGATGCGGCATTAAATAATTTAGGAGCGAGGTAACAGGATGTTTGATTTTCCAAAGGTAAAAGCGACGGATCCCCAGGTATTTGAAGCCATGCAGCAGGAGCTGAACCGGCAGGAGGGAAATATTGAGCTGATCGCCTCTGAAAACTTTGTTTCGGAAGCCGTGATGCAGGCGATGGGCTCTCATCTGACCAATAAATATGCAGAAGGCTATCCGGGCAAGCGGTATTATGGCGGCTGCCAATATGTGGATATCGTTGAAGATTTGGCACGGGAGCGTGCGAAAAAGCTGTTTGGCGCGGAGCATGCCAATGTGCAGCCTCATTCCGGCGCCCAGGCCAATACGGCGGTATATTTCGCCATGCTGAATCCCGGGGATACCATTATGGGCATGAGCCTTTCCCATGGCGGCCATCTGACCCATGGAAGCCCGGTCAATATCTCCGGAAAATATTTTCATTTTGTTTCTTATGGCGTGGATGAAAAAACAGAGCAGATCGATTATGATGCAGTGGAAAAGCTGGCAGAAGAATGCAAACCCAAGATGATCGTTGCAGGTGCCAGCGCCTATCCCCGCAAAATCGATTTTGAACGCCTTTCTCAGATCGCAAAGAAAGTAGGGGCATATCTCATGGTAGATATGGCGCATATTGCCGGCCTGATCGCCGCCGGACTGCACCAGAACCCCGTGCCCTATGCAGATTTTGTCACGACGACGACTCACAAGACCTTGCGCGGGCCCCGCGGCGGCATGATTCTCTGCAAAGAGGAATATGCAAAGCAGATTGACAAGGCAATTTTCCCCGGCACGCAGGGCGGCCCTCTGATGCATGTGATCGCGGCCAAGGCCGTTTGTTTCCAGGAGGCGCTGCAGCCGGAGTTTAAGGAATATCAGGCACAGATCATTAAAAATGCGGCGGCGCTGGCCAAAAGCCTGATGGAAAATGACGTCCGTCTGGTTTCCGGCGGAACAGATAATCACTTGATGTTGGCGGATGTTTACAGCAAGGGAATGACGGGAAAGGAAGCCGAAGCTCTTCTGGATGAGGCGCATATTACTGTCAATAAGAACACGATCCCGACGGAAACTCTGAGCCCATTTGTCACCAGCGGAATCCGCATCGGAACACCGGCGATTACGACCCGGGGATTCAAAGAGGAAGAGGCCGCAAAAGTGGGCAAGTGGATTGCGCAGATTGTGACGGAAGGCGAATCCGCTGTGGAAAAGGTGAAAACAGAAGTAGCCGAGCTTTGCGCTAAATTCCCGCTCTATAAGAAATAATCAAACGCCGGGGTTGGAGCCTTAACAAAAGCATGGAGGTTTTATGATATGAAACTTTCTGTGCGGCTATGAAAAATCAACCCAAATTTTAAAAACTGTTTTGCCCTGTAGGAAATTTCCTGCGGGGCAAAATTTCTATTGACTTTTTGGCGGAGAAACTATATAATAATTAGCGTCGTATGACGGCTATGCGATCGTGGCGGAACAGGCAGACGCGCACGTTTGAGGGGCGTGTGGGAGACCATATGGGTTCAAGTCCCATCGATCGCACCACGGGCGACGGCTCGAGCGAATATCGCAATTCACTTTGGTGGGTTGCGATATTTTCGTTGCCGGAAAGAAAATATCCATTTCGGCAATATCTGCCAACCGTAGGAGCGGCAGAATATCGTTCATCACGGATGTGATGGGCGATAATTTTTTGACGCAAAAAAGAAGTATGAGGTATTTAGAAAATACCAAATAAAAATAATTTGACGTGTTTAAAGCGAACATGTAAAATAAAATATATCAAAGTACAATAGAATATATTGCATTTGGAAAGGAGAAAAGGATGGAAGCATATGATGTATTGTTAAACCGCAGAAGTATCCGCAAATATACGGAGCAAAGCGTTGCACCGGAAATTTTGGAAAAGATTTTGAAGGCAGGGCTTGCGGCCCCTTCGGCAAAGAACATGCAGCCCTGGGAATTTATTGTGGTGACGGATCGGGAGATGCTCGATAAACTCTCGGAAGTGCGGCCTTTCTGGAAAATGCTCAAGCAGGCGCCCTTGGCGATTGTGACGCTGGCGGATCTGCGCCTCTATGAAGGGGATAAATTAGGCATGTATGTCCAGGATTGCTCGGCTGCCACCGAAAACATGCTGCTGGCTGCCGAGGCCCTCGGTCTGGGCGGCGTTTGGCTGGGATTATATCCCCGGGAGGAACCGATCCGGGACGTCCGTGCTCTGTTGTCCATTCCGGAAGAAAGCATGCCCATCAGCGTCATTTCCATCGGCTATCCGGCGGAACAGCGGCCGGCCCACGGCGAAGACCTCTCTATGGCGAAAGTACATTACGAGAAATACTGAGTACAGAAAACGTGAATTTGGGCGGCCGCAGGGCCGCTCAATTTGCTTGCAAACCCTTGTATACCAAAGAAAGGATACTATGAAATATTGTAAGGTCTGCCCGGCAGTTTTTCTCGAGCGTCCCAACCGCTTTATTGCGCTTTGCCAGTTGAACGGAGAAACGGTCAAGGCACATGTAAAAAATACCGGAAGATGCCGGGAACTGCTGGTTCCGGGGGCGGCAGTGATTCTGGAAGAGAGCGAAAATCCCAGCCGCAAAACGCGATATTCCCTGATCGCCGTCTGGAAGGGAGCTATGCTTGTCAATATGGATTCTCAGGCGCCCAACAAGGTGTTGGGAGAAGCAATGAGACAGGGATTCCAGCTGCCAGGTATGACAGAGCCGGTTCAGCTTTTGCAGGGAGAGAAAACCTACGGGGATTCCCGGCTGGACTTTTATGGAGAGACGGCCGCAGAAAAGCTCTGGATTGAGGTTAAGGGCGTGACACTGGAGGAAAACGGATGTGCATTATTCCCGGATGCGCCGACTTCCCGGGGGGAACGGCATATCCGGGAACTGATCCGGGCGGCAAAAGAGGGATTTGCAGCCTATATCGTTTTTGTGATCCAGATGCAGGGAGTGAAGAGCTTTTCCCCAAACCGCAGGACGCATCCGGCTTTTGCAGAGGCGCTTTTGGAGGCAGACCGCGCGGGCGTCCATATAGCGGCCTATGACTGCCGGGTTGCGCCGGGGGAGATCCGGCTGGACGCTCCGGTGCCGATACGGTTATAGCGAGAGGAGGAAATCTGTTGGAGACAGCCATACGGCCTTTGCAGGTGAGCGAGGTCAACGACTATATAAAAGAATTGCTGGACCGGGATGAAAACCTGCGGATGATTTGTATTGAAGGGGAAATTTCCAACTATGTCAATCATACGTCCGGGCATGCGTATTTCACGTTGAAGGATAAAAGCGCCGCATTGAAGGCGGTGTTTTTCAAGGGATATAAGTTGGGCCTGCGGTTCCTGCCAAAAAACGGTATGCGGGTGCTGGCCGTGGGGGATATTTCGATTTATCCGCGGGACGGCGTATACCAGCTCTATGTGCAGCATCTCTATCCCGCAGGAATCGGAGAGATTTATGCGGACTTTGAAAGGCTTAAGGAAAAGTTGGCCAAAGAGGGCCTGTTTGATACGGCGCATAAAAAGCCGATTCCAAAATTCTGCGAGCATATTGGAGTAATATCCTCGCCCACGGGCGCCGCCATTCAGGATATCCGTTCGGTGGTTTCCCGCCGGTATCCGGCGGCGCAGATTGATCTCTATCCCGTGAAAGTGCAGGGGACAAGCTCGGCGAAAGAAGTGATTGCGGGGCTTGAGTATCTTAACAGGAGAAAGCCGGATGTTATCATCATTGCGCGGGGCGGCGGGGCATTGGAGGATCTCTATTCCTTCAATGACGAGGCGCTGGCCCGGGCGATCTATGCTTCCAAAGTTCCGGTAATCACGGCGATTGGCCACGAAATTGACTTTACCATTGCGGATTTTGTGGCGGACCTCCGGGCACCAACGCCCTCGGCCGCGGCAGAGCTTGCCGTGCCAGACCGCATGGAGCTGCTCGCTGCACTGGGAAGTCTGGAATCACTGCTCATGACTCGGGTGCGACAGCAGGTGAATTCCTATCAGGAAGCCGTTCGGGATCTTGCCCTTGCCATGCACACGACGGTCCAGGAAGTGTTGGAGCGGCGAGTGGAAAAGGTGTTGGCTCTGGAAGATAAGATGCTCCGGCAAAGCGAGGCACAATGCCGGAAAAAACGGGATAAAGTACAGAACTATGCAGCGGCGCTGGAGTATTTAACCCCGTTGAAGGTTTTGGCCCGGGGCTATGGAATTCTGCAAAAGCGGGGAAAAGTGATTTCCTCTGTGGGGGAAGTACATCCCGGGGAGTTGCTGGAAATCCGGCTGCGGGATGGGGAGATGACAGCGCAGGTGGAAAGCGTCAGGAAAGGAGAAGAACAACGATGAGCTTTGAAGAAAAGATGGAGCGGCTGGAAAAGATTGTGGCGCAGCTGGAGGAGGAATCCCTGCCGCTGGAAACGACGATGGAATATTATGAAGAGGGTGTACGCCTGTTGAAGGAGTGCAATGCGCAGCTTGCGGCAGCGGAAGAAAAAATGCAGGGCGTAAGAGACGGTAGAGAATGAAAATCCGCAAACGGGGATTGCGAGGCCCTGGTTCATGTGGTACCATAGAATAAGCCTTTAAAGAATCAAATACTGACCCTTACGGCTGCTGTGGTCAGCAGATAAGGGGAATTTTAAGGAGGAAAGAAAATGTTTGATATCGTCTCGCTGGCGGAAGCCGTGATTGATTTTTCCATGTGCGGGAAGGGGCCAATGGGCAATCCGGCATTTGAGATGAACCCGGGCGGCGCGGGATGCAATGTGGCGTTGCCAAACGCACTTTTGGGAGGAAAGTCCGCGTGTCTTGGGTTAGTTGGCAAAGATATGTTTGGAGATCATATCATCCGCCGGCTGAAGGAACTCAATATCAATACGGATGGCATGCGCCAGACCGGCCGCTCTACGACCCGGCTCTCTTTTGTCTCTATCGACGAGGAAGGCGACCGGCAGTTTGATTTCGTCAAAGGATCGGGAATGAAGCCGACTCTTTCAGAGGAGGATATCGATTTTTCTATCATCGCTCAGGGTAAGGTGTTTTTGACAGAATATTGCCATGAATACAAGACAATGGGTGCAGAAACAATCTTCAAGGCGATCCGTTATGCCAAGGATCATGGCGCAAAATTCGGGATGGACTTCAACTATCGTCCCAATGTATTTGCCGACGACCAGGAGGGAATCGCCTATTTGAAGGAAATCCTTGAATATGCCGATTATGTTAAGGTTTCGGAAAATGAAATGGCGATGCTCACGGGGCTGAATGAGGATGAATATGAGCGGGGTGCAAAAGCCATCCTTGCCATGGATAAAGAGGCGGTGTTCGTGACCATGGGCCCTGGTGGCTCCTATTTTGCCACAAAAGACGGGGACTGCGGATTTGTTGAGGCCTTTAAGGTGAAGGCGGTGGATACGACGGGGTGCGGCGATGCCTTTTTTGGAACGGCGCTTCACTATATGACCCGGGAGAATCCACTGCCCATGGCAGAGATCGTGCGGCGGGCCAATGCCTATGGCGCGCTCTGCGCCTTGAAACCCGGCGCATTCGACGCCATGCCCACAAAGGAAGAGCTGGAAACCTTCCTAGCAGAGCATAAATAGGAGATAGAAAATATGTATGATGTAGTTTCCGTCGGTGAGATTGTCATTGACTTTCTGATGTGTGGAAAAGGCCCCATGGGCAATCCCGCTTTTGAAATGAATCCGGGCGGCGCGCCGGCCAATGTGGTAGTAGCCAGCGCGGCGCTAGGCGCGAAAAACGCCTTTATTGGAATGGTGGGGGACGACCTTCTGGGTCGTTTTCTCATTAAAACACTGCCCAAATTCCATGTGGACAGTACCGGCATGATGCAAACGAAAGAATCCTTCAGCAATATGACCTTTGTGGATATCGATGAGGGCGGAGATCGTTTTTTCAATATTGTTGGCAAAGGAACGGATTACCTGCTGAATAAGGATACCATCGACTATTCCATCATCGATCAGGCGAAGATCGTGCATACGCCCATCGGCGTTGCGCGGAAGCAACCGGGCTATGACGCTCTGTTTGGTGTTTTGGAATATGCCCGGAAAAAGGGGAAAATTATCTCTTATGACCCCAATTTCCGCCCGGGGCAGTTTCCGACAATGGAGAAAGCAAAGGAGTTGTTCTGCAAAGGCTTGGAGTATTCCGACCTCGTGAAGGTGTCTGAGGAGGAAATGTCCATCATTACTGGAATTCCCGAGGAGAAATACGAAGAAGGCGCAAAGCGCATTTTTGATATGGGCAAGACCGCCGTGTTCATCACGATGGGCGGCAAGGGCGCTTACTATATCACAAAGGATGAAAAGGGATTTGTCCCGGGATTTCAGGTAGATGCCGTAGATACTACGGGCTGCGGCGACTGTTTTATGGGTTCCGTGCATTACTATCTGACGCATGACTGCGGATTCTCCATGGGTGAAATCGTGCGGCGGGCCAATGCGGCGGGAGCATTATGCGCAACCAAAAGAGGTGCATTTGACGCCATGCCTACGCTTGGCGAGGTCGAAGCCTTTTTAAAGACGCGAGCTTGATTTTTGCAGAGAATCGTGATACCATTTTTCAATGTGAGCCTGTAACTCATATAATTTAGATTTGACGGATTAAAGGAGAAAAAGGTATATGTTTGATGTGGTATCAATGGGCGAAGTGGTCATCGATTTTTCCCTTTGCGGCAAAGGCAATATGGGAAATCCGGCCTATGAAATGAATCCGGGCGGCGCGCCGGCCAACTGCCTGGTGGCGAATGCGGCACTGGGCGGGAAAACCGCTTTTATCGGCATGGTGGGCAACGATACCTTCGGTCATTTCCTGCATGATTCCCTGGCGAAATATCATGTGGAAAACCGGGGCATCCGGTTTACAGATGCGGGATGCACCCAGCTGACGTTTGTGGATATTGACGAGACGGGCGACCGGAGTTTCAATTTTGCGAAGGGAACCGGCACGGACGCCATGCTCACCGTGGATGATATCGATTTTTCACTGATTGATGAGACAAAGATTTTTCACACGCCCTGCGTGATTTCCCGCTGCGAACCTGGCCGAACGACGGTATTGTCGGCGCTCAAATATGCCAAAGAAAAGGGAAAAATCATTTCCTGTGATCCCAATTACCGTCCGGGACGCTGGCTGGGAGATAAGGAGCGGGCAAAGCGCCATTTCCTGGAGGTTATGCAGTATTCGGATCTGGTGAAGGTCTCCGAAGAGGAAATGTCCATCATCACGGGCGTTGGTGAGGATGAATATGAAAAAGGCGCAAAGATGATTTTGGATTCCGGAAAGACGGCGGTTTTTGTGACGATGGGCCCCAATGGTGCCTATTATGCCACAAAAGAGGACTGCGGCTATGTGGAAGGGTTCAAGGTTAATGCCGTGGATACCACGGGAAGCGGCGATGCGTTCATGGGAACTGTGCATTACTATTTTACTCATGATTGCGGCCTGCCGATCCGGGAGATCGTCCGCCGGGCTAACGCGATGGGCGCGCTCTGCGCGACAAAGCCGGGCGCATTTGATGCGATGCCCACAAAGGAAGCCCTGTATCAATTCCTGGGAGTAACAGAGTAAGAAGAAAAGAAAAAGGGACGGCCTCGGCTGTTCCTTTTTTAATGGTGTGAGGAGAAAAGTATGATTTGTTCGCTTTGCCCGCGAAACTGCGGCAAGGAGAGGCGTGAGAGGGAAGGAGACGGTTTCTGCCGGGCGGGAATGCTTCCCAAAATTGCAAAGGCTGCGCTGCATCATTGGGAAGAACCATGCATCAGCGGGAAACGCGGATCGGGTACCGTTTTTTTCAGTGGCTGCAATCTGGGATGCGTATTTTGCCAGAACTATAAGCTAAGCCATGAGGATTATGGGGAAATTGTGAGTATAAGACGCCTAGCAGAGATTTTTTCTGAGTTGGAAGAACAGGGCGCGCATAATATCAACCTTGTCACGCCAACCCACTATGTCCCTGCAATCTGCGAAGCCCTGGCATTGGCTAGGCCGAGCATTCCTGTGGTATATAACTGCGGCGGTTATGAAAAAACGGAAACGTTGGAGCTGCTGCGGGGTTATATTGACATTTATTTGACGGATATCAAATATTACAGCAATGCACGGGCTTTGCGTTATTCAGGGGCACCAGATTATTTTGCTGTGGCTTCTAAGGCGCTTCTTGCTATGCGGGAGCAGACAGGGCCGGCGATATTTGACGAAGAAGGGATTCTGCAAAAGGGGACAGTTCTTCGCCATCTTGTTCTCCCTGGCTGCGGGAAGGATTCTCAAAAGATTCTCCGATGGTTTTCCCGGTATGCCCCTAAGGGCACATATATCAGCTTAATGAGCCAATATATTCCCTGCGGCAAGGCGGCAGACTATCCGGAGATCAACCGGCGGCTCCGGTGCCGGGAATATGAGGAAGTGGTCTCCTTTTTGATGGAAACAGGGATCGAAGAGGGCTGGCTGCAGGATTTGGACAGCGCCAAAAAGGAGTATATTCCAGATTTTGATTTGCAGGGAGTTTTTTCGCAAGAAAAGTATTGACAGAATCCGGATTCTCGATTATTATAATACTTGTGATTTGCGAATGGGGGTATAGCGCAGTTGGCTAGCGCGCCTGACTGGCAGTCAGGAGGTCGAGGGTTCAAGTCCCTCTATCTCCACCACATTAAAAAGCCTGGAAATACGATGTTTCCGGGCTTTTTTATATGTTTGTTTTTACTATTAACCCCACGCTTAACCCCTGTTCAAGGGGACTTATGCACGCTTCTTTTTTATTTATATCGTAAGTTCTATATGATTCTTAACCGCACGCAAACAGAGATGGGTTCTGTTTTGCCGTACACGTTCCCTACACGATTTTTTAATAAAATGAAGTACATTGGCCGGCGATGGATGAAATGAACAGAAGAGAATTTTCGGGTATTGTAAAAAGTATAAATCGGTAAACGGGAAAAACATTTCCTGGGCGGACTGAAAGTGAACGAGGAGTCTTACTTTCTATTTTAGTTATATAACGTCTCTCTGGTCTATTCAGAAGGACGTTTGCCGGGAGAAATTACTTTAAATATTTCCCCGTGATGCTGTCTGGATTGCCGGCAATTTCAGAAGGGGTTCCTGCGGCAACAACGCGGCCGCCATCTTCGCCGCCGCCTGGTCCCATATCGATGATATAATCGGCATTGCGGATCATATCGAGATCATGCTCAATGACAACGACGGTCGCACCGTTGTCGATAAGAGTCTGAAATACGCCTAAAAGCGTCTGCACATCCATAGGGTGGAGGCCGATGGTCGGCTCATCAAAGACAAAAACAGTATCCGCCTGACCGCGGCCCATTTCGCTTGCCAATTTCAGCCGCTGCGCTTCTCCGCCGGAAAGACTGGGCGTCGCTTCCCCCAAAGTAAGGTATCCCAGCCCCAGACTTTCTAAAACCTCCAATCGTTGCCAGATTACTTTAAAATCCTTGCAGGCCCCGAGTGCTGTGTGTATATCCATTGCCATCAGATCGGGAAGAGAATAGGCTTGCCCCGATTTGGTTTGCAGACTTATCTTGCCAGCCTCTTTGGCATACCGGGAACCGTGGCAGTCCGGACAGGGTATATCCACATCCGGCAGAAACTGCACATCCAGGCTGATAACCCCGGTTCCGTCGCATACCGGGCAGCGCAGTTTTCCCGTATTATATGAAAAATCCCCGGCTTTATATCCATGCTGCCGTGCGTTTGGCGTTTTTGCGAAGATCTTGCGCAGATCGTCGTGGATATTTGCATAGGTAGCAACCGTTGAGCGGACGTTGATTCCGATGGGAGTAGCATCGATGAGCTTGATGCGCCCGATACCTTTGGCGTCTATGCTGGCAATATGGGTGGGCAGTTTCCTGCCAGCAATGGCTGCCTCCAACGCCGGAACGAGACTCTCCAAAATCAAAGTGGTTTTCCCGGAACCGGATACACCTGTCACTACGCACAATTTTCCTTTAGGAATATCGATATCAAGCGGCTTTACTGTATGAATTGCCCGGGTGGAGAGATGAATTCTTCCAGAAGCGAACACATCCCCGGCGGATTTTTGGAGCTGCGGCCGGATACTCCCGGCGAGAAAGGGGCCAATTTGCGATTGTGGGTTTGCGCAGACCTCCTCGATTGTTCCTATCGCAACAACATGGCCTCCATCTGCACCCGCCCGGGGACCCAATTCCATCAGCCAGTCTGCCGCGGACAGAATTTGCGTGTCATGGTCTACCAGTACTACGGAATTCCCATCGGCTACCAAGTCGCGCATTACAGCGGTCAGGCCTGCAATATTGGAAGGATGCAGGCCGATTGACGGTTCATCCAAAACATATAACACCCCAGTAGTTCGGTTGCGGACAGCGCGGGCCAGCTGTATTCTTTGGCGCTCTCCCGTTGATAGAGTAGAGGCAGAACGATCCAGTGTGAGATAGGAAAGCCCCAAATCCATCAGCCGTTTTGCCACTGCCTGAAACGAATCGCAAATGCTTTGTGCCATGGGGCGCATTTCTGCCGGAAGGGATGCGGGCACACCCTTCACCCAATGGATGAGATCCGCCAGTGTCATTTGGCAAGCCTCGTCCAAACCGATGCCGCATAGCCGCGGAGCTCTTGCCGCAGCGGATAAACGTGAACCTTGGCAATCCGGGCATATATCCTCCTTCAAAAACTTCTCCACCCGCTTCATGCCTTTTTCGTCTTTGACTTTTGCTAAGGCGTTTTCGACGGTATAGACGGCATTATAGTATGTAAAGTCCAGCTCGCCAGCCTGGTTTGAATTTTTGGGTTTATAGAAGATATGTTTTTTTACAGCAGGACCGTTATAGACAATGTCCTTCTCCTGATCCGTCAGCTGACGGAAGGGAACATCTGTGCGCACACCCATCGCCCGGCAGACATCTGCCATCAGCGACCACATCAGGGAATTCCAGGGAGCCACTGCTCCTTCGTCAATGGTGAGAGATTCGTCTGGGATAAGGGTTGCCCTGTCTACAGTGCGCACAATACCCGTGCCTCCGCATGTGCGGCAGGCTCCTTGGCTGTTGAAGGCAAGATCTTCTGCGCCCGGAGCATAAAATGTCGCGCCGCACTGCGGACAAACGAGGGGCTGTTCTGCTGCAACGGCCAGGGTAGGGGCCAGATAATGGCCGTTAGGGCAGCGATGGCTTGCCAATCTGGAAAACATCAAACGCAGGCTGTTTAAAAGCTCTGTTCCCGTTCCAAAGGTGCTGCGGATGCCGGGAACCCCTGGCCGCTGGTGCAGCGCCAAAGCCGCAGGAACATAAAGAACCTCATCTACATCAGCCTTTGCCGCCTGCGTCATGCGCCGCCTTGTATATGTGGAAAGGGCATCCAGATAGCGCCGGGAACCCTCAGCATAAAGCACCCCCAAGGCAAGAGAGGATTTTCCTGAACCGGATACCCCGGCGATGGCGACAATTTTATGCAGGGGAACCTGGATATCAATATTTTTGAGGTTATGCACCCGTGCTCCACGGATCACTATTTCCCCGGGCACATTTGTGTTTTCTTTCATAACGGACAGCACACCTTTCTGAAGGGATGGGCCACCAGATAGAATGCAGTGGACCCTATGTAAAGAATATTATAGCATAATTCATGATTTAAAGATAAAGCAAGGTTTTCTTCAGATGAAACATATAAAATGTTTTTGCTTACTTGATTTTTCCCGGGAGTAGTATATAATATAGTTAACTATTACTAACTGAAAAACGGCATAAGAAATGTTCCTGTTCCATCCTGATTTCAACGGATAGACAGGGTATGTGCCCTGGGATGGCAAGAATGGATGTGGGAGACACAAATCTTCTCATAACAAAAACGAATATAAAAAAATAATGCGGATAGTTTCTCTGGATGTGCTGGAGAGGGCGTTAGGCCCAAGTGAGGGAAAGAATTGATTCCTGGGGGGGGCGGGGTTATGAAGTGCCATGCGCTGTATGCAGATGATCCTATTACACCGCAGACGCACTGCCTGATTTATGCTGTTCCTATTCATTTTTCTGACCCCAGCACATGCATGGGATGCGGGACATGCCAACGGAAATGCCCTCTGAAACTGCCAGTCGCGGGACTGATCAAAGCTGCGAAACATGGAACTCTGGTTCCCATAAAAATTCAAAAGGCCTGCATCCGGTGCAACGCTTGCGGGTATTTTTGTAAAGCCGGGATTGATACGATGCGTTATATTATATCGCAATAATTTTGAAAGATGAAAATGTAAAATATTTTTATACGGAGGTGTATTAGAATGGTTAAAATCACAATGAAAATTGATGGAATGATGTGTGGCATGTGCGAATCGCATATTAACGATGCGATTCGGCGGTCCTTTGCAGTGAAAAAGGTTTCTTCTTCGCGGAGCAAAGGAGAGACGGAAATTATTGCAAATGATCCTTTGGATGAGGATTCCCTGCGCAAAATAATTAAAGAGACAGGGTATTCGGTATTATCTGTAAAGACAGAGGATTATGTAAAAAAAGGACTTTTCCGGCGATGAAGAGGAATACTCGGAAAAATGGGAGGGAAAAATGCCGGATACGGAGGGGTGAGCCTGAAGAAATAGTTATCAGCGGAAGAGAGAATATATAGAATGAAAAAAGGACGGCGTCTGCCGTCCTTTTACTTAAATCAAACAAGACTCATAAACCATTCCACTGTTTTGGGATCCTGATGCGAGAAGAACAGGGAGTTTCCGGTATCCAAAGCCCCTATCTCTGCCATTTCCTCACGGGTCAAGGTAAAGTCAAAAACGTCCAAATTCTCCTTCATCCGCTCCTTATGTGTGGATTTGGGGATCACAACGACCCCGCTCTGGATCAGAAAGCGAAGAGCCACCTGGGCAGGCGATTTATCATAGCGGCTGCCGATGCGGAGCAGAGTAGGATTGGTAAAAAAACCGTTTTTACCTTCCGCAAAAGGCCCCCAGGATTCGATTTGGGCGCCATGGTTCGCAAGCACCTTGCGAGCTGTCTTTTGCTGCTGAAATACATGGGTTTCAATCTGGTTTACCGCCGGCTTAACTTTGCTGAAGTGAGCCAGGTCAATGAAGCGGTCGGGATAAAAGTTGCTCACTCCGATGGCCCGCGCCTGGCCTGCCGCATAAGACTCCTCCATAGCCCGATATGTGCCGTAATAGTCGCCAAAAGGCTGGTGGATCAGCAACAGATCTACATAGTCCGTTTTCAGGTTTTGCAGTGATTCCTGAATGGATTTTTTCGCTTTTTCATATCCGGCGTTGCTGATCCAGACCTTTGTTGTGATAAACAGCTGGTCCCGCGGAATGCCACAGGCGGCAATAGCATTGCCCACTCCGCCCTCGTTGGCATAGGCCTGGGCTGTATCAATGGAACGATACCCAAGAGCAATAGCATCCAAAACACATCGTTCGCATTCCGCCGGGTCAACCTGATATACTCCATAGCCCAGCACGGGCATTTTTACTCCATTATTCAACGTTACATATTCCATATTTTCGATATCTCCTTTCCGTTTAATCGTGTGCCTATTATTTGATTTTTTCAGCCCAGCGCATGATATCTCTTTCCGGTGTAATCAATTCGGATGTATCAAACTGGACATTCAATCCCGCGTGGACATGCGCTCCGGCGCAGGCGCTGCTAAAGTCCTGAAAGGTATGACCAATCCAGCCACCATTGGTGGCAAAGGGATAAATTTCTTTCCCGGCTCAATTCTGACTCTTCAGAGCGGTGTGCATGGCCGGCGCAAAAGTATACCACCAGACCGGACTTCCAAGGATGATCTGGTCATAGGGAGAAGGAGAGGGGGATATAGAATGAATTTCCGGGAGAAAGACTTTATCAACCTCCTTCTTTCCCTGCTGCACGATGTCATTATAGTCGCCGGAATAAGGTGTTTTTGCGCGTATTTCTGCAATATCTGCGCCCAGCTGCCGGTGCAGCATCTCTGCTACCCTTCTGGTGTTCCCACCCAGAGAATAATATAGAATCAGAGTTTTTTTCATTGATTTTCTTCTCCATAAATTTCTTTTGCCATGCGGAATGCAGCCCAGGCTTTGGGCCAGCCTGCATAAAAGGAAAGATGTGTGAGAACTTCAGACATTTCCTCCGGAGTTACCCCATGATTTTTTGCATTTTGGATGTGGAATTGCAGTGAGCTGTCTAAAATGCCACTGGCCATCAGGGCAGAGACAGTAATCAGACTCCGGTCCCTGGCAGAGAGCTTATCCTCCCGAGACCAAATCTCTCCAAACAATACATCATCGTTCAATTCTGCGAATTTGGGTGCAAATTTTCCAAGGGCGTCATGCCCAGCCGTTACCTTTTTCATTTTTTCTTCCTCCTTATTTTAGAATCCATTTTTTAATTTCCTTTTCTGATCCAGCAATTCTTCCACCCTGGAGGGAAAGCCCGGGGCCAATCTCAGCTTTTGGACATATCTTCCGGAGCTCCTCTATGCTATGGCCCAGCCCGCTGCCTTCATGGGTACAAAATGGTTTGATGCGCTTTTTAGAAAAATCCAGTTTTTCCAGCAGCGTATAGACCGGCATAGGCATGGAACCCCAATAGTTTGGATAGCCAAGATAAATGGTGTCAAATTCTGTGATGGAATCGGGATAGGCTGCCAATTCCGGGCGGGCATTCATTTTTTTATCATTTTTGGCCTGCTCAATACACTCGGAATAATTTTCGGAGTAAGGGACCAGCGGTTCAATTTTAAACAGAACGCCCCGTATAAATCTTTGTATCATTTCAGCTGCGATTTGCGTATTGCCTTTGGGAAGTATTTTGATAGCGCCGGAAACATAATTTTCTCCGGCTCTTGAAAAATATAAAATCAGGGAAGCCATGTCGTTTTCTCTCCTCAATATGTCATTCTTTTATGGGATTGTAACGCAAAAATGATTGACAGAGAATCTCCGAATATTTAAAATAGTATTAACTAATAGTAAATACATGGAGAATCGGATGTATAATCATTTGCTGAAAACCTTCATATGCGTCGTGGACTGCGGAAGCCTGAATAAAGCTGCTGAGCGGCTGTTTTTAACGCCGACCGCCGTTATGAAGCAAATGAATCTTTTGGAGAAGCAGTTAAACCTGAAATTGATACAGCGCACAAACCGGGGGATTTTGGCGACAAAATGCGGACAGTCGCTATATCGGGATGCAAAATTTATAATCGCATATTCGGAAGACGCAATAGAACGCGCCAGAGAGCTGCAGGGAATGGAGAGCAAAACAATCCGCGTAGGGACCTCCATGCTCAATCCCTGCAAGGTTTTTATGGATATATGGTTTCGCATCAGCGATGCTTTTCCCCAATTCAAAATCCAGATCATTCCCTTCGAGGATGACCACCGGGGGATTTTATCCGTCATTGAAAAAATTGGAAGAGATTTTGATTTCATCGTTGGAGTATGTGGTTCCATCCAATGGCTGAACCGTTGTAATATGTATCCCTTGGGCACATATAAAAAATGTGTTGCTGTCCCCTTGGGACACCGCCTGGCTTCCCGCAAGCGGTTGAAAATCACGGATTTATATGGGGAAACGCTGATGATGGTGCGGCGGGGTGATTCTCCCTTAAATGATTTCCTGCGAAATGATCTGGAACAGAACCATCCGCAAATTCATATTGAGGACGCCGGATATTTTTATGATATTGAAGTGTTTAACCGCTGCGCAGAAACCGGAAATGTACTGCTGAACCTGGAATGCTGGAGGGATATCCATCCATCGCTTGTGACAATTCCTGTCGACTGGGAATATGCCATTCCCTATGGCCTTCTATATTCTTTGACACCGGAAAAGGAAATTCTCGAGTTTATCGATGCAGTGGAAAAATCCTTGGGGAAAAAGGCATAAGCGGAAAAAGTGTTTTTCTGCCGGGTATATATTAAAAAGAAAAGATTAAATTATAGCAGCTGTGTTTTGCTGCGAAAAAATCTGGATTCTCTTGTATATGAAAGGGAATGAAAGAGGGAATGGATATGCGGGGAAAGATAATAGTTACAATGGGTATGATCCTGCTTGCGGGAATTCTGATCAGCGGCTTTATGCGGCGGTTTCTTTTTTCCATATATGGAATGGAATTCCGCATTGTGCGGGCCGTATTTTTCGCAGATGCGTTCGCCATCATTATCCAAATCATGCAGATACAGCATAAAAAAAGGAATTTATTTTAGCATGAAAAAAGCGCCCGGGCGGGCGCCTTTTTTAGTTTAAATCCATCATCTTGGCCGTTACTCCATCCAGATCGTTGAAGGAACGAAGCATAGAATCAAGCGTCTCTTTATCTCCGCATACTTGAAGCATGATCACGCCGTCATCCGAACAATAATCCGGGTTAACCTCGTGAAGTCCTACGCGCATTTTTATGTTGCAGCCAAACTGGGTGAGCAGCTGCTGCAGCTTGGGCGCATTGCTGCTGCGGTGGTTGACCCGCAAGCCAATAATATAGAAACAATTCATGGCAAAACCTTCCTTTCCTTTTTAAAACAAGTATAGCATTAGTCTCACCCAAATAACAAGAGCATATTCGAGAATATTTCCTGCCTGTCTTGTTAAGGATGCCAGGCTGAATTTTTCTAATATTGCTGATAAGATCCGGAAGAAGAAAACACGAAAATAACTTGGAATCCAGATGCTTTTTCCATAAAAATCTGGTGGAAAGAATTGACACTGAATTGAGATTTTAGTATGATAGAAGCATAAAAACTCATGGTTATATTGTCATAATAAGCGAGGGTTTTTCGCATAGGGTGGCCGGGAAAATCCGTCTTGGTTATGAAGAATTCCATGTGAAGAGGAGGGTTATCATGCAATACAAAAAGGTTAGCAGGATTAAAGAGGAAATTTCTGTAACGGGGTTTGGCTGCTGGTCCAGCGCGGGATATAACTGGACAGACGGCAGTGTGGAAGGCTCGATTCGCGCCATTCACACAGCGATGGATAACGGGGTGAATTTCTTTGACGTTGCGCCGATCTATGGATATGGCGAATCCGAAAAGGTTTTGGGGCAGGCGATCAAGGGTCGTCGCGACCAGATTTTCCTGGCGACAAAATGCGGACTGCGTTGGGTGGAAAAGGATACCGACGGAATCAATAACCTGACAAAGGAAAGCATTTTGGAAGAAATCGACATGAGTCTGAAGCGGCTGGATGTGGAATATGTCGACCTTCTCCAGATGCACTGGCCGGATCATAACACTCCGATTGACGAGACCATGGAGGCGATGGCCTCTCTTGTCAAAGCGGGCAAGGTGCGCTATATCGGCGCATCCAATTTCTCCGCAGAGCTGATTGAAGAGGCAGATAAGATCGCGCCTATCGCATCTCATCAGGTGCTCTATAACATGTTTGATCGCAATTCGGATTCCTATTGCAATATTCCGCTGGATTATCGGACGGAAAAGGAAATCATGCCGCAGTGTGAGGCAAAGGGAATTGCCATGATCCCCTATAGCCCGCTTTGCCAGGGTGTGCTTTCCGGCCGCTTCTATCGCGGAAGAGATAAGGATTTGAAGAAGGGCGATATGCGTCTCACCAATCCGGCGATTCTGGGAGATGAGCTGGACAAAAAGCTGGATGTCGTCGATAAGCTGAAGGTTATTGCCGACGAAGCGGGCTTGACGCTTTTGGAGCTGGCTATGGGCTGGCTGATCAGCAAACCGGCGATTACGACGATCATCTGCGGTTCCCGGACGCCGGAACAGGCGCTCACCAGCGCCAAAGCAGGGGACGTTGTTCTTTCCCAGGACGTTTTGGATGCCATTGCAAAAGTACTTCCCGAAGCGTAAAAAACGATGCAAAGCCATGCGGGTTCCGCATGGCTTTCTTTTTTATTCCCATATCTTGTGGTTTCTGGAAATTCGATGTATACTAAATCTATCAGAACACAAAAAAACAAGTGGGGAGGCATATCATGAACAATTTTGAGCTTTATAATCCGACGCGCATTCTCTTTGGAAAAGGAATGGAATATGAAGTGGGAAAACGGGTGGCGAAATACAGTAAAAAGATTCTCCTGCATTATGGACAGGGGAGCGCAGAGAGAAGCGGCCTGTTGAATATTGTCCGCCAGTCTCTCAGAGAAGCCGGTGTGGAATTTATCGAGCTGGGCGGCGTGCAGCCCAATCCCCGCGCATCCTTGGTATATAAAGGAATTGAGATCTGCAAGAAGGAGAATATCGACTTTATTTTGGCGGTAGGCGGCGGAAGCGCTATCGATTCGTCCAAAGCCATCGCTTTTGGCGTTCCCTATGACGGCGATTTTTTTGATTTCTATTCAAATAAAGCGGTTCCCAAGGCAGCACTGCCGGTGGCTACCGTGCTCACCATGCCGGGGGCCGGGAGTGAGAGCAGCGACAGTTCGGTAATTACCAACGATGAATTGGGAACCAAAACCAACTGCAATGATGAAATGATCCGCCCGGTATTTTCCATTTTAAATCCGGAATATACGACGACGATTCCGGTGTATCAGACGCTTTGCGGAGTCACGGATGCGATCTCTCATGTGCTTGAGCGTTATTTTAATAATGATACCTTTGAAGATGTAACCGACCGGATGTGCGAAGCGCTGGTCCGCTCGCTGATGAAATACGCGCGGTTGATTATCAAAGATCCTGAAAACTACGACTACCGCAGCGAAATCATGCTGGCCTGCAAATTTGCCCACGATAATACTGTGGGTATTGGCAGAACCCAGGATTGGGCGTCCCATAATCTGGAGCATCAGCTGAGCGCGCTCTATGATGTTCCGCATGGCGCTGGACTGGCGGTTATTACGCCGGCTTGGATGAAATATGTTTACAAGACCAATGTTGCCAAATTCATTCAGTTTGGTGTCCGCGTGCTGGATATTGATGTCAATGTTGGAAGCGACAACGATTTGGATAAAATGGCGTTGGCTGCTATTGAAAAATTTGAGGCGTTTTTGAATGAAATCGGCATGCCCACGCGGCTTTCCCAGCTTTGTGACTGTAAGGCGGGGGATATTGAAAAAATGGCGGATTTATGTGTGGATTTCTATGGCGATCCCATTGGGGGATTCCAAAAACTTCACCGCGATGATATGATCGCTATTTTCCAGCTGGCAGAATAACGAAAAGAGGGGAGACGGGGTCTTGCGATAGCCGGGCTGCCGTCTCTTTTATAGAGGCAGAAGAGCATGAATAAGACAAATGTAATGCGCATCCTGGACAAAGCTAAAATACCTTATACTCCATATTACTATGCGACAGAGGATGGAAAGATTGACGGCGTCTCTGTGGCGCAGAAAATGGGTCAGGACCCAGCAACAGTTTTCAAGACGCTGGTGGCCATTTCAAAAACAAAGGAGCTGTTTGTATTTATCATTCCTGTCGCCCGGGAGCTGGATCTGAAAAAGGCGGCGATGGCAAGCGCCCAGAAGAATATGGAAATGCTGCCTCAGAGCAAGCTGCTTCCTATGACGGGCTATATCCACGGCGGGTGTTCTCCTGTGGGCATGAAAAAGCAGTATGCCACATTTTTGGACCAAAGCGCCCGGGATTGCCCGGAAATTTCCGTGAGCGGCGGGAAGGTCGGAGCGCAGGTGCGTCTATCGCCGGATGCTCTCCTGCAAATCTCAAAAGCGGTTTACGCGGATCTGACGCGTGAGAAATAGAAAGAAAGCGAGGCAAAAAAATAATGAATTTTGATAAATTGAGCAAAAACAGATATTCCATGCGGAATTTCAGCAATGAAAAAATCCCGGCGGAAATGTTGGCGCAGATTTTGGAAGCAGGGCGGGTTGCCCCGACGGCAAAGAATCTGCAGCCCCAGAGGATTCTCGTTGTGCAGGACGAAGAACGGCTAAAGCAAATGTCGGAAATATGCTCCTGTATTTTTGGAGCGGCAACGGTTCTGGTTGTTTGTTCGGAGAATGGAGCGGCTTGGGAAAGTCCCTTTGATGGGCGAAACAGTGGAGAAATGGATGCCAGTATAGTGGCAACGCATATGATGCTTCAGGCGGCAGATATTGGAGTGGGAAGCTGCTGGGTCTGCTATCTTGACCGGGAAAAGATGGCCGAGCTTCTGCAAATTCCGGAGCAGTATACGCTGCAGTGCCTGTTGGTTATGGGGATGCCGGGGGAGAAAGCCGCTCCTTCCGAGAGACATAACAAGAGGTTTGCTCTGGATAAGACGGTTTGGTTTGAGAAATTTAAATAATATATGAAATAGAGTATTATATATCAAATAATATAATTTGACACATATATAGCGTCGGAGAGAAAATAAAATGGAAATGCAAAGCGAATTTTTGCGCGGAAGCCTGGATACGATTGTGTTGGGATTTTTGCGCGAAAAAGACTCTTATGGCTATGAAATTTGCCGTAAAGCGAAGGAACGGTGCCATGGGGAATATGAGCTGAAAGAGACATCTCTCTATGGAACATTTCATCGCCTGGAAAGTCATGGTTGGATTGAAAGCTATTGGGGCAGTGAATCCCAGGGCGGCCGGAGAAAATATTACCGCATTACTGAAGCGGGAATTGAAGTCTATCATCAAAACCTCATTAATTGGGAATTTGCAAAGCGCATCATCGATACTCTCTTAAGCGGCGAATAGCTCGGCGCAGAATGCAGGGTATTGGGAGATGGCAGGATTGGAAAGTATCCTATGTTTTCGCGGCCCAAAACACATGATATTTTTTCTGCGAAAAAATTTACTGATTGATTTGCAGAAATTAACTGTTATTGGTGGTTGCTTTTTCTGGTGAAAAATGTACTGGAAAGCACATAACAACGATAATGGATTTTTTTATATTGGTGATAGCAAGTGACAATACAAAATAAATTTTTGTTTTCCAGCGATTTAAATATGCAAGAAGCCGGATACTTGTTTCGGAAAACCCTGCCAAATATCTGGGAAAACACTTGTGCTCCTCGCTCATCCCAGTCACGGATATGTTATAATGATATCCGCTCGTTTGTTTGAGCAATTAGGGTACTTTTCTATTCTTTTTGCGCGGAAACTTTCTCCAGAATCTGCCTGGCAATATCATCGTGTCGGCTGGAAAGCGCGTCAGGGTACCTTAACTGGGGTTCATCAAGGAAACTATCTGCGCCTGAAACTGCATTTTTGGGCAGGGATGTAGTTGAAAGATTTCAAACGCTGCTAAATCCTTGTTTTTTATTTTTGCGGAGTTTTATTGTTGTCATATCTTTTTTTCTATTTTGCGGGTTTATAATTCCCGCTTTTTTATTGTTTCAACGCGAAAAAATATTTTTCCATCGCATACAAAACGCGGGGCAAAGAAAACTTTGCCCCGCCATGGTGCCGAAGGCCGGACTCGAACCGGCACGGTGTCGCCACCGGTGGATTTTGAGTCCACTACGTCTGCCAATTCCATCACTTCGGCTTAAAAGAACGATTACTATTCTAGCATACAAATAAAAAAACGTCAACAGAGAATCCGAAAAGTTCTTGGGTATATTCCTCCTTTGGATGGAAAGACTAGATAGTAAATATTGGGAGGTTATATTCAGATGAAGAAAAAATTATTTTTTTGTTTCTCTGCTCTTTTGTGTCTCTGGACCGCCCTGGCCGGCTGTGCACCTCAGGCCGGCAAACCGGCTTTTGCGGAATCAACGGATAACAATATCGCAGCAGTGAGCAGCAGTACGGCGGAAGAGCAAAGCGACCGTGTCGCAGTGATTGGTTCCGCCTCAGTGACGCTCGTCCCGGATATGGCGGAGCTTACCTTTGATGTAACGACAGACGGCAATACAGCGGCAGATGTAACGGCACAAAATGAGAAGGCCGTCAATAAGGTGACGGAGGATCTCATCAGCTCTGGAATCAAAAAAGAAGATATCCAAACTTCCGGGTTCAGCGTATACCCGGAATATACATATGACGACCAGGGCAAAAAGGCCTCCAACGGTTACACTGCCACAACCAGCATCACTGTTACCATTCGGTCGGTGGATTCTATCGGTAAAACCGTAGACCAGGCGATCAAGAGCGGAGCAAACGGGGCCTACGGCATCACCTATTCACTGAGCAATGGAGAGGCAAAATACAATGAAATGCTGGCGCAGTCCTATGAAGCCGCAAAAAAGAAAGCAGATGCCTTGGCAGCGGCAGCAGGAAAAAAGACGGATGGAGTTGTTTACATGGAGGAGAACCAGCAGGCCTATGAAATGGCAATGACTCAAACAAGCCAGACGGTTTCCGCAGCAAAAGAAACAGGGAACGAAAATTCGGAGACTAAATTTGAGCCGGGTTCTATGGAAATTTCAGCACAGGTGCAGTTTGTGTTTGCGCTGAAATAATATATATCCAGCAGCCAGGGCCGCATAAATGGAATGTGGCCCTGTTTTTGTTCCATTTGATTTTTTATAGGAAATATGATACAGTCGGATAGAGTATAATTGTAAAGGAAATTTTCAGAACCTTTGGAGGTAAACCCATGGGAAATACCATGATTGTTATCGACGGTAACAGTCTGATACATAGAGCATTTTATGCACTCCCCCCCATGAAGAAGAGGGATGGAGCGCCGACAAACGCTGTTTATGGCTTTATGACAATGTTGTTTGGTCTTGTGGATTCCTATCAGCCCCAGTATATGGCGGTGGCCTTTGACCGCAGGGAAAAGACCTTCCGCCACCAGATGTTTGAGGAATATAAAGCGGGGCGGCGCAAGACGCCCGATGAGCTGATTGCGCAGTTTCCCATTCTCAAACATACGCTGGATACCCTGGGGATTGCCCGTCTGGAGCTGGCGGGCTACGAGGCGGACGATATCTTAGGGACGCTTTCCCATCAATATGCCGGGGAAGATATGGAGGTCTATCTGGTCACGGGTGACCGGGATGCTTTTCAACTGGTAACGGATCATGCCCGGGTTCTGATGACCCGCAAGGGTGTGAGCGATCTTGAGGTATTCGACGAAGCCCATATGCAGGAGGTTTATTCCCTGCGGCCGGGTCAGATTGTAGATTTAAAAAGCCTGATGGGCGATTCTTCGGATAATATTCCCGGGGTTCCGGGAGTGGGGGAGAAAACTGCCGTCAAGCTGCTTTCCCAGTTTGGCACACTGGATTCTCTCTATTCTCATTTGGATGAACTGCCGAAGAATAAGCTCCATGAAAAGCTGGAATTGAACCGGGAACTGGCTTATTTATCGCAAAAGCTGGCGCGCATCGATCAGAATATTCCTCTTAACACCAAGTTATCCGAATTGGCGTTTGCGGGTTTACAGGACGATTCTCTGCGCCAGGCGCTGGAAGAATTGGAGTTTACCTCTCTCTTAAAACGCCGGTCTTTGGAGCGGGAAAAGACAGCGGCCGTGGAAGAAGAAACCCTGGATGACATTCAGAAGTTAAAGAAAAAAGCGGAAGAATGGGAGGAGGCTTCCATGATTGCCCTTCATTATGACGGGGAGAAGCTGAGTCTATCTTTGCAGCGGGATAGAGAATTTATTGTTCCCATTACATTATCATTGCTGGGCGGGGGGATATCCCCGGAGGATGTTTTCTCTTGCCTGAAGCCTCTGCTGGAGAGCAAAAAAGCCGCAAAGATTATGCACGATGCAAAGGCTTTTCTGCATGACTGCGCAAAATTTGATATTTCACCGCAGAATATTGCCTTTGATACAATGGTTGCCGCCTATGTTCTGAATCCAACGCGCAGAAACTTCTCTTTGGAAAAATTGAAGGAATATTATGGCGCGGATGGCAGTGCCGCGGCGGTTATGGCTATTTATGAGCAGCAAAGAAAGCAGATTGATGAGCTGCAGCTGGGGCGGATATTTTATGACATCGAAATGCCGCTGATTGGGGTTCTGTTTGATATGGAGCAGGAGGGATTCACCGTGAATCTCCAAACGCTTGAGGAACTCTCCGCCCGGTATGCGGAGGACATCGCGCGAATCACCAGCGAAATATATGCTCTGGCAGGAACGAGCGATTTCAATATTGCCTCTACCAAGCATTTGGGAGTAATTCTCTTTGAAAAACTGGGCCTGCCGGTCATTAAAAAGACCAAAACAGGATACTCGACGGATATCGAGGTGCTGGAAAAGCTGCACGACCAGCATCCTATTATTGAAAAGATCATTGAATACCGGCAGCTTACCAAGCTCAAGAGTACCTATATTGATGGACTCATGCAAACGATCCGCAGCGCAGATCAAAAGGTTCACACGACCTTTAACCAGGTGGCGACGGCGACAGGGCGTATTTCCAGCACAGAACCAAATCTGCAGAATATTCCCATACGTTCTGCGCTGAGCGCGGAGATACGCAATGTGTTTATTCCCTCCAAGCCGGAGAATTATATCGTTTCGGCGGATTATTCGCAGATTGAGCTGCGTGTTCTGGCGCATATTTCCGGAGATGCGCACATGTGCGATGCTTTTCTGCATGATGAGGATATCCATACGAGAACGGCAGCAGAGGTTTTTGATGTGCCGCCCTCAGAGGTTACGGCAGAAATGCGGAGCAGCGCTAAAGCGGTAAATTTCGGCATTGTCTATGGGATCAGCGATTTTGGCTTGGCTAGGAATCTGGGGATTCCCCGCTATAAGGCGGCGGAATATATAAAAAAATATTTAGAGGAATTTGACGGTGTCCGCACCTATATGCATACGATTGTGGAGCAGGCAAAGCAGGACGGCTATGTTCGGACCCTCTGGGGCAGAATCCGGTATATTGACGAACTGTCCTCCTCCAATTATAATACGCGTTCGTTTGGAGAGCGGGCTGCTCTCAATACGCCTATCCAGGGAACAGCGGCGGATATCATCAAATATGCGATGATTGAGGTGCCTCGGCGCTTTCGTGAAAAGAATCTGCAATCCAAACTGATTTTGCAGGTGCATGACGAACTGATCGTTGATGCGGAGCCGGAAGAGCTGGAGCAGGTGAAGAAGATATTGGTTGACACAATGCAGAATGCATGTAAAATGAAGGTTACATTGAAGGTCAATGTTAGTGAAGGAAAAACTTGGGCAGAGGCCAAATAAAACACAATATGTGATCGGACTGACGGGAGGCATCGCTTCCGGCAAGTCCACGGTTTCCGAGATTCTTTGCGCAAAGGGAATTCGTGTTTTGGACGCGGATGCCATAGGGCACGAACTTATGAAAAGCGGCCGCACGGCCTATGAGGAGATTTGCGATACCTTTGGCAAGGGTTTTCTAATGGAAAATGGGGAAATAGACCGAAAAAAGCTGGGCGCCTATGTTTTTTCGGAACCATCAGCTCTGAAAAAGCTGAACGCGATCCTTCACCCCCGCATAGCTTCGCAAATTGCCAGAGATGTTCGGCAGACAAAAGGGCTTTGTGTGATTGATGCGGCGCTGTTGACCGAGGTTGGCCTGGATGCGCTTTGTGATGCGGTCTGGGCGGTTCGTGTTCCAAGGGAATTGCAGGTAAAACGCCTTATGGAGAGAAATCACCTTTCCCGGAAAGACGCCTTGCGGCGCATGGAAAGCCAGTTATCTGATGCAGAGCGCGAAAAATTCGTGACAGATTGGATAGATAACAGCGGAACAGCTCAGCAGCTGGAAAAACAGGTGGGGGAGCTTCTGAAAAAGGCGGTAAAAGCATGGGAAGAAAGCAGAAAATTGCGCTGACATTTTTTATTATATGTATCTTTATTCTGCTCATCATTGTCGGCGGATATATGTTTGTCAAAACCAGATATCCTCTGAAATACGAGGACTATATCATGAAGTATGCAGAGGAATATCATTTGGATCCCTATTTTGTCTGCTCCATCATATGGACGGAGAGCAAGTTTGATCCAGAGGTAGTATCCAGCCGGGGCGCTGTCGGCCTGATGCAGATCATGCCGGATACCGGCAAGTGGATTGCAGGGAAATTGGGAATGGAGGATTTTGAAGAAGAAAACCTCCATGATCCGGAAACCAATATTCAGATGGGCTGCTGGTATTTAAAATTTTTAAGCGATAAATTTGACGGGGATACGACAAAAATTGCGGCTGCATATAATGCAGGGCACAACCGGGTAAGCGAATGGATGACAGACCCGGAGCATTCCACAGATGGGGAAACGCTTGATAATATCCCCTTTGAAGAGACGAAGAACTATGTGGAAAGAGAAAGACAGAGCTATGAAATCTACAAATTTTTATATAAATTGGCGTAAGCTAGCGGCGTTTACAATGGCAATTTGTCTGCTGTTGGTTTTCTCCGCCTGCGGTTCCTCTCCACAGCCTAGTGAAGAGCTGCCGACGCCGTCGGCGGCCAAGGAGCTTCCCATGCCCGAGGGAACGGGAGCGGCCGGCGGGCAGGAGCTTACTATCAATATGCCGGAAAATCCACAGACACTGAATCCGCTTACGGCACAGGAAGAAAATCTCTGCAATGTGCTCTCTTTGGTGGTGGAACCCGCCATTAAGATCGAGGCAAACGGAGAAATTCTGCCGTCGGTTATTGAAAATTGGACTTTTGATGCGCAGACCATGACATTTACTTTTGTTATCCGAAAGAATGTCTCCTTTCATGATGGAAAGGGGACGGTGGGCGCCGACGACCTGCTTTTCTGCATTGAGCGGATTTGCTCTTACACCGAGGCGGAAAGTCCTTATGCAAAATATAAATATGTCGTGGGCGGTTATGCGAAGATAGACGATACGACGTTTACCGTCAAAGTGACGGAAAAGACAAAGGATATTTTTTATTTTATGAATTTTCCGGTTCTGCCCAAAAGCTATTATGAATCCGCCGGAGTCGATTTTCTGCAAAAGCCGGTGGGAACTGGCCCATATCAGGTAGACAGCTATACAAAGGGCGAGGGAATGGCACTTTCCCTTTTCGGAGATTGGTGGAAAACTCCGCCGGTTTTCACAAAGATCACCGCCAAGCCAATGGATGCCGAGGACAGCAAGATCAAAGGATATCAGGACGGCAGCTTTGATGCGGTGATGAGTGCTTCCTATACAGCGGAAAGCTATGCATCTGAAGGGAAAACGACGGTTCATCCGATTGTGTATCCCACCTATCACTGCCTGATTCCCAATATGGGCGATTCTTTTGTGGGAAATAAAAATGTGCGCAGGGCGATTTCCATGGCGCTGGACCGCAGCAAAATTGTTTCTGCAAGTGTTCTGGGCTCCGGGCAGGCGACTGAGACGCCTCTGCGCCAGGATTTATGGTATTTTGAAAATTCTTCTTCCGCCGTCGGAAATGGATATAATGCCAGCGCGGCGGGGAAGCTGCTGGAGGATGCCGGATATAAACTGGATGCGGAGACGGGATTTCGCTATAGTGAAAATGGAAATGGTTCTAAAAACTATTTGAAGGTCGATTTAATTTTTACCGAGGCAAAGGATTTCGCCTATCGCTCCGCTGTATGTGAGTCGGTTGCGGATCAGCTGGCTGTGGTGGGAATCCAGGTAAATATTATAGAAAAATCAGATGAGGACTATAAGACCGCATTGTCCCAGCGCAATTTTGATCTGGCTTTGTGTTCCTATTCGATGAAATCAAACCAGGAAATTGATTTTCTCTTTTCGGCGGAAAACAATTATGGCGGCTATAACAGCGGCGCCCTGCAGGAGCAGCTTGGGGCAGCGCATTCGGCTCTGACAGAGGAAGAACTGCAAACCGCCTATACGGCACTGCAAAAATCGCTTTTGGAAGATATGCCCAACATCGGTTTGTTTTATGGAGAACACTCGCTGATTATGCGCAGCGATATATCCATTGGAAAGCCACTGGGATATAAAAACATTTTTGCAAATATCAACGAATGGAAATAATATCCATGGCATACCTCAATTTTTTCCCTGCATAAAAATTTGCAGCCGTCAAATACTATAGGGGAAACATCAAAAGGAGGTATAAAATGATGAATAATTCCAAAAAAGCCAACTATAGCATTAAATGTACAGTAGAAAACTGCGCGAACCATTGCGGAAAAGAACAGTATTGTTCTTTGGACTGCATCTGCGTAGGCACGCATGAAGGCAATCCGACGATGGATCAGTGCACCGACTGCAAATCTTTTCTTTTAAAATAAAAAGGAAAAAGTCGCCGGAAAAATTTAGACAAACAGGAAAAGGCGAGAACATTTTCTCGCCTTTTTATATTGCTAATCTTTTATTCCGCCCAGTTTTGGGAACGATTGACCGCCTTTGACCATCCGCGCATAAGATTTTCGCGCCTTTTTTGGGACATATTGGGAAGAAATTCACGCTCCATTTGTATGAGTGAGGACAGCTCATCGCAGGAACCGGCAATTCCGCAGGATAAGCCTGCAAGATAGGCTGCGCCCAGCGCTGTCACTTCAATATTTCGCGGCCGCAAAACCCGGCAGTCCAGAATATCCGCCTGGAACTGCATTAGAAAATTGTTGGCGCATGCTCCGCCATCTACCTCCAAGCTCTTGATGGGAGCCCCAAAATCCTTTTCCATGGCGAAAAGAACGTCGGCTGTCTGAAAGGCAATGGATTCCAGCGTGGCGCGGATAATATGGTTTTTGTTGGTATTTCGCGTGAGTCCCACAATAATGCCCCGAGCATACATATCCCAGTAGGGAGCGCCCAGCCCGGAAAAAGCTGGAACGACATATACACCGTCGCTGTCGCTGACACGGAGGGATGCCGCTTCGGAATCGGCCGCATGTTCGATCAGCCGCATTTCATCCCGCAGCCATTTTATGGAACTACCAGCGTTAAAGACGCTTCCCTCCAGAGCATAGGTGGTTTTTCCGTTCAAATGCGCTGCAATCGTCGTAACCAGTCCATGAGCAGATTCCACTGGATTTTCACCGGTGTTCATCAACGTAAAACAGCCGGTTCCATATGTGTTTTTTGCCATGCCGTCAGAAAAGCATCCATGGCCGAATAAGGCCGACTGCTGGTCGCCGGCGATGCCGCCGATGGGGATTTCAGCGCCATCAAAAAGGGAAGGATCGGTTTTTCCGAAATCGCCGCTGCTGGGGCGGACTTCCGGCAGCATACTCAGAGGGATCTCAAATAGATCCAAAAGCTCGCCGTCGTATTCGCCCGTATGGATATTGAACATCATGGTGCGGGAGGCATTTGTATAATCTGTGGCATGGACTTTGCCGCCTGTGAGCTTATAAAGAAGCCAGGTATCCACCGTCCCGAACATCAGTTCGCCTTTTTGGGCCTTTTCCCGCGCCCCCGGCACATTTTCCAAAATCCAGTGGATTTTTGTTGCGGAAAAATATGCATCGATAATCAGGCCGGTTTTTTTGCGGATCCGCTCCGACCATCCCTGCTCTTTCAAAGTCAAACAATAGTCTGAAGTCCGCCGGCACATCCAAACGATAGCGTTATAAATCGGTTCGCCGGTATTGCGGTCCCAGATAATCGTGGTTTCCCGCTGGTTTGTGATGCCGATGGAGGCAATTTCCCGTGGGGAAATCCCAGCGTTTTTGATGGCGGCGACAGCCATTTGGTATTGAGTCTCCCAAATTTCCCTGGGATCATGTTCCACCCAGCTGTCATTTAAATAATGCTGTTTGAATTCCCTTTGCGAGGAGGCGACAGGGGTAAAAGAATCGCCATATAGAATGGCTCTTGAGCTGGACGTGCCCTGATCCAAAGCGAGTATATATCTGCCCATATGAAATTTCCTCCGGCTATATTGGTTTGTGATATGTGATATCTTATTATATCATAAAAAGATAGGATTCAGCAATGGCTGGAAAATGGCTTAAAGCTCTCCCTCGCGATTCAGAGCGATGATCAGGTCAATCATGCGCCCATAGCTCTTACGCCCATCGGAAACGCCATTATTTTGCAAATAGGAGTCATAAATCTGTTCGCCGGTATCCGCCAAATCGCTCTCAAAATCCTGCCAATATTCGTTTTCATTGGCAAAATCCCGCAAAATCCCTTCATCCAACAGCGACACCACCTCCTGGTGATCTGCCGGGGAAACGTCATAGAGGGCATTGATGACATACGTCAGCGCATAGGCATAGGCGGAATAGGCAAAATCCGTGTCTTCTGACTTTGAACATACATACCACGCGACAAAGCTGGCTTCATCCTCCCGGGCAAACCCCTTTAAATGAGCATACTCATGAGCGGCAACCGCCGGAAAATATAACTCAGGCATCTGCATATTGACGTTTGCTTCATAGGTAAAGGGCGAGAAAATCCCGGTAGTGCGGAATGTGGAAAGCAGATTAGGCGTCAGAACCCCTTTAACCCGGGTTTTGACCCCCAGGTTCATATATTCCGGAGCGCACGCATCATAAACGTTCTGTACAGATTCCAGCACAATCTCTTTGGAATGGGTGAGGGCAAAGACACCGTTGGCATCTTCGGAAACCTGTTGCCGCAGGGAATTTGCCTTATCTGCCAATTTAATTGCCGTGTCTTTCAGCTCGGCAACTGTGGCCTCCTGGATTTCCAGGCCCATCGTATCCGCCAAAGGCTTGCGGGCATAGTTGATACCCCAGTTGAGGATAAAGCTGGAATATACCATACAGATGACGATGGCCAGTGTTAAAATCCGTTTGCAGAAATGGTAGAGCTTGCGCCCTTTTGGCTTGAAAAAACTGAAAAAAGTGAAAACTACACCAAAAATCAGATAGGCGGCGAAAATATATAGGAGAAGTTCACCGACACTAAAAGAGACAAGTTTGGTCAAATTCCCAATAATCTGTGTAAAAAAAGGGTAAATGGTCTGTGCATAGACCGATTCGGTCACATCCGGCATTAGAAATGCAAATTTATAAATCAGAAATGCCCCAACAGCCGTTAACAGCAGGAGGGACAGTTTCCAGAGCTTTCGGAACATTCCGCCACCATTCTCCGTCCATTTATATTAGTTTTATTGTACCTGCTTGGCCGCTTTTGGTCAACCGATGAGGAAGGCTGGAAACAGAATTTGCTATTCGGACATAAATTGATTATAATAACAGACAAGTGAAAGAGAGGCTTGACAAGGCAATGGTGCAATTTGGAATATCTACCGCCTGCTTTTTTGGAACAGAATATGTCGAAGACGCCATTGAAAAAATCGGGCGGCAGGGATGCAAAACGATTGAGGTTTTTTTGAACACCTTCAGCGAATATGAGGAGGAGTATATCCGGGAGATCCGCGGCAGGATTGATGCCTATGGAATGAAGGTCTGCTCCGTGCATCCCCATGGCGTGCAGTATGAGCCGCAGCTTTTTTCTCCATATTCCCGCAGCACGCGGGACGCTGAAGCCATATACCGACGGGTTCTTCGGGCTGCCCAGCTTTTGGGTGCGTCGAATTATATTCTGCATGGTGGGCTTTTCTTTAAACCAGCACTGAAAAACGCTGTGAATTTTGCGCGGATCGGCCCCATTGTTTCGCATATGGCCGATGTTGCAAAGGAATATGGGATCCGCTTGGCCTATGAAAATGTGCATTGGTGCTGGTTTCAGCGGCCGGATTTTGCAACGGAAATCCAAAAGTATGTAGAGTCGGATAATCTATATTTTAATTTTGACATCAAGCAGGCCGCGCAGTCAGGCTTTCCGCCCATGTCCTATCTGGAGCCTATGGGGAATCGGTTGGTCAGCATTCATGTCTGTGACTATATCGCAAACCCGCCCTATTGGAACCCCTGCATGCCTTTTCGAGGCCAAATGGATTTTGCTGCCCTGCGTTCTTATTTGCAAGATACCGGCTTTGCAGGCTCCATGGTAATGGAGGTATACAGCGGCAACTACCGGGATGAAGCGGAATTATTTGCCACATACCGGCAGATGGTGGATTACTTTACTGCGCCGGCTGATATTTCTCAATCATCGCTTTGACCCATGTGCGGTTAGGGCCCTCGATAATCGAGAAAGGTTCGCCGCTGGAAACATCGCTTTCATGGAACATTAAAATTTCCGGGCCTTCGCGGGTTTCTCCAGCCAGAAGCTCGAGATAGAAGAGGGCATAGGGAACAAACCCATCCTTATAAACCAAAACGGATATTTCTCCCCAGGGCTTTTGGATCATTTTGTCAAAACGCTCATCCCGGGTGATGGGAACGGCAATTGCTTGGGTTTTTCCGTCTTTTCCCGTGGTATACGTCTCTCCGGTTTCAGGAATGATAACTTTTGCCCCCTCAATCGGTTCGCCGGTTCGGCCGTCCATGACGCAGGGAATGAAGATGCCGTCCTTTCCGCCGGCTGTGCTGAAGACGCCGAGGGAGGGATTTTCGTTTCCCTGCAAAAAAACAAAGCCCAGAGTTCCTGCACACAGGAGCAGACAAAGGCTGACGGCGATAGAGGTTATAAGCGTCTTTCGTTTTTGTATATTTTTCATCGGTGGCCTGGTTCCTTTTTTATTTTACTATATGCCATCCAAAAAGGGGATATGTCATCCGGAAGGAAACCCATATAGAAAGGAAAATTTATATGCATCACTTTTTTGCCTATATTTCCCGCATGAAACATATCAAACGCTGGGGACTCATGCGCAACACGCAGGAGGAAAACATCAAGGAGCATTCTCTGGATGTTGCAGTTATCGCCCATGCGCTGGCGGTCATTAAAAACACATATTTTGGCGGTCAGGTTTCGCCGGAACGAATGCTGGCGCTTGGGATTTATCACGAAGTGGGAGAAGTCATGACCGGGGATCTGGCCACGCCCATCAAATATTTCAACCCCAAAATTAAAAAGGCATATGGGGAAATCGAGGAGATGGCCCTGGAAAAAATCCTCCGAATGCTTCCGGAGGAGATGCAGGGGGAATATAAAAAATATCTTTTCCATGAGGGAAATCCGGAATACGCTCTTGTTAAGGCGGCAGACAAAATCTGTGCCTATATCAAATGCGTGGAAGAGATCAAATCCGGAAATATGGAATTTGAAAAAGCCAAAAATAACATAGCAGCCGATCTGGCTGCTATGCAGGCACCGGAGGTGCAGTTTTTTATCGAAAAATTCCTGCCCAGCTATGCGCTGACGCTGGACGAGCTGAACTAAACGCCGGGCGTCACAATGGATTCATAATCAAACATTTCGTCCATATCCACCAGTTCGTTGACCATGAACGCCCGGATATAATCCGAGCTTTTATCGATGGAATGGATATAGTATCCATTTTTGAGATAGAAGGAAACAGAGGAGCGCATGCGGCTGGCCGTGTAAAGCGTGATAGCCCTGACGCCAAGGCCCAGGCATTCCAAACGGACTTTTTCCAGCAGCAGCCCCCCCAATCCCAGATTCTGCACATCCGGGGCCATGGCGAAGCGGCTCAAATAGGCAATACCGTCCCGCAGGATTGTAAAACGGACGCTTCCAATGATCTCGCCATCCAATTCGCAGACATAAACATATTTTTCCTCTATATCCCGCTGGACATCCTCCAGCGTTTCAAAAAGCGCCTTGATGCTTTCCCGTTTGCGCACTTCGTTGGCATAGAGAGTAAACGCCTCTTTTGTGATCTGGAGGACGCGGGGAGCGTCCTCTTTTTTTGCTTTCCGTAAGATGATTTTTTCCATGGATTTTCTATTGCTCCGCTTTCCCCATGAGTTTAACCATAACCGCCTTTTGTGCATGCAGACGGTTTTCCGCTTCGTCGAACACGACGCTATGAGGGCCGTCGATAACCGAAGCCGTAACCTCTTCGCCGCGGTGCGCCGGGAGACAATGCATAAAGATCACATCATCCTTGGCGCATTCCAAAAGCGCGTCATTGACCTGATAGGGAATAAAATGCTTGGATTTTTCCTCAAATTGGCTTTCCTGACCCATGCTGGCCCAAACATCGGTATACATGGCATCCGCGCCCTTGGCGGCTTCTCTGGGATCGTGTGTGACCAGAATATGCGCGCCACTCTCCTCCGCAAATCCCATTGCCACTTTTGTGATGGCGGGATCTGGCTCGAAACCAACGGGACAGGCAATGGAGAAATCCATACCCAGCTTCGTGCAGATCAGCATGAGAGAGTGGGCGACGTTGTTGCCGTCTCCCACAAAAGCGAGCTTTTGATGTTCAAGCGTCCCCTTGTGCTCATAAATAGTCTGCACATCCGCCAACGCCTGGACGGGATGATAGGTATCGGTCAGGCCGTTGATAACCGGAACGCTGCCGCATTCTGCCAGAATTTCCAGATCCTTTTGATCGAAGGTGCGGATCATAATGCCATCCACCATACGCGAAATCGTCCGGGCCGTGTCGGCGACCGTTTCCCCGCGGCCCAACTGAATATCATGGGTCGAGAGGTTCAGGGCATGGCCGCCCAGCTGGAACATGCCAACCTCGAAGGAGACCCTTGTCCGGGTGGAACTTTTGGCAAAAATCATGGCCAGCGTCTGCCCGGCAAGGAGGGGATGGGGAATTCCCTTTTTTGTCTTTTCCTTTAAATCCAGGGAAAGGCTCAGAATCTGCAGGATCTCATCCTGGGAATAATCTGCCAGCGTGAGCAGATGTTTTTGTGAAAAAGGCTGTTTTGCCTGATAATTTTTTAAATCCATAGCTTCCTCCAATATTGTTACAACATTTGAAAAATTTTCTCCAGAGCAGCGATAAGCCCATCGATATCCGCTTTGGAAATGACATAAGGCGGGACAAACCGCAGAGTATTTCCGCCGGCAGTTCCGATGATATATCCCTTTTGCTGCAAAGCAACGACAATATCTTTCACCGGGACCTGCGGTGTAATCTGAAGCCCCAACATAAGACCGTCGCCACGGGCCTGCAAGGCGATATTGGGAAATTTATCCACCAGTTCCTGAAGCTTTTCCTTAAAATATGCGCCCAATGCGGCAATCTTTTTGAGCATATCGGTTTCCATAAGCTGGCCTAAAACATAATTGGCGGCGGCAGTGGCCAGATGATTGCCGCCAAAGGTGGAACCGTGGTCGCCGGGTGCAAAAGCGGCGGCCACTTCCTCCGTTGCGAGAAATGCACCGATAGGGACGCCTCCTCCCAGCGCCTTCGCCAAAGTGACGATATCCGGCTTTACGCCATATTTTTGGCTGGCCAGCATGCAGCCTGTCCGCCCCATGCCGCACTGCACTTCATCGGCGATCATGAGGATGCCTTTTTCATTGCAAAGCTGCCGTACGCCCTGGATAAATTCCGCCTGCGCGGGGATTACGCCGCCTTCTCCCTGGATGGGTTCCATCAAAATGGCGCAGGTTTTGTCCGTAACCGCCGCTTTCACGGCCTGCAAATCGTTAAAGGGGACATGAACAAAGGTAGGAACCAGGGGATGATAGGGTTCCTGGTAATGAGCCTGCCCGGTTGCCGAAAGCGTGGCAAGAGTGCGCCCATGGAAGGAATTTTTCATCGTGATAATTTCATATTTTTCCTGGCCCTTGTTATGGAAATATTTCCGCGCCAGCTTGATGGCGCCTTCCAGCGCCTCCGCTCCGCTGTTGGAAAAAAAGACCTTGTCAAATCCGGTGGCTTTACAGAGCTTTTCCGCTGCCAGCGCCTGGGTCTCCACATAAAAATAATTGGAGGTGTGCATAACATGCGCCACTTGGTCTTGCAGCGTCTGAATTAGCCCTGGGTCCGAATATCCGAGGCAGTTTACAGCAATTCCCCCGAGAAAATCCGTATAAACTTTTCCCTGCGAATCGATGAGGGAGGAGCCTTTTCCATCGACAAAGCAGATAGGAAAGCGTTTCCCGAAAACGCCCATATAATATTTGTCATCCAGAGCGATGATATCCTTGATTTGCATAATCCTGTTCCTTTCTTATTTGGTGAACATGGTGCCGATACCGGAATCCGTGAAGATTTCCAAAATGATGGAATGGGGAATGGTGCCGTTGATGATGTGCACCCGATTTACCCCCTCCCGGATAGCCTTGGCGCATGCCTTTGCCTTGGGAAGCATTCCTCCGGAAACAATTCCATCGGCGATCATACCCGCCACATCCATGCTGGAGATTTCATAAATCAGTGTCGACGGATCTTCGGGATCTCTCCGGATGCCATCGATATCCGTCAGGAACATGAGCTTTTCCGCCTTGAGGGCAGTCGCAACGGCGCTGGCAACGGTATCCGCATTGATATTATAGCTCTCGCCGTGTTCGCCGCATCCAATCGGGGCGATGACAGGAATATATTCATCGCTTGTCAGCATATTGAGCAGTTTTGTATCCACGGAGTCGATTTCCCCCACGCATCCCAGGTCGACGCCTTCCACGGGAGGGCACTTATGGGCGCTGATGACATGGCCGTCGATGCCGCAGAGACCAACGGCCTTGCCGCCGCAGGCATTGATTCCCGCCACGATATCCTTGTTGATCCGGCCGGTCAAGACCATCTGAACGACTTTCATCGTCTCTTCGTCCGTTACCCGCAGGCCATTATGGAATTTCGTCTCGATATGCAGAGCAGAGAGGGTGCCGTTGATATCCGGCCCGCCGCCATGCACCACAATGGGATTCATTCCAACAAATTTCAGAAGGGTGATATCCTCCATAAATCTCTTTTTCAAATTGTCATCCAACATAGCGGCGCCGCCGTATTTGACAACGATGGTTTTCCCGCTGAGACGCTGAATATAGGGAAGGGCCTCAATCAGTACATTTGCGCGCTCGTGATGTGTGTTCATATGTTTCAACTCCTCAATTCATAGAATTTATAAATACATAGCCAGCTGGGGAAGGCCGGTAGAACCATCCAGGCCAAACATCAGATTCATGTTTTGAACCGCCTGCCCGGCCGCCCCTTTAATGAGATTATCGATGCAGGAGACGATGACAAGCTTGTGCAGCCGTTCATCGATCTTGTAGCCGATAAAGCAGTTATTGGAACCGACGACAAATTTCAGCTCCGGCAGACTGCCATGGGGAAGGATTTGAATAAAATCCGATCCCATATAAAATTTTTCATAGGCCCCCTGGATTTCGATGGGGGAGATTTCCAGCCCTTTGGGAAGATCGGCATAAATCGTGGCTAAAATGCCCCGTTTCACGGGAAGCAGATGCGGGGTGAAGGAAAGCGCCACCGGGCTTCCTGCTGCAAAAGAGAGTTGTTCCTCAATCTCTGAGGTATGCCGGTGGGTCGTCACGCCATAAGCCTTAAAGCTCTCATGGGATTCGCAGAAGCTGAAGGGCAGCTTTTCCGAACGCCCTGCACCCGTCACGCCGGATTTGGCATCAATGATGATGGAATCTTTTTGGATCAGGTTACAGGCCAGCAGCGGATACAGCGCGAGGATGCTGGCTGTTGTATAGCAGCCGGGATTGCCGATGAGGTCCGCCCCTGCAATTTCTTCCTCATATAACTCGCAAAGGCCGTACACCGCCTTTTTCAGAAGCTCCGGATGGGTATGATGGATGCCATACCAGGCTTCAAAAACAGCGGCATCCTTATAGCGGAAGGAGCCGCTAAGATCGATGACCTTGACGCCGCAGGCCAGCAGCTTGGGGACGATTTCGATAGATGGTTCGTGCGGCAGGCAGGTAAATACAACATCGCAGTCCTGCTGGATGATTTCGTAATCAATATCCTCTAACAACATTTCATCCAGTGCGAGATAGCTGCCATAAAGCTCAGAAATTTTTTTCCCACAAAAGCTCTTGGACATGATATGCGTAATTTTTACTTCCGGATGCGATGAAAGCAGACGCACCAGCTCTTCTCCCGCATATCCCGTTGCTCCAATAATGCCAACCCGAATCAAAATTCATTCCTCCCGTTTCCTGTTTCAATAATTATACATCTTAATGAATAATTATGCAATAGGTTAATTTCAAATTTTTACCTTAGTATAACACAAATATTATCCGGCACACTATAGATAAAGAAAAATTTGGAGGGAAAACGCATGAAAAAGCGCATTATTCTTTGCATTGGAATTTTTGTTGCCTTGGCGGCCGCCGCCATTCCCATTTATCATGCCACCCAGGGAGTTGATATCCAAAGCGTTGTTGCAGAAAAACAGGATATTGCTGTAAATCTGGAGCTGGATGGAGAGATTGAATTCACGGAAATTTATACGGCCTCCTGTCTGCAGACGGGCAGTGTTGGGGAAATGCCGGTGGAAGAAGGGGAGGAAATTGCTCAGGGGGCATTGTTGGTAAAGATGGACACTTCCGCTCTTCAAAAACAACTTGCCAGCCTCCAGGAACAGGAAAAGGCATGGAAAGAAGAGGCCCAGGCCGCCAGCAGCACAAACACTTCCAGTCTATTGGAGGAAGCGCAGAAATCTTCGGTTTTGGATATGGCCCAGGCGGCTTCCTTTGATCTTCATGGATTCAATCAAGCTTTTTCTGAAAATGCTTCAGCTGATGCAGAGGATGCGCTGGCGGCATCTGCAGGCAGTGATTCACTGGGTTCTTCCGGTATACAGAATAGCGAGCTGCAGGAACAGATACAGGAGATTTCCCAACAGATCGAAAGTTCAGAATATATATCCCAGTTGGCAGGCACTGTTCTCGCTGTTCAGGTGAAAAAAGGAGATGTGGTGGCGGAAGGTACACCTATGGTCACCATCGGGAACCCATCCTCCGCGCAGATTATTGCCATGGTAGGAGAAAATGACATCAAAAAGCTCAGCGAAGGGATGGCATGTAGCATACGCATGCAGGGAAGCGATACAGTTTGCACGGGAAAAATTGTTTCCATCGGTGCCCAGATGAGTGCTGCTTCTCTGGAAGGCGGAAGTAAAAAAGCAAAGGTATGCATCAAGCCGGATGAGCCGCTTGTTGGATGTATGGCGGGCGGCAGTGCATCTGTTTCCATCGAAGTTCAGCGCATATCCGATGCCGTATCTGTTCCGATTGACGCGGTGGACAGCGAGGAAAATGTGTATGTCGTCAATAAACAGGGAATCCTGGAAAAACGGCTTGTTAAAACGGGTCTTTATAACGACGAGCAGATCGAAATTGTTTCCGGACTCGAAGCGGGAGATGTGGTGGCTCTTCCTGGGATGCAAGAGCTTTCAGAAGGAATGAAGGTTCGCAATGATTGAGCTTAAGGATATCTGCAAGATCTATGGGAAAAAGAATACGGAAGTATCCGCATTGGAGCATATCAATCTTTCGGTTCCCAATGGGGGATTTTTGGCGATTATGGGGCCTTCAGGCAGCGGGAAATCGACCCTCATGAATATACTGGGATGTCTGGACCGGCCGACATCCGGGCAATATTTTCTCAATGGCATTGATGTTTCTACGCTCAATGCGGATCGGGCGGCTGAACTCCGCAACCAGTATATTGGGTTTATCTTTCAATCTTTTCTGCTCCTTCCCAAGCTGACGGTCTATGAAAACATTGAGCTCCCCATGCTCTATGCCAATGTACCGCCGGAAATACGGCGAAAAACTGTTTTGGAGCTGGCAGAGCTGGTGGGGCTGGAGCATCGTCTGCAGCATATTCCCTGCGAACTGTCCGGAGGGCAGTGCCAGCGGGTTGCCATTGCCCGTTCTCTTGTGAATCATCCCAAATTGATTCTGGCGGACGAACCAACGGGAAACCTGGATTCCAAAACAAGCCTGGATATTATCCAGACTATCGGACGGCTCAATAAAAGAGGGGTTACAGTCGTCCTCATCACCCATGAACAGGAAATCGCCAATGCCGCAAAACGCATCATCCGCATCAAGGATGGGAAGATTATGGAGGAAGAGCAATATGCAGCTGTCTGAATATATCCGCATGTCGCTGTCTGAAATACGGCGCAATCTGGTTCGCTCTGTCTTGACCATTTTGGGCATAGTCATCGGTGTCTGCGCCATGATTATGGTGTTGTCTGTGGGAGATGCCGGGCAGGAAAGTGTTTATAATGAGCTGGAAAAGTTTGGCATTAACCGCCTGTTTATCTATCCCAATGAAAATGTGGATAAGGATATCCTAAAGCGCAGTGATATTGAATATCTTTCCGAGCATGTGAGCCGGATCGACGAGATATCGCCCCAGTCCTTTGCTACGGCAAAGATCACCTATAATGGGAAAAGCGAAACCACAGAAATTGTCGGGACGACGGAAGTTTTAAAAGATGTGGAAAACAAAGTGATGGCAGAGGGACGGTTTATCAATGAAAACGACGTAGAATATGCCCGAAATTCTATTGTTTTGTCCGACGATATCAAAGAAGCACTTTTTGGAAACGCTTCCGCTCTGGGGGAAACGGTGGAGATGAACGGCAAGAAATTAAAGGTAGTGGGGGTGGAGCAGAACACCAAACCCCTCTATACATCCATAACCTCAGCAAAATCCTATATCTCTATTTCCGCATATGAAGAGATCTTTCAGACGGCCAGTGTCGGCGAAATTTCCATAACTGTCGCCAACTCGTCGGATATGGACAGCGTCGCCCAGCGCAGCGTGGATCTGCTTCTGGATAAATACGGAAGCAATTCCATCAAGACCATGAACCTGGCGGAGGAGGCAAAGAATGCCGAAAATATTTTGACAATATTCAAGCTGGTAATTGGCGCAATCGCGCTCATTTCGCTTTTTGTCGGCGGAATCGGGATCATGAACATCATGCTGGTGACTGTACGGGAGAGGACAAAGGAAATCGGCATCCGCAAGGCGCTGGGGGCAAAAAATTCCGTAATTCTCAAGCAGTTTCTCATGGAATCCATCCTGTATGCACTCATCGGCTCGGTAAGCGGCGTTGCCATGGGGGTTCTTCTGAGCGTCCTTGCAGAAAAGGCGATTGGGCTGTCCGTTCAGATATCCCTGTTTTCCATCGGGGCAAGCGTCGTCTTTTCCGCGATCATTGGGATTTTATTTGGAATCATTCCGGCTTTCAAGGCGGCGCGCCTGGATCCCAGCCAGTCCCTTCGCCATAGCTGATTTTTCCCTTGCAAACTGGAAAGACAGGTGATACAATACGATATAGAAATGCGTTTGAGGAAGGGAAAATAGAACGCCGCCCTTTAAAAGAGATGGAACTCCCCGGCTGAAAAGTTCCAAGATGGCGTACTACACCCGCCCTTTCGATGCAGCGGGGGAATAAACCCCGCCGCCTGCCGCGTTAAAGGCAAAAGAGATTTGGATTTTTTCCAAAATGAAGGTGGTACCGCGGTCTTCGCCCTTTGCTTGGGCGGAGATTTTTTTCTTGGAACTTTGAATTTTATTGGAGGAGACAGAGACGATATGGCAAAGATGAAAAAGGAGTTTGTGGAGCATATTACCTCCCAGGCTGAGGATTTTTCCCGGTGGTATACGGATGTCATCATGAAGGCTGATATGGTGGATTATTCGGATGTCAAGGGCTGCATGGTCATTAAGCAGTATGGCTATGGCATTTGGGAGCTGATTCAGGAAGAAATGGACCGGCGCTTTAAGGAAACTGGGCATAAAAATGCATATTTCCCGCTGCTGATCCCCGAATCCCTTTTGCAGAAAGAGGCCGAGCATGTGGAAGGTTTTGCCCCGGAAGTGGCCTGGGTTACGCATGGCGGGGGAGAAAAGCTGCAGGAGCGGCTCTGTATCCGCCCGACCTCTGAGACGATTATCTGTTCCATGTATGCAAAATGGGTGCAGTCCTATCGGGATCTGCCCATTCTTCTGAACCAGTGGGCCAATGTCCTGCGCTGGGAAAAGACCACCCGGCCTTTCCTGCGCACATCGGAATTCCTCTGGCAGGAGGGGCACACGGTCCATGCCACGCAGCAGGAAGCCGAAGAAGAAACGGTGAAAATGCTGGGGGTCTATAAGGAATTTGCGGAAAACGTTCTGGCGATTCCGGTGATTACCGGTCAAAAGAGCGAAAAAGAGAAGTTTGCCGGTGCCGACCATACCTATACGATGGAAGCCATGATGCTGGACGGCCGGGCGTTGCAGATGGGGACATCGCATAATCTAGGGCAGAATTTTGCCAAGGGCTTCGGCATTCAGTATCTGGATAAGGACAGTAAACTGAAATATCCCTGGCAGACATCCTGGGGAACCTCCACGCGGATGATCGGTGGGCTGATCATGGTCCATGGAGACGACCGCGGCCTTAAGCTGCCCCCCAAAGTTGCTCCCATTCAGTGCATGATCATTCCCATTGCCGCATTCAAGGAAGGGGTCATGGAAAAGAGCCGCGAGCTTTATGATACTATTAAAAAAGCCGGGATCCGTGTGGATCTGGATGACCGCGACCAGAGCGCCGGATGGAAGTTTAACGACTGCGAGCTGCGAGGCATTCCGCTGCGCTTGGAAATCGGGCCGAAGGATATCGAACAGGGCCAGGTTGTTCTCGTCCGCCGGGATACCTTTGAGAAGATCACCGTGCCCATGGAAGGGATAGCCGAGACGATTGCCAATCTTCTGGATGAGATCCACGCCAATATGCTTAAAATGGCGCGGGAATTCCGGGATGCGCATACATTCAAGGCGACGAATTTTGAAGAATTTGAGAAGGGAATTGAGAAAGGGCATGGCTTTGTGAAGGCCATGTGGTGCGGCTGCCGGGAATGCGAAGACGCCATCAAGGAAAAGACGGGCGTCACTACGCGCTGCATGCCCTTTGATGACGATGAGGTTCTCTCCGATGTGTGTGTTTTCTGCGGAAAACCGGCGAAAAAGCTGATGGTTTTTGCAAAGTCCTATTGATAGATAGAAGCGAAAAAATAGTCGCATGAGCAAAATCATGTGGCTATTTTTATTATATCGAACGGAAGGAAAAGAGCCGGAATGCCGCAACAAAAAACAGCGGCAATGATTATGCCGCCGTTTAAAAACATTAGAGCTCTTCACTTTTATCCAGATATGCACGCATGCGCTGCACATCGTATTTGGGGTTATGAGCGGTGCCTTCTAAATCCACGCCCATCAACTTGCAGGACTTCTCCAAAGACAGTACGCGGTTTCCAATTTTCATGCTGCAGTCTACATTCCGCACCCGGAAAAAATTAAACATATCGTTGCCAAACGAAGATTTTAAAAACAGGGAATCTGTATCGCCATAGGTATAGATTTTTTTGGCCCGGGAAAACATGTTGATAAAATATTTCTCAAAAGACCGGATATGTTTGGCCTTATACAGATCCTCCAGAGAATAGGGCAGAAGATCCTGATAGGTGTTGTTCCAAAGCCGTGTGATATAGCGGTTATCCGAAAAGGGCTTTGCAATCCCCTCAAAAACTTTGGTTTCATTCTTTTCCCGATCCACCAGCTCCGCATACCAGCCGCAGATCCGCATATTCATCGCCTCAAAATCAATATATAAAATCGGTTTAGATGCCGGTGCATCAGCGGCAACGGCTTTTTCAGCATATAGCTGGAATACCGGGCTTTTGGGGCCAAAGGTATGCTTTAAAACATGGTCATAGAATGCTGCGGGATGAATAGAGTCCGCTTTTTTGAAGAGATCCTCGAAAAAAGGCGCCAATCGACCGATATATTCAAAAGATTTCAGCTGTTTTTTTGTATAGGGCAGGAGAAAATACTCAGAAGGCAAAATCTTATCCAGCGATGCACTGCTTTTAAAGGGCCGCGCAGCACCGTTATAATATTGGTTTGTGGCCGTATCATGGATTTCCCATGCACATATTTTTTCTTTTAATGTAAAAAATTTAACTTCTAATGCCATTGGAAATATTTTTCCCCATAAAGATATTTTTAATTGCGGACGGGACACTTAAAATAAAAACAGCAGCATTTTTGCTGCTGTTTTTGGCAGGGGAGACGCGAATCGAACACGCAACCTACGGTTTTGGAGACCGTTGCTCTACCAATTGAGCTACTCCCCTATGCAATGGAGCCAACAACGTTATTATTATAAAAGAATCAAGGCAAATAGTCAAGGTAAAAATCAAAGAATGGGGAGATTTTCTTTCTCTTTGCAATTTATCAATGGCTATATTATAATGTTACTAACAAAAACAAATAAAAGATATTGAGGTGTAAATTCCCATGAAAATTGGATTTATTGGCGCCGGGAATATGGCAGAGGCCATTGTTGCCGGTATGCTCTCGCAGAAAACCGTCGCCCCGGGGGATGTATATTTATATGATATAAGCGCGCAGAAGCTGGCGGATCACCGGGAAAAATACTATGTCAATTCCTGCGCCACCATTGACCAGCTCCTGCAGGTGGCGGATATATGTGTCCTCTGCGTGAAACCGAATGTGGCGAAAGGGGTTTTGCAGCAGATTACCAAAGATAATATTTGTCTCTTGTCTATCGTGACGGGGTTGACCTATGCCCAGATGGAGGAAAATATTCGGGCAAAGGGGGCCAGATTTCTGCGCATTATGCCCAATACGCCGCTGATGGCAGGGGAGGGAGCGACTGTTTTTGCCATGCCGCATACTCTGCGCGACGATGAATTTGCCTTTGCCAAAGAAATTTTCTCGGCCAGCGGCCTTGTGGAGACGATTGACGAGGCATATTTGCCGGCTGTTACGGGAATCAGCGGAAGCGGCCCGGCGTATGTATACATGTTTATTGAAGCGCTGGCGGATGCCGGCGTGAAAAATGGCTTGACACGCCAAATGGCTCTGGAACTTGCTTCGCAAACGGTTTTGGGAGCGGCAAAGATGGTCCGGGAAAGCCCGCTGCATCCCGCTGTTTTAAAAGATAATGTCTGCTCGCCGGGTGGAACGACGATTGAAGCGGTTTCGGTTTTGGAGCAGAAGGGATTCCGCGGCGCAGTGATAGAAGCTGTTGATGCCTGTGTGGAAAAGGCGAAGGTTTTATAATGGCCTATAAGCATGTTGATATCTACTGCGATGGCGCCTGTTCGGGAAATCCAGGCCCCGGCGGCTGGGGAGCCGTGTTGTTGTATAAGGGGGCGAAGCGGGAGCTTTCCGGTTATTCTTCGGAATCCACCAATAACCGAATGGAGCTGACTGCCGCGATTATGGCACTAAATGCCCTAAAAGAGCCTTGTGACGTCCATATTTATACGGACAGCGCTTATCTCTGCAACGCGTTCAACAACGGATGGATCATTGCCTGGGAACGCAACGGATGGATCAACGCAAAGAAAAAGCCGGTGGAAAACAAGGATTTATGGCTGCTGTTGACCAACAAAACAAAGGAGCACCGGATATCCTGGTTTAAGGTTAAGGGGCATGCAGATAATGCCTATAACAATCTATGCGACAAGCTGGCCACGGATGAGATTAAAAAGAATAAGGAAGCTAAGAAAAAAACGCAAGCAGCGGACTTAAAATAAATGCCATTTAAGGCAAAGCAAGGGGACTGACACATAACTATGCGCAAAACACAAGTTTTACGAAGAATTATAGGGCGATTGACCTGAAATTCCAATACTCTACCTGTCCTGCAGGCAAATTATAATAAATTTATGGAAAAGAATAAATCTTACTACGATCAAAGAAATATCGATACTCTGCAAAAAATTCGTTCTCTCCTGCTGGAGCTTCCGGATTGGTTTGGCGGCTTTATGCGCGCGTGTGAAACAACGCATTCTGCTTTGACACGCCTAAACTATTGTTTCGATACGCGCGTTTTTCTTACATATCTTGTGCAGGAGCATCCGGATTTTTATGGATATTCCATGAAATATATCACGACGGATATGATCGGCCGTCTGTCCCTCACGGATTTGGAAATTTATGTCGAATATCTGGGATATTATGTGGACAGCGAGGAAAATGAACATGAAAATGCAGAGCGCGGCAAAGCAAGAAAAATTGCCAGCCTGCGCTCTCTGTTTAAGTATTTATATAAAAAAGAGCTGATATCTTCCAATCCAGCCGAGCTTTTGGACATGCCAAAAATTCATGAAAAAGCGATTGTTCACTTATCTCCCGAGGAAGTTGCCGCTATGATCGACGTAATTGAATCTGGCGAAGGCTTGAGCAAAAAGCAGCTGCAATATCACAAACAGACCATGCGGCGGGATGCCGCCATTTGCGTTTTGTTTCTCACGACGGGCATTCGTATCAGCGAACTGGTGGGATTGGATATTGCGGATGTCGATTTTGAAAATTTATCCTTCAAAGTGACAAGAAAAGGCGGAAATCAAAGTATCCTTTATTTTGACGCTGAAACAAAAGAGGCCTTGCAGAAATATATCGATGAGCGAAAAGCCCAGGGAAGTTATTCTCTCCGCTCCCCCCTCTTTTTATCCATGCAGAATAAGCGGATGAGTGTTCGCAGTGTGGAAAACATGGTGGAAAAGTATGCCCGGATCGCTGCACCGCTGAAAAAAATAACGCCCCATAAGCTGCGCAGCACCTATGGGACGATGTTATATCAGGAAACCGGCGATATTTATCTGGTGGCCGATGTTTTGGGGCACAAAGACGTAAACACCACGCGCAAGCACTATGCCTCAATGTCGGATGAACACCGTAAACGGGCCGCAAAGGCCATCCGTCTGCGGAAAAAATCGGATGAATAAGACGCCTTAAGCTAGCGCCCCGCATGATTCCTGGTTTTCCAAATTTTGATGCTGTTTCTTTTTACTTTATAGGAAACCTTAGCGGCAGAGGCCATGGGCCGGTCTTTTTTGGAATCCGAATAGAAAGCCTCCAGGCGGGCTTCCGGCTTTTCCTGCTGAAACCGCTTGAGCTTTTCCTTTCCGATGCAGGTGCGCCCGCCTTTCACCGTTCCGGTTTTCAGATCCACCTGCGTGGCCACATAACCGGCAAAATTCAACCGCTCCTGGAGCGCCTTTATCAAAAAATCTGCGGAAGCGGAAACGATAAGAACGTTCTCCATATGGAGGCTATAAAACCATTTTTTTATTTTTCGGATATTTTTATCCCAAAATTCCTGAATCAGCTGTTCAGGATTTTCCAGCTCCGGCGTGAACCGATAGAATTTTTCCGTGTTCTCGTGAAAATCATGGAACCGGAGCAGATATTTTATGTAATTGCCCAGATGCTTTAAGAAAAACATGTTAAGCCCCTGGGTTTTTCGCATACAAAACAGAAAGAAATCGATGGAACAGTTGCCGCGATAGATGGTGCCATCCAGATCGCAGCCGACATAAGTCTCCTGCATAAACTCTCCTATTTTTTAATTTTAAACCGGCACTTTCATATATGTGAGCGCCAGCATCAGAGCCAGTTTGATATTTTCCAGCGTCAGCCCTCCCTGAAAATAGGCGACATAGGGCTTTTTGATGGGAGCATCTGCGGAAAGCTCAATGGAGCTGCCCTGAATAAACGAACCAGCTGCCATGATGACTTTATCCTGATATCCCGGCATATCCCAGGGATAAGGAACCACATTGCTGTCGATGGGAGACGCTTTCTGCACCGCCCGGATCAGTTCCACAAGCTCATTTTCCGTCTTTGTCAAAATGGCTTGGGTGATATCCGAGCGTTTGGCCGAAGCCGTCGGAAATACCTCATAGCCCAGTTTAGAAAACACCGCAGCGGACAGCGTTGCACCGCAGAGCGCATTTTTCACTACGCCTGGGGCAAAATAGATGCCCTGGAAAAATGGAAGATAACCTGCCAGATATGAGCCGATCTCATCGCCGATTCCCGCGCAAGTCATACGCTGGGAAATGAGGCGGATCGCCTTCTGCGTGCCGGCGATATAGGCGCCGGTGGGGGCGATTCCCGCCCCGGGGTTTTTGATCAGAGAACCGATGATGACATCCGCCCCCACTTCCGTGGGTTCCCGGGTTTCGCAGAATTCCCCATAGCAATTATCCACAACGATATAGACCTCCGGGAATTTTTCCTTAACGCGCCGGATTACCTCCGCGATTTCATCGATACGGATAGCCGGGCGCAGTTCATATCCCCTGGAACGTTGAATATAAACGATTTTAATCTTTTTGTCAATGTAAAGAGTATCCAGCACAGTGTCAATATCAATTCTGCCGTTTATTAGATCGCATTGCCGGTACTGGACGGCAAAATCCCTGAGGGAACCATTCCCCTCCTCTCCATCCAATCCAATCGCAGTAGAAAGCGTATCATAAGGGCGTCCGGTGATGGAGAACAGCGTGTCCAAAGGGCGAAGAAGGCCAAACAGGGCGATATTGATGGCATGGGTTCCCGAGGAAATCAGCGGGCTGACCAGCGCTCTTTCCGCGCCGAATATCTCCGCAAAGACTTCCCCCAGCTTTTCGCGCCCTTCGTCTGAATATCCATATCCCGTCGTGCCATAGAAATGCCGGCTGGAAACGCCACAATCCCGAAAAGCACGGATCACCTTATAGGAATTGATCTCGCAAATTTCCTGATATTCTGCAAATTGCGGCTGCAATTCCCCCATCGTTTTTTCCACAAATTCTGCGATTGCGGGAGAAATCTGAAATGTATCACATAAAAACTGATCTGCTGTTTTCAACGCTGTTTCTGCTCCTTTAAACCCTTTTCTATCCATTGCATAACATCCGACTCCAGACCGGCAAAACTTTCATAGGAATCCGCAAAGAACCACTGAATGCGCGGTTCCCGGCGAAACCATGTCATCTGCCGTTTTGCAAAGTGCCGGGTATTTTTTTTAAGCTGCTCCACCGCCTGGTCCAGGGATTCCTCTCCGTGAAAATAAGGGAGAAATTCCTTATAGCCAATGGCAGAAAACGCCTGGATCTCCGGCCCATAGTTATCATAAAGCCTGCGTGCTTCGGCTTCCAGGCCCTGTTCCATCATTTGGTCAATCCGCCGTTCTATATCCGCATAAAGGCGCGCACGCTCCTTGGTCAAACCAATCATTAGAAAATTGTATTCCCCGTTTTCCTTTCGGAACTGGAAAGAATTGCGCTTTTCTTCGGGCAAACGAGCGATTTCAAGCGCACGAATGACCCGTTTCATATCATTATAATGAATCCGTTTCGCTGCAGCCGGATCCTTTTCCGCCAGCAGTCCATGAATATATTCCTTTCCCTTTTCTTCACAGAGCTGCTCCATCTCCCGGCGAAAATCTTCGTCCGGCGCTGCACCGGAAAAATCCAAGTCATATGTGAGAGCATGAATATATAGCCCCGTTCCCCCGGCGACAATCGGCAAAACGTCTCGATCCAGCAATTTTTGTATAACAGCAAAGGCATCCGACCGATATCTGGCAGCCGTATATTCCTGATTTGGCGGCAAAAAGCCCAGCAAATGATGGGGGATGTTTCCCATTTCCTTTTTTGTGGGCCGGGCAGTGCCAATCTGCATTTCGCTGTATATCTGCATGGAATCGGCGGAGATAATTTCTCCGCCCAACCGTTGGGCCAGGGAAACAGACAAAGCAGTTTTTCCCGTGGCCGTCGGCCCCGTGACAATCAATACATTTTTCTTCAAAGCTAAACTCTCCTTTTAAAACCCTTTTCCAGGTCTGCCTTTGAGAGTACAACGGCAATGGGACGCCCGTGCGGGCAGTTGGGAATAATACCCTGCTCTCGAATTTCACGGAGAAGGCGCTCAATTTCCGCCTCAGGAAGATTCTGACCCGCCTTGATAGCGCGTTTACAAGCCCCTTTTGCAATTTTTCCCAGCCGAATGGGAATGTCCTGCTCTCCGGGCCGCTCCATCAGAGAATGAAGAACATCTTCCATCACCATCCGGGGACTCACGTCACCCAGAATCTGCGGAACCGCCTGAATTTCATAGGTAAAAATATCCTCGCCCGAAGGTCGGATTTCCAAACCGATGGAACGGATCAAATCGATATTTTCTTCGATCAGCTCCCGTTCCTCATGTGTGGCATGAAAGATTTCCCCAACCAGCAACCGTTGGCTGATATGCCGCTCGGTTTCCTGGGCCAGCAGCTTTTCATAAAGCAGGCGCTCATGCGCCGCATGCTGATCTATGAAATACAGCGTATCGCCGGATTCCACAATGATATACGATAAAAAAGCGGAACCAAGAATTTTATAGTGGACAATTTGGGTGATGAGCGGCGCTGCTGGCGCTTCCCCCTGCCCATCTTCCGGCGTTTCTTCGGTCTCAGGCGGAAGAACCGTTTCCAAGGGCCGTTGGTGCTCTTCCGCGTTCTCATCCTCTTTCTCTCTTCCGCCAAGAAAGCCTACGGCATAATCTTTTTCCCACAAGGCATTCTGCATTGCCTCCGGCGCAGGAGCCGATACCGCCGAATCCTTTACCTCTTTGGGAGCGCATTCCGGTCTTGGAAGATTCCCTGCCAGGTTCATGATTTCTTCAATGCTTTTTTGGAGCTCGCTTTGCCCCAGTTTTGCGGGTTCCCGCTTTTCTTCTGCCGCTTCCGCTGGATATTCCTTCTTTTCCGGGATTTGCAGCACTGGTGTACGTCGAAAAATTCCCAGCCCGTCGAGAACTGCATTGTTTACCGCATATTCTACTGCATTTTCATCGCTGAAGTGCACCGTCAGTTTATTGGGGTGTACATTCACATCCACTTCACTGCGATCCATATCGATATGCAGCACATAAAAGGGATAATTTCCCTTCATCAGACGTTCCCCGTAGCTGCGCGCCACGGCGTTTTGCAGAGCGGCGGATTTGACATACCGTCCATTGATATAAAAAGACCCGGCTTTTTGCGTTTTATACGTCCAGTTAGGCGAACCGATATATCCCGATACCCGGATATTGTTTACTGTAAAATCGACGGGGAGAAGCCGCTCTTTATATTCCATCCCATATACGCAAAGAACCGCCCCCATCAGGTCTCCGTTTCCCGGGCTGTGCAGCAGCGTCTTTCCATTGCAGGAATAGCGGAAAGAAACTTCCGGATAGGCCAGAATCAGACGGCTCACAATATCCGTAATTGCGGCGGCCTCTGCTCCCGGCTTTTTTAAGAATTTCAGCCGGGCCGGCGTATTGAAAAACAGATTGTCGACAAGGATGCTTGTCCCTTCGGGAAGCCCGGCTTCCCGGATATATTCCACCTTTCCGCCCCGGGAATATAGCTCCATTCCTGCATCATGACTTTGGGCCCGGGAACGGATGGTAAGCATGGAAACGGCGGCGATACTGGAAAGCGCCTCACCGCGGAAACCCATGGAGTGAATCGCCTCTAAATCAGCAAGCGTATAGATTTTGCTTGTCGCATGCTTTGCTATCGTCAGCGGCATATCTTCAGGTTCAATTCCCATTCCATTATCCGAAACACGGATCTCCCGAATACCGCCTTCTTCCACATGGATGGAAATCGCGGTGGCCTGCGCGTCCACAGAATTCTCCACCAATTCCTTGACAATGGACGCCGGGCGCTCGACAACCTCCCCAGCGGCAATCCGCCCGGTTATGGTTTCATTCAGAAGCTGTATCTTTCCCATAAAACTCCTTTGCTATCGCACCATTTGCTTCAGATCGTTGAGGACCGAAAGGGCTTCCAGGGGCGTCAGCGAATTGATATCCAGCCCCCGGAGGGTCTGCTGGATCCTCGAGATATTTCTGCTCAATTCCTCGGACTTTTCTTCGGCCTCTTCTTTTGGCAGATCTAGTCCCTGCAGGCTGGGCTTGGCGTTTTTCTCCAATCCTATAAGAAGGTTTCTCGCCCGCTCCAAAAGAGCCTCGGGCAAGCCGGCAAGCCGGGCAACCTCGATGCCAAAGCTGCGGTCAGTTCCGCCGCGCTTGATTTTATGCAGGAATATAATCGTCTTTTCCATCTCTTTAACCGTGATGGAATAGTTTTTGACGCCGGGCAGAATCCCCTCCAATTCCGTCAGCTCATGGTAATGGGTGGCAAACAGCGTTTTTGCCCCCAGGTTCTTGGTCTTTAAAATATATTCTATGGTGGCCCAGGCGATGGAAAGACCATCCAGCGTGCTGGTGCCCCGGCCAATTTCATCCAGAATCAGAAGGCTCTTTTCCGTGGCATTATTCAAAATGCTGGCCAGTTCGTTCATCTCCACCATAAAGGTACTTTGCCCGGAAGCCAGATCGTCCGAAGCCCCTACCCGGGTGAACACGCGGTCTACAATGGAAATAGATGCCGACGCCGCGGGAACAAAGCAACCGATCTGCGCCATAATTACAATCAAGCCGGTTTGGCGCATGAACGTGCTTTTCCCCGCCATATTGGGCCCGGTGATGATCATGAGAGTATTTTCTTTGGTATCCAGATAGGCATCGTTAGGGACAAAATCCTGCCGCACTGTTTTTTCCACAACCGGATGACGCCCCCCCTTGATTTCGATGACGCCATCCTCCCGGATCGCGGGCTTAACATAATCGTTATCGTAAGCCGCCTGGGCAAAGGACTGCATCACATCCACCAAGGCTATAATCTCCGCGTTTGCCTGGAGAGCATTGATGAAGCCCGCCAGTTTTTCCCGGATTTGCAGAAACAGCTGATATTCCAGTTTGCTGCATTTATCGCTGGCGGATAAAATCGTATCCTCCAGCTCCTTCAGTTCGGCGGTAATATATCGCTCCCCTCCCGCCAGAGTCTGGCGGCGGGTATAGCGGTAAGGCACCTGGTTCAGATAGGACTTTGTCACTTCGATATAGTAACCAAATACCTTATTGAAGCCAATTTTCAGGTTTTTGATTCCTGTTTCTTCTCTCTCCCGCTGCTCCAACGATGCCAGCCAGTCTTTTCCGCTCTTCGTGGCATCCCGGTATTTATCCACATCTGCATTAAAGCCATCCCGGATAATCCCCCCGTCTTTGATGCCGTTAGGCGCATCGGGATGAATTGCGGATTCCAGAAAACGATAAAGATCCTCCAATGGATCCAGGTTTTCCCCGCTATGCTTTAATAAGGAGGATTTTGCCTGCAAAAGAAGTGATTTGATCCCGGGAATAGCCTCGAGGGACTGTTTCAGCGAAAGGGCGTCTCGGGCGTCCAATGTACCATAGGAGATTCGCGCCAGAAGCCGCTCAATGTCATAGATTCCGCCCAGCTGTGCGCGGAGTTCACTGCGCAGGCAATAATCATTCTTCAGCTCGTCAACCGCACTGAGACGTTCATTGATGGCCCGTTTCTTTAAAAGGGGCTGCTCAATCGCTTTTTTCAGCAGCCGTCCCCCCATCGAGGTTTTGGTTTTATCCAGCAGCCACAAAAGAGATCCCCGCTTATTCTTGCTGCGGATGGTTTCCGTCAGCTCCAGATTCCGGTGCGTAAAGGGATCGACGATCATATATTCCCCTGTGGAAATCTTCCGGATTTTTTTGATATGCATGAGAGAGTTTTTCTGCGTTTCAATCAGGTATTGCAGAAGTGCTCCCGCCGCGGAAATGGTTAGGGATTTTGCTGAAATATCAAAACCCCGCAGGCTGATTACTCCGAAGTGCTGCAATAGGAGTTTATGGGCGGTGTCGTGCTGAAACGCCCAAGGGTAATAGGGAGACGCATAACAGTCCTTATAGGCGCCGACAATTTTTTTCAGAATCTGGTTTTCCTCTGGATAAAGAATTTCTTTAGGCGCAACCCGGGTCAGCACATTGGCAAGCTCCTGACCATTCTCTGCCTCTTCCACATAAAAACCGCCCGTTGAAATATCCGCGTAGGAAACGCCGAAGCGGCCTTTTTCCTCATAGAGGGAAAAGATATAGCTGTTTTCGTTCTCTTTGAGCATGGAGCTGTCGGCGACTGTGCCCGGCGTAATAATGCGGGTGATCCCTCGTTCCACCAGTCCCTTGGCCTGCTGCGGGTCCTCCAGCTGCTCACAAATAGCAACCTTATAACCTTTATCAATGAGCTTTGCGATATATCCATCCACAGCATGATACGGAATGCCACACATTGGAGCGCGTTCTTCCAGACCGCAGTCCTTCCCCGTCAGCGTCAATTCTAATTCCTTTGAGGCAATTTTTGCATCTTCAAAGAACATCTCATAAAAATCGCCCAACCGGAAAAAGAGCAGACAATCCTTATTTTTTTCCTTGATATCCAGATACTGCCGCATCATCGGGGTAAGTGCCAATGATTTTGCCTCCTTTATGACTGCCGTTTATTTTCCCGCTGCATCGTTTTTGACGGAATGCATATTAGAAAACGACTTTTTATAAACCTATCCCTTATCGGCGGGATGATATGTGATCATTATACCATATATTGTGTTACAATGCATGGAAAAAATCGAAAATCAACGAAATTCTTCCTTTTTTCATGTAGTATGGTGAAATAGCTGCTGGGCATAGTAAACAGAAGCCATAGCGTCCTTGCCATAGAAATCTGCACCGATCTGGTCGGCATATTCCTGCGTCAAAACAGCACCTCCGACCATAACCTTGCAATCCGGTTTTGCTTTTTTCAGCATTTGTATGGTGGACTCCATATGGAGTACCGTCGTTGTCATCAGGGCGCTGAGTCCAATGAGCTGCACCTGATTTTTTAATGCCTCCTCCACGATTTTTTCTTCCGCCACATCCTTGCCCAGGTCGATCACATCATACCCATAATTCTCCAAAAGGACCTTAACGATGTTTTTGCCAATATCATGGATATCCCCTTTTACCGTGGCAAGAATGATCTTTTCCCGCTTTTCCTGCGTTTTTCCCAGGCGCATCAGGTGTTCTTTGATTACTTCAAAGGCACTTTTCGCCGCCTCCGCACTCATCAGCAGCTTAGGCAGAAAAACCGTTCCTTCTTCAAATCCCTTGCCCACGACATCCAGCGCAGGCACCAGCTCTTCATTGATGATTTTCAGAGGCTCTTTCCCTAGGTCGAGGTAAGCCTTTGCGGCTCCTGCCGCCTCTGCTTTTAAGCCGCAGAGGACGGCATCATAGAGCGAAGCCGCCTGATTTGCACTCTGGACAGCAGGGACAGGCGTTTCCGCCTGGCTGAATTTATTAATATAGGCATCAAAATTGGTATCCAGCCCCATGAGAGCCAGATATCCATAATATGCCCGCATCATTGCCTCTGAAGCGGGATTGATGATTGCAGCGTCTAATCCTCTATATAGCGCCAAAGTATAGAATCCGGCATTTAAAATTTCCCGCTGCGGCAAACCGAAGGAAACATTGGATACACCAAGAATCGTCCGTACTCCCAATTTTTCCTTGATAAGCCCGACAGCCTCCAGCGTCACCTTCGCCGCGTCCGTTGCGGAGCTGACCGTCATGGTCAGGGCATCCACCACAATATCCTTTGGCTGGATGCCATAGGAAGCTGCCGTTCTGACGATTTTTTCCGCGATGGCCAGCCGTCCCTCAGCCGTTTCCGGTATTCCATTCTCATCCAAGGTCAAGGCGACGACAACACCGCCATATTTTGCAACAAGCGGGAATACAGCCTCCATAGATTCGCGTTTTCCCGATACCGAATTGACCATGGCCTTTCCGTTATAAGCCCGCAGGGCACTTTCCAAAACCCGAGGGCTGGAGCTGTCGATTTGCAGGGGAAGATCGATGACCGACTGGAGCTCAAACAGGACACGATCCATCATTTCCTTTTCATCGATTTCCGGCAGGCCTACATTTACATCCAGAATATGGGCCCCGTGGTCTTTCTGCATGAGCCCCTCCCGCACTACATAAGTAAGATCCTTCTCCCGGAGGGCCTGTTTCATGAGTTTTTTCCCCGTGGGGTTGATGCGTTCACCGATGATTACCGGCTTTTCCCCAATTTCCACCGTCTTGGAATACGAGCTGACCAGCGTCTGCTTTTTCTGTATTACCGGAAGAGGCGGAAGATCTCGGCAGATCTTCACCATCGCTTCCAAATGTGCCGGCGTCGTTCCACAGCAGCCGCCCAGAAGACGCGCCCCCCGCCGGGCCATGCGCTCCATGGAGGCAGCATATGTCTCCGGCGGGACGTCAAAAACGGTTTGTCCGTTTTCTGTCCGAGGCATACCTGCATTGGGGTTGACAATCACAGGCAGAGAACTATATTCCAGGAATGCTGGCAGAAGCATCTCAAATTGATCTGGACCCAGGCCGCAGTTCATCCCGATTGCATCCGCGCCAAGCCCTTCCAGGAGAGCAACGACGCCTGGAATATCCGCGCCCGTCAGGAGCTTTCCCTGGGCGTCAAAGATCATGGTGGCGGCAACCGGCAGTTTTGAATTTTCCTTTGCCGCCAAAAGTGCCGCCTTTATTTCCAGCGTATCGCTGAAAGTTTCCAACAAAATGAGATCTGCGCCGGCCTTTTCGCCTGCTCGCACCATCTGGGCAAATGTATCATAGGCATCCTGAAAGGATAGATCGCCAATGGGTTGCAGCAACTTCCCCGTGGGGCCGATATCACAGGCAACATAGCAATTCGGCCTTCCCCATCGGGCGACAGCCTGCCGGGCCAGCGCAACACCGCGTGCCACCGCTTCTCCCGCACGCTCTCCCATCTTTATGGAATTGGCTCCAAACGTATTGGACGATAGGATCCGACAGCCGGCGCGCAGATATGCCGTGTGGATCTCTTGAATCGTTTCCGGATGTGTAAAATTCCATTCCTCCGGCTTTTCTCCCGCCTGCAGGCCTGCCTGCTGCAGCATGGTGCCCATCGCGCCATCAAAAAACATTATTTGGTTTTGCAGATCCTCTAAAAACGGCATCGCCTACTCCTCTCTAAATGCACAATTTCTATTTTCACATGCCTGACATTTGCTTTTTGCCACACATTTTTCTTTCCGGGGAGAAAAACCGATAAATGCAGTAACAGATTTGGTCGGAGAAAGCATGCAGCTTTCCGTGACAGTAAGACCGATCCGCTTTGGCGCCTGCGTCCATTCGAGCACCTTTTTTTGCAGAGAAATGGGAAAATCCCCATAACCGGGGGAATAGCGGCTGCGAAGATAAAGGCCTTTTTCTGCATATGCCTTTTTGATCTGTTCCTGGAGACCATCCAGGGATTCTTCCAGATACGCGGCCAGCGTTGCCTGCATTATAACGCCCTTGGCCATATCCCGCACCGAACATTCCCGAAGCATCCGATCTCCTTCCCATCCAAGCGTTGCCGCAAGAACAACCGTTCCAATGCACCCGGAAATATATCGAGTGAAATCCGAGGAATGCACCCATTCTTCTCCGATTTTAACAGCGTTTTTCTCTAAATTGCATTGAATCGGAAGCTCGGTCCAGATATGGCGAGGCTGGAGCCGTGCCGCCTGTTCCCGGCATTCGGCTATGGCGCAGAGCACTTCTTCTTCCGGAGGGCTCGCTTTTTTATATCCCAGGTACCGCAGAATCTCCCGCTCAATTTGTTCCATTGGTATCTTCCAGCAGATAGGATATGTTTTGCATGATCTTCGCCGCCACATCCGGCTTGTTCATCGTATAAATATGGATTCCCCGCACGCCGTTGGCAATCAGATCGACGATCTGTTCTGTTGCATAGGCAATACCCGCCTGTTTCAGGGCTTTGGGATTATCTCCGAATTTATCTGCAATGGCTTTGAATTTCGGCGTCAGAGAGGTTCCCGAAAGCCGGCAGATCCGCTGGATCTGCGCCTGATTGGTTACTGGCATCACCCCGGCAATAACGGGAAGACGGATTTCCCGAAGCAGGGCGCGGTATAAAAAGCTATAGAGAACGTTGTTGTCAAAAAACATCTGCGTGGTAAGAAAATCGCAGCCCCGGTCTGCCTTCTCCTTCAGATGATCCAAGTCCTCTGCCTTGTTTTTGCATTCAACATGCCCTTCGGGATAACAGGCAGCCCCAATGCAAAAATCTCCCCGCTCCTTAATCTCGTCTATCAGCTCAAAGGCATAACGATACTGTCGCGGGTTAGGGAAATCCATCCCTTCGGGGATATCACCGCGCAGGGCCAGGATATTTTCAATGTGTTCTTCCTTCAATCTGTCGAGCATCGCCGCTACATGATCCTTTGTGGAAGAAACACATGTCAGATGCGCCAAAGCCGTAATTCCAAGATCGTTTTGGATATGAGATGCGATGGCTACAGTATTTTGGGAGGTACCTCCTCCAGCGCCATAGGTCACACTCATAAAATCCGGCCGAAGGGCGGCAATGGCGTCCGCCGCCTGTACCACAGGTGAAAAATTGCCGCCCGCTTTTGGCGGGAATAATTCGCAGGATACGCTGACCTTTCCCGAATTCAACACGTCTATAATCTTCATTCTTTCTTCCTCTCCCCTTCATTGCCATAAGCCGCCGAAGGACTGTTCCGCATGGAATAGAAATGGCTTCTCTATTCTTTTGCAGATTTATTATATCATAAATTTCCATCCATCCAACAAAAAAGTGCAGCCGAATTGGCTGCACTTTCCTGTTCTTTCGTTTTTGTTACATCATGGGACCTATCCGGGTAATGGTCAGATATCCGTCAGCTCCATTGGGCGATCCCAGAACAACATCCGAGGCCCCCGCTTCTACTTCCGCATAGATACTCTCTCCCGCATTCAAAGTTTTTATCATAATCATCGAGGAAAGCCCGCCCGTCTCGATGGGATAGACATTCCGCTCTGTGTCACTGACAATAGCGAAGGATCCGCTTCCCGCAGAGGAATATAGCCCGAAGTTCACAAGGTACGTTCCAGCCTCATTAACGATGAGCCTATTGCCGCCGTCTGCAACATTATAAGAGCGGACAATCTGCAAAGGAACCATCTGCGTCGTGCCAGCGGGGATGGTCGTTCTCGCCGTAATCAGACTATAGGCGGCCACTAAAGGCGGCTCCCCACCTGCGGGCCCCGGCTCTCCACGGGGAATGACAAAGTCCAGATAATGCACGCCATCCTGAAGCGTATCCGTCACGGAGGCATCTTCTCCCGGCTGACCTGTCGTCGTGCTGCGGACCACAAGAGATTCCGTCGCGCCCGCAGGACCCTCCGGTCCTTCCGGCCCCTCTGGCCCTGTGGCGCCGTCGGCACCTGTCGCGCCGCGGGGAATGACGAAGTCCAGGGTGTGAATGCCGTCAGCAACCGTATCCGTTACAGATGCTTGCTCTTCCGGTTCGGCAGTTGTCGTGCTGCGAACAGCAATCGTGTCGGCGGCTCCTGTCGTTCCTGTAGGACCAGTTGGTCCTGTTGGTCCTGTGGGGCCAGTAGGCCCTGTCGGGCCTGTGGGTCCTGTAGCTCCAGTGGCGCCGGTCAATCCAACGCCCGTTGCTCCCGTAGGACCCGTAGCCCCAGTGGCACCTGTTGCCCCAACTGCTCCGGATGCACCTGTTGCTCCCGTGGGTCCTGTAGCTCCGGTGACACCAGCAGCACCTGCTGCCCCTGTGGCTCCAGTGGCACCCGTGGGCCCGGTGGGGCCCATAGCTCCATTCATTCCCGAGGGACCTGTTGGCCCCATCGCACCGTTAGTTCCTGCAGGTCCTGTAGCACCTGTCGGGCCTGTGGGTCCTGTGGGGCCGGTGGGGCCTGCCGCACCAGTGGAACCCTGTGGGCCGGTGGGACCTGTAATTCCCTGTAAACCAATTTCACCTCTCGGACCCGTGGGGCCCGTGGGGCCCGTCGGTCCCATAGCCCCGTTGGTTCCTGCAGGCCCCGTGGGCCCAGTGGGTCCCATGACCCCATTGGTCCCTGCAGGTCCTGTAGCGCCTGTCGGTCCAGTCGGCCCCGTCGCGCCTGCAACGCCATTTACTCCATTGGCACCCGTCGGCCCCGTGGGCCCAGTGGCTCCAGTGGGGCCGGTTGCGCCGGTTGAGCCTGTCGGCCCAGTGGGTCCCATAGCGCCGTTCATACCATTTGTCCCTGTCGCTCCAGTTGGACCTGTCGGCCCCATAGCCCCATTCATTCCAGGAGGCCCCGGAATTCCCATGGGTCCCGTGGGGCCTGTCGGTCCCGTAGGCCCGGTGGCACCTGTCGCCCCACCCTGCGGGCCAGGCGCTCCTGTGGGGCCGGTTGCCCCCGTGGGCCCCTGCGGCCCTATAGGTCCTATGGGACCCATAGGGCCTGTCGGACCAACAGGGCCGGTGCAGCACGGCGGTGCGGGCGGCGGACAAGGAGGCGGGCATGGCGGAGGGGGACACGGCCCAGGCCCGGGCGGCGGACAATTCGCCCCCTGTAAACCCGCATTTTGCGCGGTGTTCGGGATTCTGGCACCATTTTGCATGTTTCCGTTTTGGCGGTCAAAGCCAAAGGGATTCATTCTTCCCATAAAAAAATTATTTGCCAATACAAATCACCTTTCCTAAATAATTGTCTGCGGCAGCATCTATCTCGTCCGTACAAATATATGCACACCGGACAGATATTACCATACACTATATTAGTATGGCGCCCGGCGGTGAAGGGTTACAGATTCTTAAAATTAAAGCAGAAGAAAATGGGAGTCAATGCTGGGATGGGGCTCAGCAGAGAGAGCTTTGATAAGAAAGTAAAAAAGGATGAATTTGCCGCGCAGCAGATAATAAGGAGAAAGATTATGATTGAAATTAGTCTTTGTATGATTGTTAGAAATGAAGAGAATGTTCTTGGGCGTTGTCTTCAATGCGCGCAGAGCTTTGCAGACGAAATCATCGTGGTGGACACGGGTTCCACTGACGGGACAAAAGCTCTTGCAGAAAATTTTACAAAAAAAGTATTCGATTTTCCCTGGACAGATGATTTTGCAGCAGCCCGCAATTATTCCTTTTCCAAAGCAACCCGGGATTATATCATGTGGCTGGACGCGGATGATGTTGTCCGCCCGGAAGACCAGGAAAAAATATTGCAGCTAAAAAAAGATTTGGATCCATCTGTCGATGTCGTCATGATGAAATATCTGGCCGGATTTGATGAACTGGGAAACCCAACTTTTGTGTATGACCGGGAGCGCCTGCTGCGCCGTGCGGCCCAGCCCGTCTGGGAGGGTGCGATTCACGAAGTGATCACACCGTTTGGCAATATCTTAAAAACGGATATCGCCGTATGCCATAAGAAAATAAAGCCCGGCGATCCCGACCGCAACCTGCGCATATTTGAAAAAATGATAAAAGACGGCAAAACCCTTTCACCCCGGGAAAAATTTTATTATGGCCGGGAGCTGATGTATCATGGCCGATATGATGAGGCAGGCCATATTTTTCGGGATTTTCTGGAAGAAGGCCAGGGATGGATAGAGAATAAGATTGAGGCATGCCTGAATCTTGCCTATTGCCTGGATGCGTTGGGGAAAAAGGATTCTGCACTTCAATCGCTATTTTCCAGTTTTCACTATGCGGCTCCCCGGGCAGAAATCTGCTGCGAAATCGGCCGGATATTTTTATCCCGGGAGCAATACTCGCTCGCTATTTTTTGGTATGAACAGGCGCTTCGCTGCCGGCCGGAAGAAAACCAGGGTTTTTTAAAACAGGACTGCTATCGTTTTATCCCTTATATGCAGCTTTGCGTCTGCTATGACCGCATGGGAGATACGGCCAGAGCGAAAGAATATAATGAAAAAGCCGGCGCACTGAAGCCTCAGCATCCGGCCTATCTTTACAATGTGCGGTATTTTTCTTCCCGTTAGTAGCCAGCCGTTTTTTCCAGCTAGAGCAGCGTTTCCTTCAGCTGCCGTCCTGCGCTATATCCCGTCAGGCATCATGCTTCCGTCGGCCTCAATAACACGGTGGCACGGCACAACAATCGCGAGAGGATTCCGGTAATTTGCCCTTCCCACCGCCCAGCAGGCCTTTTCATTGCCGATCATCCGGGCAATTTCCCCATAACTTCGAGTTTCTCTATATGAGATATGTCGATGTGCATTCCAAACTTTCTTTTGAAACTCCGTTCCGGAAGGATCCAATGGGATGGCAAAATCCTTTCGGGAACCGGCAAAATATTCGCGAAGTTCCTCTGCCATGCGGCGAGGTAGAGGCATTTCACGCAATGCCGCGTCTTCGCTTTGGGGCAAAGGCCCAAAGATAATTTTTGTAATTCCATGCCTATTTTCCAAAATCGTAGTCTGTCCAATCGGCTTTTCATAGGCAAAAGCATAGTTTACCGCTGTTCTGGCCCATCCTTCAGCCCCAATGGGGTTTTCCAAATTTCTTTATAGACAAGCTTATCATGAATTCGCTGAGACTGCATCAAAAAAATGTGGTTCACATGGCTGATTATGGGTACCATCCGAATGGTTTTCGTCGGCTGATCCATTCGGATGCGCCTGCCAAGCGTGATATGCGGACGAAACGGCCTTGGATCCAGGCAGAAGCCCTCCTGCCGCAAAAGACGATATAGGTTTTCCCGAAGCGCATATAATTCTGGCGGCGCCTGTACACCCATCCAATATAAGCCGCCGTCCTTTTGCGGAAAACATCCCATCCCCCGTAGTTTCATATTAAAATCAGGACCGGCACTTTGCTTCATGCACCACTTGATACTGTCGATCTTCTCTTCCCCGATTTCTCCAAGAAAGGCAAGGGTCAGATGAAAATTCTCACTGCGGGTGAAATTTCCTTTTTCCGCATGCCGGCGCAATTCATCCCTTACACGTTCTATCTCCTGCTGTGCTTCCCTTGAAAATTGACAGGCAATAAATAAACGCATTTTTCCTCCTGATACAATATATTTTATCCCGTGTGCTTTTTACTTTTACATATGTCGACATTATATGCACATAATACATATTATTATTGTATTACACAATACTTCTTGGAGAATATACATAATGAAACCTCAAAAAAAGCACGTTTTGCCCTGCATTCTCTTGTTTTGTCTTTTTTTATGTCTATCCCTTTTTGTTTCCGCCTGCGGAGTTGGACAGCCGCCGCCTGCCGCCTTTTCTTCCATTCCGGATTCAGCAGCCTCTGCGATAGAAACGGAAAAAGCGCAAGAAAGCCAGTCCCTCTCTCCTTCCTGGAATTCCGCCGCCCCGCTCAAGGTACATTTTCTTGATGTGGGGCAAGGAGACAGTGCCTTTTTGCAGCTTCCCGGTGGGGAAACGCTCTTGATTGATGCCGGAAATCCCGGCGACGGCCCGCGCATTATTCACTATATACGATCCCTAGGGGTCACGCATATCAACTATATTATCGCTACGCACCCCCATGCCGACCATATCGGCGGAATGGCAGAGGTCATCGATAATTTTTCGGTCGGCGAAATTTATATGCCTAAGGTCACACATACGTCCAGGACATATGAAATGCTGTTGCAGACCATCCGGGATAAACAGTTGAAAATCCATAACGGAACGGCCGGAACCGTCATCTATGACCAGGAAGAATGCCATGCGGAAATTTTATCCCCGGCAGATCCAGCTCTGTCAGATGATCTGAACGACGCTTCTATTGTCTGCAAGGTACAGTATGGGGCGACCTCTTTTCTGTTTACCGGGGATATATCCGCGGCGGCGGAGAGTTGGATTTCCGATCCCTCCTGTACCGTATTGAAGGTTGCACATCACGGAAGCTCCGGCTCCAGTTCCGCTGCGTTTTTAGACAAGGCTTCCCCGAAGTATGCCGTCATTTCTGTCGGTCTAGAAAATTCCTATGGGCATCCCGCGGAAGATACTCTCAATCGCCTGAAGGAAACCGGAGCTGAAATTTTTCTGACTTCCCAACAGGGAACCATCGTTTTTGAAAGCAGCGGAGATTCGGTTTGGCTTTCCGTTTCCAAACGACCTGGTCCCAGCTGCACTCCGGAATTCTCCCCCGCTCCTCCATCCCCAGATGGAACCAGCGGGCAGGAAATTTCCACGGAAAGCACGGTTTATATCACGAAAACAGGGAAAAAATATCATCGCTCCTCCTGCTCTTATCTCAAAAGCAGTAAAATCCCAATGGAGCTGTCAGCTGCCAAGGAAAAAGGCTATTCCCCGTGCAGCCGATGTCATCCAGACGAATCCCTTTAGACGAGTAAAAAATTTAAGCCACTTCTTTGTATATGTATCATACTCTTTTATGGAAAAGAAATCCATAAAATCCGGAACCTCAGAAAAATGACAGGAATATAATAGCAGTAAAAAATAAAAAGAAAGATAGATGAATATGAACTGCTATAACGATCCTTATCCACATAAATCTTGTCAAAATTGTTTCATGAACTGTCAGCCGCGTTGCTGTGTGGGCCCTACCGGACCGACTGGCCCTGCGGGGGTTCCTGGTCCCCCGGGAAAAAATGGCGCCACTGGGCCAACAGGCCCTACGGGGGCTACCGGCCCTGTAGGACCTGTCGGTGCCATGGGACCGACAGGCATGCTGGGACCAACCGGAGCAACCGGGGCTACGGGTGCTATGGGCGATATTGGCCCCCAAGGCCCGGCTGGCCCCCCTGGAATCACCGGGGCTACGGGCTCCATGGGCGCGACTGGCCCCACAGGTCCTGTAGGGCCCACCGGAGCGACAGGCGCTGCCGGACCGCAAGGGCAGAGCGGGTTACCTGGGGCTACAGGCCCCACAGGCCCGACGGGAAGCACTGGAGCGACAGGAATTACAGGGGCCGTTGGCCCTACAGGTCCGGCAGGTGTCACGGGTGCAACTGGCCCTGTCGGTCCCACGGGTGTGACGGGCCCCACCGGACCAACCGGCCCGTCCAGCGAAATTCCAGACGATGTTTTTGCCTCTTTTTATGCCTATCAATCCCAGTTTATCGTCGGTTCTCCTATTGCGTTATTTCCGGATGTAACTGACCCAACGGGAAATATTGTAGCCGCCGACGCTTCCCATATAACGTTGAAGCCCGGCTATTACCTGGTTTCTTATAAGGTTTCCGCCCTTTTTCGGAGCGCCAATTATATGCAGATTACCCCTTCCTATAATGGCGCCGCACATATCACCGGCGGAATCTATTTTGCCACCTCGACCAATGGCTCCAGCGCCAGCGGATCGGCGTTTATCATCATTCCAGTCCCCGCTCAAACGACATTTTCTTTGACGTATTCTGGCTCTGGAAACGCGATAGACGGCGAAGTCAATCTGACGATTCTGCGGCTGCGCAGACCTATATAAAGAGAGACTTGAACACGGGCAAAGCCATCCATTCTTATGGCTTTGCCCCTTTATTTTTTCTGGTTTGTTCATTTCTTCCTGGAATTATTGACATATTCTCATAAATAGTTATAATTGAAGTTATGGGAAAGGGAGGTTTTTATGGCAAGACCAGAAAAATGCAGACGGATCTGTTCCAGGCCGAATATATGCGGTTTTATTCCCGATGGGAGCAAGGCCGCAGGAACGGTCGTCTTGAGCTATGATGAATATGAAACCATCCGACTGATCGACCGGGAAAATATGAACCAGCTTGCCTGCGCCGAAAAAATGGGAGTCAGCCGTTCCACGGCAGCGCGGATCTATGGCAATGCCCGCAAAAAGCTTGCAGATGCGTTGGTGGGCGGGAAAGCCCTGAAAATCGATGGCGGAGATGTGATTGTATGCGCTAAAATGCGTCCGGAATGCAAAGATGTTGTAAATTGCTGCCATAAAAAGCAGCTCCAAGATGCCTGAAAGGGGGAAAATAAAATGAAAGTATTAATTCTTGGCGGTGTTGCCGCCGGAACAAAGGCTGCGGCAAAGTTCAAACGTGAGGACCGCAGTGCGGATGTCACTATTTTAACCAAAGATAAGGATATTTCCTATGCCGGCTGCGGTCTTCCTTATTATGTAGGCGGCCTCATCGAGAGCCGGGAGGAGCTGATCGTCAACACCCCGGAAAAATATACGGCCCTGACGGGAGTGAAGGTAATAACGGGCATGGAGGCTACGGCCCTTCATGCGGAGAAAAAAACAGTGACGGTCCGTAAACAGGATGACGGTGAAGTACAGGAGCTCGCTTATGACAAATTGATTATTGCCACGGGCGCTTCCCCTGTTCTTCCTCCCATTGAAGGAATCGAACAGGAGGGTATTTTTTCCGTGCGCACACCGGAAGATGCCATTCGCATCCGCAGTTTTGTGTCAGATGGCGGTGTAAAACGGGCTGTTGTCGTTGGCGGTGGCTTTATCGGTTTGGAAATGGCGGAGAATTTAAAGGCCCAAGGTGTATCGGTAACCGTTATTGATGCCGCAGGTCAGCTCCTTCCCGAGATTTTTGATCCGGAAATGGCCGGATATATCAAAAAACATTTGACACAAAAAGGGATTCGTGTGTTGATCAACACCAAAGCTCTCCGCTTCGCAGGCAGCGGCCGTGTGACAGGAGTACAGACCGAAGGCATGCTCCTTCCCTGTGAGATGACAATTATGGCGGTGGGTATCCGCCCCAACACGGCGTTTTTGCAGGGCAGCGGCGTGGAATTGGAACAAGGAAAAGTTCTGGTTGACCAACAGCTGCGCACCAATTTGGAGGATGTCTATGCCGTTGGCGATTGCGCTATGGTCACCAACCGAATCACGGGAAAACGGCAATGGTCTCCCATGGGTTCTTCCGCCAATCTCGAAGGACGGACTCTGGCACAGGTTTTGGCGGGAAAAGAAAAAAGATATCCTGGCGTTTTGGGGACAGGCATTGTAAAACTGCCGGAATTGAACTGCGGCCGTACGGGCCTCACGGAAGCCCAGGCACAGGCGGCGGGTTATGACGTGGTGACGGCGTTGATGGTCACGGATGACAAGGCGCATTATTACCCGGATTCCTCCAATTTTATTATCAAACTGCTGGCAGACCGCGCTTCGCATAAACTGCTGGGGGCGCAGGTGCTGGGCACCGGCAGTGTGGATAAGCTGATCGATATGGCGGTTACCGGCATACAGCTGAATGCAAGGCTGGAGGATTATGAAAATGGAGATTTTGCCTATGCTCCCCCGTTTTCTACCGCCATCCATCCCTTCGTTCAGGCGGTTTATGTTCTGCTGAATAAGCTTTCGGGAGAGCTTGTATCCATGACGCCCAAAGAATATCTGGATGGAAAAGCAGCCGATTATACGGTTATCGACGTCAATCCCTCCCCTTCTATCCGCGGTGCACGGTATATAAATCTCACGGAGGTTAATGGGCCGATCGATGGCATCGGCAAAGATGAAAAGCTCCTGCTGGTATGCAGAAGGGGCAAACGTGCCTATCTGCTGCAAAACCGTCTGCGCTATTTCGGCTATACGAACACTGCCGTTCTGGAAGGGGCGACATATTTCAGCGATGTTCGTGTGAAAAATGCGCAGGCTGCCGTATCTCCGGAGGAGATCACCCGCGTTAAGGCTCTGGGGTTTCTTTGGGACAAAAACAGCCCGGACCGTTTTAATGGACGGGTAATTACCCGCAACGGAAAAATCACCGCGGATGAAAGTGCCGCGATTGCCGAAGCCGCGCAGCGTTTCGGCAATGGTGAAATTACAATGACTACCCGCATGACTCTGGAAATTCAGGGGGTCCCCTTTGAAAATATTGAACCCTTGCAGGAATTTTTGGCGCAGGCGGGGCTCCAGACCGGAGGAACCGGCTCCAAGGTCCGCCCAGTGGTTTCCTGCAAGGGAACAACCTGCCAATATGGCTTGATCGATACCTTTGCCCTGTCTGAAGCAATCCATGAGCGTTTTTATCTGGGATATCGGGATGTAAAACTGCCCCATAAATTTAAAATTGCCGTCGGCGGCTGTCCGAACAACTGTGTCAAACCGGATCTGAACGATTTAGGCATTGTTGGCCAGCGGGTTCCCGAGGTCGATATGGAAAAGTGCCGCGGCTGCAAAGTATGCCAGATTGAAAAGGTATGTCCGGTTCATGCGGCCTCTGTTCAGGACAAGAAGATCGTAATTCAGCCGGAGGTCTGCAATCATTGCGGCCGCTGCATAGGCAAATGTCCTTTCAAAGCCTTTGTCAATTATACCAACGGCTATCGCATTTATATCGGCGGACGCTGGGGTAAAAAGGTTGCCAGAGGGCAGTATCTTGGAAAAGTGTTTACCAATGAATCTGAAGTCCTGGATGTGGTGGAAAAGGCGATCCTTCTGTTCCGTGAACAGGGTATCACTGGGGAACGCTTCGCAGATACTGTCGCCCGGCTGGGTTTTGAAAATGTCCAGGAACAGCTGCTCGGCAATGGTCTTCTGGAGCGCAAGGCGGAAAATATAGCCGCGCAAAAGCATTTAAAAGGCGGTGCTACATGCTGATAAATCATAGGAGACGGGTCGCCTTCCTGACGGTATTGCTGTTCTCGCTGTTCTGCCTCTCTGCCTGCGCAACCGAGCAGGCAGGGCCGGCGGACAGTGCGAATGTGTATTATCAGTTCACGGACGACACTGGCGTTGAAATTACGCTTCCGGAAAAACCCACACGCGTCGCTGTCCTATTCTCTTCCTTTGCCCAGGTTTGGGAGCTGGCGGGAGGCAAAGTGGATATCACCGTCGGAGAAAGCGTCGAGCGGGGATTTGCCTCCCAGGATGCTGTTCTTGTAGACGGCGGCGCCGGTAAAACCATCAACAGCGAAGCCTTGATGGATGCGGCGCCGGATTTCGTCATCTGCTCTGCGGACCTTGCCGCCCAGAGCGATGCGGCAGCATTGCTGAATGAGGCCGGAATTCCTGCGGCGTGCTTCCATGTGGACACATTTAATGAATATCTCCATATGCTCAAAATCTGCACGGATATTACCGGTGACAGCGCCGCCTATAAAGAATATGGAGCCGATGTTGCCAAGCGGGTTGATAAAATACTTTCTGCTGCCCCGCAGGAAACATCGGATAAGAAAAATATCCTTTTCATCCGTGCGGGAAGCAGCGCATCCGCCACCAAGGCAAAACGCGCTTCGGATCACTTTGCGGCTGCCATGCTTGAAGAGATGGGTACCTATAATATTGCAGATAATGCCCCAATTCTTCTGGATGGATTGAGCATTGAGGAAATTATTGATGCGGATCCCGATTATATTTTTATTTCCACAATGGGTGATGAAGAGGCTGCAAAAAAATATATGGATTCCGTACTGGCTGAACCTACCTGGCAGAGCCTGACGGCGGTGCAGACGGGAAACTATTCCTATCTTCCCAAGGATCTATTTCAGTTTAAACCAAACAATCGTTGGGACGAGGCATATGCCTTTTTAGCCGGGCTGTTATATGGAGAATAATAAAAAAAGAAAAAACTGGATATTTGCTCTTCTGACCGCCGTACTCCTGCTTTCCATGTTTATTTCTCTTTGGCTGGGCAGTGCGGAATTGTCTGTTGGTGATATATTTAAGGGATTGTTTTCGGATGGAGACAGCCGGATTTCCATAATCATCCGCTATGTCCGCCTTCCCCGCATGCTGGCCGCGCTGCTTGCAGGGGTTGGGTTATCCGTTTCGGGGGCGCTTCTGCAGGGTGTGACGGATAATGGGCTTGCCAGTCCCAATATCATTGGCGTTAATTCGGGGGCGGGATTTATGACGATTCTTACGCTTTCCATATTTCCCGGTGCAGTGTTTGCCCTCCCCTTTTCGGCTTTTTGCGGTGCCTTTGCAGCAACGCTTTTGATTTTATGGACAGCCAACCGCATCGGGACATCTAAGGTAACGATTATTCTGGCGGGAATGGCCCTGACTGCCATTCTCAATGCTGGAATTTCCTTTCTCTCCCTTTTGGATACGGACGTCGTTGCTGCATATAATGCTTTTTCCATCGGGGGGCTTTCGGGTGTGACTACGAGGGCTCTATGGATCCCCGCGGTTCTCATTTTTCTGTCCCTGGGGGCTGCCTTGCTTCTCTCCCGGCAAATTTCGGTTTTATGTCTGGGAGACAGTCTGGCGTCGTCGCTTGGAATACGGGTAAAGCGGCTGCGCATGATATGCCTGATCTGTTCCTCTGCTTCTGCTGCCGCGGTCGTCAGTTTCGCCGGCCTTCTTGGCTTTGTCGGGCTGATTGTTCCTCATATGGCGCGGCGGATCACCGGCGGCAGTATGCCGAAGGTTCTCGTGAGTTCGGCGCTCTGCGGGGCTTCTATCGTCATGTTGGCAGATGCCTTGGGACGCACTCTCTTTGCCCCAACAGAGATCCCGGTTGGCATTGTGATGGCGGCCATTGGTGCGCCTTTCTTCCTGATCCTTCTGTTTCGGAGGCGCGGTCATGCTTGAAATAAATAATTTGCAGGTTGCACGAAGCGGAAAACAAATTTTGGATGGAATTAACCTGCGTTTGATTCCCCATACCTTAACGGCACTGGTTGGAAAAAACGGCTGCGGCAAATCCACTTTGGTTTCCTGTATCAACCAGATAACCCCTTACCGCGGAGAAATTCATTTTTCCGGAAGAGACTTAGCGCTTATGCCCCCAAGGGAACGGGCCTCGCTGATCGCATTCTTGCCGCAGGCTTTGAAATCTCCGCATATCACAACGGAAGAGCTCATAGCCATGGGACGCAGCCCTTATCTGGATATCGGGCGTCATATGACGCCGCATGATAAGGAAATGGTTGAAAAAGCCATACACGCTATTGGTATTGAAAAGCTCATCGGGCGCTATGTAGATACGCTTTCCGGGGGGGAACGGCAAAAGGTCTATCTCGCCATGACTATTGCGCAGGATACCCGGCTGCTCGTTTTGGATGAACCAACGACATATATGGATATGGCCTATGAACATGCCTTTTTGGCTATGCTGGATACAATGAAGCATAAAAATAAAAAGACTCTTCTTGTGGTGATGCATAACCTGAATCAAGCAGTGCGTTATGCCGATCAACTGGCCGTTTTAGACGATGGAAAGATCGTATTTCATGGCCCGACAGAGGAGTGCCTCCGCTCCGGGATTTTAGAGCGTGTATTTTCTGTACACCGTTATATGGCGGAAGATAAGGTTTTCTTTGCCGCCGAATAAAAATATAATTGCTATAATCCCTTCCCTGCCCTTTGGCGGGGATTTTTTATTCTGTTTCTTTTCGTAACATTATTTGATAGATATACATATGTATGGGATATATGCGATCATTGAAAGGCGAGTGATATAATTTATGCGTTCTATATGGATGAAACGATTAAACAATCTGCTGTGTGTAAAAAGCATTGTAACCATTGTACTTGCGGCCGTATTTGCTTATCTTTCCATCACTGGAAAAATCTCGGGACACGACTTCTTAACAGTTTTTTCTGTTGTCATTGCATTTTATTTTGGAACACAAAGCCAGCGGCTAAATGAAAAAATCTCGGATGATACCAATAAAAATGATTCAAACCCGGCAAAATGAGCTGCAGGGGCGCGGTCTACTTTCATATAAAAGGAGAAAAATATGGATTATTATCGATGCAATTCGAATAGATGCTGCTCTTATCCCGCAACAGGCGATAATTATGCAGTTATGCAGGGCCCCCAGGGCCCGCAGGGTGTTCCTGGGCCTCAGGGGCCGCAGGGACCCAGAGGAGAGCGTGGCCCGCAGGGCCCACAGGGGCCTAAAGGAGAACAGGGCTGCCCTGGCCCGGCAGGTCCGCGGGGAATGGCCGGATTGCAGGGCCCGCGTGGACCCCAAGGTGTACGCGGTGATATAGGCCCCAAAGGAGATCAAGGCTTTATTGGTCCGCAGGGCATCCAGGGCAACCCCGGGCCTATGGGCCCCAAGGGCGATCCGGGGCCGGTTGGGCCCAAAGGAGATGCCGGACCCGCCGGGCCGGCTGGACCCAAGGGCGATAAAGGGGATCCGGGAATCCGCGGTCCACAAGGAGAGCAAGGCCCCCAAGGGGAACAAGGCCGCCAGGGTGAAATGGGCCCCCAGGGACCGCAGGGAGATGCGGGCTGCCCAGGGCCCCAGGGAGAACAAGGTCCGATGGGACCCGCCGGCACGAAGGGCGATAAGGGTGACAAAGGTGAAATAGGCCCGCAGGGGCCGACAGGAGCGACTCCTACGGTGGCTATTGGCGCGGTAACGTCTGGAGAGCTTGCCGCTGTCACTGCAAATCCTACAGAGACCGGAATTTCCCTTGATTTTACCGTACCCGTGGGACCTACAGGCCCCCAGGGTGAACAAGGTCCCGTAGGCGCAACAGGCCCTCAAGGAGAGAAAGGCGAAAAGGGCGACGTGGGAGCTCAAGGTATTCAGGGAGAAATCGGCCCTAAAGGTGACACTGGCGATGTAGGTCCGCAGGGGCCGACAGGAGCAACTCCCACGGTGGCTATCGGCGCGGTAACGTCCGGAGAGCTTGCCTCTGTCACTGCAAATCCTACAGAGACCGGAGTTTCCCTCGATTTTATCGTGCCCGTGGGACCGACAGGACCCCAGGGTGAACAAGGCCCTGTCGGCGTGACGGGCCCTCAGGGAGAGAAAGGCGACGTGGGAGCTCAAGGTATTCAAGGAGAAATCGGCCCTAAAGGTGACACTGGCGATGTAGGTCCGCAGGGGCCGACAGGAGCAACTCCCACGGTGGCTATCGGCGCGGTAACGTCCGGAGAGCTTGCCTCCGTCACCGTAAATCCTACAGAGACTGGAGTTTCCCTTGATTTTGTTGTACCCGTGGGACCTACAGGACCCCAGGGTGAACAAGGAGAAATCGGCCCTAAAGGTGACACCGGCGATGTAGGACCGCAGGGAGCAACCGGGGTATCCCCGCAAATTACCGTCGCTGAAAATACAAAAACCAGTTATAAGGTTCGTTTCAAAACGGATACGGAAGATCTTATCAGCCCAAATTTAAAATCCAATATGGAATATTATAATGCAGATTTATCGGCAACAGGCAGCAAAATCAGTATTCCTTTGATAAATTTGGTATTGACAGCCCAGAATACGTCAACAACCAGCCTGCGGCTTACCATTCAACCGTTGACGACCGGAACCTCCGTATTGGCTGATATTCGTCGTGTCAGTATATATGACTCCACAATCGAAACACAAACTAATAATAATGTTACGATTTCGAGTAGTCTGACACTGGATGATTTGGTCTATACGATGTCTCAAGAGATGCATTGGATGCGAATTCGTTCGCAAGACCCCAATACAAAGCTTTGGTCAATGTGTGAAGTTCGCACCTTCGCATCGCAAAATGGATCACGAACCAGTATTTGCGTGGACTGGTTATATACGGGAGCAAATTTTACTGCCCCATCTACTTCCTAAAGAATAGCCTCTCTTATACTCCCATCCGAGAGCACCTCATTTTCGAGGTGCTCTCTTTCTATTTCGGAAATATAGTATAGATATATTTTGAATCTACAAACAGAATATTCCTATAAAAACGTGTAAAGGCAAAACAAAAACCCGCTATTTAAGCGTTAAGCGGATTTTTTGGTGTTTGGTGGAGGCGAGGGGAGTCGAACCCCTGTCCGAAAACCTCTTTGATAAACTTTCTACAGGCTTAGTGGAGAGCACGATATTTCCCCTCCGGCATGCCCTCTCCACAGGCAGCCATTGAGTAGCTCCAATAATCCATCTTCATCCCCGGAGCAAGGATAAAGCAGTTCCCCATCTAAATTGGCGCCCGCATATCAGCCGATGAGAGAGCGGATACTGGACGTAGCTGCGTTAAGCAGCAGCTAATTGTGTGTTTTCGTTTTTAGCGTTTATTTTTAAACCCCACTTTTTTAACGCAGTTTTGGGCACTGCGGCCTGCTTATCTACCCTAGAACGATCCCCGTCGAAGCCAAGTACGCCCCCGTTTTCGCTAAAAACCGATGTTTGTCTTTCTATCGAATCGCCTTTAAATGGCTGTCGATATCCCGTTTTACTGCCTTCTCTTTCAAATCCTGCCTCTTGTCATAGAGCTTTTTCCCTCGGGCCAGGCCAATTTCCATCTTTACCAGGCCATTCTTCAAATATAGGCTTAAGGGAATCAGAGAATATCCTTTGGCAGCTGTCAATCCGCTCAATTTTGCAATCTCCTTTTTATGCATAAGGAGCTTTCTCGTCCTTAATGGATCCCGATTAAAAATATTTCCCATTTCATAAGGACTGATATGCATATTGAGAACAAATAATTCCCCCCGCTTGACCTGTGCAAAGGAATCCTTCAGATTAACCTTTCCCATGCGGATGGATTTCACTTCCGTTCCCACAAGGGAAATCCCAGCCTCATAGGTTTCTTCAATGAAGAAATCATGCCGCGCCTTTTTATTTTTTGCTATTATTTTTATTCCCGAAGACACCGGCACACCCCTCCTCTCTATGCTGGGTTTTTAAGTATATCACACTTTCTTCTTTTTTTGAACCCCCAGGAGCAAAGAAAATTCTACGCGCGCCGTATCGACGTCCACATCCTTTACCTGAATTTTCACCGAATCTCCCAGGCTGATTTTGCGCTTGGTTCTCTCCCCAATGACGCAATATAGTTCCTTATGGTATGTATAATAATCATTTTTGCATTCTGAAAGAGGAATTACCCCCTCCACGGTGTTCGGCAGCTCCACAAAAATTGCCGAAGGAGTTACCCCGGAAACAATTCCCTCAAAACGTTCCCCGATATGCTCCGATATGTATTCCGCCTTTTTGATGTCGTCAACCTTGCGCTCCGCATCGATGGCGTTCCGCTCCCTCTCGCTGGTTTTTGAGGCGATCTCCGGAAGTTCTTTCTCCAGCTTTGCAATGCGCTTGGCGCTCATCTTTCCAGCCAGGTTCTCTTTGATGATCCGATGAATCATCAGATCCGGATACCGCCGAATGGGAGATGTAAAATGGCAGTACGCATGCGAGGCCAGGCCGAAATGCCCCAGATTTTCTGGGGAATATTTTGCCTTTTGCAGGGAACGCAGCGTCACACGGTTAATGATATTCTCGCTCTCTTCCCCCTTGCATTCCTCCAAAATTCTTTGAATATCCTTGCTCCGAATGCCGTTTTGCACACCACGCATCCGAATCCCGAAATTCTGCAAAAAGATCCGTAGCTCCCGCATTTTCTCGCCGTCCGGAACCTCATGAATCCGATAGAGAAACGGAAGCTCTGCCAAAAAGTATTCTTCGGCAATGGTATTGTTGCAGGTAATCATAAACTCTTCAATGAGCTTTTCGGCGGTTCGCCGCTCCCGGATACCGATAGACACCGGCTTTCCCATCTCATCCAGGACGATTTTTCCTTCTTCAATATCAAAGTCAATGCTTCCCTTTTTAAAACGAACATCCCGCAGTACTTCGGCCAGGGCCTCCATCTCTTTCAAATCACTGTAAATATCGGCGTATTTGCGGATTAGAATGGGATCGTCTTCCTCAAGGATCGCATTGACATCGCGATATGTCATCCGGAACCGGGAAATAATTGCGGAGTTCACGATCCGATGAGAAACCACACGGCCCCGCCGGTCGATTTCCATAAAGCAGGACAAGGTCAGCCGCACTTCATTGGGAAGCAGGGAACAGATCCCATTGGAAAGCTCCCGGGGCAGCATGGGAATCACCCGGTCGATGAGGTAAACGCTGGTTCCCCGATGCAGCGCCTCTTTGTCAAGTGCACTCTTTTCCCGGACATAGTGGCTCACATCCGCGATATGCACTCCCAGGACCCAGTTTCCATTTTTGAGCTTTTCAATGGAAATTGCATCGTCCAAATCCTTGGAATCCGCCCCATCAATGGTGATGATCTTCTTATTGAATAAAATTTCCCGGCTCTTGAGCTCTTCCTGGGTGACGGCATTTTTAAGCCGCCGAGCTTCTGCCGCCACGTTTTCCGGAAATTCCTCCTTCAAATGAAAAGTACGGGCGATGGAAAGGATATCCACTCCCGGATCTCCCTTGTTGCCCAATATCTCTATAACTTTGCCCTCGGCGCTCAGCTTGCCATCCGCCCGCTTGGTAATCTCAATCAAAACCTTTTGATTGTTTTTTGCGTTTTTATTATCCTTTTTGGGAATATACACGTCTGCCAGCGTGGGATCATCGCAAAGTACAAAGGCAGAATTTTTCTCCCGCACAAAGGTTCCGGCCGTAACATACGGATCCTTGGAACAAATTTTTTCTACTTTCCCTTCGGTCCGTTTTTCGCCCGTCTGCTCCTTTTTCTTTTTAACCAGAACCAAGTCGCCATTGAGCGCGCCCTTCATATCCCGCGAAGGAATAAAGATATCTCCCCCCTCGGCACGGACAAATCCAAAACCTCCCCGCTTTACCTCAAGAGGGCCTTTATAGTATCCCTTAGAGGCAAGGGAAGCATATTTTCCTTTCTTCGTTTTCAAAATGTCTTTTTCTTTAATTAGAATGGACAGAGCATCCTTTATTTCTTTTTGGGAATATTTCTTCCCCAGTTTTTTGGATAGTTCCTCTCCGCTCAGACATTCGTTGTCTTCAAGTATTGTTTGTATGGTTTCTTCTATACCCAAAATCTTCTCCCTCATTCGTATATCATATAAAAAAGCACCCTGACAATAGGGTGCTTCGGAAATTTGAATCTATACCGCAAATCTTTGAATCACGACTAACGCCACAGCAAGAACCATGAAGCCGATGCCTGCGACCTTTGTCATCTTTGCCAGAAAAGCGTCCATACCACGCGCCTTTTTCTTGCCCATCAATGCTTCCGCGCCCCCAGTCACCGCACTCGCGTTTGCATCACCAGTCTGCATCAACACAACGATGATCAGGAACAAAGAAAATATACATAAAACTATTTTAATAATTAACGAGACAATATCCATTGCTTGCTACCCTCCTACATACATAACAGTGTCATTATATCATTTCTAAAAAAGGATTGCAAGCATTTTTTGCCTTTCCCCCGGAAATATCTGCATCATCCCAACCACTTTTGCAATATCTTATGGAGACAGGAGGAAAAGGTCAGTTCTTCTATATCTGCATTGGGCGCCAACGCCACCGAGTATTCGGCCCCGTCGGCAGTTTTGACGATGATCCGCCCCACAACCGTTCCTTTGGCGATAGGCGGCAGGATTTCATTTACTTCTACCTTTTTCTCCAATCCCGCCTCTTCCCCTTTTTTCAGAAGAATGGAGAGATCCTCTTTGGCGAACAGATCCACAGCTGTATTCCCTCCGCCCGCCAGAGGCACAGTTTTCACCTTTCCGCCGGCCTTGGCAATCTGTTTTACGGTATATGTGGCGGCCGCATAATTGATGCTGTTCTTTGCGAAGGTGAAGCGGGAATCGGTTTTCTGATCCCCTATAACGACGCAGATGAACCGTGCGCTTCCATTTTTTAGCGTCGCCACTAGGGAATAGCCGGACTGAGCGGTGGAACCTGTCGCCATTCCATCAAAGCCCTGGACTTTGACCAGCTTATTGGAATTGGCCATTTCCGTCGTGCGGCCGCTTTCATGGGTAAAAGTATCCAGCCATAGGGAACTGTATTTGAAAAAGCCGCTGTATTGGGAAAGCTCGCTGGCGATAATTCCCAAATCCCTGGCGCTCATGGTGCTGTCTGGAGAAAGGCCGGTGGCATCGGCAAAAGTGCAGCCCAGCCCCAATTCCTTGGCCCGGGTATTCATCATATCTGTAAAAGCAGCTTCCGTTCCTGCGATTTTTTCCGCCAGCGCGCAAACAGCGTCGTTGGCGCTGCACATAATCGCAGGCTTTAGGAGTGTTTCGACCGAATACTGCGCGCCGCTATCCAAAAAGACCCGGGTTCCGCCCTTTGATGCAGCCTCTTTGGAGACCGGGACCATATCTGTGTTTTTTATCGTTCCCTTTTCCAGAGCCTCAAAAAATAACAGATAGGACATCACCTTAGTCAATCCGGCAACCGGCAGCTGACTTTCCTCGTTTTGCCCTTGAATTTCCTGCCGCGTGTTTGCTTCCATGAGAATATATGCCTTCGCTGTCGATTCGGTTTCATTTTCGGTTGTTTCTTCTGCCCATGCCAGCATAGGCAGGCAGAAAATGAACAGGACGGCAGCGATCAGGCAGCTGACGATTCGCTTCAACATTTCTTTATACACTCCTTAAACAAGAATTTTTATAATAACGCCTGATAAAATTCGGAAAGGATGACCGCTTCCATCACCAGACTGCCCAGGAGGACCAGATAGCAGGCCATGCAGCGTCTATAGTGCGGAGCCGCCTCCCGATAAATATCCGAAGGGGTTTTGGGGACATGGCGTTCCTTCAGACATTTTTTTATATTTTCTATTCCATAGGCGCAGAGCTGAAGGAAGCATGCTATGTGGACCCCCAACAGGATCAAAAAAACTGGAACCATCCAAAGAAACTGCAGCGGAAACGCGATGGAAAACAAAATTCCCCATCCCATGCTCCATAGGGCGGAATACAGGGGAACCAGGATGCACATGCACGGAATCCCAATGATCCAAAGAGAACAAAACAGATAAGCAGCCCATCCCAGAACCCGCCAAAATCCGATGCTCCATAAAAATGGAAAGAGGCTGTAATCCATTTGGTATCCCCAAAAACACCGCAGCACTGCCAAGCGAAACGAAGGCGTTCCGCTTCCAACGGAGACAAAGCCCGCAATCAGCCCCGCCAGTATAAAAAAGCCGCCCAGAATATAGGCGGCTTTGTGGTTTCGTATTTCATCCATCATCCAACGGATTCTATGCTGCATGGGTCTCATCGCCTACCTCGATACTATCTATATTCGACAGGAAATGAGCCTATGTCTGCTATTTTAATCTATTTTCACCTTATTTAAATTGATATAGTCGACAATCGCGGCAATAAAGGCAGAGTTTGTCGGCTTGCCCCGGTTGGCGTCTACGGTATATCCAAACAAATTTTCGATATACCGCATATCACCCTTTTCCCACGCCACTTCCACGGCATGGCGGATGTCCCGCTCCACACGGGAAGCGGTAGTATTGAAGTTTTCCGCTACGGCAGGATAAAGTCCCTGGGTAATTTTTCCTAAAATCGCCTCATCCTGTAAGCCTAAGCTAATCGCATAACGAACATATTTATATCCCTTCATGTTGGGGGTAAAGCCAATTCTCTGGATGATGCGGGTGATGGCAGACATTTGATCCACATCGGTTTTGACATCCGCCGGAGGAATAATATGCTTTTCCGGATTTTCCGCGGATTCCTCTTTCCTCTGCCCATTATATTGCAAAAGATCCATGATGCGCCCACGGAAGGTGAAGAAAGAAATGGGCTTGATCAGAAAAAAGTCTGCGCCATAGTCAAAAGATTTATTGATAGAAAATTCACTGGCAGTTGCCGAGGTGACGACAATTTTCGAGTTGCCGTGAATCCCTTCATTCTTGATTGCCTCCAGAACACTCAAGCCATCAATTTTGGATAAAATGACATCCAAAATAAACAGATCCGGCTTCTTTTCACGAAATTTTTCCAAAGCATCCTCGCCGTTAAAGGCAAAACAGCAGTCATGAAAAATTCCCATCTTTTCCGTATGGTTCTTTATTACCAACAAATAATCCTTGCTTTCACTCGCAACCAAAACCGAGTATGTTGTTGCATTTTTCGACACGTTCCGCACCTCTATTAAGAATTTCAGTGTTTGAAGACACATTTATTATACATCGAATCCGCGGCATACTCAATATGATTGTGCGAAATATGTCAAAAAATTCCATGGAATTACCAAAAATATATTCTGATTTTATTTTCCCAACTCGTTTAGCATCCAATCCACATAGATTCCATATCCCTTTGTCGGATCGTTGACAAACACATGGGTAACAGCCCCAACGATCTTTCCATTCTGCAAAAGCGGGCTTCCGCTCATTCCCTGCACAATTCCGCCGGTCTGGGATAGCAGACGTTCATCCGTGATCTCGATTTCCATGCTCTTCTGCTTGGGTGAGTTCTGGGCATTCAGCTTGATGATTTTGCACTTATATTCCTTCACCCCTTCGTTATTGAGAGAGCAAAGCAATGTTGCATCACCCAGCTGGATTTCATCCCGCTTTGCGGCCGGAAGCGCCTCGGAATATAGATTATTTTCAATTCCCTTTTCGGATGTGCCATAAATGCCGAAATCCGTATTTTTCGTAATATTCCCGATCACTTCATTGTTCACATCGAAAGACCCTTTCAGCTCCCCCGGTTCGCCCGCTTCGCCTTTGACGATCTCGATAATCTCCGAGGAGACGATTTCCCCTTCTTTGACCGTTAAAAGTTCTCCTGTATCCACGTCAGAGATCGCATGTCCAAGCCCGGCAAAGCTCTTTGTGGAAGGGTCATAAAATGTCAGGGTTCCCACGCCGGCCGTGCTGTCGCGCACCCATACGCCCAGTTTCAAAAGACCATCTTCCGAATCCTTAACGGGCGTGATGGTAATTTCCCTTTCCTCATTATGGCGCCGGATGGAGAGCTTTACCTCCGCATCTTTCAGGTTATTGATGAGTTCGGTCATATGCTGGGCATTTTTGATTTCCACACCGTTTAGTTTTTCAATAACATCGCCTGGGTCCAGTCCCGCTTTTTTGGCTGGATTCACCCGCTGGCCATCCTCTGTCACTACATCCATCGTCCCAACAACAAGGGCTCCCTTTGTATAGAGCATCACACCGATGCTCTGCCCGCCCGGAACCAGGTATTTTTCATCGACAACCGTGACCTTGATATTTTTGACGGGAATAAATCCCAAAAGGTCGATGGAAACGTCGGCTGTTCCGGTATTTTCAGAGGATATCGTCAGGGGTTCGCTCATTCCATAGACATCCTGATCCTCTAAACTATTTCCATTGAATTTAATCACGTCCTTGGTATCGGAACGCAATTTTATGTTAAATGGCAAATTCAGTTCCAACGTCTGCGAATTTCCATCGATCAGGAGAATTTCATCCGGAACGTTGGCAAAGCTTACGACCGCCGGGATAATCAGGAATCCAACGGCCAGCAGCATCAGAACCGTGATCCCGATGCAGATTCCTTTTCTTGTCCGATTCAAAAAAGACACCTCTTTAAACAATAATCTCAAAGGTAGTATTGTTTGGAAGGTGTCCTTTTATGCGAGTCAAGAATTGTATGGTTTTACAAATTCAGTCAAAAATCACGCTTGTATTCCTTTGCTTTCAAAAGCAGTTCTTTCGCATGCGCCAAAGAGAGCTCGGATTCGATTCCGCCCGCCAGGCGGGCAATTTCCCGCGGAATATTCTCTCCTTCAATCCGCTGGACAACGGTTTTCGTGTGGCCGCCGCTGACCTGTTTTTCAATATAATAATGGATATCCGCCATAGCCGCGATCTGCGCCAGATGCGTCACACAGATCACCTGGCGTTCTTTTGCGATCCGCCCGATCTTTTGCGCCACCACCTGCGCCATATTTCCGCTGATTCCCGTGTCCACTTCGTCAAAAATCATCGTGGAAATATCTTCCCGCATAGCGGTTATATTTTTGATAGCCAGCATAATGCGCGAAGCCTCGCCGCCCGAAGCCACTTTTGCAAGGGGCTTCAAAGGCTCCCCCTGATTGACGGTGATATAAAATTCCACCATATCCGCGCCTTCTGCGGCAATCTCCTTTTCTTCAAAGCGAATGGAAAATTGGGCATATTTCATTCCCAGCTCCCGGAGCTGCTCCACAATGGCCTTTTCCAAAATTTTCGCTGTCTTTTTGCGCAGGTCTGTAAGAGAACCCGCCGCCCGCACCACGGCCGCCCGCAAATCACATGCCTGTTTTTCCAATCCGGCAATTCGGCTGTCGCTCCCCTCCAGCTCTTCCAGTTCTTCCTGGGCAGCATCCTGGAAGGACAAAATTTCCTCAACAGAGGAGCCGTATTTGCGCCGCAGACCCGCGATAAGCGCCAGCCGGTCTTCAATTTCTTCCAGCCGCGCCGGCTCAAAGGCAACGGATTCCGCACAATCGGAAATTTCATAAAAGCTGTCTTCCAAAGAATAGTATGCGTCGTTTACGCTCTGCAAAACCTTGGCATACCGCTCATCCATGTCGCCAATTCCTTCCATGGCATGGATGGTCTCTTTTAATTTTTCCAGGATGCTCTCGTTTCCGTTTAACAATTCTTTGGAAAGTTCCAGTGCTGAAGCAATCTTTTCGCTGTTGAGCATCCGCCTTTTTTCCTGCTCCAAGCCCTCTTCTTCGCCGATTTTGAGATCGGCCTTGGAAATCTCGTCGATCTGAAACCGCAGCATATCCAGACGGCGTTCCTTTTCTGCGGTGTTTTGCTGCAGGGAATCCAACCTCTTTCGGACGGCGGAATAATCGCGAAATACATTCCCCAGCGTTTCTTTTGCGGCAGTGATAGATTCTCCGCCATATTGGTCTAAGATCCGCAGGTGATATTTTTCCGCAAAGAGATCCTGCTGCTGGTTTTGGCCGTATAAATGAATCAGTCTGCCGGCAATTTCCCGCAGCACGTTCAGACTCACCAGCCGCCCGTTAATCCGGCATACATTTTTTCCGGAAACAGAAAGCTCCCGGGAAAGGATCAGGGATTCTCCGGCTTCGATTCCATAAGAATCCAGCTCCGCCAGCACATCCTTTTTCTCATAATCCGAGATCTGCGCTTCCACATAGGCCTTTTCCTTCCCATGCTGAATCAGTTCCCGGTCACCGCGGCTTCCCAGAATCAGGTTCATGGAGTCCACGAGAATGGATTTTCCCGCGCCCGTTTCCCCGGTGAGTACGTTAAACCCCTTTTCAAAAGAAAGGGAAAGCTCGCTGATGAGAGCGATATTTTGAATGGTCAGTTCTTGAATCATGGCGGTTCCCAACTGTTTATCGTTTGGATATTTGCTTGAGGTGGTGAATGATATGTTCTGCCTTTTCTGTTTCCACCGCCAGGAAAATCGTGTTGTCCCCGGCGATGCTTCCGATAATTCCATCGATATCCAGATTATCAATGACTTCCGCTGCAGCGTTAGCGCTGCCCGTGAGCGTGGTGACGACAATAATATTTCCCGATCCGCGCACGGAAACAACTGTTTCCTTGAATACCCGCAGCAGCTTTTGCGTATTCAAAACCACGCTGGCTTCATTGACCGCGTATTTATAGACGCCGCGCTCGGTCTGCACCTTGATCAAATGCAGTTCCTTAATATCCCGTGAAATTGTCGCCTGCGTCACTTTAAATCCGTGCTCCAGCAGGGCTTTGCCCAAGTCCTCCTGGGTTTCAATGGTCGCCTCTTCGATGATTTCCAGGATTGCGTTATGCCGCTTTTGCTTCATTGCCTTTCTCCACCTCTACTATTTGATCACCCATTCTGCCAGTTTTTCTTTGAGCAGCAGAAAAAAGTTTTTATCCGTATACCGAATGAATTCCACGCCGAAATCTGCTTTTTTGATGGAAACCGTCTCATTCTGCCCGATTTCAAAGGCATCCTGCCCGTCCAATGTGAGCACAGTCGATCCGTAATCCGATTCCGCCCGCACAGTAATCTCATCGTTCCCGGAAATCACAATATTGCTGGACTGCAGAGTATGGGGGCAAATGGGCGTAATCAGAAGCACATCCACCGTTGGCTGCACCACCGGCCCACCGGCCGAAAGAGAATATCCCGTAGAGCCAGTGGGAGTGGAAACAATCAGGCCGTCGCACCGCCAGTTGTCCACCGGCAGTCCATTGACCGCCACATGCACATTGACGATCCGCAGCACCTTTTTTTGAGAAATTACCGCTTCATTCAATCCATAGGCGCTCGCACGAATTTTTCCCTCCGCATCGAGAATGCCTGCCTTCAGCATAATGCGTTTTTCTATGCGGTATTTCCCTGCCAGAATCCCATCGATGGCGGCGCGCAGATTTTCCACTTCTGTATCCAACAAAAAGCCCATGCGGCCCATATTCAGTCCGAGAAGCCGCGTGCCCTGCGGCCCATATTTCCGTGCAGCCGTCAGCATCGTTCCATCGCCGCCCAGAACCAAAAGCACATCGATTTTACGGCCGCGGCAGCTGGCTTCCGGCCCAGCTCCCATCGCTTTTACAAGCGCATCGTCAAAATAATAGGGAACGCCCCGATCCTCCAGTGCCTGCACCACTTGGCGGGTATAGTGCAATTCTGCATCTTTCTTCAAATTTGTATAGATACCAAAAATGCACATAGCTATGCTCCTATCGCATTGGTCAAAAATAATTATACATAATAATCAAAAAATATACAAGAATAGATTTTCCCTTTCGGCTTGCTTATAAGCTGGAAAAAGCCTCCTGCACGACAGAGGGAATGGAAACCTCACAGGAAGGAACGTCTTTTATGAAATGAGCTAGATATTCAATATTCCCATTGGGGCCTTTAATGGGAGAAAATGTGAGGCCGTTCAGCCCAAAGGATTCCGCTTCTGCATACGAAAACACGTTGGATATTACTTCTTCATGGACGGAAGGGTCCCGCACCACGCCCTTTTTTCCAACCTTTTCCCGGCCTGCTTCAAACTGCGGTTTGATGAGGGTCACAGCCTCCCGGATCCCAGCCCGCCGCATGGCCGGCAAGATCAGCTTCAGGGAGATGAAAGAGACGTCTACACTGGCAAATTCCGGCGTTTCGGAGAAGGTATCTGCCTCCATAAACCGGGCGTTTGTCCGTTCCATGACGACTACTCGCGGATCGTTGCGGAGTTTCCAGTCCAGCTGGCCATAGCCCACGTCGACGGCATAAACCATACGCGCCCCGTTTTGCAGCATACAGTCGGTAAATCCCCCGGTGGACGCCCCAATATCTGCGCAGACCTTTCCCGAAAGCTGAATGGGAAAACACGCCATTGCCTTTTCCAGCTTCCACCCGCCCCGGCTCACATAGGGGCAGGTTTCCTTCACAATAATTTCACTGTCCGGCAGTACCATTTCTCCGGCTTTTGTGACAGTTTTTCCGGAAACTATTACCTCCCCGGCCATAATCAATGCCTTGGCTCGCTCCCGGCTAGCCGCCAGATTTTGTTCCACCATGATGACATCCAGACGTTTTTTCTCCATATCATTTCCCGCCTTTCCGCGGTTTTGTTTTGGGGCTGCGCTCAAACAACGCAAAAAAAGCGCCGATCGTTTCCACGATCTTCACATTTTTGTTCATGGCAAAACCCTTTCCGAGCGCCTTTCCGGCAACCGTGCAGGCAGCAGTGACGCTGGAAATCAAAATGCTGATGACAATTTCCGATACACTGGGAGAAGAAACCATAATTTTGGCCACGATTGCCGCGCCTGCCGCACCGCTGACAATACTGCAAACGTCTCCAATCACATCGTTGCATATATTGGAAACGACTTCTGCATTTTTCAGCAATTTCAAGGCACGCGTCGCCTTTTTGATTTTTTTTGCCGACATGGCGATAAACGGCGTCTGATCGCAGGAGGCAAACGCCACGCCGATGATATCGAAAATAACGCCCAGTAATATGAGCGCTATAACAATCAAAGTAGCGGGAAGAATCCCTAAATTAGACATGAATACTTCTGCGACTACACTAATCCCGCCGGAAGTAATCAGCGTGATAAAAAAAATTTTCAGAGTCCAGAAGCGGACTCCTTTTGTTTTTGAACCAGACAAGTCGGTTTCTCCGTATTTTTTAATCGGTGGTGATACGTTAGATAGACCTTGCAGCTTAGGTCCAGTAGGATTTCCCTATGAACTACTTCCCGTCGCCGATAGAAGCGGTTTCCCTTTAAAGCCCATAATGCAAAGTCGCCTTACGCATGACTGGATTGCCGTTTAGACCACACTATAATCCCTAACGCACCTTATAAAAACAGTCTAGGAGCTTTCCTCAACAGCACAATTCCGGTTTCTATCCTCTTTTGCCATCCGCAGTTTCAAGGAGTACAGGCGTGTAAACCACTTCTGGCCTGAAATGGCCTACGCTCCTCCTATCCCTCTGCGCCAACGCAAGGCAGGCTACACTGCACACAGCTGCGAACCGCATAGCAGGTTTAATCCCATTCAGTAGCTCTTTCGTTTCGTCAAACAACCTACAGGGTCTCCACGGAAGCTGGGTCATTCGCCCGTATGCCATTACGGATCGCCCCTCTTCCTTAACTCCCAGCATCAGCTCCCGACTGGGCGTCAGCAGCCAACACCAGAAACTTCATCGATATGCCCTTTAACGGATTTTTAGGCCCGTCTTCGAAACCGGCAGTACCGACTAGAATACTGCACCACCGTTTTTCTATTATACTATATCTTTATAAAAAGTGCAATTCTTCCCGGGAGAATGAAACTTTTAGAAAAAACCGGGGAAATGTATTTTCCCCGGTTTAGTGCTGGAAACAGCCTTATCTTTTTATTCCTCGCCGGCACTTGCTTCGCTCTCTTCCGGCTTGCCATTGATTTTTTCCATAATCTGCTGCTTGACTTCTTCCGCAACCTCCGGGTTATCCTCCAGATATCTCCGGGCATTATCCCGGCCCTGGCCAATGCGGGCGTCCTTATAGGAAAACCATGCGCCGGATTTGTTGATGATATCGAACTGCACGCCCAAATTGAGGAGGCTGGCCGACGCGGAAATGCCCTTTCCATATAAAATCTCGCATTCCGCCGTTTTGAAAGGCGGCGCAACCTTGTTTTTTACAATCTTGATCTTTGTCCGGTTCCCAACGACCTGATCGCCGTTTTTAATCGGCTCTCCTTTGCGCACTTCCATGCGGACGGAGGAATAAAACTTCAGCGCCCGGCCGCCCGGAGTGACCTCGGGATTGCCGAACATGACGCCAACCTTTTCCCGCAGCTGGTTGATAAAAATGGCCACAGTATTGGATTTGGAGATCGCTCCCGCCAGCTTGCGGAGCGCCTGGGACATAAGGCGTGCCTGCAATCCCACATGTGCATCGCCCATTTCTCCATCAATTTCGGATTTGGGCACCAGGGCAGCCACCGAGTCCAGAACAATCACATCGATGGCGCCGCTGCGGATCAGCGTTTCCATAATCTCCAGCGCCTGTTCCCCCGTATCCGGCTGGGAGACAAAAAGATTATCAATATCTACGCCCAGATTTTTCGCATATACCGGGTCCAGCGCATGTTCCACATCGATAAAGGCTGCCGCGCCGCCCAGCTTTTGTGCTTCCGCGACGACATGCAGAGAAACCGTCGTTTTACCAGAGGATTCCGGGCCATAGATCTCGATAATCCGGCCCCGGGGCAACCCGCCGATCCCCAACGCCAGATCCACCTCCAAGCAGCCCGTAGGAATCGCGGAAACCTCCATATGCGCGGACTGGTCGCCCAGCCGCATGATCGCTCCCTTTCCAAATTGCTTTTCAATTTGCGCCAAAGCGTTGTCCAGCGCCTTTTCTTTATCCATCATCATTTTTTACCCCTTTAATACTTCTTTATTTTTCACCATATATTCGATACACGACCATATGGACAAAAACACGCTGATATAGATCAGGATGATTCCCATATCAATATTCCAAAGAGAGAACAGCGGATTTTCCAGGAATATCAGCGATATCCCCACCAGCTGAAAAATCGTTTTCAGTTTTCCGCTCCAACCTGCCGCGATCACCACACCTTCGGAGGCCGCGAGCTGCCGGAAACCCGAGATAATAAACTCCCTTCCGATCAGGATAATGCATATAACCGGCCCCACCTTGCCCCAGGCCAAAAGCAGCAACAGGGCTGAGGTGAATAAAACCTTATCCGCAATGGGATCCATGAGCTTTCCAAATTTTGAAACACATGCGAACCGCCGCGCCAGATATCCGTCCAGCATATCCGTGAGGGACGCGGCGATAAAAATACCTCCCGCCCAATAATTCCATCCCGGCAGCCCGGTATAGTAGCACAGGATAAAAAACGGCACCAGCACGATGCGGGCAATCGTGAGATAATTGGGGAGCTTATTCATAACAGGGCCCCTCCATAAAGGTCATAGGCATCCGCCGATTCAATTTTTACGGGAACAAATTCCCCTTCAGCCAGCGGCCGCTGTGAATGGATAAGGATCTGCCCATCGATGTCGGGCGCCTCGGCGTAGGAACGGCCCCAATAGGTTCCCTCCTGCTCTCCTGCGCCTTCTATCAAAACACGGTAAATCTTTCCCACTCGGCGTTCATTGGCCGCCAGAGAAATCGCCTGCTGAATTTCCATAAGCGTATCCCGCCGGGCCTCCTTTTCTTCTTCTGGAACCTGATCCGGGAACTCCGCAGCCGGCGTTCCTTCTTCCTGGGAATAGGCGAATACTCCCATCCGGTCAAAAGCCAAATCTTCAACACCCTGCCTAAGAACAGCAAACTGCTCTTCGGTTTCTCCGGGGAACCCCGCAATCAGCGTAGTGCGAATAATAAAGTTGGGATTTTTCTGGCGGATTTTGCGCACCAGAGCATAGGTCGCGTCCTGCCGGTTACGGCGGTGCATCCGCTTCAATACGGTATCATCCAGATGCTGGATCGGAATATCCAGATATTTCACGATGGTTTCATGCTTCTGCATAACATCCAAAAGCTCATCTGTAATGTTTTCGGGATAACAGTATAAAACCCGGAGCCATACAATTCCCGGAAGCACTGCCAGACGTTCCAACAATTCGCATAGCATGGGTTTCCCATAAAGATCCATTCCATATCGCGTCGTATCCTGGGCCACCAAAATTATTTCCCGGACACCTGCTTTCAAGAGCATGCGAACCTCCGCCTCGATATCCTCCATCGTTCTGCTTTGCAGATTTCCGCGGATATAGGGAATCGCGCAGTAGGAACAGCGGTTGTTGCAGCCCTCAGCGATTTTCACATAAGCATAATAGGAAGGCGTCGTCAAAACACGATCCAGATAATTTCCCTCGGCTTTGGGGGCAGAAAATTCCGAGAAAGCCTCCCCTGCCAGCGCATGATCCACCGCCTCGGCAATTGCGTCATATGCGTTGACTCCCAAAAAGGCATCCACTTCCGGAAGCTCCCGCATCAACTCTTCCCGGTATCGTTCCGAGAGACATCCCGCAACGATCAGGGCCTTTAAGCCGCCCGTTTTTTTATACTGCGCCATTTCCAGAATTGTATCGATGGATTCCTGCTTGGCCGACTCAATAAAACCACAGGTGTTGATAATAATCACATCCGCCTGCGCCGGATCTGCAACAAAGCTCACATTCCGGTGCTGCAGCGCTCCCAGCATCAGTTCGGTGTCCACCCGGTTTTTCGAACACCCAAGGGAAATGACCCCGATTTGTATCTCCTTCATTCTTCCTCCGTCGCCGTTTCATCCTCTTCATGCATCATCCGGCGGTAATCATCCCAGGTAATCAGCACTTGCCGCGGTTTGCTCCCCTCCGCGGGAGTCACAATCCGCTTTTCCTCCAACTCATCCACCAGACGCGCCGCCCGGGCGTATCCCACCTTCAAACGCCGCTGAAGCATGGATATCGAGACCTGTTCATATTCCAGCGCCAATTCAATCGCTTTGGGAACCAATGCGTCCCCAAATTCCGTCTCTCCGTTTTCGGAAGAGGACTGCGCCCCGGTTTCCACTTCCCGGGCCAGATCTTCATCATAGCCATGGCCCGTATGTTCATTGCGCAGGAAATTCACAACTGCTTCATTCTCGCTGTCCGAAATATAACATCCCTGAAGCCGGATGGGTTTGTTCACCCCAGCGGGCATATAGAGCATATCGCCGTCTTTTAAGAGCTTTTCCGCGCCGCCCATATCAATGATAACTCGGGAATCCACCTGATTGGATACCGTGAGAGCAATTCGCGAAGGGAAGTTCGCCTTGATAAGTCCGGTAATGATATCCACCCGGGGGCTTTGTGTAGCGATGATGATGTGAATGCCGCTGGCACGGCCCAACTGCGCGATCCGACAGATCGCGTCCTCAACCTCACTGGCACTGGCCATCATCAGGTCGGCCAATTCATCGATGACGATGACGATTTTCGGCATGCGCTCTTCTTTGGGCGTATCCGGATGGTTATTAAACCGCTCCAGATCTTTAACGCCGCGGTCGGCAAACTGCTTATACCGTTTGAGCATCTCTTCCACCGCCCAGTTGAGAGCAACCGTCGCCTTCTTGGGCTCAGTAATGACGGGAATCTTCATATGCGGAATCCCATTGAAAATGCTCAACTCCACCACCTTGGGATCAATCATGATAAATTCCACTTCATCCGGCGAAGCATGGTATAAAACGCTCATGATGAAAGCGTTGACGCAGACACTCTTTCCTGAACCTGTTGTTCCTGCAATGAGGAGGTGGGGCATCTTCGCCAAATCGCCATACACATTCTTCCCGGCGATATCTTTCCCGACGGCAAAAGCCAGCTTGCTTTTCATATTGCGGAATTCATCTGTATCGATCATTTCCCGCGCAGTGACCATAGTTTTCTTGGTATTGGGCACCTCGATGCCGATGGCGGCTTTTCCCGGAATCGGCGCCTCGATGCGGATACTGGGCGCGGCCAGATTCAGGGCGATATCATCCGATAAGGAGACGATTCGGCTCACCTTTATCCCCGGAGCCGGCTGCAATTCAAAGCGCGTCACTACCGGGCCCTTAGAAACATTGACCACCTTTGCGGAGATATTGAAATTTTTCAGCGTTTTTTCCAGAAGATCTGCCTTTGTCCGGATCTCATCCCGCTCATTTTTATTGGCGTTTCCGCCGCTTCCCGCGTTCAAAAGAGAGATCGGCGGAGGGATATACTGTTTTTCTTCCTCGTCTGCCGGCTTTGCGGCAGCTGGTTTTTCTTGTTCCGGCGCGGCAGGTGCCATGCCTTCTTTCACCTTCGTTGCCGCCGTATGCTGTGGTTCAGACATCGCTGCTTTTTCTGGGCGCAAAGAAACAGGGGAAAAATCTAGCTCGGGCCTGGCATTCTCCTCTTCCTCCGGCTCGATTCCAAGAATTTCTTCTTCCATGCCGAAGGAATCCGCTTCCCTTTCCTCGTCATGCAGGAAAGGTTCTTCCTCCAAATCCAAAAGTTCCTCTGGAAAATCATCTTCCACCGGAGCAACTTCCTCAATAAACAGCTGTTTCTTGCGAATCGGCTGGCTTTTATAGGTAAAAGCATTGTCATACGCCTTTTTTACCTGTTTTTTTGTTTTTTTCTCAATACCGGGAAACTCTTGCACATCTTCTTTATGTTCTTCCCGGGCGTCGTGTTTTTCAATAATATAATTTTTGATTTTCTCTCCCACCTTTTTTAGTGAAAAGTTTGTGACGATCATCAGACAAACGATAAACATTGCCATTGCGAGGACAAGGCCGCCAGTGTCACCGATAAAGACGGAGAGCGGGTATCCCAAGAGACCGCCTAGAACACCGCCGCCCAGGGCAAATTCTCCGCCTTTTACATAGCACTCCGCCAAATAGGCGGGAAAGCCATCTATCGTCAGAAAATTATTGGCATAGCAGAGCTGGATAAAGGTGAGCAAACTCAAAAAACCGATAGCACCCGCTGTAATTTTTCCCCAATGCGGAGCATGTCTGCGCGCCGCGATGGCGCCGATTCCTCCCGCCGCGATACAAACCGGCATAGCATATCCAACAACGCCAAATGTGCCAAAAAAGAAGGAGCGCATCCAAATGGAGAATAACGCACCGGAGGAAGAATATATGGAAATTCCAATGACAATTCCCAATGCAATCAACAAAACGCCCACAATTTCATTGGTGAGCTTGGTTTGTTCTTGTTTTTTCTTCTTCTGTGCCTTCTTCATCTGATTTGCTACCCCGTTTACATTCCTTTCTTATTATAATATAATTTTCAGCTAAATACAACTCATCCATAGCCGCATAAAACAGGATAAAAAAAGAAGCTGTTTTTGAAACAGCTTCTTTTTATTCCATAAAATCTTAGTCGTCCATCTTCGGGAACAGATCCGCCAAGGACGTTTTTGCCTCTTCTACCGGAGGAAGCGTATAGGAAATGCGCTCTTCCCGATCCCGCTTCTTACCAGAATACGAGGATTCTTCCGCCGCATCATCTTGCGTGTCTGCCGCTTCCTGCTTGGGGGTATCCAGCAATGCGCGGATGCTCAGGCTGATTCTTCTCTTTTCGCCATTGACTTCCAAAATCTTCGCGTTGACAACATCTCCGACGTTGAGAACGTCTTCCACCTTTTCAATCCGACGGTTGGCAACCTGAGAAATATGAACCAGACCCTCCACTGTCGGCTCCAGTTCTACAAACGCTCCAAAGGGAGCAATCCGGACAACTTTCCCTTCGACAGTATCTCCCACCAGATATTTTTCCGGCACGAGATCCCACGGACGGGGCTGGAGCTGTTTATAGCCGAGAGAAATTTTCTTCTTTTCCGGATCCACATTCAGGATCTTAACTTCGATCTCCTGATTTTCCTGCAAAACATCCTTGGGATGCTTGATGCGAACCCAGCTGATATCCGTAATATGAAGCAGGCCGTCTACACCCCCAACATCCACAAACGCGCCGAAATCCGTCAAACGCTTAACAACGCCCTTGACAACCGCGCCCTTTTCAAAGGATGCGAAAATCTTCTTTTCCGCCTCTTCCTGCTGCGCCTTCAGGACTTCCTTATGAGAAAGCACAAAACGCTTTTGTCTCTTATCGATATCGATAATCTTGACTTCCAGCGTCTGGCCCACAAATACGCTCAGATCTTCGATGTATTTGAGAGACAGCTGCGAAGCCGGAATAAACGCATCATATCCTTCCAGCTTGGAGAGAACGCCGCCCTTGATTACCTTGACAACCTTGCATTCATAGGTCTTTTCGGGATCCAGGTTATCGATCAGCTCTTTCCATTTGAGCTGGCTTTCAATCTTTTTGCGGGAAAGCCGGACATTGCCTTCGCCGTCGTTCAAGGTGATAACCTCAGCCTCGATTTCGTCGCCAGGCTGGAACATATCCGCCGGGGACGCATCGCCTTCCGCTGTCAGGTCTTCTTTTCTGATAATCCCATCCGATTTATAGCCAATGTTAACACAGACTTCATCATCAGACACCTGAACAACAACGCCCTTGACAAACTGGCCCCTTCTTATTTTTACAAAAGTTTTTTCAAGCTCAGCAAGAAAGTCCGTGTTCTCGTCGTTCTTGTCCTGATCTTCCGCTTCCACCGCCGCTGCTTCTTCAGCCTCAACAGCCGCTTCGGTCGCTTCCGCTTGCTCTTCGGCAGCCTTTACTTCTTCTTCTGCTACCTGAGCATGTTCGAATTCGCTCATCTGTGTTTCTACCTCCCTGATTATCCAATCTGGCGCGGATGCACCAGCAACGATACTAATTATATCACAATTCAAAAATTTTTCAAGTAAAAGTTCGTCAACTGACTCGATATATTGCGTGTTGTTACAGAATTTTAACGCTATTTCATAAAGTTTCCGCGTATTGGAGCTTTTTTTATCCCCAATCACGACCATGGCATCGGATTTTTGAGCCAACAGACGCGTTTCCTCCTGCCTCTGCCGTGTCGTTTCACAGATGCTGTTGAACAGCTCCGCGCCGGGAATCCGCTGCTGAATTTCAGAAAACAACGCATCTGCAAGCTCCTGCCGGATGGTTGTCTGGCAGACTACCAGCGCCGTATTCACCGGGGGCAGATGCCGGATATCCTCCGGGGAAGCAACAACATAGGCATGTTCCCCCGCCCAGCCTTTGATTCCAACGACCTCCGGATGCTCCGCTTTCCCAATAATGATAATCGCGTCGTGACAGGATTTTTCCCTGGATACCCGCTCATGAATCCGGGCCACAAAGGGACAGGTGCAGTCCACATAGGAAATACCCTGCGCTTCCAGCTGTTCATAGCATTCCGGTGCAACACCATGCGAGCGGATCACCACGCATTCGCCTTCCTGCACTTCCAAAAGGCTCTCCACGGAGCGGATGCCCTTTTCCTTCAGATATTCCACGAAAATCGTGTTGTGGATCAGATCCCCCAGAGTGCAGAGCTTCTTTCCCTCTTTTGCCAGCTGCAGCGTCTTGTCCACAGCCCGTTTTACGCCGAAGCAAAATCCAGCGTGTTTCGCACGAATTATTTGCATAGCGCCTTGGCTTCCCTTTCCAGCTCCTGCATTTTTTCAAACAGATAATTCGTCATCTGCTTCACATCCTCTGTATTCGAAAGCTTCGCTTCCAAAACATCCCGCATCTGAATCGGCTCCCCAACGATGATAGGATTGCGCCGGAAAGGACGGAAAGTTTTGGCGAAATAGACAGGGAGAATGGGCGCGCCTGTCCGAATGGCAATCATGGCAACGCCATGCTGAAATGGGCGCATATGGTCTGTTCGGGTTCGCGTTCCCTCGGGAAAAATCCCCAGCGTTCCGCCGCTGCGGAGGATCTTAAAGGCATTTTTGATCGCCCCCAGATCCCCCCGGCCCCGTTCCACTGGAAACGCGCCCAGGGCAGTCACAAGCCAGCGCAGCATGGGATTTTTAAACAACTCCTGTTTTGCCATAAGCTGTACCTTGGGCTTGACCACTAAATGCATAAAAATAGGATCAAAATTGCTCCGATGATTGGCAATAAGAATCATGCCGCCCTCATAGCGCAGGCGCTCCTTATGCACGATCTTTATACCAAATATCAGATAAAAGATGGGTTTTACGATTACCTTCAGGACTTTATAGAACATCGCCGTAGACCTCGCGCACCCTGCGGATCACCGCCTGCAAAACATCCTCAATGCCCATGTCCGTCGTATCCAGCAAAATGGCGTCCTCTGCCTGGCGCAGAGGAGCAAACTCCCGCTCGCTGTCTGTCTTATCGCGGCTAATGATTTCCTGCTCCAGCTCACGGATATCTTTTTGAATGCCGGCCGCTTTCCATTCCAAATACCGCCGCTTGGCGCGCTCCGCCGAAGAAGCTGTGATGAAAAATTTCACTTTGGCGTCAGGCAGGACATAGGTTCCGATATCCCGGCCATCCATGACGATGTCATATTTCTCCGCCGTTTCCTGCTGGGTTTTTACCAGCTTCAGCCGCACTGCCGGAATCACGGCCACATCGGATGCGCCTTTGGAAACCTCCGGCGTCCGGATGAAATCAGTCACATCCGTTCCATTGGCCAAAACCCGCTGCCCCTGCTCTCCGTATTGAACAGCAATATCGATGGAACCCAACTCCTTTTCCACCGCCGCATGATCCGCAATATCGATGCCACGCTGCATCAAGGCATAGGCCATCGCACGGTACATCGCGCCCGTGTCCATGTAGTTGATATGCAGCCGGCGCGCCAGCTCCTTCGCCGCCGTGCTTTTCCCCGCTCCGGCCGGCCCGTCAATGGCAATCTGTATCATCCTTTTTCCCTCCGCTCAAACAATCCGATGCCCCAGCCCGATGGCGACATCGTTCAAATGCAGCAAGCCAATGCAGTTATAGATGGCAACGGCAATATGCTGGCCGCACCGGGCAATGCCGATTTTGCCGCCCACATTATATCCGATGGATTTCATGGCAATCTGAGCCACCGCTTCCCGGGCCGCGCCTGCAACGGCTCCCAGCTCGGCATGCTTTTCCCCAATCAGCCCTTCCCGCTTGGCAGAAACCACAGCCCGTTCGATGATCACACCTACCGAAGCCGTAAATTCTCCGCCAAAATCCACCCCGCAGGTTTCGATTCCCTCCTGGGCATATTGCCGCTTGAGCTCCTTTTCCTGCTCCCGGGTTTCAGAAAGCGCCAGCATAATGGCCGCTTTTGCCACATCCTTGCTTCCAAATTCCATACTTCCGTCCTTCCCCGCCTCTGCCCTTTCAGGCATGGCGATGCAGCATCTGTTCCGCCAGCGCTGTCAATTCATAAACCACCGGCCCGGAAAATATCTCCAGGGCGGCAACCGCCTGCTCTGTCTTTTCCGCCGCGATTTCCATAGATTTTTCAATACCAAACAGCGTAGGATAGGTGGTCTTTCCGCTTTTTGCGTCTTTCCCCACAGTTTTTCCCAGTTCAGCCCCCGCCGTAATATCCAAAACGTCGTCAACAATCTGAAATACTAAACCGACATTTTCGCCATAAAGGCAGAGCGCCCGTCTTTCTTCTTCGGTGGGATCGTGCAGCTCCAGGCCGGACAGGAGCGCACCCGTAATCATATCTCCAGTCTTGTGGCGGTGGATATAGGAAAGCTCCTCAAATCCGATGGGCTCTCCTTCCAGATGCACGTCCTGTACCTGGCCGGCGATCATGCCCCCAACCCCTGCAGCCGCGGCCACAAGGGAAATTGCCCGCAGATGGGCGAAGGAATTCTCCGGGAAACGCGCCGCATTTTGCAGCATCACCTCATAGGCATAATTCAAAAGCCCGTCTCCGGCGAGAATCGCCTGGGCTTCGCCAAAGACGACGTGGTTTGTCGCCCAGCCGCGGCGCAGCGTATCGTTGTCCAGCGCCGGCAGGTCGTCATGAATGAGAGAATAGGTGTGGATCATCTCGATAGCGCAGGCGATATCCAGATTTTCTTCGCTGCTGCCCTTCAATTCCGCCGCCATCAGGTGGAGAACCGGCCGCAGCCGCTTCCCTCCAGCTTTGACACTATAGGCCATGGAATCCCAAAGCAGCTCAGGCGTCCGGATCTGTAGCAACTCTGCCAGCCGTTTTTCCACTCGCTCCCGAAGTTCTTCAACGTATTTGCTCATTTTTCTCCTTTAGTGAAACATCTCTGCCGCATCAATGGTGTTTTCCAACAGCATGGTAATGGTCATGGGGCCTACGCCGCCGGGCACCGGGGTGATATAGGCTGCCTTTTCCACTGCCTCGTCAAATTTCACGTCCCCCTTTAATTTCCCGTCCACGCGGCTTGTCCCCACATCGATCACGACAGCGCCAGGCTTGATGAAATTCCCGGTCACAAACTCCGCCCGTCCGATGGCGGCCACCAAAATATCCGCCTGCGCGCATACCTCCGGGAGATTTTTGGTTTTGGAATGGCACATGGTCACGGTGGCATTTTCATTCAAAAGCAGCACGGAAACCGGCTTCCCCACCAGATTGCTCCGGCCAATGACCACCGCATGCTTTCCGGCGATTTCCACGCCCGTGCTCTTTATAAGGCGGATGACGCCTTTGGGCGTGCAGGAGACAAGGCCGGGCAGCCCGGAAAGCAAAGCTCCGGAATTCTGCACGGTCAGCCCGTCCACGTCTTTTTTCGGGGAAATGCGCGCCAGAACCTCCTCCTGGCTCAAATGAGCCGGCAGGGGAAACTGCACCAAAAGGCCATGCATGTCCTCCCGGGCGTTATATGCATCAATGAGCGCGTTCAGTTCTTCCTGGGTCGTCTCTTTGGGCAGCCGCCGCACTTCGGATTTCATACCGATTTCCAAACATGCCTTTTCCTTGTTGTTGACATATACATGCGAAGCCGGATCATCACCCACCAGAATGACCGCCAGGCCGGGCGTAAAGCCCTTTTCCCGCTCTACCTTTTTTACCCGTTCCTTAAGCTTCTCCCGGATCTTTGCCGAAAGCTCTTTTCCGCTGACAATTTGTGCACTCATATCCCTTTCTTCCTCCGATCTGCTTTCCGCCAAATGTTCAATCATTTAAAATAAGGAAAACAGGGGCGTCATGATTCCTGCGCCGCCTGTCCCTCGTTTGTTTTCTCTTCATATATCGCGCCAAGCACGCCGTTAATAAATTTAGGAGACTTGTCCAGCGAATATTTTTTCGCCATCTCTACAGCTTCGTTGATGGTGACCTTCACGGGAATTTCCTGCATATAGTAAATTTCCGTTACTGCCAGCCGCAGAATGGAAAGATCTACCTTGGAAAGCCGTTCAATTTTCCAGGAATGGCTGTATTTCGCAATTCTTGCATCGATCTCCTCGCGTTTTTCCTCTGCGGTTTTGAGCACTTGGCCAATATAAGCCCCATGCTTTTCCATAATTTTTTCTGTCTGGAGGACGTCCTTCATTTCCTCTAACGTTTCATCCCCCGCATCTCTATTGATCTCCCGCTCATATAGCAGGCACATTGCCGCCTCTCTCGCCAGCCTTCTGCTCATTCTCTCCTCCAGCTACTCTTATGATTTATGAAATATCTTTTCTATCAGATGAATAATTCCGTTCCAAATGGCCTCCCGGACTGTAGGAATCCCCCCAATCAAAGCACCGATTCCTCCGAGAAACGCCAAAAGGACCGTCGGAAAAAAACCGATGGTCAAAAACAAAATACCGACCAGCAGACCGATGGCAGCGCCGATAATCACACTCCGGTGCCGGTTAAAATATTCCTTCCAAGACTGCATAAAGGCACCTCTCTATCTAAAGGAGGGCTGTTGATTGCCTCCCATCGGCTGTACCTTAATCTCCACATAGGAAGCGTTTACACCCGAATATTTCATGATATATTCCCGAACCTCTCCGGTGATCTGCTTGGTAAGATCTGGAATGGATATATCCGGCCGCACGGTGAGATAAAGATTTACCCGGATATTCCGCTCGGAGAGCGGCCGGATCTCAATATGCTGCGGGACAATTCCCTTCACCGTATTTAAATACCGCCCTATCAATTCCTGCATCGCCCCAATGGAAATACTGACGCTGCCATCTGCCAGGGCATGCAGAAGAATGGTTTCCGGCGCCGTCTCTCTGTGCCGGATTCCAAAAAACAGGAGGCAGACCGCCACGACAAGCATAATCGCTGCGGCCCCCAGCCAAATAAAGCGGAAGTTGGTTTCCGTAAACCCCCGGAACAATTCCATCATATTCTCTTCGGGGAAACCGCCCAGTGCTGCAAAAATAATGATGCCGCAGACCCCGATCACGAGCAACAAGAAAATCGAAAATACAACCCGTGTACCCACACCCATCTTCATATATGATGCCTCCGCTTTCTTTCGTAAAATATAATTCCGGCATAAACAGGTATAGCGATGCCTCCAGGGAGCACACCGCATTTCCTGTTTATACATTTTCTATGTTTTGCCAAAGAGTTATTTGTCTTCCTTTTCCTCTTCTGCAGGTTCCTCCTCCGGCGCATTCAGCTCTTTGAATTTCACGCCCTGGATGGAAATATTGATGGCACTGACCGCAAGGCCCGTCATGGTCTCCAACGCCTTGCTTACGCTATCCTGAATATTTTTGCAAACTTCGGGAACAGAAACGCCGTAATCAACAACAATCTGAATGTCTACGGTCACGGCGTTCTCTTTCACGGTGACCTTGATGCCCTTTGTAAAATTCTTCTTTCCAAGGAGCTCAACGATCCCATCTTTAAATCCGCCGCTCATACCAGCCACGCCCGGGATATCGCAGGCAGCAATTCCGGCAATGGTTGCAAGAACGTCATTGGCAAAAGTGATGCTTCCGCCCTGTTCCTTGACTTCCGGTTCTTGCTGAAGCTGGTTCATTTCTTCATCCATTTGAAAATACCTCCCAAAAATATATCGTTAACATATTCTAGCACACTGTTTGGTATAATACAATCATTTCCGCTGGAAGAACCGCTGTCTGATGTATGAAATTTCTTTAAACTTTGGGCATGATTTTGATGTTCGACGCAGCTTCATCGGTCTGTGACATCACGATATCCGCAATCTGCGCCACTTCGCTGTCCGAAAGTTCGGTTTTGTCGACAACTACATTCACCGCGCCTTCTTTCACCGTGACAACGGCGTTTACGCCCAGCTTGGTTTTAATCACGCCTTCGGTCAAAAGTTCGCTTTCCATATTGGCCGCCAGCGAGAGTTTCTGGGACTGCGCTTCATTTTTTGTCTTTTCATCCGTTTCCGCACTGGAAATCACTGAATCTATATAGGACATTTCCTGGGTCCGGGTGGTTTCCCGTTCCTCTTTAAAGGCGGCAAACACATCCTGGCCATCTTCTTCCTTCTGCGCCGTCTGCTGCTGCGCAGTCGGCGTAATTTCCGCGCCAAAGCCGCCGGATGTAATCACATAATTGGCATACCCCGCGCCCACAACCGCCAATAAAAGGCTGCACAGCAACAATGTTCTTTTCCCTTTCCCACTCATCGGTAAACCTCCATGTCTTGTTGATTCATTTTTAGTATTTCCACTTTATCTGCCGACACATTGAGCAGTGTTGTGACAGCATTTAACAGATTCATGCGGACGCTGATATCTTCCGCGCCCTGGGCAACGACAATAACGCCGCGCACTTCCGGCTGGTTCTCCTTCACGATCAGCGCCTCGCTGGCTCCATTTCCCTGAACCGTAGCGATATCCGACTTTTCGCTGGTCGTTTCCGAGGAGGTGTCCTGACTGTCGCTTTTGGAAACCTGCCGGTCCTCGCTGAAAGCGGGAACCCGCTCCGCCGTGGACTCATAGTTGATGATGACATCCACATCCCCCACGCCGTCTACTTTGCTGAGCACGCGCTTTAAGCGGTCTTCCATTTCCGTGTCGCTGGAGATTGTCTCCGCCGGTGCTCCAGCCTCTGCCTTATCATCCGTTTTCTTGGCGCCGCCGGTATCCAGTGAGGAAAAATAAATGGCCAGAATAATGGCAACCACCAACAGAACCGCCAGATACTGCGTCTTTTTCTTTGCGTTCAGCCCATGCAGCTTTTTCAGGGCGTTGGATAGTTTCTCTGTCGCTTTCATATTTCCCATCCTTTTTCTTGTGTTCGACTACTTATTCTTATTTGTCAAACTCTGGTTATATACATCCAAAATCAAATCTTCATAGGTATTTCCTGTAATTTTTTCCCCGGTGTTTTCTGTCTCTGGCACGGAAATATCCGTCGAACTGCAGTTTTTCAGAGGAGACAAGAGCAGCAGAAGAAGCAAAATGCCAATCACCGGCTTGACGAATTTCTGCATATTCCCCTCCGGAAGCAGTGACAGAAGGACTTCGCTTAAAATAATGGCTGTCACGATGCTTCCGATATAGGCAAGAATTGTTCCCTGCATATGACATCACCTCATCATCATGCTGATATCCGCCGTTCCCATGAGAAGCGTAATCACAATAAATGCCATGGCAACGCAGGTAAGAAGCGTGACGAACAAGAGCATCACAGTGTTTCCCATGGAGGAAAGCATGGCAACGCACCGCTCATCCGAAAACGGCTCTGCCACCGCCGCGGCAAATTTCAAAAGAAACAAATTGACAATCAGCGTTGCCAGTGGGGCCGCCAGGGCGCATACCAGCAAAATCAGCCCCACTACTCCCACGGCATTTTTCACGATCAGGCTGCATGCCATGAGCGTATCCAGGGTTTCTGAAAACATTCCCCCAATGACCGGAACCATCTTATCCACGGTAAATTTCGCCGTTTTGAATGAGAGCCCGTCAATAGCCGCCCCCGTAAGCCCTTTGATGGTAGTAATGCCGATGAAAACCACCAAAATGATCCCCAAAAACCACTTCACGCAGCTTTCCATAAACCCGGAAAAACGCTTTAACCGGATGGTAGTGGAAAGATTGGACGCCATGGCAAAGACGGCGGATACCAGGATTGCCGGAAAAACCACGTTTTTTATGACAGCGAAAATTCCGCCCGTAAGCCCCGCCATTACGGGATTCATGATATTGGATGTGTTGAGCCCTCCCATTCCCGTGAGCAGCGTGATGAGCACTGGCGTGATCGTTTCCACCATAGAAAAGAGCTGCTCCATCGCAGTTTTTGTGGTAGTTACACATTGCGTAATCATGCTGGCCGCAATCGTGCAGATGACGACATAAGCGGCCCAAAAGGCGGCTTTGCTCACCTGCGCCCGGTCAAAAGAACCCTGAAGGTTATGGAGGAAAGCCGTGGCCAGCAGCATAATGAGAATCTCAACGATATACCAGACATTTCCAAACAAGCTGTCTTTGATCTGGGAAAAAGCCGCGTTAATCGCCTGTTCCGCCGAAATCTTATTCAGCCCGTTTTCTGCGATATTCGCCAGTGCCTCTTCCAGGCTCTCGCCGCCAAAAGCCCCGGGATTTTGCTCATAAAGTCCCTGAATCCCGTCCAGATCCAGCTCACCCAGAATAGAATCCACACCCTCCTGAAGAGATTGTTCCGTCTCCTGGCCAGCCGCTTCGCTCCGCGTTTCCGCCCCGGCATATTCCCCGGGAAGAAAGGTCAGCAGCAGGGAGAAAAATATACTGCATAGGCTGCGCAGCCATGGGCCGTTTCTTTTCTTTTGCATGTTGTCTTGCCCCCCTATAAAATGGAGAGGATTCTCTGCGTAAAAGATGTCAAAAGAGGCAGCGTAATGACGAGAATAATCAGTTTTCCGCCCAATTCTACCTTGGAAGCGATGGCGCCTTCCCCCGCGTCCCGTAGCACCTGGATGGCAAATTCGCATAAATAGGCGATTCCAATGATTTTCAGAACAATCGTAATTCCGTCATATACCTCTTGATACTGTGAAGCAAAATCCCGGATCATCTCAATGGCGGAGGAGAGATAGGAAAGCAGCATAAAAAAGATGACGCCCCCCGCCGCGATACTCACCTGCACCGCCAGTTCCGGATTTGTTTTTTTGATGGTGATGGCGAGAATGGCCGCAATAATGCCAATGGCAATCAGCTTTACGGCGTCTTCCATCAATAGAGTCCGAAAATATTCTTCACGCTGGCAAACAGGTCGCTTACCAGATTCACCACCATCAAGAGAACGATAATCAGACCCGTTATGGACACCATTGTGGCCATATCCTCTCGCCCGGAATGCACCAGCACTTGGTTCAGGACCGCCACCAAGATCCCGATTGCCGCAATTTTAAATACCAGATCGATGCTCACATTCATATACTCTTCCTCCGTTTTTATACCAGGATAACCGCTGTTGCCAGCCCGCAAAGCAGACAGACAGTTTTGATGGCCCGGCTTTTCGTTCTCTGTACCTCCAGCAGTTCCCCGTGAATCATATGGAGCTGGCGGAAAAAAATCGCGGCGGCATCTGAAATCTGTTCCACCACCAACGCCGTGGAGAGACGCATAAGAAGATCCCGCAGCGCCTCCTTTTCCGGTTCCTGCAGATATCCCATTTTTTCCCCCGGCTCTTTCAGAGCCTGGTCATAGACCTGCCGGGCCTCCCATTCGGGATGCTGCCGGAGGATCTCGGCGCAGTTTCCAAAAAATCCATTCAGCCCCACACGCCCCGTATGCTTCAGCGCCTCATAAAAGGTCATTCCCTGGTATACCATGCCGTTTCGCATGGCTTTGATGCAGTTTTCCAGCTCGCTCAGGGCCTTGAGGCGCTGTTCTTTTTCTCCCACGATGATATTCCCTATGGAAATGCTGCTGAAAATGATAATCCCCAATAAAAAGACCTTATACAACATATCCTCTCCTCCTCTCAAAGTAAAAATGGCTCGTCCCAGAGGACGTTCTTCTCTCCGTCATAAATTTTTTCCACAGTTCCCCTTCCCAGACGAGCAGAAAGGAACACGATCCGTTCCATGATGCCCGTTGCCAGAAGCTCCCGAAAAAATAACCGCCGTTCCAGCTCTTCCAAACAGGCCCCATGAGCCGTTGCCAGAACGACTGCACCTGAGTTGACCGCTTCCTGAATTGCCAGCAGATCCTGGCTGTTTCCAATTTCATCCGTGGCCAACACCTCCGGAGAAAGGGAGCGCAGCGCCATAACGAGTCCTTCGCTTTTGGGGCAGGATGTCAGAACATCCGTCCGTTCCCCCAAAGAAAACGCGCCGTTCCCCGCGATTTCTGACCGCTCGTCCACTACCGTGCATTTTTTGGCCCGATATCCATCCTCGCCATCCGATACGGCGCGGACGATATCCCTAAGAAGGGTTGTCTTGCCATGCTGCGGCGCGGAGATGATGAGAGTATTTAAAATATTCCCTTCATGGCGAATATGGGGCGCCAGATTTTTCTGGACGCCGACCTTTTCCCGGGGAAAGCGGATATTCATGGAAGAAAAGCTGCGGATCAGCCGGATGCTGCCGCGTTCGCTCACTGCTTTTCCCGCCACACCGATGCGGATCCCTCCCTCCATTGTAAAAAAACCCTGCCGAAGCTCATCGGAAAAGGAATGCAGGGAATGCTGGGAAAGGGCAAGCAGGATATCGGCGATTTCCTGTTTATCGGGCCGCATCCGCAGGATATGCTCTTCCCCCTCTGCATAAAACATCGCCCGCTTTCCGGCGCGCAGCCGAAGCTCTTCGGCCATGGGAAAGCTCGTCTCCGCTTCCAGTTCTTTTCGCAAAGAAGAGGGAAAGTATCTGAAAATTTCTTCTGTCATCCTTCCATGCTCCTTTATCTTTTGTTTATTCATGTATATGGCTGCCTTACAGATGTTATTCCTATAAACTTTCCTCCATATATCTGTTTTTTTGCGCATAAAAAAACAGCGCCTGCCATGCAGCGCGCTGTTTTCGTTTCCCCTATTCTATCTTTTCTGATTTAACATATCCTTTTTCAGTTGATATAACTTATCCGACAAATCCACTTTATAGAGATGCTGCTTCACAAAGCGGCGGTATTCATCCCAAAAGGTCGCCATATCCTCTTTCGCATACTGTTGAATTTCCATAACGCTGGGCGAAGTATACACCTGCTTCCCATCCCGGAACACCGGAACCATCAATTCCTTCACATGGAAATTCGTGAGGGTCATCTTTTTCCAGGTTTCCTGGGGATGGAAAATCGTGAGAGGCTTTTCGGGATCAATGGTTTCGTCATCCAGCATAATCAGATCGGCAATGGCCATGCCTGTGGAATTTCCATAGATCCGGACAACTTTTTTATAGCCCGGGTTGGTGATTTTCCAGGAATTTTCGCTGATTTTGATTTTGGGCTGCAATACGCCGCCCTTGTCGATAGCGGCCAGCTTATAGACGCCGCCCAGCGCCGGGCAGTTCTCGCTGGTAATGAGCTTGGTTCCCACACCCCAAATATCAATGCGGCAGCCCTGTTGCTTTAATTCCCAGATGGTCTGCTCGTCCAGGTCACTGGAAGCACAGATCTTGGCATTGGGATAACCCGCGTCGTCCAGCATTTTCCGCGCCACTTTGCTCAGATAAGCCAGGTCGCCGCTGTCCAGACGGATGCCAACCGGCTCATGTCCCTTGGCCCGCAGCTCGTCAAAAACGCGGATGGCGTTTGGAACGCCGCTTTCCAGCGTATCATAGGTGTCCACCAGAAGCAGACAGGACGAGGGAAACACCTCGGCATAGGCCCGGAATGCCTCCAGCTCGCTGTCAAAGCTCATAATCCAGCTGTGGGCATGGGTGCCCGAAACAGCCACATCAAAGTATTGCCCTGCCAAAACGTTGGAAGTGGAGCTGCATCCTCCAATGACAGCAGCGCGGGCACCATATAACCCCGCATCCGGCCCCTGGGCGCGGCGCAGGCCAAATTCCAGGACAGCTCCCCCATCCGCCGCATATACAACGCGGCTCGCCTTTGTTGCGATCAAAGTTTGATGGTTGACGATGTTGAGCATCGCCGTTTCGATGAGTTGGGCCTCGATGATCTTGGCCCGCACACGGATCAGCGGCTCATAGGGAAACACTACTGTCCCTTCCGGAATCGCATAAATCTCTCCCGTGAAATGAAAGGTTTTTAGATAGGTGAGAAAATCCTCATCAAACAGATGAAGAGAGCGCAGATAGGCAATATCCTCCTCTCCAAAATGGAGATCGTTGATGAGATCGATCACCTGATCCAGGCCAGCCATAATGGCATAGCCGGATTCGCCTGCCGTGCGGCGGAAAAACACATCGTAAACTGCCTCGGTCTCATGCACACCTTTTTTGAAATATCCATACATCATGGTGAGCTGATAGAGATCTGTCAGCATCGTCAAATTGCGCGTCATTTTTCTTCCTCCGTTTTTCTCTCCGCGGATTCCGCTGATTTTTCTTCTTTCAAATCTTCGGAGGACGTTTCACTTTCCTCTGCTGTTTCCGCCTGCGCAGAAGCCGCGCCGGCAGCGGCTGCCGCCGGGACGATTCTATATTTTCCGGTATATTCCCGGATTTTAGCAGGCTTGGTATACATAACGGCCAGATAGATGATGCCGCCGATGACGAGCACTGCGCTCAGGAGCTGCGAGACGCGGATAACGCCGGGAACCAGCCAGAGGCTGTCCGTCCGCAGTCCCTCGATGAAAAAGCGGCCGATGCCATACATCACCAGATACATGACAAAGACATTGCCCTTGTGCTTTGCCCGCTTCCAATACCACAATAGCACGGCAAGAACGATAAGATTCCAGGCGCTTTCATAAAAGAATGTGGCCTGGTGCCATTCGCCCAGCCGCTCAATATAGACGCCATAGGGAAACCACTGCATGGAAGGATTGGTAATCACATTGCCAAAGGCCTCCTGGTTTACAAAATTTCCCCAGCGGCCGATCGCCTGCCCCAGAATCAAACCGGGCGCGCCTATATCCAGTATATCGCCAAAGGGGACTTTCTTCCATTTGCTGAAAATCAAAGCCGCAAGGAGCGCACCGATGACGCCGCCATAGATAGCGAGCCCCCCTTCCCAAATGGCAATGATCTTCATGAAATCCCCGGCATACCGTTCCCATTCAAAAATGACATAATACAGCCGGGCAAAAACGATGGCCATAGGCAGGGCCAGCAGCATGAGATCGATGAGCATCTCAAAGGTATAGCCCTTCTTTTTCGCCAAAAAACCGCCTAACAAAATCCCTGCCACAATGCCGGACGTCACGATGATGGCATACCAGGCGATATTCAGCCCTTCGATGCCAAAAAGATTGTGAACCGCAATCGGATCGATCATTGTATACGTTTCCTCCAAACTCTTTTCCAAGAAGAATTTACTTTAACTTCTTTATTATAGTTTCCAAAAAATGCAACGTCAAGAGCCGGAGGAAAAACCAGGGCGAAACCCCCGGAGGGATTCCGCCCGCATTCATGTTCACTATTCCAAAGTTTACTCCGCCGCTTGCGAAGACCCGGCCGAAGGGCTCGGAGAAGCCGCCGCAGATGTTCCCGGGCTGGCCGAAGCGTCCGGGCTGTCGGTGGGCACGAGCGGCATGGAGGGAGATGTTGTCCCCGCGATATCCGGCGTGTCGGAAGGAGAATCCGAAGGCGTTTGGGCAATGGCGGGCGGCGAAGTCAAGCCGGCGTCATTGGTTCCATTGTTTTTGTCTGTACCGTCCGTGCAGCCACAGACCGCGAGAGCGAATATTCCTAGAAGCAAACAAACCGCAACTGTCTTTTTCAATGTTTTGGCCTCCTTAGGCATTGAATTTGAGGAAAATCCCCGTTTGCATTATTTTTACCTAAGAAGGCCAATTTATACATATCGTTTTTCTGTTTTCCGTTTAGGCGGTTTCAATGTTTGCCGCATCTTCCAGCTTTAATTCGCCGATGGCCCATTCCCGCATCTTGAACTTTTGAATCTTGCCGCTGGCTGTCATAGGGAAGGAATCCACAAACCGCACATACCGCGGCGCTTTGAATTTGGAAAGCCCATTCCGGACAAAATCGATCATTTCCTGTTCTGTGCGCGTCTCCCCCGGCTTTAAAATGATGCAGGCAAGAACCTCTTCGCCGTATTTGGTATCCGGGACGCCGATCACCTGCACATCCTTCACTGCCGGATGCGTATAAAAATACTCCTCAATTTCCCGGGGATAGATGTTCTCTCCCCCGCGGATAATCATATCCTTCAGGCGGCCGGTAATCTTGAAATATCCATTTTCATCCATCGTACCGATATCCCCGGTATGCAGCCATCCATCCTCATCCACGGCCTGGCGCGTCGCCTCGGGCATATTATAGTATCCCTTCATGATGTTATATCCCCGGGCCACGATTTCTCCCTGAACATCAAAAGGCGCATCCTCGCCGGTCTCCGGATCGATAATTTTGGCTTCCACATTTGGGATTACCTTCCCCACTGTCGCTACGCGGATCTCCAGCGGGTCCGTTGTCGTCGTCATGGTAATGGCGGGCGAGGATTCGGTTTGACCATAGGTAATGACGATTTCCTTCATTCCCATATCGTTGACCGCCCGCTTCATAAACTCAATGGGACAGGGCGATCCTGCCATGATTCCGGTGCGCAGCGAGGACAGGTCATATTTGGAGAATTCCGGATTTTCCAAAATCGAAATGAACATGGTCGGCACCCCATGCACCGCCGTGCAGCGCTCAGCCTCGATCACCTTCAGTGCATGAATGGGATTGAAATGGTCGTTCAGGATCATGGTCGTCCCGTGGGTAATGCTGGCCATCACGCCCAAAACACATCCAAAGCAGTGAAACAGCGGCACATGGATGAGCAGCCGGTCCTCATGGGTGAAATTCATGCAGTCGCCGATGGCCTTGCCGTTGTTCACCAGGTTATAGTGCGTCAGCATAACACCCTTGGGAAACCCAGTCGTGCCCGATGTATACTGCATGTTGATGACATCGTGAATATCCAGCGTCGCCTTGACCGCCTCCAGCTCCTCCTGACTCACCTGCTCGGCCATTTCCAGGATATCGCTCCAGTTGAACATGCCATCCGGATGCCCCTCATCCAGATAAATGACGTTTTTCAGCCGGGGCAGTGCCTCGCATTCCAGCTTCCCTGGTTCGGAGGTTTTCAGCTCCGGGCAAAGTTCATAGATATATTGGAGATAGTCCGAATCTTTCGTCCCGTGCATGGTAATCAGCGTGGTGGAGTCCGATTGCCGCATCAGGTATTCCAGCTCAAACCGCTTATAATTCGTGTTTACCGTCACCAGAACTGCCCCCATCTTCGCCGAAGCAAACTGGGTAATAACCCATTCGGGATAGTTGGAAGACCACATGGCGATATGGTCGCCCTTTTTGATGCCCATGGCCATGAATCCGCGGGCCACTCTGTCGCACATTTCATTCAGCTCTTTATAAGAATACCGGACGCCGATCAGCGGGGAAACGAGTCCATCCTGATCCGGATGCAGGCGAGCCTGCAGCTCCATCATTTCCCCAATCGTCATCTCCAATAATTCTGCCATTGTTTGCTCCTCCTTCTATAAAAACATATCATTTTCATAAAAAAACTTCCGTCTCAATTACAGAGACGGAAGATATTCCGCGTTACCACTCTGCTTGCAGAAAAACTCTGCCAGCTCATCCCGGCACCATCATGCCGCGCCCATTTTTTCGGCTGGGCTCCCGTCCGCACCTAAGCAATCACTTCAATGCGGCTGCTCCGGGGCGAGTTCACCATCTTTTGCCGCTTGCTGCCTTGCACCTTCCGGCAGCTCTCTTTGTTGGGCATCGGAACTGGTTACTACTCCCCTTCCACACATTTGCCATATGAAATTAAAGTTAGTATAGCAATTTCACTTTTTACTGTCAAGCCCTTTTTTGCAAAATACACACTTCTTAGAGCTGCATTTCGTCTATCTTTTCCTCAATGGCCCGAGCCAGATTATAGTGGGCCTCCGGCGTATAATGAATGCCGTCGATCTCGCTGACCTCCACAAATTGCCCAGCATCCAGGAACCATGCTCCCAGCGTCTGAGCAACCTGCTTATAATACCCCGCCAGCAGACGGGATTTCTCCACTCCTTCTTTTCCCATCAGAGCCACACTCAGCGGCGCTTCCCGCATGGGAGCCGGGGCGATGATAAGGATTTGCGGAGTCCGGCCATCAGCGCCAAACGCCTCGTCCTGCATCTTTTTCACCAGAGTTTCCAACCCCAGGGAAACGTCATAGGCCGTCAGGCCAAAGCGAATTTTCAGGTCGTTGGTTCCCAGCATTACGATAATAAGGTCAATGGGCTTATGGGAATGCAGGCATTGCTGCAAATAAGCCTTGCCGCTCTTATCCTCCTCGATGGGGTCCTCAAAAACCGTCGTGCGGCCGCCCAACCCCTCTTCAATCACATCGAAGGAATCCCCCAGCATGCTTTTCAGCACGCCCGGCCAGCGGATCTCCTTTTCATAGCGTCCCCCATCTTTTCCGGGGATTTGTCCATGGGTATTGGAATCTCCAAAGCATAAAACTGTTTTCATTCTGCGCTGCCTCCCTTTCATAGCAGTCTATTCCTCTACTGCAATTTTGCTGCCTGTCTTTTCAAGGCGGTCTAAAGAAGCACCGCGCCGCTGTCCGTAATCAATTTTGCCGCTTCTTCGCAGATATCGTCATCCGTGACAAAAACATCGATATCCTCCAGGTTGGCAAACGTAAAGGGCATATTCTTTCCATATTTCGTGGAATCCATCATAACGACCTTTTTGCGGGCACGCTTCAATACCTCGCGCTTGATTCCGCATTCGGTATAAGTGCCGCAGGTCATGCCGCTGTTCTGGGTAAACCCGCTGGTTGCCATAAAGGCGATATCAATGTTGATGGAAGAGATAAATTCCGCCGAATCCACGCCAGCCACCGACATGGAATTGCGGTTCAGCTCGCCGCCGATCAGCGTGATAATGGGAACGGATTTTTTCATGAGCTCCATGGCAATATTGACCCCGGATGTGACAATAGAACAATATTCATCCGGAATTTCCCGCGCCAGAAACATCATCGTGCTGCCGGCATCGACATAGATAGAGCAGCCCCTCTGAAAAATCTTCACTGCCTTTTTGGCAATTTCGATTTTCTTTTTGGTGTTATACATAGCCCGCTTTTGATAGTCGTCCTCGGTCACCAGCATGATATTGCTCATGGCAACAGCACCGCCGCGGGTGCGCCGAACCAGGCCCTGCTCCTCCAAATACTTGATGTCTCGGCGCAACGTCATGCTGGAACAGTCCGGAAAACGCTCCTCCAGCTCTTTTAACTTGATCTCGCCTTTCGTGCGGAAAATTGTTTTGATTTCTTCTCTGCGATCTGCTTTCACCAATGTATCCTCATCCTTTTCGTTTTTCTTCAATTAAATTCAGAATATAATCACCCAGGTTCTTTGCGCTGTTGTGCTTCACCATTTTCTGCCGTGCGATGCGCATGGCCTCCAACCGTTCTTTATCGGCAAGAAGCAGCTCAATGGCCAGGCTCCCCGGCATATAAGTGTTTGTGAAGCAGGCCAGGGAATGATTGGAAAAATATGCCAGATTGGCCTCCTCGACTCCCGGTAGCGGACTCATCAGCATCAGCGGCTTATCTTTCGTAAGCGCCTCGGTCGTCGTCAGCCCGCCCGGCTTGGTATACACCAGGTCTGCGGCGTCCATATATTCATCAATGTTGGTCGTGTATCCCAAAATCAGGAGATTTTCCTTATCCGCGGCAAACTCCTTGAGCTTTTTTTCCATGGTCTGATTGCTTCCGCAGACCACAACCACCTGAAACTGCGGACAGAATTCCACCAGCTCTTTCACAGCGGCCGCCATCTTACCCATGCCCATGCCGCCGCTCAGCACCAGGATCGTCTCCATATCCTTGAGGGCCAGCTTTTTGCGGGCCTCGGATTTTTCCATATGCTGTTCGAATTTTCCCTGCACGGGAATCCCGAAGGGCAGGATTTTCTCGGCGGGAATTCCCTTGCGGGCAAAATCCACAGTCATGAAATCCGCGCCGGTGACAAAATAGTCGATGTCCATATTTTCCCAGAAAATATGGAGGGTATAGTCGGTAATGATCCCCAGGCAGGGGATATCCCGGCTGATGAGTCCATCCTTGCGAAGCTGCGTAATCAAAATGCAGGTGAGCACATGGGGACATACGATGACGTCCGGCTGATAGCGTTCGATATATTTGCTCATCTTCTTTTTGCTCAGATCGGCAAAAACGAAGGGAAAATACCGCTTCATGGCCGCCGTGCCGTTGACCTTTTCGTTCTTCGCGCAGAGTTTTTCCAGGGATTTGGGATTATACCGCGCCAGCACTGTATATCCCTTGTCGTAACTCTTTCCTATGATCTTGTTGAGATAGGTATAGGTATCAAGAATTTTGCATTCAGCGCCCTGCTCCTGCAGGTATCCTGCCACAGCCTTGCTGGCTGAATTATGCCCCTGTCCTGCGGTGATCGACAGGAAAAGAACTCTCCCCATGCTGTCCGTTTTTTTCATAATTCGTCACAACCCTTAATTTTCTTATCCGTATCTTACCATAAACTTTGTGAAAATTCAACAAGAATTCCCATTTTTTCAAAATTATCCGCCCCGCTAAATTCACAGCTTTGTATTTGGGCGAATATATGATATTATAAAACTAAGTTTGCCCAAAGGCAGGCAAAAAATTTATGACATTGGCAGGCAGAAAAATATGAGCAAAAAAATCATTATGACCGGCGGTGGCACGGCAGGGCATGTGACGCCCAATCTCGCCCTTCTCCCTACTTTAGAAAAAGACGGCTTTTCCATCGTCTATATCGGTTCAAAAAAGGGCATCGAGCGGGAGATTATCCAGGAACAGACGGACTTGCCTTACTATGCCGTCAGTTCTGGAAAGCTGCGCCGCTATTTCAGCTTTAAGAATTTTGTCGATCCTTTCAAAATATTGCGGGGATATTTTCAGGCAAAGAAAATCATCCGGCGGGAGCAGCCGGATCTGGTCTTTTCCAAAGGCGGCTATGTGACCGTGCCCGTGGTGTTTGCAGCCAACAAGCTGCAGGTGCCCGTGGTTCTGCATGAATCCGACTATACCCCCGGTCTAGCCAACCGTCTCTGCATGCCCAAAGCGGATAAGGTCTGCGTATCCTTTGAGGCGACAGCCAAGCATATCGAAAAAGGAAAATGTGTCGTTACGGGTTCTCCCGTCCGGGAAGAGCTGTTTTCCGGAAGCCGGGAGGGTGGCCTGCGCCGCGCAGGCTTTTCCGGCGAAAAGCCCGTCCTTCTCATCATGGGCGGGAGCCTGGGCGCCCAGGCAGTCAATGAGGCGGTAGACGCCGTTCTCGATTCTCTTCTGGAAACCTTTGATATCATCCATATCCGCGGCAGGGAAAAGCTGAATCCTCAGCTGGAAGGAAAAAAAGGCTATGCACAATATGAATATGTTTCGGAAGAGCTTCCGGATATTTTTGCAGCGGCAGACCTGATGATTTCCCGGGCCGGCGCCAATGCCATTTTTGAAATACTGGCCCTTTGCCTCCCTGCCCTTCTCATTCCGCTTCCCCGGGAAGCCAGCCGCGGCGACCAGATTCTGAACGCCGAATTTTTCCGCAGCAAGGGGTTCAGCCATGTCCTTCAGCAATCGGATATCACGCCGAAAACCATGCTGGATGCCATCCATGCGCTGCATGCCGATGCGGATGTCCTTAGAGACGCCATGAAAAACAGCGGCATCAGCAATGGGACACAGAACGTAATCCAGGTCATCTATTCCGTATTGGAGAAATAAAAAATTTATGGACGAATTACAAAAGCTGCTGCAAGATACAAAGGATTTATCTCCCAAGGCGCGGCGGGAATTGCTTCTTCCCCGGCTTTCGCGGGGAGACATTTCGCGGATTTTTCATCTTCTGCTTGCCGGAAAGGAGCAGCGCGCCTTTTTGCGCCTGCTTTGCGACCTTGCTCCTCAAAAGGAAATGCAGGAGATCATTCAGCATAATATTGAACTGCACCCGGAGGCTTTTCCCCGTCTTTTGCAGAGCGAGGATCCCAAAGTGCGCAAAACCTGCGCCCAGCTTCTGGGACGCGTGTGCCCCGATGCCTTTGCTCCGCATCTGCTTCATGCGCTGGCGGCAGAAAAGACGGATTTCGTCCGCCCCTCCATTCTTTTGGCGCTGGGAAATGCCCGCCATGCCGAGGGAGTCAGGGAAGCTCTCCGGGCCTTTGTCATTCCCGAGGGCGATGAAAAGCAGGTAAAGGAACAGCAGCTCGCCCTGCAAAAGGCACTCTCCTCCCTTTCGTCCTTAGAGAAGCCAGCCCTTCCTCTTGCCGGCGCCTGCAAGGGAAAAATTCTCTATCTCAGCTGTCCCAACGCCCGGGTTACTGCCCTTGAAATGCAGGAACTGGGGTTTTCTCCTTCCGCGCCGGATCATCCCCGCGGCTATCTGTCCCTGCAAGGGGTTCCCTCTCTGGAGCGATTGTTTGAGGCGCGGACGTTTTTTGACGCCGGTTTTTTCTTTGGGAAATTTGACTCACTCTCTTCTGCCGTCGAGGCCGTTTCATCGCATAAGCTGGTGGGCGAAGTAGAATCCCTCTATGGGCGCAGCGACCTCACATACCGCGTAGAAACCATCTGCGATTTTGAGCCTATGGGGCAAAAGGAACGCAAGGCAACGGCCGAGGCCATTGCCGTCAATCTGGGGACGAGCTCCCGCCTTCAAAACAGCCCCTCGGCTTATTCTTTGGAGATCCGGCTGATCGTCAGCCAAAAATATGTCTATGTTCTGCTGGTACCTGCCTGCGGAGAGCTGGATGCCCGCTTCACTTACCGCGCCCAGGCCATCAGCGCCTCCATTCATCCGGCGGTTGCTGCATCCTGCGTCTATTTCTGTAAATCCTATTTGAAAGAAAAGGCCCATGTTTTGGATTGTTTCTGCGGCAGCGGGACGATGCTGTTCGAGCGGGCGCGCTATCCCTATCGTTCCTTAACCGGGGCGGATATTTCCCATCCCGCCCTGAAGGCGGCCCGGGCGAATGAGCGGCTGGCCCGGACGGGAGCGCATTTCCTCATCAAAAATGCGGTGACTCCCTTTGAAAAGCGCTATGATGAGGTGATCTGCAACATGCCCTTCGGCCTGCGGGTTTCCAGCCACGGAGAAAACCGAAGGCTCTATATGGATTTTCTCGATAATCTGGCAAGAACCCTGGCGCCCGGTGGAACTGCCTTTCTGTTCACCCACGAAAAAAAGCTCATCGCCGGTCTTTTGAAAAATAAATACCGCCTGCTGGAAAGAAAAACCTTCGCAGCCGGCGGCTTATACCCCAGCATGTTTATTGTGCAGCGCATTTCAGATAACTAATTGAGATATTTCCGGTAGACGCTTCTTTGGGCGTCTTCCATTTGTATCAGACGGTCCGCCAGATCTTTGGCCCGCTCATCCGCGTTTACATACCGTTCCTGATAATCCGAAAGCTCTTTATCTGCCATGCCGATACCCTTAAGCATCAGTTCCGACATATGCTCGTTTGAGGTATCAAACAAGGTGGATGCCGAAACCATGCCCCATGTGTTCATCCGCATGAACATGGAAAGAGGTTTGGGCTCACCGCCCATCTCGTGAATGCGCTCGTTGGCTTCAAAGGCGATATATTGATAATCCTCCCGCGTCCGGCGCATCTCCTCGCGGAACAAAACATCCTCGCTCTTTTTCATCAGCTCATCAATGGAACCCATCCCGATCTGCGCCCCGCGCAGAATTTCCTGATATAGCTCCAGCGTCTGTTTTTGATCCATTGGTTATTTTCCACCCCCATAATAGTAGCAATTCGCCTTATTATTATGGACGCGTGCCGGTTTCTTCATTCAAGCTTTTTTTGCCGTTTTTTCCGGCTGCTTTACGAACACCTTGGAGAACACCATGGCCGTCAGCATGCCGATCACAACGCCCATTACCAGATCTGCAAACATCATCATGATATCGCCGAATTGTCCGTCGATCAGCGAGAATGTCAGATATCCCAAAACGACATAGATCGCGCCTGCCATGATCCCCGCCAGAATTTTGCCCTCCGAAACGTTTCTGGAAGCAATCAAAGCGGCCAGGAAGATGCAGACGACTTTGATGGTCTGGTTTACGGCCCCGATTACTTCATTGCTGAGGCCCGCCTGTTTGACGATGACTGCAAAAATCAATACGCAGACGACCGTGACCACCAAGGCAAAAACCGCTCCCTTTATGGATTTTCCAACGGCTGCTTTCTGCGGCTTGCTGTTTTTATTTTCCTTTCGTTTTCCAGAGGCTCCCCGTGTGTTCTGCATAGCTCTTTGCTCCTTTACAACTTGTTTTCATTTTCCAAGAAAATACATAATGTACTAAATATCTATGGAAACCACACAAAAATTATTCATAGTTTGGAAACCCGCTGAAAAAACGATAGAAAATAAAAAAGGACTTTCGCATTCCTATGGAGAGATGTTGCAGCGTTTTATAAAATCCCTTCGCCATTCGAGTCTCTTTTCCGGGTTGCTCGTCCTTTTTCTTTCTCCTTTTTTTAATTTGGTTTTCCTGACGAAATCCTCCTCATTTATCCGCGTCATTCTATTTCTAGTCAGCGCCCTTTCAACATCAAAAACGCGGCAGGATTTTCCGCCGCGTTTTTGATTTTTCGCTTTATTTGCGTTACATGTCCGCTTCCACATCTGCGGACTCTACCGTTGCGATAGCGCCCTTTGCGAAAACGATCTTGCATTTGTCCGGGCCGGTTTCAATGGTAACCAGATCCTCTTTCAGAGAAACAATTTTTCCATAAATCCCGCCAATGGTCTTGATGGTGTCGCCTTCTTTCAGGTTGGTCAGCATCTCACGGATCTTTTTATCCCGTTTTCTCTGAGGGACGATAATCAGGAGAACAAAGATAACCAGAATCGCGATGGGCAAAATAATCGTTGATAAATTTGAAGCAGTCGTTGCATCCATAGCCTATAAATCTTCCTTTCCTCGCATTAACAAGAAATGCTTTCTCTAATTTTTTGCACTTCCATCATAATAATGGAAATTTCAGGGCCTGTCAACCAAAATTCGGGGAAGTTTATAAATTAAACCTTAGTAACCGAGCTTTTGAAATTTCTCTTTCTTATATTCCGGGAAATAACCTCCCAGAATCGCCTCCCGGGCTCCTTCCATCAGCTTCACCGTGAAATGGATATTATGCAGCGAAAGCAACATTCCGCCCAAAATTTCTCCCGCTTTCAAAAGATGGCGGATATAGGCCCGTGTAAAATTCCGGCAGGCATAGCAGTCGCATTCCGGATCCAAAGGCGAAAAATCGCGGGCATATTCCGCGTTGCGCACAACCTTTTTCCCCTGGCTTGTGAGGGCCGTTCCGTTTCTGGCAATACGCGTCTGCAGGACGCAGTCGAACATATCGACGCCCCGCTCGATCCCCTCCAGCAGGCAGTCCGGTGTTCCAACGCCCATGAGATACCGCGGCTTGTTCCGCTCCAAAAGCGGGGTCACCACCTCCAAAAGCTCATACATCTTTGCCTTGGGTTCCCCCACACTTAGCCCGCCGATGGCATTTCCGGGAAAATCCATGGAATTGATGGCAAGGGCGCTCTCCCGCCGGAGATCGGCAAACATGCCGCCCTGCACAATGCCGAACAGCGCCTGATTCCGGCTGGTTTTGGCCTTTTGGCAGCGCTCTGCCCAGCGGTGCGTCCGCTCCATAGAGTTTTTTGTATATTCATATGTGGCAGGATACGGGGTACATTCGTCAAAGGCCATGATGATATCTGCGCCCAGATTCTGCTCAATCTGCATCACCTTTTCCGGCGTCAGCGTATGCGCCGATCCATCCAGATGACTCTTAAAATGCGCCCCCTTCTCCGTCAGCCGGCGAAGCTCTCCCAGGCTGAACACCTGAAAGCCGCCGCTGTCCGTCAGGATGGGCTTATCCCAGTGCATAAACTGATGCAGACCGCCCGCCTCCTTTACCAGCTCATCCCCCGGCCGAAGATAGAGATGATAGGTATTGGCCAGCAAAATCTGCGCGCCGCATTCCTCAACCTGCTGCGTCGTCAGGGCTTTAACGGCCGCCTGCGTTCCGACAGGCATATATACCGGCGTTTTAATATCGCCATGAGGCGTATGCAAAACACCTGCCCGCGCGCCTGTCTTTTCGCATTCCTTTAGTACTTCAAATTCAAACATCATTGATTTTCCTTTTTCATATAGTTCAAGCATACCGGGTATAATGATACCATATTTTTAACAGGAATGAAAACAAAAAAGTAAAAATAAAACAAATGCGGTGCGGCCTTCCCTTATATTCCTTTTCGGGCGTTTTATCTTGTGCTCCCTTTTTTCAATGAAATCATCCGCCTATAAAACTTTTCTGCAAAAAAAGAAGGCGGCCCAGCCTTCTTTTTTTCTAATGCAATATTATTATTGGCAGGCAGAGCATCCGGAACAATGCTCGCAGAGGATTTTATTGAGTGCCGAGGCACTGCTGGAATGGCAGCGGCATACGGGAATGTTAAAACGTTTGGCCTCGCCAATGGCACTGATCACCATTTTATGGGAGACAGTGTTGGTGAACAATATCAAAAGATCCGGAACCCCCATTTTTCTTTTCAAGGCTCCATTTTCCTTGACAAATACTTTCGCCTTGCAGCCGTGCTGTTTACAGATCGCCTGATATTTGCAGACCATGCATTCGTTGCCTCCGACGATAACGACGCTCATACTACACCTCGCTTTCTCATAATATTATAGTTAGTATTGACTAACCAAAATATATCATACATCTTCCTCCCCTGTCAATAGTCTTTGCCAAATTTTGTGATAATCCGCCGTTTTTCGCATAGAGATAAACAAAAATTCAAGGAGGAAGGAAAAAAGCAATGATTGCTTTTTATTTTTCCGGAACCGGAAATTCAGAATATATCGCCCGAAAATTCAGCGCACAAATGGATATTCCCTGTCATTCCATTGAAGAGAATCTGCGCTTTCACGAATTGTTGATCCGGCATAGCCGGATTGTCATCTGCTATCCCATCTATTGCTCCGGAATCCCCCGCCTGATGCGGGAATTTGCCCAAAAATACCGCAAGGATTTTTATCAAAAGCAGGTTCTTGTATTCTGCACACAGATGCTCTATTCTGGAGACGGTGCCCGGGCCTTTCTGGACCTTTTTCCTGAAAATTGGCTGATCCTCGCCTATGCGGAGCATTTTTTTATGCCTAACAATATCTGCAATGTCTTTCCGGCGTGGACCTTTGGGAAAAAGGTTGTTACTCATGAGATCCGCCGTGCCAACCGAAAAATCGAGAAGATCCAGCAGGATCTTTATGCCGGGAAGGTGCGGCGCCGCGGATGCAATCCCTTATCCCGCAGGCTCGGATGGTGGCAACGCAAATATTTCCCTGCGACTGAGGAGAAAGCCAAAGACAATGTCCGCATCCATTCCGATTGCATCGGCTGCGGACGATGTGCCCGGAACTGCCCCGTACAGAATCTTTTATGGAAGGATGGGCACATTCTCCCCCAGGGAAACTGTATGTTCTGTTATCGATGTGTCAATTTATGTCCGCAAAAAGCAATCACAGTCGTTTACCACCGGCCCGTATCGGCACAGTATAAAGGGCCTGTTGCGCAGAAGGAAAGGCATTCTTTGGGCAAATATGCACCGAAATATGAGAGAAAATAAAAGCCGGGGGAAACAAAACGCGGACAGGAATAACAATTTCCTTTTCAGCCAGCCTTTTGATAAGCGAACATTTTAAATACCCAACCGAACCAATACTCTTCCAAAGTTTGCCCACATAATATCTGAAAAAACACGCGGCGCTGGGAGGCTTTTCCCCTGCGCCGCTTTTCTCTTCTGGGCTTTCATTATGTTTGAGGCAGGCCGCCAATGTAAACGCCATTACAAGACGCCGCCAACCAATGTTTTGATAAACTCCTGTTTGGCAAAAAGGATCTGTATTAGTTTGCTCTCCTGCTGCCAGTTCAGTGGTTCGGAATGACAGCAGGTATTGCGCAGCTTTCGGAATTCTTCCAGCTCCTCAGCATAGACTTTCCACCATTGGTCGTCACAAACCTGTTTAAATAGGACAGCCCTGCGGGACGCCAATTTGGAACGTAATTCTGCCTTATTTAAAAGCGATGTAAAGGTACCGGTGGTGGCATGTTGTTCTTTTATGTCACAAAGCTTTCCTTGGGTCGTCTTCTCATTTGGAAACAGCGCTTTTAGTTTCCCCAAGAGCATTTCTTTCAGCATAGATTCCATTGTCTTGCAAAACAGAATACCGGCGCAGGATGCATCAATATCTTCCAGATTATATCGCTTTCTCATCATGGAAAACAATTCATGCAGCCGAATGCTGTGAGTAAGCCGTTGCTGAATTTCCATCGGCAAGCACTTCATATCAGATGAGGAAAGGCCAAATGCCGCCAACTGTTCCGGTGTGAGCGGGCTGTTTTTCCACAAACCGTCCAGCTCTTGAAAAAGAGGTGCCGCCAAGGTGTCTTCCAATTTCCCATCCATGGTCAAAGACTCTGCGCCAGGCACTTCTTTTAGCAAGCGTTCTATCTGCTTTTCATTTTTTTGCGCATCGGAGCTGTCTGCCGCTTTTTGCAGGGCACGAACCGCATAGCTATCCAGAATTCCCTTTACCTTTCGAAACAGCTCAGAATGCTGCCAAACGGTATAATCGCCGATCACATATAGGCGGTATTTTGCTCTGGTAACCGCCACATTGACGATATTCGTGTTTACCCACCGAACCGCCGACAAAGCGTTCTTATCACATCCAAGCAGAAAAATAACCTGATCAGCCTCTTTGCCCTGAAAGGTATGCACGGTTCCGATGCTCTTTTCTGTCCACTCCGCAAACCGAGCGTCCTCCCTATATTCCGGCTGAGACCGAATCATTTTTTTCATACCATCCCGTACGGAAGTAAACGGAGTTATAACAAAAAGACTTGGCACATCTTCGGTTAGCTGAAAAGCTTTCCGGATAAGTTCCCATGCCTTTCTTCCCTGAGCTTCCACAAAATGATCTTTGTCCGCTTTGCTGTTTTCGCTTCCGCTGACATTGATCCACCCAGAACTGCTCCGGCAGAACTTGGCTTCTTTTTCCGGCCCCGGCGGAGCAGTCTGCTGTTTCATCATTTGGTTATAAGATAACGCATTGGATAACTCAAACATAGGGCTGATACAGCGCCGATGCACGACCAAAGGGCATCCTACCCAGGTTTTCTGTTCACCATCGACATAGGTTGTCCCCACAGTATTCAGCCGATCTGCGAATCCTTGGACAGAGTGAGTTTTGGATTGATAATATACGGTATAATCGTTTTGAATCACCCGTTTAATCAAATCCAGTTCATCTGTCACAACCGGCTCTACCTGTTTAGGATCGCCAACCACGATAGCGCGGCGGCATCGATAAAGGGAACCCAAAGCCATCTGCGGTGCAGCTTGTCCGGCTTCGTCGATGATCAGACAGCCGATTTCCCCAGGCCGGCGAATGGAAGACAGCATGTTACCTGCCGACGCGAATGTAGTGGAAAGTACAGGTGTTAACAGAAATACCGTGTTCAGCAAAGAACCGAAAGCCGCTTCCCGGTCGCGCTGTGAAACCGTTACTACTTTTTTATCGTCATCTCTGGGCTCTTTCCAGAACAGCAGCAGATTCTTAAAATTCCATAGACAGGCCTTAGACCCAAGTAAAAACGCCTTATGCAGCTTTAACGCCTCATAGAACAATTTTTCCCGTTCCCGATTATAGGCTGCTGTATGCCAGGGATTCGCAACCTGTGCTGCGGTAGATTCTTTTTCCTCATCACTATCATACAGACGGAAGAACTTTTCATCCAATACTGTCATCGCCTGATCGCCGCATTGCTCAGAAACCTCTTTCAGTAGCAATACATAGGAGTCATGATCCTCTATAATTTTCTTTGAAAACTCTTCTATTTGCCGATGCAGCTGATCTGCCTGGTCAAGACATATTTTTCGTTTTTCCAAAAGCATGTTTCGTTGATCTTCAAGGCTGCTTATCACATCTTCCTGTGCATCACATTCCCGAGTTTGCTGTTCCAGCTTCCGTTGCAGTTGCTCCACTTTCACTATCCCATCCTGAAGGCACCGTTCCGCCATGGCTAATGCTTTATAATGTTTCTGGATAGTATCAGAAAGCATGGAGGGCCGATGGATAATTTCAAGGATGATATCTCGGAATCGACGTTTGTTTTCCAGATCCATAATTTGCTGACGGAGATTTTGAATCTGGTTTTTAATATCAATTTGATTCTTATCTTGTAGAAATTGCTCATGTCGTAAACCGGCCAATTTCTGCTGATAATCTTTCAAAATCTGTTCTTCCAACTTGGACTGCTGGGCCAGCTTCTGCAGTTCCTCCAGCATTTCCTGTTCATTCTGCTCCATCTGCGCCTTAAGGGTTCTAGTCTCTTGAATTTCATTCTCCAGCGATGCTTTTTGTTCTGCAAAATGTTTTCTCGCGCCACTGATCTTTTGGAGCTCTTGTTCCATTTGTGTGACTTTTTCACGCTGGCTCTTAAAACGCAAAACGGCATTTTTATAATTCTCTTTATGCCGCTGAATGCTTTCGTTGGATCCAAAGCTCCCGATATAAGTCTTTAAGACCGCATACATATACTCTTTCAGATTGCTCATCTTCCCAAACGGTGCAGAAATCAATCCCCAGCGATCCCATTCCCCATCCTTTTTTTTCGCCAGATCGTTGGCCAGCTTTGTAAAATAAATATCGGGATATGTCCGAGATTCGCGTCTTCCTTCTTGTTGGTTCCATACGAAATAAGCCTCTGGTTCGGCCTCATCTATGTTAAATAGATTTTGGACTTCGGCGAGGCCTTGACGAACAGATTCATCTTCTGTTTTGCCGGGTTCCATTCCTTTTACCAATGCCGTTCCATCCGGGAGCTCCTTCGTGATATTCTCCACAGCGGCGTTATTGCAGGAAGCCACCAGCATCCCGTAATCTTTCAGTCGTTCATCGACAAAATCATAATATCCAAAGCAATATTGCGAATATCCTCTGTGCGTTTTATCGCCATCTTGAAATTGCCGCCGAACAAAGGCGTCATCCGGATCCTGATATTGAGCAAGCAAGTTCGCTCTCTCCACTACATTGCCGGCAATGATTTCCTTTAACAGAGTGGTTTTCCCTGTTCCGGGAGGACCATTTACAGAAAAAATAGGCAGGGTATCCGGCAAAGGGCGCCAACTCAAATTTATCGCCAGCTGCTGCATTAAACAAGGCATAAATCTGGAGGGCCACTTGCCAAGAGGTGCTGCTGCAATGTCTAAATAGCGGTGATAAAATTCAGCGCGCTCTTCTTTCTTCCCATTTTTCCATGTACTGTGCACATCGATACGATTTGGAAAATCCAGCCAGTGTAATTCGGGGATTTCTTCCGCATATGCCCCTGTTATATAATCCACTATCGCATGTTCCAACTTATCATTGCCGAACTTTCCACTGCTAATTGCTTTTTCCACCATGCATAAGTCATCTATAAAAAAGCTGTTAGCCAAGTCACCTTCATGAAAAACTTCTGTATCCCGCGCCTTAATCTCCTCGGTCTGATACCGGCGATAAATCATGACTCCATCCCAGTTAATTCTCTGGTTCGGCTGGATAATATTTGCTAAAAATTTTCCTTCTGCCCAATCCCGAATGGAATTTAGCAGAGCCAGACTAAGGGGCCGCCCAACACGTCCTTCCTCCGTTGTCTCTACCAGCTGCATATCGAATGACTGCATATCGGTCTCATAGGCACTCGTGGATAAAAAATCCGCCATGTTCTCTTTTGTCAATTGTCCGGCGTCAGCAACTGATAAATCCCCCAAGCCAAAGGAGATACCCGAATACTTCCCGGAATATACGTTGCTTGCTCATCACACTTCAGACCGATAAGGCATATAGGTTTGTGATTTTTCTCCGGCAACTCAAAATCCTGATGAAAGGCTCGTTGTAAACATTCGGCAAAAAGATATCGTTCCATCTTCCCCACACAAACATGGATTTCATCCGATAGTACGCCATAGGAAGAATATATATGCTTATCCTTTTGCAGCGCTGCATACGGCTCCATAGAAATCGTTTTTTGTTCTTTAGCAAGTTTATCCGCTTGTGTGGATAGAGCATGATACACGGTAATCTGCTTGGCACGAGATTCCCCTTTTGCCGCTTTTGAACAAAGTTCCCGGCCTTCCCGGCTTTGTACAGGAAAGTCGGATTGACCCAGAAATTCTATTAAATACCAGTATTTTATAATCATAGAGGCAAAAATCTGTTGATCCATTTCTACTATTTCCTTACTATTTTCCATATTTGCGAGATCATTCACTATTTTAAACTTGCGCAGCGTTGCCATTGAACAAAATTTAATATTATAATATTATATCGCATTCTTTCGCGCATTTCTACCATAATATTCCATTTTACTCTTAATAAAACAAGAGAATCAAAATGAGATTTTTAAAAATAGACACTAAAAACCCGCAAAAGCGAGTTAATCCTGGGCTTTTGCGGGTTCCTTTTGCTCTAAATTTTTACTCACACCACGAGCATGGCATCCCCAAAGGAAAAGACACGGTATTTTTCTTCCACTGCTTTCTTGTATAAGCCGAGAGTTTCTTCCCGGCCGATCAGCGCAGAAACCAGCATAATCAGCGTACTCTCCGGAAGATGGAAATTGGTTATCAGACAATCCACGCATTTAAACCTGTATCCCGGATAGATAAAAATGCTCGTATCCCCGCTCTTTGCCTCCAGCATCCCATCATCCCGGCTGGCGCTCTCCAGCGTGCGGACGCTGGTCGTTCCCACGGCGATCACCCGTCCGCCGTTTGTCCGGGTTTCGTTGATGGCTTTTGCCGCTTCAGGAGAAACGCTGTAGTATTCGCTGTGCATTGTGTGCTTTTCTACATCCTCCACCTTCACCGGCCGGAAGGTTCCCAAGCCCACATGCAGCAAAATCGGAACGATTTTTACGCCCATCGCCCGGATCTTTTCCAACAGCTCCGGCGTGAAATGCAGCCCGGCCGTGGGCGCCGCGGCAGAACCCTGTTCCTTTGCATAAACCGTCTGATAGCGGGTCTTATCCTCCAGCTTTTCATAGATATAGGGGGGCAGGGGCATATTGCCGTATTCATCAAGAATCGTCTCAAAAATGCCATCAAAATAAAATTTCGCGATGGTTACCCCATCTGCCTGCTTTTCCAGGACTTCGCCCGTCAGCTTTTCCCCAAAATACACCCGGTCGCCGATCTTGAGCTTTTTGCCGGGCCGCATGAGAATCTGCCAGGTATCCTGGGTCAGCTTGTTGAGCAGAAGAAATTCCACTTCCCGGTCCGTCCCCACCTTTTTTCCAAACAGGCGGGCCGGGATTACCTTGGTTTCGTTGATGACCAGCGCATCCCCCGGGCGCAGGTATTCGGTAATATCCCGGAAAATCCGGTGCTCCACATTCTTTGTATCCCGATGATACACCATGAGCCGCGAGGAATCCCGGGGTTCGGCGGGATGCTGGGCAATCAGCTCCTCCGGCAAATCATAGTAAAAATCCTTTGTATTCATATAGCTTCACCCAACTCTAGAACAGCTTCATCTGCCGTGTATTGCTTTCCTTTTTATCCGTCTTTTTGATGCCCAGATGGTCATAGGCGGCCTGCGTCACCATCCGTCCCCGGGGCGTGCGCATAATATAGCCCAGCTGCATGAGATACGGCTCATAAACGTCCTCGATGGTGTTGGATTCCTCCCCCGTCGCCGCAGCAATGGTGTCCAGCCCCACCGGCCCGCCGCCAAACATCTCGATCATGACCCGCAGCATATTCCGGTCTACGTTATCCAGCCCCATTTTGTCGACTTCCAGCATCTTCAGTCCGGCGTCTGCGACCTCTTGCGTGATCTTCCCTTCCGCCCGGACTTCCGCATAATCGCGGATGCGGCGCAGCAGCCGGTTGGCAATCCGCGGGGTTCCCCGTGAACGGCGGGCGATCTCCAGGGCGCCGCCGTCGTCAATGGAAATCCCCAAAATCCCAGCGGAACGGGTGACAATGATTTTCAGTTCTTCGTCCGTGTAAAGTTCCAGCCGGTTGATGACGCCAAAACGGTCCCGCAGGGGCGAAGTCAGCATTCCCGCCCGGGTCGTCGCCCCCACCAGAGTAAACTTGGGAAGATCGATCCGCAGTGAGCGGGCGCTCGGCCCTTTCCCGATGATGATATCCAGGGCGTAATCCTCCATAGCGGGATATAGCACCTCTTCCACGCTGGCATTTAAGCGGTGGATTTCGTCGATAAAGAGAACATCCCCCTCGCTCATATTCGTCAAAAGCGCTGCCAGGTCCCCCGGCCGTTCAATCGCGGGCCCGGATGTAATCCGTATATTCACATTCATTTCGTTGGCGATAATATAGGAAAGCGTCGTCTTTCCCAGGCCCGGCGGGCCATAGAGCAAAACATGGTCCAGCGCCTCTCCCCGGGCCTTTGCCGCCTCGATGAAAATGCGCATTTTTTCCTTGACCTTGCTCTGGCCGATATATTCTTCCAGCACCTTGGGCCGGAGATTTGTTTCCAGCAGATTCTCATTTTCCTTGGAAAACCCGGATACGATCCGGCTTTCTTCGATATCCTCGTGCATATATCTTCCTCTTTTCCTCTATTGCAGGCTCAATCGCTTGAGCGCCATCCGCGTCAGATCCTCGGCGCTGTCGGCAAGGTCCTTGACGGCGGAAACCGCCGACACTGCCTCGCTTTTTTCATAACCCAGACTGATGAGCGCCTCCATCGCCTCGGCCACCGGCGTCGATTCCGCCGGAGCGAGAACGTCCCCGCCCACCGCCTCGCTGACGTCGATTTTATCCTTCAGCTCCAAAACGATCCGCCCCGCGGTTTTGGGGCCAATGCCGTTCACTTTGGAAAAAGCCCGGGCATCTGCCGAAAGGATCGCCGTTGCAATGTCATTGAGCGTCATGGAAGACAATATGGCCATCCCGGCCTTCGGCCCCACGCCGGAAATGCCAATCAGCCGCTCAAACATATTCTTCTCCTGCTCCGTGGCAAAGCCATAGAGGGAAAGATCATCCTCCCGCACGATCAGATGCGTATATAAGACGACCTCTTCCCCCAGCTTTGCCTGCTGCAAAAAACGCTGGGTTACAGAAATTTTATATCCAACCCCGGAAACATCCAGAGCCAGATGCTGTTCGCCTATCAAGGCGATTTTTCCCCGAATAAATGCATACATAGTTTCTCATATTCTCCTTACAAGGAATAAACCCTTTTCGCCTTTCGCCTCCATCCTGCCGCTCCGGCTAGCGCCGGCGCATAGCGTTGTTGCAGATAGCGCTTTGGGCATGACAGATGGCAATAGCCACGGCGTCCGCCGCGTCGTCGGGTTTGGGAATTTCCTTCAGTGAAAGGATGGTTTTCACCATGGCCTGCACCTGCTGCTTCTCCGCCCGGCCATATCCCACTACCGCCTGCTTCACCTGCAGGGGGGTATATTCATATAATTCCCGCGTCCGTTTATAGGCCGCCGCCACAAGTACGCCGCGGGCATGGGCCACGGCGATCCCCGTCTTTACATTTTTGGCGAAAAACAGTTCTTCAAAGGCAATGGCGTCCGGCGAGAAGCGGTCGATCAGCTTTAACATGCTGTCATATATTATATCCAGGCGCTCGGGCAATTTCAAGCCGGCGGGCGTGAGGATGGTTCCATAATCGATAAGACGCATGCGCATCTCTTCGGATTGGATTACCCCGTAGCCCACAGTCGCCAGCCCGGGATCGATTCCCAAAACAATCATTTTTCCTTCTCCTTTTCTTTCCTTTATCATATCATAAATTTCTGTGATTTTCCCTGTTTATTTTTCTTTGCAAATAGTTTATCATAGTATGAAGAAAAAGCGAAAAAAGGTATTGCATAAATATTCATAATATTGTATAATTATGAGCAACAAGAAAATACGAAATATTTTGGGAGGTTTAATCATAATGAAAAAGTTGAATAAGGTTGTGCTTGCATACTCCGGCGGCTTGGATACGTCCATCATCATCCCCTGGCTGAAAGAGAACTATGGCTGTGAAGTCATCGCTGTCGCGGGAAATGTGGGACAAGGCAAGGAGCTGGACGGGCTGGAGGAAAAGGCCATTAAAACCGGCGCCAGCAAATGCTATATTGAAGATCTGACCCAGGAATTTGTGGAAGATCTGATTTTCCCCACCGTCAAGGCCGGCGCGGTTTACGAAGGCAAATATCTGCTGGGAACTTCTTTCGCGCGCCCAGTAATCGCCAAGCGGCTGGTGGAAATCGCCAAAAAAGAAGGAGCGGACGCCATCTGCCATGGGGCTACCGGCAAGGGCAACGACCAGGTTCGCTTTGAGCTGACCATCAAGGCCCTGGCGCCGGATCTGGATATCATCGCGCCCTGGCGGATATGGGATATCAAATCCCGGGACGAAGAAATCGACTATGCCAACGCTCATGGCATCCCGGTTCCCGTAACCAAAGAACGTCCTTATAGCATGGATGCAAATATCTGGCATCTCTCCCATGAGGGCGGCGATCTGGAGGATCCCTGGAACGAGCCCAAGGACGATCTGCTTCTCATCTGCAAAACTCCGGAAGCGGCTCCGGATGTGCCCACCTATATTGAAATTGATTTTGAGCAGGGAACACCCGCTGCCATCAACGGTGAAAAGCTGGGGGCTGTGGAGCTGGTGGAAAAACTGAACGCTTATGGCGCGGCCAATGGCATCGGCGTGGCGGATATGGTGGAAAACCGTTTGGTAGGCATGAAATCCCGCGGCGTATATGAAACGCCCGGCGGAACCATCCTCTATGCGGCCCATGCGGCTTTGGAATCTATTACGCTGGATCGCCAGACCATGCACTATAAAGAAGGCGTTGCCTCCAAATTTGCCGAGCTGGTCTATGACGGCTTCTGGTATTCTCCCCTGCGGGAAGCTCTGAGCGCCTTTGTGGATGTGACCCAGGCAAACGTGACGGGCACCGTCCGCATGAAGCTCTATAAGGGCAACTGCGTAGCCGCCGGCATCAAATCTCCTTATTCCCTCTATAACGAGGAATATGCGACCTTTGGCGAGGATGCTGTTTACGATCAGAAGGATTCGGCCGGCTTCATCAACCTGCTGGGTCTTCCCCTGAAAGTTCATGCCCTCATGAAACAGGCGCATCCGGACGCCAAATAATGTTAAATATAGGTTAAATTCAGGAAAAATCTACCGCAAAATGCCCCGGTTATGGTATAATCGGGGCATAATCGCATGCTGAATTCAGCAAACAGAAAGGAAACGTTATATGGCAAAATTATGGGGCGGCCGCTTCAGTAAAAATACAGACGCATTTGCGGAGGGATTCCATTCCTCCATCTCCTTTGACTCCCGTCTTTATAAGGAGGATATCACCGGCAGCATAGCTCACGCAAAAATGCTGGGAAAGCAGGGAATTATTGAGGCCCACGAGGCAGAAAAGATTGTTCAGGGGCTCGAGGGCATTTTGGCGGATATCGAAGCTGGAAAGGTTCACTTCTCTCCCCATGACGAGGATATTCATATGAATATCGAACGCCTGCTTATCGACCGCATCGGCGACGCAGGAAAGCGCCTGCACACCGGGCGCAGCCGGAACGACCAGGTGGCGCTGGACTTCCGGATGTACATGAAGAAAGAAAATACAGCGGTCATTCGGGAAATCGCCAATTTAATACAGGTGCTTTTGCAGATTGCAAGGGAAAATCTGGACACCATCATTCCCGCTTACACGCATCTGCAAAAGGCCCAGCCCTCTACTCTTGCCCACTATATGATGGCCTACGCCCAGATGTTTTCCCGGGATATTGAGCGGTTCCAGGCAGCATACGGTCATGCGGATTCCATGCCGCTGGGTTCCGGGGCGCTTTGCACGACGACCTATCCCCTGGACCGGGAATATGTCGCCCAGCAGCTCGGCTTCCATGAAATCACACCCAACAGCCTGGACGCTGTTTCCGACCGGGATTTTGCCCTGGAATTTCTCTCGGCTGCTTCGATCTGCATGATGCACCTTTCCCGTTTCTGTGAAGAGATGATCCTCTGGTCCAGCGGCGAGTTTGCCTTTGTTTCCATGGATGACGCTTTCTCGACAGGCTCCAGCATCATGCCCCAGAAGAAAAATCCGGATATGGCAGAGCTGATCCGCGGAAAGACAGGGCGGGTTTACGGCTCTCTTATGACGCTGCTCACAGTCATGAAAGGGCTTCCCCTTGCCTATAATAAAGATATGCAGGAGGATAAGGAATGCACCTTTGACGCCGCCGACACTTTGCTCAGCTGTTTAAAGGTGTTTACGGGCATGATCCGCACGGCGGTTTTCAAAAAGGAAAATTTATATGCAACGGCCGGAAAGGGTTTCACCAACGCGACAGACGCCGCCGATTATCTGGTGAAAAAGGGAATGCCTTTCCGGGACGCCCATGCGGTTTTGGGCCGGATTGTCGTCTACTGCGAGGGGAAAGGGCAGGGCATTTCCGATCTCACGCTGGAAGAGCTCAAGGAATTCAGCGATGTATTTGAAGAGGACGTCTATGAAAACGTCTCTCTGGAAGCCTGCGTCAGCAAACGGACGCTGCCCGGCGGCCCCGCGCGGGAAAGCGTGCTTGCACATATTCATTCCCTGGAGAAGTTTCTCTCTGGGCTGGATGCAGAATAAATCATACTATAAAAAAGTAAGGATGGGTTACCTATGGCAAAGTCACTTCCCTATTTCAACCGTGAATTAAGCTGGCTGCGGTTCAATGAGCGCGTGCTCAATGAGGCGGATGACAAGAACAACCCTTTGTTTGAACGCATCAAATTCGCCTCCATCTTCCTGAGCAATTTGGATGAATTCTTTATGGTCCGCGTGGGAAGCCTGCACGATATGGCGCTTGATGCCAGCGAGCAGGAGCCAAAAAAGGACACGAAAACCGGCATGACCCCGGAAGAACAGCTGGAGGCAATTTATAGCGCTGTCAGAAAGCTGATTCAGAAAAAAGACAGAGTCAGTGAACGTATCTTCCGCGAGCTGGCAAAATACGATATCGAGCATCTCTATTGCAGGGATTTAAAACCCAAGGATGAGCAGTTTGTTTCGGCATATTTTCAGAACGAGATCCTGCCCATGCTTTCCCCGCAGATTATCGATAAGCGGCATCCCTTCCCATTCCTCAACAATTTGGAGCACTATGTGGCAGTAGAGCTGGAATCCAAACGCTTCCAGTTTGGCGTCATTCCGGTGAACAGCATGTTTCCCCGGATTGTGCGCCTGCCGGGAAAGCCATACCGCTATTGCCTGATTGAAGATGTCATCAGCCATTTTGCCGGTCTGGTTTTTTCCAATTATACAGTGCGGGACTGCACGGTTTTCCGGATCACCCGAAATGCGGATATCACCATGCAGGAAGGGATTTTTGACGAGGACATGAGCTATAAGGAGGCGATGCGGGAGCTTTTAAAGACCCGCAAAAAACTCTGTCCGGTGCGGTTGGAAGTTCTTGACCATATTTCCCTGGATTTGGAAAAATACCTCTGCAAAAAGCTGGATATTGCGCATAACCAGGTTTTCATCAGCAAATCACCCCTGGAGATGAAGTTTGTTTTCGGCATGGAGGATGCGCTGAAAAAGGCCCTGCCGGCCTCGCTTTTCTATGCGCCGCTCCATCCCCATTCCCCTGTATTTTTCGATGAAAACCAGCCCATTCTTCCCCAGGCGGAGAAAAAGGATCTGTTCCTGTCTTATCCCTTTGAGAGTATGAGCCACTTTATCCGCCTCTTAAATGAAGCGGCTGTCGACCCAACGGTGGTTTCCATCAAAATCACGCTATACCGCATGGCGAAAAACAGCAAGATTATCGATGCGCTCATCAAGGCCCACGAATTCGGCAAGGAGGTGTTTGCCGTCGTGGAACTGCGCGCCCGTTTTGACGAGCAGAACAACATCGATTGGGCCTCGCATCTGGAAGAAGCCGGCGTTACCCTTTCCTATGGCCTGGATCGCTATAAAACCCACAGTAAGCTATGCCTGATTACCCGAAAAACAGATGCAGGCGTGCAGTATATCACCCAGGTGGGGACGGGAAATTACAACGAAAAGACGGCGGCGCAGTATACGGACATGTGCCTGATCACCGCAAATCAGGAGATCGGCAACGATGCGGCAGAATTTTTCCTTAATATTTCCATGGGCGACACCACTCCTTCGCCCAAGCATTTGCTCATCGCTCCCAAGCATTTCCGCAAACCTTTGCTGGCAATGATCGATGAACAGACCGCTCTGGCCAAGCAGGGTAAAGAGTCCTCTATTATCATCAAAATCAATTCGCTCACGGATAAGCCCCTGATCGACCGGCTGATCGAAGCCTCCAAGGCAGGTGTGCCCATTCATCTGATTGTCCGCGGTATCTGCTGCCTGCGTTCCGGCCTCAAGGATTTGACCGACACCATCGAAGTCATCAGTATCGTGGGCCGCTATCTGGAACATTCCCGCATCTATAGCTTCGGCGTGGGAGAGCAGCAGAAGCTCTATATATCCTCGGGCGACTGGATGACGCGGAGCACAAAATCCCGCGTGGAGATTGCCGCCCCCATCTATGACCCGCAGATCAAAGAAGAGATCAATCATGCGCTCGATATCATGCTTCACGACAACATGAACGCGCGGGTTCAGCATAAAGACGGCTCCTATAAGCGCAAGAAAAACGACGAGCCACCGCTGGACAGCCAGGAATATTTCTTTACTGCGGCGCGGTATCAAAAATAAAGAATCAAAAAAAGGAAGCGGCGACTAAAACCGCTTCCTTTTTTATTGGCGAAACATCAGCGAATCTGCCCGTCGCCTTCCACAAAATATTTATAAGTAGTCAGCTCTGTCAGCCCCATGGGGCCGCGGGCATGGAGCTTCTGGGTGCTGATTCCGATTTCCGCCCCCAAGCCAAACTCTTCTCCATCCGTAAACCGGGTCGAGGCATTGACGTATACCGCGGCGGCATCCACCATCTCCTGAAAATACCGGGCGTTTTCGATATTTCTTGTGACAATGGCTTCAGAATGCTGGGTGCCATAGCGGTTGATATGCCGGACCGCTTCCCGGACATCTGCCACCACCTTAACCGACATGGCCAGATCCAGATATTCTTTTGCATAGTCCTCTTCCGTCGCCGCAGATATTTCCCCATATTTTCTGGATTCCGGGCATCCATACAGGCGCACCCCTTTTTCCTTCAGTGCCGCAAACACATCCGGAAGAAAGGCCGGAGCGATTTCCCGATGAACCAGAAGGGATTCCGCCGCATTGCATACCGAAGGACGGGAGGTCTTTGCGTTCACCACGATTTTCCGCGCCATCTGCAGATCCGCCGACATATCCACAAAAATATGGCAGTTGCCGACGCCGGTTTCAATTACCGGAACGGTGGCGCCCCGGACCACCGCTTGAATCAGGCCGCTTCCTCCCCGGGGAATGAGCACGTCAATCAGCCCATTCATCTTCATCATTTCGTTGACACATTCCCGCGAGGTATCCGAAACAAAGCAAACAACATCCTCCGGCAGCCCCCGGGAAATTCCGGCCTCGGTCATAATGCGGGCAATAGCCGCGTTGGAGGCGACCGCTTCACTTCCTCCCTTTAAAATGACGCCGTTGCCGGTTTTCAGGCATAATCCCATAGCGTCCGATGTGACGTTAGGCCGGGCTTCATAAATGATTCCCACAACCCCCAGGGGAACCCGGCGTTTGGTGATCCGCAGGCCGCTGGCAGCCGTGCCGCCGCCAATGACTTCCCCAACGGGATCCGGCAGGCCCGCAACCTTCCGAAGCCCCTCCGCCATGGAGTAAATCCGGCCTTCATTGAGGGCCAGGCGGTCTAGCATAGCCGGACTGGTGCCCTTGCTTTCTGCGGCCGCAATATCCACCGCATTGGCTTCCAGAATCTCCCCCTGCCGCTTTTCCAGAGCTTCCGCCATGGCCAGCAGTATGGCATTTTTTCGCAGTGTGGGCAATATAGCCAAAGCCCGCGCCGCTTCCTTCACCTTTCCAGCCTGTTCCCGCAATTCGCTCATCTATTGTCTCCCCGCTTTCCTCACGATGTTACTTTTGATTATATCCTTTCATTCCCCGTTACGCAATAATATTTTTCGGATATATTCCACGGCCTCTTCCTGGCTGGAAAACACTTTGCCTGCCCGCAGTATGTCATAGGTCTGCAGATCCAGCGTATCTGCCTCTATGTCATAGGCGGCAACCGTTTTAATCTGGTCCGTGAATGCCTGGGTCTGCGTAAGCAGCAGCTTACCATCGCTATACTGCAAAAGAAGGTGATCCGGGCAGTATTGGGCAATCTGTTTTTCCAAACGGATAGACTCTGCCGAAAACTCTTTTATTGAGAATCCCTCCTCCAGCTTTTGCTCTATTTCCTCCTCGGAAAGGCCTACCCAATCCGCTTCTATGGGCTCCTCTTGGCTCTGCTCATGTTCACAAAGGGTATATTTATAGATTTTTTCCACCTGGCATCCCAAAACCGTCCGTTCCCCGGCCCCGGCGGCACTCTCTGCTTTTTCTTCCTGTTGCTGCAAGGCGCTGGGGGCGTTCTGCGCCGCGATATAGCCCATCACGCCGGCAAGCAGAATGCAGCCAATCGAAACTGACCACCAAATCCATCTTTTCTTTGTCTTGCTCATAAAAAAATCCCTCCGGTTTTCACCTTTGGGATTAGTATGCGGCATTTTTTCTATTTTATCGCTTTTTGCAGGTCCCGTTCTGCCCGGATCAGGGCATTTTCGATATCTTCCTGCGTGCAGGCCCCTTCATGCAACTTTTCTTTTCCCCAAAAAATTGCAGGAAGATAAAAATAATCGTATTCCTCCATCACTTCCGGATGCTCGGCCTCGTCGATAAGCTCTAAAGGAATTTCATTATAATATTCCTTTTTTTCCCGCAGGGCATCCAAAAAAGCAATTGCCTGTTCGCAGTATGGACACGTTTTTGAATGAACAATCGTCATTTTTTTCATATGCATTCATCCTTTCCCCCTTATCATATGAGAAAAAGCGCACTTTCGTTCTATCCGCCTCTGTAAATTCACATAAAAAAACCGCATGGCTTTTGAATACCATGCGGCTGCAAACCCTTTTATTCTTCCTCTTCCGGCAGATTTGCGTTGTGATACACATTCTGCACATCGTCGTTATCTTCCAAAAGATCCAACAGCTTATAGATGGAATCCGCCTGCTCAGCGTTGACTTCCACCATGTTCTGGGGAACCATATCGATATCCGCAGAGAGGAATTCATATCCGGCCTTTTCCAGCGCTTCCCGCACGCCGGAGAATCCAGCAGGATCCGTCAAAACCGTAAATACCCCATCTTCCGAGGAAAAATCGTCTGCACCGGCGTCAATCGCCGTCATCATAAGCTCGTCCTCATCAATGGAGCCATCGTCCTCAATTTCGATAACGCCCTTTTTATCAAACATCCAGCTTACGCACCCGTTGGCGCCCAAAGAACCGCCGCCCTTTGTCAGTGCATGGCGGACATCCGCCGCCGTCCGGTTCCGGTTGTCTGTCAGAACCTCAACGATCACTGCAACACCATTGGCGCCATAGCCTTCATAGGTAATTTCCTCATAGTTGATGTTCCCAAGTTCTCCCGACGCCTTTTTGATGGAGCGGGCGATATTGTCGTTAGGCATATTGTTGGCCTTTGCCTTGGCGATGCAGTCCCGCAGCCGGGAGTTGGTATCCGGGTCCGGGCCGCCCTGTTTCACGGCAACCGCAATTTCGCGGCCGATCTTGGTGAAAATCTTCCCCTTTTTGGCATCCGTCTTTTCTTTCTTTCTTTTTATGGTAGACCATTTGGAATGTCCAGACATACTTACACCTCTTAAGCAAATTTACTCTACGATTCTATCACATCTCCTATCGCAATTCAAGGGAGTAAGTTGAGAAAACTTTTTGCGTTTCCCAAGTCTGCATACATTTCCGGAACCGCCCCCACAAGGATCACATCCGAAACCAGCACTTCGTTGGAAACCTGAACATTCTGCCGCGAGGTTCCCACCATAATATCCATTTGGGCATTCAAAACGATATATGCCTTATACCGCACCTGATTGATTCCCGCAGCCTCAATCTCCGTGCGAAAATCCGAGCCGACTGCGCCGACAGGGGTCACGCGAATCAGAATCAGCGGCCCCATTCCGTTAAAAAGCTGTGAATTCATGGCGTTTCCCAGCGGGATGCTCAATTCCTCTTCTCCCAGCTTTTCGATCAGCTCCTGGGCGCTCAAGGCGCTTTCCGTGGCTATCCGGTTCATGCGGATGCTGTCTGCGCTGATCATGCTGATCTTTCCATCCGCGTCCTTTTCAATTTGAATCAGATCGCCGGCATCCGTCATGCCCTCCATCGTCTTGCTCACGGCCTTGTTCATAATTTCAATGGCTTTGTTCTTCAGCAAAACCTCTCCCTGGGCCAGAATATTGGGGCGCAGGCCGATTTCAAGCAGACCATAGCCAATTCCCATGGCAAGGGCCGCGGCAGCTGCAATGATTAAAATTCGCTTTGTTCTCTTTTTCATTTTCCTCGCATCCCAGCCTTCCCTTTTGTATCATATGCGGCCCGAAACAATTTTGTAACAGAACTTTCACCTAAAATATGTGCAGATGTTTCAAGCTTGTGTTATAATAGCATAATATAGGTGAAGAAATGACCCGCACGGGAGGAAAAGATGAAGGACAAATTTACGAACAAAATTATTCTTTTTTTTCAAAACTGCGGCAGGAGCATAAAAAACTTTTTTCAGAAGCTCTGGGCCTGGATTCTTTATGGCATTCAATGGATTCCTGCCATCTTTACGCATAACAAACCGGAGAAGCCTGATTTTTCCGGCGGCATGGCTTCCCCTGCAGGCGGGGATTCAACAATCGTATTCGATGCCAACCAGCTAAAGAAAACGGACGCAGATGTGACGGGGGCAACCAAAGCCTTTCGCTCCGCTGCGGATACTCCGGAGGAAAACCCCTCTCTTTTCAAAAAACGTGAACGTCCGGCGCCTTTCTGGCTGGGCGCTATCCTAACTACAGTAAAGGTTGCCTTTCTGGCGCTCATCATCCTGGTTGCCGTTGCCATCGGGGCGGTTTTCGGCGTTGCCAATGCCTATCTCGGGACGACACCTGAGCTGGATATCGCCCAAATCAGCGACCAGGTTCGGACATCCTATATTTACGACGACGAGGGCCAGCTCATTACGACATATGCCGGCGTGGAAAACCAGGAATATGCCTCTTTGGATGAAATCCCTGAATTGCTGCAGCAGGCGGTAATCGCCGTAGAAGACGTCCGGTTCTATCACCACAGCGGCGTTGATCTGAAGCGTCTTTTGGGCGCTTTTGTCAGCAATATGTCTAACAGCAGCGTCAGCGGCGGAAGTACCATCACCCAGCAGCTTATCAAAAACCAGCTGCTCTCTCCTGAGCGTTCCTATAAACGGAAAATCCAGGAAGCCAGCCTTGCCCTGGAGCTGGAAACCAAATATAGCAAAGAACAGATCTTGGAGGCCTATTTAAATACCATTCCCCTGGGGGGAACCAACATCGGCGTTAAAGCGGCCGCCATGGATTATTTTGGCAAGGAGCTGGATGAGCTCACCCTTCGGGAATGCGCCTGTCTGGCCGGGGTTACCCAATATCCCTACGCCTATAATCCCCGGAGGGCATATTATGTCTTAAAAGATACGACTACACTGGATAAGCGCATCAATACGGTGTTGGAGCGTATGTATACGGCGGGTTATATCACACTGGAGGAAAAGGAGGCCGCCGCCAACGACACCCTGGTCGTGCGGGAGAAGTCCACAACCCAGGATATGTATGATTTGCCGCATTTTGTGGAATATGCCGTCTATGATGTAGTGACAAACCTCCTGGAGGCCCGCAACCTGGAGGATAAAAGCGTCAACCGGGCCGCCATCGAAAACGAGCTGCGCACCAAAGGCTATAAGATTTATACGACAGTTGACCGGGAAATGCAGACGGAGATGCAGGATACCTTTGCCACATACGACAACTATCCTAAGATGCGGTATTCTTCCGATTCGTCCAAAACAACCGGCACAAATGCAGATGGGACGCCCATGGTTACGATATATCCTCAGGTGGGGGCTGTCGTCATAGATCAGTCCACCGGACAGATCAAATCTATGGTTGGAAGCCGCACGGAGCCCACTGCCAAAAAACTGCGCAACCGGGCCTATCAAAATCGCGTTTCCATTGGTTCCACTATTAAGCCGCTGGCCGTTTACGGCCCTGCGCTGGATAAGGGCGCGGGGCTCGGGACGATAATCGCCAATATTCCCGCCCCGATTACGGGATGGACTTCGGATCCAGGGTATCCCGAAACCAGTCATGGCAACAGCTATGGCCCGGTCACTATCCGGACAGGTATAAAATCGTCCTTAAATATTGTGGCGGCGCGTACCCTGGCAGATTTAGTCGGCTTGGAGGATTCCTATGAATATCTCGTGAATCTGGGTGTGGATCCCTCCCAGATCAACAAAGACCTGGTCGGCCTCGCCATGGGTTCCAGTGGGGTTACCCCTCTGGAGCTGACGGCAGCCTATGCGTGCATAGCCAATGGCGGCGAATATATCGAGCCCATTTCCTTCACAAAGGTGGAGGACAGCGAAGGAAATATTCTGCTGGAGGCGGAGAATTGCCAGGAGCGGCGGCAGGTGTTCAAGCCCTCCACAGCGTATATGCTGGTGGATGCCATGACTACCGCAACAGCTTCGGGCACGGGTACGCGAGCCCGGCTCAACGGGATGACGACCGCCGGAAAAACCGGAACGGTTACACAGCGCAAGGGCATGACTTTCGCGGGAATTACACCATACTATACAAGCGCAGTATGGGTCGGCCACGACGACTATAAGAAGCTGGCCAGCGGCGATGCCGGAAGATGGGCGGCGCCCCTCTGGAAGGCATACATGACCAAGGTAGTTGAGGGACTGCCGGATAAGGATATTCTGCCGGGCACAGCGGCGGATTATGGCGTAACTAAATATTCCGTGTGTTCGGTTTCTGGCAAAAAAGCGGTTTCTGGCTGCCCGACAACCAGCGATTATTTTGCCGTTGGTACGATGCCGACGGAAAGCTGCGACGTCCATGTCACTGCCAATATCTGCACGGAAAGCAATGAGCTGGCCTCGGAATATTGTCCGGCAGAGCTGGTGCATTCGGGGGCGGCCGTATCCTTCCCGGAGGATTCCCCTTATCTCAAGCTGTCTGCCAGCATGCTCCGGACCATCTTCCCCAATCTGTATACAGGCAGCCAGGAGACATGCCATATCCATACGGCAGAATGGGCGGCAAATCAGCAAAATATAACGGCTGCTGTTGCATCCGCGCAGAGCGCCATCAGCAGTGCGCAGTCCTTTATGCAGAATAATGCTTCCCGGCTGACGAGTACACAGATTGCGACACTCAATCAGCTGATTGCCAATTTGAATGCTCTCATCAATAGTGAGACGCCGGATGCCACTGCGATTTCATCGGCAACCAGCGCACTGAATTCCACAAAGAATTCCATGGAGGCGGCCCTGCCGGATGTCCCTTCTCCCTCGCCATCCACGACTCCGGTTCCTTCGCCGAGTCCTTCGGCAACACCCTCTCCTTCACCGTCCACATCAGACGATGGGAATGGACCGGGGAATGAATAAGCACAAAAAAACGGTGCAGAATCTGCACCGTTTTTTTGTGTCAAGGAAAAACCGGATCCATTGCAGGCGGGGATGTGAAATATAAAATATACCTTTCTCGCTATGATCTTGAGAACAAAGAGATGTGAAAAGCATTTTCCGCTTTCAGAAGATTTCCCAATCATACAGTCCCGTATGCATCCTGTTCCCTCCGCCGCAGCAAACAGGGCAAAAAAAGGAGGCATATTGCCTCCTCGCCCGTTTGTTTTATCCCTGAGATATTTGATCGTTTAATATCTTTGCTGCCCGCAGAAGAGCAATATCGTTGTTTTCTGCTGTACCTTCTTCCAGGTCTGCCTCGCTGATCGCTTCGTCCGGCGTGATTCCAACCCCCGTCAGCTTAGCTCCTGATGGCAGATAGTATTCGGCGGTAACCAGCTTTACCATATCCCCCGTGGAAGGAACCTGATAATATGACGTCACGGCGGCCTTCCCAAACGTCTGTTCTCCCAAAATGGTCGCTCTTCCGCGATCCTGCAACGCTGCCGCAAATACTTCGGCAACACCGGCTGTTTCCCGATCCACAATGATGACGACAGGCTTGTCCCAGCTTACGGAATCTGTGGAATTCCAATTCGTTGCCTCTTTGTCTCGTCCCATAGAGCTGCAGATTTCCCCTGCCTCCAAGAAAGAATCCGCTACCTTGCATGCCTGGCTGATATTTCCGCCCGGCGTCCCGCGCAGGTCGATAATGATCCCCTTGGCCTTTTCATCTTCCATGGTTTCCAAAGCCTTTTGAAATTCATCAATGCTTGAATTACTAAACTCCGCAACGTTGATATAGCCGATTTCTTCATTCACCATATTGGTAAATACTACTTGCATATCCACGGACTTGCGAACCAACTCCAAATCCATCTCTTTTTCGCCAGAACGGGTGCGAATCGTTACTTTCGTACCGTCAATCCCCCGAAGGCGGCCCAGCGCCGTCTGTACCTCCATATACTGAGTATCACTGCCATCAATGGAAAGAATCAGATCCCCAGCAACAATATTGGCGTCATAGGCGGGCGTATCGGCAAATACGCGGGTAACCCGCATATAATCCGTTGCTGCATCCCGCTCGAGCATCATACCCAGAGCGATAAAAGAACCTTCGCTATTTTCATCAAAGTTCTGGTAATCCTCTTCCGAATAGAAGGCCGAATATCCGTCATCCAGGCTGTCTACCACGCCCCGCAGCGATCCCTGCACCAGCGTATCTTCATCTACTTCGCGAATATAGTTCTCGCTTATAATATTTCGGATATCCTCCAGCTCGAAATATTTCATTAGAGCATTGTATTCTTCTCCTTTGAGGTAAATCTCCCCGCTCTCGATACTCTTTTTGGTGAAATAAAAGGTCACCAAGCTGGCAACTACAATCGCCGCCACGAGAACGACCAGAAGAATATAATACATCTTTTTTTTGCTAATCATTCCGTTTCCTCTCTCCTTGTTCCTGTTCCGCCATACAACAAAGGAACCATAAAACTACTTGCTTATGAAAGATTCCGTTTTAAATAGAGACGCAGGCGGTCCATATCCCGGGCATATTCTTCCCGCAGAGACGGGCGGTATATGATGCTCGCCGGATGATACAGCGGAAATACCGGCGTCTGCGCCGCCTGGACTATCCCATGACAGCTGCCAATGCGCATCTCTTCCCCCAACACCGCCTGCAAAGCGGTATTGCCCAGCGTCACAATGACTTTGGGCGCGACAGCGGAGATTTCCTCTTCCAGGCATCTCGCGCAGAGGGCAATTTCCTTTTTAGACGGCGGCCGGTTGGATTTTCGTCCCGATGCGCTAACGCGGTAAGGCCGGAATTTGACCACATTCGTTATATAGAGCATCTCCCGGGCAATTCCCGTTGCGGAGAGAAACTCGTTCAAATTCCTTCCGGCTTTTCCCACAAAAGGCTCCCCGGCGGCCACTTCTTCTGCTCCTGGCGCCTCGCCGATGAGAAGAACCTCCGCCTCGGGATTCCCCGCGCCAAAGACAAGCTCCTCCGGCTCATAGCCATGCTTTTGGAGGCTTTCCGTCCACTGCCGGTAAATCCCAGGTATTTTCTTCATTGTTCACCTCATCCAATATCCGCCGCACTGTTTTCAGATCACTCCACGCCTCCCGCTTCAAATCCGGATTCCGCAGCAGGGCAGAGGGATGATATGTAGGGATGATATAAAAGCCTGTCCGGTAAAAAACCTTGCCGTGCATGCGCATAATACCCGCTGTTTCATGGAGAATCTCCCTCATGGCAATCCGCCCCAAACATACGATGATTTTGGGATGGATGCGGCGCACCTGTTCGCGGAGATATCCGATGCACGCGGCCACTTCGTCCGGCTCCGGGTCCCGGTTTCCCGGTGGGCGGCATTTCACGACATTGGCGATGTACACTTCCTCCCGCTTTAGGCCGATGGCCGCCATCATGTTATCCAAAAGCTGCCCCGCCTTTCCAACAAAAGGACGGCCCTGCTTGTCCTCCCATTCGCCGGGGCCTTCGCCCACGAAAAGCAGCGTCGCCCGGGGATTCCCTTCGCCAAACACCACATGGGTCCGGGTTTCGCACAGGCGGCACTTATCGCATGCCCTGATATTTTCCTGTAACTGCGTCAGATTATCTGCCATATTTCCTCACCTATTGTTTTATTATATCGCATCCTGGCGCCGGGTTCAATGGAAAATCAGTTTAATTAACAAAAGCAGCAATACGCCCGGCAGCCCCAAAACTCCTGCGATGACCGCATTCAATGGGTTCAGCGGGATCGTGACGCGGAAAATTCCGCCAATGAGGTTTAAAACAACAAGGAGAATGGCTCCCAAAACAGAGCTCAGGGAGAGCTTCAAAAGAAATTTCAGGGGGGCAAGCAAAAGCCAGCCGATGATATAGAGCAGCACCAATCCCAACGCAAAATATAAAACCATCATCGGATCCAACTGCAAGCCCAATAAAAACACCTCCCGGAAGCTATACTTATTTGTATGCGCTCCAGGAGGTGTTTTATGTTTTTTTGCTTATTCGCCGTTTTCCCGTCTCTGCCGCAGCTTTTTCAGCATGTAGGTATAGCGGCGCTTTGCCGTTTCCAGGTCAAAGACCGCATATTCCACAAGATCCGGGTCGTCGGCACATTCCAGATAGTTCTCCGCCGCCTTCCAATCTTCCAGAGCCTGCTGAATTTCGATTTCCAGCCGTTCATCCGCCGTCAACATGGTTCGCATCATAGTAAAAAATCACCTGCAATTCTCTAAGATTGTAAGTGATTTTTTCCATAAACCTGTTTTCTTATACATGCAGCCGCTAAAACTGCCGCCGACCCTCGAGAGATTTCATCAACGTGACCTCGTCGGTATATTCCAGCTCGCCGCCCACTGGAACGCCATGGGCAATGCGCGTCACCTTCACGTCAAAGGGCTCCATAAGCTTTGCAATATATACGGCCGTCGCCTCGCCTTGAACATCCGGATTGGTCGCCAAAATGAGTTCCTTGATATTCCCTTCCTTTACGCGTCCAAGAAGCTCTTTTACGCGGATATCATCCGGCCCGACGCCATCCAGCGGGGATATTGTCCCCCCGAGGACATGATATACGCCGTGAAATTCCCGCACCCGCTCCAAAGCCATCACATCCCGCGCATCCTTCACGACACAGACCGTGCTCTGGTCACGCGTCGCGTCTTCACAGATGGAACATGTTTCGTGATCTGTCAAATTGCCGCAGATCCGGCAGTATTTTACCGCCAGACGGGCCTTATACATATCCTGGGCAAACTGCTTGACCTCCTCCGGATCCATCTCAATGACGTGATAGGCCAGCCTTGCGGCGCTTTTCGGGCCAATCCCGGGGAGCTTGGCGAACCATTCCTGCAGCTTGTTCAGGGATTCAATGCTAAACATGTTTTAGAATAGGCCTCCCAGGTTCATGCCGCCGGTCACCTTGGCCATCTCGGTCTGGACCATCTCTTCCGCCTTTTCCAGCGCCTCGTTTACTGCCGCCAGAACGAGATCCTGCAGCATTTCCACATCATCCGGATCCACGGCCTCGGGCGCAATTTCAATGCTCTTCAGCACTTTCTTGCCCGTGACAACCACCTTCACAACGCCGCCGCCCGCCGATGTTTCCACTTCGCGCTCTTCCAGCTCTGCCTGCATCTTTGCGATATTCTGCTGCATCTGCTGGGCCTGCCGCATCATATTCTGCATATTCATTCCGCCCCCCATTCCAGGGAAGCCGCCGCGTTTTGCCATATCTGTTAACCTCCAAATAGTTTCTAGTCTATTATATCAATGTTTTCCCGATCATACAACTGCATTCTTTGCTGTTCTTCCTCGGGAAAAACAAACTCGAAAACAACGCTGCCGCCCAGAATCTCTCCCGCGATCCGCTCCAGCTCTCCTTTGAATGAGCTCTGCTTCAGCATACGCAGCTTGGAGGCGTTTTGTGAGGTGAGAAACAGCCGCATTCCCTCCTGCTTTGCCAGTACAAGCTCATGGAGGAAGGGCTTGACCGCGGGCTCTGCGCTGCCGGCCTTTTTGATCTTATCCCAAAGCGCCTCCAGATCCGCCGAATCTGCCCCGGGAGCCGCCTCTTTCACCTCCGCGGGGCGCTTTTTCGGCTTCCCGGCCGGATTTTCTATGGGAGCCGGCGCGGCGGCCGGAGCAGAGCCCGGCCCCTGCAAGGCTGCCAGCGCCAGCTTTTTTTCCAGCTTTTCAATGCGCAGCTCCAGCGCCCCCACATCCGTCTCGCTTTCCGGCAGAAGAAGGCGCATAACCGCGGTTTCCAAAAGAATCTGCGGCCGCGCGGCGTATTTCATCTTATTCTGTGCCGCCGCCAAAATATCCAGGGCGCGCACAATATTCTTTTTTCCCCAATGCCCGGCAAGCTGCTGCAGCGTTTCACTGCGGCTGTCTCCCGTGACTGCAATATAGAGCATTTGCCGGATCGTATCGAGGATCTGGGAAACCAGCACATCCGGCTCGGTTCCGCTATCCAGCATTTGGGAGAGGGACACCAGCGCCGTTTTTTCATCATAGTCGCCCAGCGCCTGCAAAAAGCCTGTTACCAGGCTCTGATCCGCAAAATTCAGCACCTCGCTGACCGTATCCAGGGTAATGTGTTCCGCCAGGGAACAGCACTTATCCAAAATTGTGAGCGCATCCCGCAGGCCGCCCTCCGCCGCCCCGGCAATTTCCAAAAGCGCCTCTTCGTCGGCAGTTTTGGAGATGGCGTCCAGAACCTCCCGCATCCGTTTGACCATCGCCCGCTCGTCGATATGGCGGAAATCAAACCGCTGGCAGCGGGACAATACGGTTTTGGGCAGAGCGTTAAGCTCGGTTGTCGCTAAAATAAATACCACATGCCCCGGCGGCTCCTCCAACGTCTTTAAAAGAGCATTGAAAGCGCTGTCGCTCAGCATATGGACCTCATCGATAATATAGACCTTATATTTCCCCTTGGCTGGCAGCAGTTTGACCTTATCCCGGATATCCCGGGCGTTATCCACGCTGTTGTTGGAAGCTGCATCCATTTCCACAATATCGATCATGCTGTCCTGCAATGCCTGCTTGCAGTTCTCGCATTCCAGGCAGGGTTCTCCGTCCTGAGGATTCAAACAGTTGAGCGCGCAGGCCAAAATTTTCGCCGTGCTGGTCTTCCCCGTCCCCCGGGGGCCGGAAAACAAGTATGCGTGGGAAACTTCCCCGCTTTTCACCTGGCTTTGCAGCACAGACGCAATGGCGTCCTGTCCCTTCAGGTCTGCAAACCGGCGGGGGCGAAATTCCCGATATAATGCCTTATATGCCATAATTCTCCTTTGCCGTCCATCTATAAAGTATATAAATTTAGTATATCATTTTTATAAATGTTTCTCAACAAAAAAGAGGAGCGATCGCTCCTCTTTTCCTGCCTCGCGGCCTTTTTTCGCTACTGCCGGCGCAAAGCCCGCAGCTTTTTCATCACATTGTTTTCCCCGCGTCCGAAATAGTCGTGCAGCTTTTTATATTCCGCAAACAGCTGCGCATAGATCGCCACATTTCCCGCCATGGGATGATATACCGTATCCTTGATTTTCCCCAGCTTCCGCGCCGCCTCATTGACATTTTTATAGCCCGTCAGCGCAGGATCAGCTGCCGCTATGCCGAGAATCGCGCTTCCCAAAGCCCCGGACTGGTCGCTTCCGGAAATTTTTATGGGCTTGTTGCAGATATCGGCATAAATCTGCATGGCCATGGCATTCTTGCTGGCAATTCCCCCGGCGGCATACAGTTCATGGATGGGGGCTCCCGCCGTTTCAAAGGCGTCAATAATCTGCCGGGTTCCAAAAGCTGTCGCCTCGATCAAAGCACGGTAGATTTCCTCGGGTTTAGTGCGGAGCGTCATGCCCAAAATCAGCCCCGAAAGGTCAAAATCCATGAGCACAGAGCGGACGCCGTTCCACCAGTCCAGCGCCAAAAGGCCGCTTTCTCCGGGTTTCAGCCGGGACGCTTTCTCCGTCAGCAGCACATGGGGGCTGATTCCCCGCTGTTCTGCCTCCTCTTTATAATCGCTGGGCAGGCAACGGTTCACAAACCAGGAGAAATGATCGCCCACACAGCTCTGGCCAGCCTCATAGCAGAAAGAACCCGGCAGCGCGCCGTCCTTCACAATTCCGCAGGTCCCCGGAACGCCGCGTTCCTCTGCCGAAAGCACCTCATGACAGGTGGACGTGCCCATAATCATGAGCATTTTCCCCGGGCCGTCGATCTGGCAGGCAGGAACCGACGCGATGGAATCCATGATCTCCACCGCCACCGGAGTTCCCTCCTTCAGTCCGGTCCAGTCCGCCATCGCCTTTGTCAGATATCCCGCGCAGGAATCGATGGGCCGGATATCCGTGGAGAGCTTGTCTTCCACCACATTTTCCAGCCGCGGATCCAGCGCCCGGAAAAATGCCTTGGAAGGATAGCCGGTATCATGGCGGTAAATCCCTTTAAAGCCGGCGTTGCAGGCGCTCCGCGCCTGGTGGCCGACGAGCTGCCATACCACCCAGTCTCCTGCCTCGAGAATCTGGTCGCAGGCATTGTAGACCCGGGGTTCCTCTTTGAGAATCTGCATGATCTTTGGAATCATCCATTCGCTGGAGATTTTTCCGCCATAGAGGGCCAGCCACTTTTCTCCCATGGCTTCCGCCTTAGCGTTCAATTCATCGGCGCAGTATTGGGCCGCATGATGCTTCCAAAGCTTCACATAGGCATGGGGAGTATCCTCAAACCCCTCGGTCTTGCAGAGCGGCGTGCCGTCTGCCAGCGTGGGGAGAATCGTGCAGGAGGTAAAATCCACGCCGATCCCTACAATATCCTCCGGCGATACCCCGGATTTTTGCAGAAGCTCGCCTATAGTCACCTGCAGGGCATCCAGATAATCCTGCGGGTCCTGCAGCGCCCAGCTGTCCCCCAGCCGTTTCCCGGAGGGCAGGCATTCATCCATTACCCCATGGGGATAGGCCATTTCGCTGACGCAGACTTCTTCCCCAGTCTGTATATTCAGCAGCAAGGCCCGCGCAGAAAGCGTTCCATAGTCAATTCCAATCGAATATTTTGCCATTTGTCCCTCCCCCGGCTCTTTTATTTATATAAGGGGCCATATACGGCGCAGGCACGGTAGTCTGCGCTTTCCGGCTCGCTGGTTCCAAACGCAGCCCAGGCATGGGGCCGGTAGAGATCCTCCTCGGGCACATTATGCAGGGAAACCGGAATCCGCAGCATAGATGCCAGGGTAATCAGATCCCTGCCGATATGCCCATAGGTGAAGCTGCCGTGATTGGCGCCCCAGTTAGCCATGACAGAGTACACATCCTTGAAGGCGCCCTTGCCCGTCAGGTTGGGAACAAACCATGTCGTCGGCCAGGTGGGGTCTGTACGCTTTTCAATGAGGGCATGCACATCCTCCGGCAGCTCCACGGTGTACCCTTCCGCGATCTGCAGAACCGGGCCAAGGCCGGCCACCAGATTGACGCGCACCATAGTGACGGGCATTTCCGCCTTGGTGTTGAAATGCGAGGAGAAGCCGCCGCCCGGGAAATAATCCAGCGCCGCCGGGCACCAGTCCGTCGCCTTCATGCAGGCATCCATGTCCTTCTGCTCCATTTCCCACCAGGGCTTCATGACGCTTTCGCCCTTTTCATTCTTCACCTGGCCGCAGGCGTCCAGGGCGGCCGCGCCGGAGTTGATGAGATGGATAAATCCCTGCGCCGCCCGGCCGGTCAGCTTTTTCCCGGATACCCGTTCCACCGCTTCGGGCGACCAATAGGTGCGCACATCGGCAAATACACTGGATGTCCCGGTAAGCAGGTGCCCAAAGAGCATGGCGACACCATTCAGGCCGTCGTTTTCCGTGGCAAAGATCGTGGGCTGACGCTTGCCGTTCCAGTCAAAAGAGGTGTTCAGAATTGCTTCGGCAAAGTCCGCATTGGGCTGCCAGTCCGACCACATCCGCTGCCCCTGGAAGCCCCCCAGGATGCCGTTGCGGCCGTTGCCCTCCTCGATATAGCCTTTTGCTGCCAGTTTTTCATTGCCCAGGATGATATCGCGGCAGATAATCGTGTTGATGACGACATCCCGCCATTCCTCTGCTTTCTGGGCGGCCGTATGCGGCTCTGGATTTTTGTCAAAACCCTCTTTGCAGTATTTCTTTGTCCAGGCAAAGGCCCGCTCGACCTCTTCCTCGTCATAGATCTTATATTTGCGGCGGCGCAGGATTTCCGTCATATCCACCCATTCCGCACGGATTCCCAGATACCGCTGAAAGAAATCCGCATCGCATTGGGATCCGGCGATTCCCATGGAGACCGCGCCGATATTCACATAGGATTTATCCCGCATCTGTCCAACCGCTACCGCGCAGCGGGCAAACCGCAGAATTTTTTCCGCCACGTCTGCAGGAATCGGCTGATCCTCCGTGTCCTGCACGTCCCGGCCATAGATCGAGAAAGCGGGAAGCCCCTTCTGCTCATGGGCAGCCAGCACGGACGCCAGATAGACCGCGCCCGGCCGTTCGGTTCCATTGGCGCCCCAAACCGCCTTGATAGTCAGGGGATCCATATCCATCGTTTCGCTTCCAAAGCACCAGCAGGGCGTCACGGAAAGCGTGGCCACAACATTTTCCTTGTCAAAGGCCTCTTTGCAGATATAGGCTTCCCGCGATCCGCTGATGGCGCAGGGCGATATCACGCACTCTGCCGCCGTTCCATCGGCGTATTTCACATTTGCTTCGATGAGTTCCTTGGCGCGCTTTGCCATGATGAAAGCCTTTTCCTCCAGGCCTTCCATTCTTCTTCCATCGATGATCGGACGAATTCCAATTTTCGGTTTGCTCATTTCTCTTTCCCTCCCTATGATTTTTCCGCCTTCCCGGCGTTATTTTTATTTTTTCTTATCTTGAGTATACAATCCGCCGGACATATTGGAAATGTGATATTTTGCCGCTCACTTTTGTTATTTTGCTTTTTGGATGGATTTATTATATCATAGAGTCAAAAGAAACGCGAGGAATTCCGGCAGTTGGGAGGCAGTCTATGGCGTATATACACTATTATCTCGATTCCAAAACATCCCCAAAAGCGCAGTTCCGTCCCCGGCTTCTCTATACGGGAACAGTGGCCGACGATCCCCATTGGTTTAATATAGAGCATACCCATGATTTTTTTGAGGTTCTCTATGTCGTCAAAGGAACCGGGACGGCGGTTCTCGACCACACCCCTTTTGAGCTGCATTCCGGCGACCTTGTCCTCATAAACCCGGGCGTCCTCCACGAAGAACGTTCTGCCGAAGATGCACCGCTCAATCTGATATTTCTGGGAACCGAAGGGTTCTGCCTGGGCGGCTGTCCGCCCAACTGCCTGCTCCAGCCCGGAGAACCGCCGGTTTTTTCCAGCGGCATACACCGCGGCGCCGTCGAACGGTATTTCAGCGACCTTTTGCGGGAAACCTCCAGCCAGGTGGAATATTATGAAGAGGTTTCCCAGGCGCTTCTCGCCGCCCTTCTGCTCTTTCTCCTGCGCATCCGCATGGCCGACCCCCAGTCTCATGCGCCTGACGGCGAGTGCGAGCGGGTCAAGGCATATATCAACGAAAACTATACGAAGCCCCTCACATTGGAATCACTTTCCCAGAGCGTCTATATCAGCAAATATCATCTGGCCCATCTGTTCAAGAGCCAGACCGGCGTTTCCCCCATCAAATATCTGATTACCCGGCGCATGGAGGAGGCGCAGCATCTTTTGCGGGAAACGGATCTGCCCATCCGCGCCATCGCGGAAAAGGTGGGATACGACGACCCCGCCTATTTCAGCCAGATCTTTAAAAAAACCGTTGGAAGCTCCCCCCTGTCCTATCGGAATTCCAAATAGTCCAGCGGCGGCCGGGAAAAACCACACGGCCTGTTTTTTAATCCATCTCCGGCCGCTGTTCGATGATCTTTTTATCCCCGTAATATTGTGTCAGGATCAAAAGCAGTGCGCTGCATGCGAAAATTCCATCCATAATTCCCGCCGGAAGCATAAAGATCATCAGCGCCATGGTTATCACGCAATTGATGATGGAAAGGACGAGTCCCCACATTTTATTTTTCCACAACCCAATCGCCCCCATCACCCGCACAACGCCATACAGCAGACCTATGGCAAGCATGAGAGACATGTTTTCCTGCAAATAAGGGACAATAAAAGAGAAATACCGGCCAACGCCAAAGGCGTCGCTGCCCGAAAGGAGAATAGGAATCAGGCAAAGGCAGCCCCCAATCTCCATAAATCCGCCATGAATCAGCATCAGTATGGATGCCGCTTTATATCTTTTTATATAACCTTCCTCAAATTAAAAACAGCCGGAAGAACCCGTCTTTCCGGCTGTTTTGCTTATACTGTCCGCTCTTTTCCCATGATGAGAACTGCCATGGTCCCGGGGCCGCAATGGCAGCCGATGACCGGGCCAACATCCATAAACCAGAGATTTTTGAATTGGAAACGGCGTTCCAGCTCTTCTTTCAGCGCTGTCGCCTGCTCCACATTATCCGCATTATAGACCACGCAGAGTTCCCGGAAAATATCATCGTCTACGGCGTTTTCCGAAACTTTGTCCGCCAGATATTTCACTACCTTTTTCCGGCCCTTTACCTTATCAAAGGCGACAATCTTTCCCTCACGGGTGAGGGTCAGGATGGGCTTGAGATCTAGAATCGAGCCGATGGTCGCCGTCACCGCCGAAAGCCGCCCCGTCCGCTTGAGATAGTTGAGGCTGTCTACGGAAAAGAAATGTAGTGTCCGCATTTTATTCTTCTCCACCCATTCCACAATCTCGTCAAAGCTCTTTCCTTCTTCCTTGAGCTTCACGGCATGATAGACCAAAAGGCCCGCACCCATCGCGATTCCCTTGGAATCGATGATGGTAATTTTAGCCTCCGGATAGTTTTCCAAAGCCTTTTCTCTGGCGCCCAGGGCCAGTTCATAGTGTGCGCTCAACTGGGAAGAAAAACAAATATAAATGACGTCCTTATGATCCTTAATAATGCCTTCAAAAAATTCCTGAATGTCGAGCGGGGAGCGCGTGGATGTCGAGGCCTCTGCCCCTTGCCGGAGCTTTGTATAAAAGCCCTTAAAATCCGTGTTGCGTCCCAGGTCATAGAGTTCCTCCTTGCCGTCCACCGTGTAAGGCATCAGAAACACCGGGATTTGGTGCTCATCGGCAAAGGTATAGGGAATCTCCGTGTCTGAATCTGTCATAATCACAAATTCTCGCATACTGTACCTCCTTGTTCTTATTCTATATGCAATGCAAAGGCAGGCGCTCAGGCGCTGCCGGTTCGCCGTTTTCGTTCCGCCAGATATTCGTCAAAGGTTTGCATGCTGCGGCTCACAATGAGCTCCTCCGGGAATCCTTCGTCCGTGAGCGCCTCGACGGCTTCATCAAAATAACCCACGCGGAAACACACATGGGCGTCGCTGCCCACGGAAATACGCACGCTGTGCTTTTTGCAGAGCCGGATGATTTCCCGGCATATGCTGGGGCTGCCCTTGCGGAAGGCAAAGGAATGGTTGTTAATTTCCAGGAGCTTATTCTGGCGCTTGGCCTCCTGCACCACTGCCTCCCGGTCGATTTCAAATTGGGGATTTCCGGGATGGCCGATGATGTCGATATAGGGATTTTGCAAGGCTCCGATCATCGCCTGGGTATTTTCCATCTTCGTCCCGGAAGATATAGTCACATCATGAAGAGAGGCAATGACAAAATCCGGAACCATCAGGTGTTCCCGCTTCATGTCCACCTGTCCGGAATAATCCATGATATTGACCTCTGCGCCTTTGATAATCCGGACGCCGTTATATTTCTTCGGAAAGCAGTTTTGAATGCGTATCGTAAAATTAGGCTGCACCCCAGGCACCTTCTCGCTGTGCTCGGAAGTAACAATCCCCTCCAGGCCGCGCTTTGCAGCAAAATCCAAGTTTTCCAGCAAAGTGGAAAACGCGTGTCCGCTGACGACGGTGTGGGTGTGTGTATCTACCAGAAGTCTCATAGTTTCCTCCGTCTGCTATTCAGGCTGCCTGCGTCTCATGCAGGCGGCTCTCTCCTTTGTTCTCATCGGTTCGATACTAGTATACATGCTTTTTCCCTATTTTTCAATCAAGAGAAATGTAAAAGATTTATGGACGGGTACGAGCATAGTGAAACAGCATCTGCTGGGCAATACCTCCATATTCCCCAAAGGTGTTCTGCACAAAAACACTGAGGGCCCGGTCGCTTTTCAGCTCCACACCATACATCTCCCGAAGCACCCGCCGGATCCAGACGTCTGCCGGAAAGGCATTCTTTTTATGCATGGAAAACAAAAGAATGCAGTCGGCCACCTTAGGCCCGACACCGGGGAATTTTTGCAGCGCAGCCTTTGCCTCCCCATAGGGCAGCCGGGCAATGGCCTCCAGATCCTCCCCGGCCGCTGCCATGCCTGCCGTTTTAGCGATATATTCCGCCCGGTATCCGGCCCCCAGCTCCCGCAGGCGCTCCGGAGATACATCCGCCAGTTCTTCAGGGGATGGAAACGTATAGAGCGTTTCCCCGCGGAAGCGGATGGGCTTGCCCGCTTCCCGGGCGATGGCCTGCACAATTTTGCGTATGCGGCCCACGTTGTTATTCGCGGAAACAATGAAGGTTATCAGAGTTTCAAAAGGCTCCTGGTTGAGCAGGCGCATGCCCCTGGAATATGCCGCGGCTTTTTTTACAATGGGGTCCCGGGAAAGCTCTTTCAGAATTTTTTCATAGGATAAGTTTAAATCAAAATAATCCTTCCAGATTGCCTCATATTCCTCTCGAGAGCAGGGCTCGAGAAAAAATCCCTCTGTTGTGTTCCCAATAAACAGCGCCCGTCCCCGGGCCACGCCCTGATAGCCTCCGTCTTTAGGGAGAAAACGGAAGGCCTGCCCGCATTCAAACACGATCTCCGGCCGAAGCTCCACTCCTTTTATATATACTCTGTTTTCCGCGAATTCTTCCCTCATCTGCTGATTTCCGATCATCAAAATCTCCCGCCCCGGCAAGCATCTGTTTGCAACGGTTGCTTATAGAAAAAACACATCACTTTTATATCTCGCCGAACAAGGCCCGGCGGTTCCGCCGTTAACAAAAAAAGCCGCATAACGGATATGCGGCTTTCTCTCTTTCCTTATTGCGGGTAGATGCTTACCTGCTTCTTATCCCGGCCCAAACGCTCGAACCGTACCACACCGCTTTCCAGAGCGAATAAGGTATCGTCGCCGCCTTTGCCAACATTGGTTCCCGGATGAATCTTCGTTCCTCTCTGCCGAACCAGAATGTTTCCGGCCAGAACATACTGTCCGTCAGCACGCTTCACGCCCAAACGCTTGGATTCGCTGTCGCGGCCGTTCTTGGTGCTTCCCATTCCTTTTTTATGTGCCATAACTTGTTCACCTCACTTCTTGCTTGAACACGTTTTCCAAAAAACCGGCATTAGCCAATGGATGTGATTTCCACTCTTGTATACGGCTGACGATGGCCCTGCGTGCGGTGGTAATCTTTTTTGGCTTTATACTTATAGACAATGATCTTTTTCGCCTTGTCCTGCGCCAAAACCTTACCAACGACCTTTACGCCGTCAACAACGGGAGAGCCAACTTTCACATCGTCGCCGTCTACGACCATCAATGCTTCAAAGGAAACTTCCGCGCCAACTTCCGCGTCCAGCTTCTCAACATCGATGAATCTTCCGGGCTCCGCTTTATATTGCTTTCCGCCTGTTTTGATGATTGCATACATAAGACTTATCCTCCTCTATCCAGTCTCGCCAATGAGGTACCGGAAAATCCCGGATTTCAAAACCCTTCTCGTGCGGCTCACTTGGATATTTTATCATTCCCGGGCGGGCTTGTCAACGAAAAAAGAAAAGTTTCAGCGGAAAAACGGCAAAACAGGGGCATCTGCCCCTGTTTCTTTCCCTTTTGTTCATCCGCGGCGGAAACCGTATTTATCCATCATTTCCAGCGTAAACTCCAAGCTGTCCTTGGCGAACTGCACCGGGTCGCCGATGATGTCGCGGTAGATGCTGTCGCAGGTCATATCAAAGCCTTCAAAGCCTGCATAGCCGTCAAAGCCCACTTCCTTGAAGGCCTCAAACACCTCATCCCAGTTGATGATATCGTCATAGCCCGGGCGGCCCCGGTCGTTGCCGCAGAGATGGAAGTATCCCAGCTTATCCCCCACTTTCCGAATCGCATCGCCAAAATTGCGTTCTTCATAGCACATATGGAAGCTGTCGAAATGAATGATCACATTGGGTTCATCCACCATGCGGACAAATTTCAGCGCCTGATCCGCCGTATTTACCAGATGGTTGGCAAACCGGCTGGCCGGCTCGATCCCCACCGTAATGCCAAAATCCTGGGCATATTTTGCCACCTGCTTCATAGCCGCCGTGCAGTATTCCCATTCCATTTCAGAGGCCGGGCCCGGCGGAACCGGCTTATTGGGCAGGACATAGCCCATGCCGGAAAACATCGTGGCGCCGACAGCCGCCGTTTTATCAATACATTCCTTTAAGAAATCCAGGCCGAGTTTCCGTTTTTCCGGATCGCTGGAGCCGATATCCCATTGCGGATTGGGGATGATGGTAGAGCAGGTCGGCTCAATGGCCCCATCCAGCCGGTCCTTTACGGCGGCCGGATCAAATTTATCAATTTCCATCAACGGAAATTCGATAAAATCCAGGCCGATCTCCTTACACCGATCGATGATATAGAGTGTGTCATTCCCAAAATGACTTCCCCATGCATAGGTGTGGATTCCAATTTTCATGCGTCAATTCCCTCCTTTTATTCCAGGCATTCCTGCCCTTATCCCCGTTTCATACCGTATTTCTCCATCATTTGCATGGCAAAGGCCATGCTGTCCCGTGCGAAATCCTCCGGCTTTCCGATGAGATCCCGGCGGGTGGCGCGGCATGTCATATCAAAGCCTTCAAAGCCCAGGTAGTCGTCAAAACCCACGCGCTTCAGCGCCCGGAATACGGCGTCCCAGTCAATGATATCGTCTTCGCCGGGCTTTCCGCGGTCGTTGCCGCACATATGGAAATATTTCAGCTTGCTTCCGGCCTTTATGATCGCATCATAGAAGCTGCGCTCTTCATAGCACATATGAAAAGTGTCCAGATGGACGATCAGATTGGGTTCCCCCACCAGGTCGATGAAATGCAGCGCCTGTTCCGCTGTGTTTACCAGATGGTTGGCGAAACGGTTGGCCGCTTCAATGCCGATGGTAATGCCGAAATCCTGCGCATAGCGCGCCGCTTCCCGCACAGCCGCCGCGCAGTAATCCCATTCCTTTTGGGGGATCGGGCCGTTGGGCAGCTCCTTTTTGGCCATCACATAACTGTTTCCGGAAAACATCGTCGCCCCCACGGCGGCAGTTGCGTCAATGCACCGTTTTAAAAAGGCAATGCCCCGCTTGCGCTTTTCCGGGTCGTCCGAGCCGATATCCCAATCCGGGTTGGGAATAATGGTGGAGCAAGTGGGCTCAATGGCCCCGTCCAGCCGATCCTTCACGGCAGCGGGATCAAAGGCGTCAATTTCCATGAGCGGCAGCTCGATAAAATCAAAGCCCAGCTCCTTGCATTTGTCGATGATATACAGGGTATCGTTTCCAAAATGACTGCCCCATGCATAGGTGTGAATTCCAATTTTCATATTACGCCGCTTCCTTTCTCTCAGCCCTGGGTATATCCGTATTTTGCCATCATTTTGCGGGTGAATTTCAGGCTTTCCTCCGCGAAAGTATCTCCATCGGGAATGATATCCCTAAATACCGTGGAATTGCCGTAGCAGAAGGTTTCAAAGCCTGCATAGCCGTCAAAGCCGATCTGGCGGAAAGCCATGAAGATGGCATCCCAGTCCACAACGCCCGGGCCGGGCACCCCGCGGTCATTGCCGCTCAGATGGAAAAACTGCATCCGTTTCCCCACCCGGACAATGGGTTCATAGAAATCCTTCTCTTCCATACACATATGGAAGCTGTCCATATGGATGAATACGTTGGGCTCGTCCACCATATCCACAAAACGCATCGCCTGTTCCGCCGTATTGAGAAGGTGGTTGGAATAGCGTATGGTCTGCTCGACGCCCACCGATACCCCCAGATCCTGGGCATATTTGGCAACCTCCTTGATGCCCTGGGTGCTGTGTTCCCATTCCGCTTCCGAGGCATAGCCTGTCTTATGCTTGCGGGTCTGGGTATAGATGAGTCCGGAAAGCATTTTTCCGCCCATCTCATGAGTCAGACGTACGCAGTCCTTTAAATACTGAACAGCCGATTTGCGGCAGTCCGGATCGTCCGAGGATACGTCATGCTCCGGGAGACGGATGGCCGTTCCCGTTTTAATCTCCAGCGCGCCGTCGCACCGATCCACAACCTCCTGCACCGGAATCTCCGAAAGATCCGTCCCAAAGGGAATTTCCAGATAATCCAGCCCAATCCGCTTGCAGGAATCGATGATATAGAGCGTGTCACTGCCAAAATGGTTGCTCCACGCCGCGCCGTGAATTCCAATTTTCATTTTTCTTCTCCTTTGTCTGCATCCGATGGAAATTTTAACAATGGCATTTTTCAGCCGGAAACGTGATGTTTCGAAATTCATTTGAAAACAGGCCGCATTCTGAGGAAAGCAGCCTGTTTCTCTCTCGAAACCCTTCCTCCGCTATGCCCATTTGTCATGTTTTGGATGGTTTTATCATAGCAGATTCCCCCGCGCAAGTCAATCACGATTCTTCTTTTCCTTCGCTGCATATCAGAGAAGGATGCAGAGCATTCCCCCGTCGCCCTCGTTAACCATGCGTTGCAGCGTCTCCTGGATTTTCTCCCGGGCATCCTCCGGAATGTTGGTGATTTTTCCCGACAGACCTTCCTTCACGATGTCGCTCAGGGATTTACCAAAAATGTCTGTGGACCAGATCTGCGTCGGGTCTGTCTTGAACTCCGCCATCAAATAATCGATGAGCTCCTTGCTCTGCATCTCGGTTCCCACGATGGGGCTGACCTCGGTTTCCACATCCACCCGGATGATATGCAGGCTGGGGGCGCTCCCTTTCAGCCGGACGCCGAATTTGTTGCCCTGCTGCACCAGCTCGGGCTCCTCCAGGGACAGCTCATCCATCATGGGCGAAACAATGCCATAGCCAGTGGATTTCACGGACTGCATGGCGCTTTCCAGGCGGTCGTATTCCCGTTTAGCCACCACCAGATCCTTCATGATGGAGACCAGATGGCTGTCGTCGCGGATCTCACATCCGCATTCCTCGCCCAGAACCTTATAGAACAGGGCATCCTGCAGGTCGATCCCCACGCGGATGGTTCCCTCGCCCATGTTAATTTCATCGATAGAAACGCGCTTGACATAATCCAGGTCGTCAAAGGTATCCGTGATTTTTGCAAAGTCCCGCATAACTCGGACGTCCTCCGTTCCGGTATTTACTTTTTCCAGCACATCCGACAGCAGCCAGTGATCCTTATCCAGGGCGCAGAGCCAGCTGGATATGTTCAGGTCCACCTGCTTGATGGGGAATTCATAGAGCAGATCCGAAAGCAGTGCGTTCATGTTCTCCTTGGTAAACTCCATAGCGTTGAGAAGGAGAACCGGCGCCTGGTATTTTTCCTGCAGGGAATCCCGCAGGTTCTGCGCCTCCTGGGATTCAGGGTGCGCTGAATTCAGAACGATAACAAAGGGTTTCCCATTTGCCTTCAATTCCTCAACAACCCGCTCCTCCGCCTTTGCATAGTTGCTCCTGGGAATACCGGCCACGCTCTCATCTGCCATCATGACAATTCCCACGGTGGCATGTTCATCGATCACCTTGCGGGTTCCGATCTCCGCCGCCTGTTCGAAGGGGATGTCATAGTCAAACCATGGAGTGCGCACCATCCGGGGCGCTTCGTTCTCGTTCTGCCCAATCGCCCCTTCCACCAGATAGCCCACGCAGTCCACCATGCGGATCTTCATTTTTGCCTTGTCGTCAATATTGATCTCCACTGCCTCGTTGGGAACAAATTTGGGCTGCGTCGTCATGATGGTTTTTCCCGCGCCGCTTTGGGGCATTTCGTCGATAACTCTCTGCTTTTCATGCGGGTCCTCAATGTTGGGCAGCACGAGAGAATCCATCATTTTGGAAATCAACGTGGATTTGCCCGTCCGCACCGGCCCCACTACGGCGACGAAAATGGAGCCATTCGTCCTTTCCGATATATCTTTATACACGTCGTATGCTTCCATATCTCCATTCCTCCCACTTTGTATTATCGCATCCGGCACGGCTCATTTCATTGGAAACGTGCACTTCAATACTTTAAACACTTCATTCCTATGAGGAAAACGCGCGAAACATTCGGGTTTTTGCATAAAAAAGAACAAAAGAAAAACCGGCATATACCGCCGGTGTATGGAAATAAAAAACACATGTATTCCCCCTGCTGCTCCTCATCATTTTCACGCATAAAAAAAGGCCGGAATCCTCCGGCCGGCAAAACGGTTTTATTTGTGAAAGCTCAGCTTATTTTCAGTTCCATTGCAGAGGCGCTTGATATTCCCGCGGTGCCCAAAGAGAGCCAGAACCGTTAGAACGACCACCGTCACCTGCAAAAGCGTCTCTCCCGGATAAAAGATAAATACGCAGATGCTCTCAAGAATGACGCCCAGCATGGAGCCTACGGAGACATAGCGGGTGAGGGCCATGATGAGGATGACAACCGGGAGCAGGACCGCCGTCTGCACCGGCATCAGGACAAACATGACGCCCAGCGTCGAAGCAATGCCCTTGCCGCCTTTGAAGCCATAATATACCGGCCAGTTATGCCCTACAATCACAAAAACGGCTGCTACAGACATGCCAATCTGGCCGCCGAGCCACCGCCCGACGAGAGCTGCCGCGACGCCCTTTATTACATCCAAAACAAAGGTCATCAGACCAAATTTCCAGCCGAAGGTGCGCATCATGTTGGTCGTTCCGGCATTTCCACTGCCGTATTTGCGGACATCCTTCTTTCCGATCCGGTCTGAGATAATCAGGGCCGGGGACAGGCTCCCCCATAAATATGCTCCTATGCCGATTGCAACATAAACCCATGCGTCCATTTCCCTTTTCCCCCGTTTCCTGTCTTCTCAAAAAATCGCTTTACCTACTATAGCACAATTTTCTCCTGTCGAAAAGACCTATTTTACTGCTCCCTTTCCTTTCGCTCCCGGATCAGAATGCGGATGGGCGTGCCAGAAAAGTCAAAGGATTTCCGAAGGAAGTTTTCCAGATACCGCTGATAGGAAAAATGCATCAGTCCCGCCTCGTTGACAAACAGGACGAAGGTGGGCGGCGCGGCCGAAACCTGCGTTGCATAATAAAGCTTCAGCCTTCTTCCATGATCCGACGGCGGCTCCACAGCAGTGACCGCCTCGCGGATACAGTCGTTGAGGATTCCCGTCCCGATGCGCTGGTTTGCGTTTTCATAGGCCTGATCGATGAGCAGAAACAGTTTATCGATTCGCTGGCCGGTTTTGGCGGAGATATAGAGCCGCGGCGCATAGGCCATGAAGGACAGCTCAGAGCGGATTTTTTTATTGTATTCTTCTATGGTAAAAGTATCCTTTTCCACAGCGTCCCACTTGTTGATGGCGATGACAACCGGCTTTCCCTCTTCATGGACATAGCCGGCAATCTTCACATCCTGTTCGCTGATACCCTCCTGGGCATCGATCAGAACCACCACGATATCCGCCCGCCGCACCGCAGCCAAGGAGCGGATGACGCTATAGCGTTCCACGGTTTTATCCTCGATGCGGGATTTTTTCCGCATGCCGGCCGTGTCGATGATCACATAAGGCTTTCCTTCCCGGGAAAAGGGCGTGTCGATGGCGTCCCGGGTGGTTCCCGGGATATCGCTGACAATGGAGCGCTGATGCCCCAGGATCCGGTTGGTCAGCGAGGATTTTCCCACGTTGGGCTTGCCCACCAGCGCCACATATTTGGGGCGCTCGGTTTCCCCTTCTTCCTCCACAGGGTCAAAATGTTTGACCACTTCATCCAGCAGGTCGCCGATCCCCAGCCCCTGGGCAGAGGAAATGGCATATACCTCCCCAATCCCCAGCGCATAAAAATCATAAAGCATCTCCTGGTCCCGCTGGGTCTCGGTTTTGTTTACTACGACGATCACCGGCTTATCCGCCTTGCGGAGCATTTCCGCCACTTCATGGTCCGCCGCCACCAGGCCGTCCTTTGCATCCACAAAGAACAGGATGACGTCGCACGCCTCAATGGCCAGCTCGGCCTGCCGCTTCATCTGCTGGAGAATAATATCCTCACTCGCCGGCTCGATGCCGCCGGTATCCACCAAAGTAAATTGGTAATTCAGCCATTCGGCATCTTCAAAAATCCGATCCCGGGTTACTCCGGGCGTATCCTCCACAATCGCCGTGCGCTTTCCGCACATCCGGTTAAAAAACGTCGATTTTCCCACGTTGGGCCGCCCCACAATGGCGACCAATGGCTTTGCCATGCTTTCCCCTCCCTTTTAATCTTCCCCGCATCCTGCCAGGGCGCGCACAAAGTCCTCTCCCTCGTTATCAATAGTGCCCAGAGGAACGCCCAATGCGCGGCTCACCTCTTCCTTGGTAAGATCGTCTAAAAATACGTTCTCCCGGTCCCGCAGCATACAGCTGGATACATACAGCTTTTCACCCAGCGCCTTTCCCCGGAGCTGGGAAATGATGTCACCGCCTGTCAAGAGGCCGGTGACCGTGATGGTCTCACCAAAAAACTCATTGCGGATAGGATAGACATGCACGCGCACGTCCAGCTTTTTTCCGCATTCCCCGGCCAGCGCCGCGATATAGGGCGCGGCATCCACGCCGGTGGCAATGGAAATCTCCCGATGCCGGGATACCCCTTCAAACGCGGCAAGAGCCCGGCGGGTTTTGTCTGTCAGATAACGCAGCAGTCCGACGCCGTCCTCCATCTGCTTAAAATCCTCATAGGTTTCATAGGCCGGAATGGGCCGGCCTGCCTTGATATAGAGTTCATCCGCCCCGAACACAAAACGGGTTCCGTACTTCTTTAGAAAATGTCCCTGCCATTTCTCGGCAATATCCAGAATTCCCTCTGCGCACTTTTTATCTATAGGTGCAAGCTGCTTTAACCCCTCGCGGTGCCCGGTTAACCCCAGGGGGACAAGCGCCAGGGATTCCGCATAGGGATAGAGAGTCTCCAGATCCCGGATGGTTTTTTCCAGCACCGGCCCATCGTTGACGCCGCCCACCAGAACCGCCTGGCATTCAAAATGAATGCCTGCATCCCTCAGCCGGCGCAGCCGTTCCATGATGCCGCGCCCCTTGGGCTGGCTCAGCATATAGGCGCGGACATCGTCATCTGTCGCATGAACGGAAATATAGAGCGGCGATGTTTTCCGCCGCAGAATCCGCTCAAATTCCGCTTCGTTTACATTGGTGAGCGTGATATAGTTTCCCATGACGAAGGACATGCGCCAATCGTCGTCCTTGAAATACAGGGTTTTCCGCATTCCCCTGGGAAGCTGATCGACAAAGCAGAAAATACATTTATTATGGCAGCTCCGCTTTTTGCCAAAACCATCCCCAGCAAAGGAAATCCCCAGCATTTCCTCGGCGTCCTTTTCAATTTCCGCCTCGAAGGTCTCTCCGCCCGCCGTTTCCACCGTGAGGGTCAGTTCCTCCTTTGCGCTGAAAAAGAGATAGTCAATATAATCCAGAAGCGGCTCGCCGCCCATGGCCGTGATGGTATCTCCCGGCTGGATGCCGATTTCTTCCGCAATGCTGCCCGGCTCCACCCCGGTAACCAGAAACCCCATGCGTCCTCCTATAAAATGAATTTCGACAGGTTCCTGTCTTTTAAGTTATCCTTAATATGCGCGTTCACATAGTTGGCGTCCACCTTCACGTCCACCGGCGGGAACACGTCTCCCGCGTTAAAGGAGATATCTTCCAGCAGATTCTCCACGATGGTATGCAGCCGCCGCGCGCCGATATTTTCCATCGTCTCGTTGGCCGTCTGGGCATATCCGGCGATGGCTTCCAGCGCGTCCTGCGTGAATTCCAGGTTAATGCCGTCCGTACTCAAAAGCGCAGTATACTGCTTGGTAATGGCGTTTTCCGTCTGGGAAAGGATCTTGACAAAATCCTGCTTTGTGAGAGAGTTCAGCTCCACATGGATGGGGAACCGGCCCTGCAATTCCGGAATGAGATCCGAAATTTTGGAAACATGAAAAGCCCCCGCCGCGATAAACAGGATAAAATCAGTCTTTACCGGGCCGTATTTGGTGACCACCGTGCTCCCTTCGACGATGGGCAAAATATCCCTCTGCACGCCTTCCCGGGAGATATCCGGGCCGCTGCCCATGGTTTTCCCGGCGATCTTGTCAATCTCATCCAGGAATACAATGCCGTCCTGCTCCGCCCGCTCAATGGCAGTGGCGGAAACCTCATCCATATCGATGAGCTTATCGGCCTCCTCTGCTTCCAGCAGCTTGCGCGCTTCCCGGACGGGCACCTTTCTCTGTTTCGTCCGCTTGGGAAGAATGCCCGCAAAAGCCTCTCCCATGTTGATTTCCGAACCCATACCGGCGATCTCGATGCCGATGCCCGAATTATCCTCAACTTCGATCTCCACGATCATATCGTCCAGCACGCCCGAGCGGAGTTTATATTCCATTTCCTGCCGCTTGGTCATGCGTTCCTGCTTTTGCTCCTCGGTTTCCTGCGTCTGCCCGGCCTTGAGCTGGGGCGCGCCGAAAATCATGGAAAAAGGATTCTGCGCAGACGAAGGCTTTTTCTCGTCGCACAAAATATCCACCAGCCGAGCCTCCGCCATGCGCTTCGCCTGCTCCTCCACTGCCTCATACCGCTCTTTTTTGACGATGCGGACCGCCGCTTCGACCAGATCGCGGATGATGGATTCCACATCCCGGCCCACATAGCCCACTTCCGTGAACTTGGTCGCCTCCACTTTTACAAAGGGCGCCCGCATGAGCTTGGAAAGCCGCCGGGCAATTTCCGTTTTTCCCACACCGGTCGGGCCGGACATGATGATATTTTTTGGCGTGATCTCCTCCCGAAGCTCAGGGGAAAGCCGGCTTCTCCGATAGCGGTTTCGCAGGGCGATGGCCACCGCCTTTTTGGCCTCATCCTGGCCAATAATATATTTATCCAGTTCTTCAACAATTTGTTTGGGCGTCAGCTGCGTTGCCATGCGTCAAACCTCCTCCAGCGTGATGTTTCCATTGGTGAATATGCAGATATCCGAGGCAATCTTGATGGCCTTTTTCGCAATCTCTCCCGCCGGGAGATCCGTGTTTTCCAAAAGCGCCTGGGCCGCGGCCTGGGCATAGGAGCCGCCCGAACCGATGGCCACGACGCCCCCATCCGGATCGATCACCTCGCCGGTTCCGGAAACCACCAGCATTTCATCCTTGTCCGCCGCGATGAGCATGGCCTCCAGCTTGCGCATCATCTTATCGCTGCGCCATTCCTGCGCCAGCTCCACCGCCGCCCGGGAAAGGCTCCCGCCATACTGCTCCAGCTTCGCCTCAAACCGTTCGGAAAGGGTGAACGCATCCGCCACCGATCCGGCAAAGCCCACGACGACCTGCCCTTTATACAGGCGGCGAACCTTCACCGCGCCGTGTTTCATAATCGTCTTTTCTCCAAACGTCACCTGGCCGTCGCCCGCCATGGCGCATTTCCCATCCCGCCGTACGGCTACAATCGTCGTCCCTTCCATCATGCTCATGCTGCAACTTCTCCTTATACCGTAGATTCGTTCTTTCCTATTCTCTCAACCCGGGCCAAAGCGCGCTCCGCTATGGCCTCGTTGCGTTCTTCCTTTCTTCGTATGCGCGTATCCAGCGGCCGCATAATCCCAAAATTTATGTTCATGGGCTGGAAATCCGCCGACGCGCTGCTGCTCACATAGCGCGCCAGAGCGCCAATCGCAGTTTCATCTGAAACCTCCGGCAGCGGCCCGCCCTTAATGGTCTGCGCCGCGGCAATTCCCGCCAGCAGCCCGCTGGCCGCCGATTCCACATAGCCCTCCACGCCGGTCATCTGTCCGGCAAACCAGACGTTCTCCCGTTCCCGCAGGCGGTAATATTCATCCAGCAGTCTGGGAGAATTTATGTAGGTATTGCGGTGCATAACGCCATAGCGGGCAAATTCTGCCTGCTCCAGGCCGGGAATCATCCCAAACACCCGCTTTTGCTCGCCGAATTTCAGATGCGTCTGAAAGCCCACCAGATTCAGCATGCTTCCCGCCGCATCCTCTTTGCGGAGCTGCACCACGGCAAAGGGCCGCTGCCCCGTCCGCGGATCCGTAAGCCCCACGGGCTTGAGCGGACCATAGGCCAGCGTCTGAAAGCCCCGCTTTGCCATGACCTCCACAGGCATGCAGCCCTCAAAAACGCCGTCCTGCTCAAATTCCTTCTGTTCCACGCATTCCGCATGAATGAGCGCCTCATAAAACGCCTCATATTCCGCCCGGCTCATGGGGCAGTTCAAATAGTCGTCTCCGCCCTTTCCATAACGGGAACCGGCAAAAATCCGGGAAAAATCCAGGCTTTCCCGGGTCACGATGGGCGCCGCCGCATCGAAAAAATGCAGGTATTCCTGGCCCAGCAGCTTTCGGAGGCTCTCCGAAAGGGCATCGCTGGTGAGAGGGCCCGTAGCAACAATCGTATATTTCTCCAAAAACGGCTGGATATTCGTAATCTCCTCTTCCGCTATCTCAACCAGCGGATGGTTACGCAAAGCCGCCGTAATTCCATCGGAAAAGGCATAGCGGTCGACAGCCAGTGCCCCGCCCGCCGGGACCTCGGCTGCATCTGCCTCCCGCATAATCAGAGAGTTCAGCCGCCGCATCTCTTCCTTGAGCAGGCCCACAGCGTTGGAGATCCGCGCCGCCCGCAGAGAGTTGGAGCAGACCAGTTCCGCAAATCCCGGATAGGAATGGGCGGGAGAATATTTTTTTGGCTTCATTTCATATAACCGGACGGGAACGCCGCGGGAAGCGATCTGAAACGCCGCTTCACAGCCGGCAAGCCCGGCGCCGATCACATGAACCGCATCACTCTTCCCCATCGGCCGCATCCTTTTTCTTTCGCTGATTTGTCTCGCATTCCGCATTGGAACACTTCTTATAGACAGAAGTTCCCTTCCCCCGCTTCAAAACCATATAGGCGCCGCATTTGGGGCATTTTTCCTCAATGGGCATATCCCAGGACACAAAATTGCAGTTAGGGTAGTTTTCGCAGCCATAGAACGTCTTTCCCTTTTTAGACCGCTTCTGCACCACGGCGCCGCCGCAGAGCGGGCAGGGCGTTTTGATGGTGTTTTTCACCGGCTTGGTGTTCTTGCAGGCGGGATAATTCGGGCAGGCGATAAACTCCCCGAACCGCCCGCTCTTATAAACCATTTCCGCGCCGCATTTTTCGCAGATGATCCCCGCCGGCCGGTCGGGAATTTCCACCCGCTTTACTTCGGTTTCCGCCTTTTTCAGCTCTTCTTCAAAGGGGCCGTAAAACTCGGCCAGAAGGGCGTGCCAGTCCTTTCCTTCGGATTCCACATCATCCAGCTTTTCCTCCATATCCGCCGTAAACTGAACGTTGACGATATCCGGGAAGTTTTCCTCCATGAGCTTGGTGACAATCTCTCCCAGCTCGGTGGGAAGGATGGAGCGTTTTTCTTTGGTCACATACTGCCGCTCCAAGATGGTGGAAATGATGGGAGCATAGGTAGAAGGCCGCCCGATCCCCTTTTCCTCCAGCGTTTTCACCAGCGACGCTTCCGTATAGCGCGGCGGGGGCGTCGTGAAGTTCTGTTTGGGTGTGATACTTTTCGCCTTGCAGGCGTCTCCCTTTTTCATGGGCGGAAGAATTGCGTTGACCTCTTCCGGCTCCTCCGCCGCTTCCTCATACACCGCCCGGTATCCGTTGAACACCATCTTCGAGAAGGAGGCGCGGAAATCATATCCATTGGCCGCGATCTCATAGGTCATGGTATCGTATTTCGCCGGGGTCATCTGGCTGGCCAGAAAACGGGTATAGATCAGGTTATAGAGCTTATACTGCTCCGGCGTCAGCCGGTCTTTCAGGCTGGCGGGCGTATATTTCACATAAGTCGGCCGGATCGCCTCATGGGCGTCCTGAGCGTTTTTCCTTCCTGCATATATATTTGGCTTCGCGGGCACATATTCCTGCCCATATTTCTCCAAAATATGCTCCCGGGCCATCTGCTGGGCTTCCGCCGAAATCCGGGTGGAGTCGGTACGCATATAGGAAATCAGGCCGACAGTCTCATTCTCGTTGATTTTGACCCCTTCATAAAGCCCCTGGGCGATCACCATCGTGCGCTTGGTGGTAAAGCCCAGCTTGCGCGCCGCATCCTGCTGCAGTGTGCTGGTGGTAAACGGCGCAAATGCCTTGCGCTGCTTCGTGCTCTTTTTGATATTGGATATGATATAATCCGCGTTTTTCAGCTCACCAAGGATCGCGTCCGTTTCCTCCTTGGTGGCGGGTTCCAGCTTTTTTCCGTCCTTGCCGTAAAAGTTCGCCAAAAAGGCATTCTTCCCCTGCATATCCGTCAAAACCGCACTGATCGTCCAATATTCCCGGGGCTTGAAATCCCGGATCTCCCGCTCCCGGTCGACAATCAGGCGAACCGCCACCGACTGCACGCGCCCCGCCGAAAGGCCGCGGCGCACCTTGCTCCAGAGCAGAGGGCTCAGTTTATAGCCCACAAGGCGGTCGAGAACCCGCCGCGCCTGCTGGGCGTTAACCCGGTTGAGATCGATGGTCCGCGGGTTTTTGATGGCGTTTGTCACCGCCGATTTTGTAATTTCATTAAATTCAATACGGCAGGGATCCTGCTCGTCAATTTGCAGGGCGTTGGCGATATGCCAGGAGATCGCCTCTCCTTCCCGATCCGGGTCCGTGGCCAGCAGGACGGATTTGGCCGCCTTTGCCTGTTTTTTCAAATTATTGAGAAGTTCTGTCCGCCCGCGGATCACAATATATTGGGGCTCAAAGTTGTTCTCTATATCCACACCGATTTTACTCTTCGGCAGATCGATCAGATGTCCGTTGCTCGCCGAAACACGGTATCCCTCTCCCAAAAATTTTTCAATGGTCTTTGCCTTCGCGGGAGACTCCACAATCACAAGATTGTATTCCGGCCCCTGCGCTTTCTTTGCCCTAGCCATTTCCTATCCTCCAGTTTCTATACTCAAATGTATCCAAAGGGGATCCATATAAAAGCCAAATCAGATTTTTTTACCGAAGCGGTTCCCCGGAAGCCGCTCTACCAGACCTTTCACCTCAAGTTTTGTGAGGGTCAGGCTTACCTTTGCGGCGGCGCTTCCCGAACGGTCGGCCAACTGCTGCATTGTCATGTCACCCTTTAAAAGCAGATTATACAGTTCCCTTTCAAAAAAATCAAGCCCGGGTTCTGGGCTTTCCTCCTGCAAAGGCTCCTCTGCCGCCCATCCATAATAGGAAAGAACCTCCCTTGCGCTGCGCGCGGACAGGGAGCCGTTTTCCATCAGCAAAGCGGGAAGTTCCGCCGTCTGTTCTGGTTTTTCCGCCGGAACCGCGAACACATCCCGGTTTTCCTCATAGGCATGTCGAGCGGTGTTATGAGCGCCGCTGGCCTCATTGGCCTCGCCCACCAGGATCCCCCGGGACATGCCGCTGATGATCCGGTTGCGGACGGGAAAATTTCCCGCGAATGGCGGCGTGCCCGGCGGAAATTCGCTGATTACGGCGCCCGTTTCGGCAATCGCGTGATATAGCCGTTTGTTTTCGCTGGGATAGGCCCGCTCTACGCCGCAGCCCAGAACCGCCACCGTCACGCCGCCGGCCTCCAGCGCCCCTTTATGGCAGGCCGTGTCAATCCCCCGGGCCATCCCCGAAACGACCGTAACTCCTGCGTCTGCCAGCTCCCGGGCGATTTGCTTCATGCGCGCCATCCCCTCCCGGGAAGCAAGACGGGTGCCCACCATACCGAGGGGAAGCTCACCCACCCGCAGCAGACTGCCCTTTACATATAAAATCAGCGGCGGACGGTAAATCTCCCGAAGAAGCGGCGGATATTCCCCGCTGGGCATGGGAACCGCATGGATTCCCTGCTTCTCCAAAGAAAACAGTTCCTCCTCGATGCGCCCCATATCCGCCCGGCTTTTCAGCGTTTCCCGCATCTCCTCCGGGAGCATGGACAGACTCCCGGGATCTGCAAAAATCTCTTCCAGGGAAATCTGCATCTCCAGAATGGATACCATATGCTTAAATCCCAGACGCGGCGTGGAAGCCAGCCAATACCAGATTTTCTCCTCGTGCGTAAGCCCGCTCATACCTCTCCACCCCAATATTTCCGATCCAGGCTGCGGTATTGCACCGCTTCGGCAACATGCTCCTCGCGGATCTCCCCGCTGCCCGCCAGATCGGCGATGGTACGCGCCACCATGAGGATGCGCCGATAAGCCCGGGCGCTGAGATTGAGAGACTGAAAGGCAGAGGACAGCAACAGTTCGCAGGCTGCATCCAACTTACAAAATTCATCGAACATGCCGCCCCGGAGCTGGCTGTTGACGAGAATTCCCGCCTTTTGATACCGCTCCCGCTGTATCTCCCTCGCCTGTTCCACCCGATTCCGAACCGCTGATGACGGCTCCCCCTCCCGGGCAGAAATCAGATCCTCATAGAGCGGCCGCGCCACCTCCACATGCAGATCCACGCGGTTTAGCAGCGGCCCGCTGATCCTTTGGGAGAGATAGCGGCGAATCTGCCCCGGCGTACAGCGGCATTTTCCCGATGGATCGCCATAATACCCACAGGGGCACGGGTTCATGGAGGCCACAAGCATAAACCGGGCCGGATATTCCACCCGGGCGTTTACCCGGGATACCGTGACGAATCCATCCTCCAGCGGCTGGCGCAGGGCTTCCAGCGCCTCCCGCCGGAATTCCGGCAGCTCATCCAAAAATAACACGCCCTGATGGGCCAGGCTGACCTCCCCCGGCCGCGCCTTTGCGCCCCCGCCGATGAGGGAGGCCGTGGACGCCGTGTGATGCGGGCTGCGGAACGGCCGTTCCGTGACAATCCCTCCCCGCAGCTCCCCACTCACGGAGTGCACTTTTGTCACCTCCAGCGCCTCCGCAAAGGTGAGAAGCGGCATGATCGTGGGGACAGCCCGGGCCAGCATGGTTTTTCCCGAGCCCGGAGGGCCGATGAGAAAAATATTATGGCTGCCCGCCACAGCGATTTCCATGGCACGCTTTGCCGCATCCTGTCCCTTGATATATTTGAAATCGATATCTCCGGAACTTTCCCTCCGGGCGGCAAATTTTCCGGGCTGGCAGTATACCATCTCCTTTTCCCCGCGCATATAGGAAGCCAACTCGGACAGATTCCGCACCGGCAGAATCTGAAGTCCCTCGATATAAGCGGCTTCCCCGGCATTTTCCTCCGGTACCACGGCCCGGCGCATGCCCCGGCTTCGGGCATCGATGAGCATGGGCAGAACTCCATGAACGCCCCGGATCTCCCCATCCAGCGAAAGCTCCCCCAGAAAAACCGTATCCCGCCGCCCGGAAAAGGGAACCTGCCCGCTGGCCGCCAAAATGCCGACGGCGATGGGGAGGTCATAGATGGGACCTTCCTTGCGCAGGTCGGCCGGCGCAAGGTTAATGATAATCCGGCTGGCAGGATAGGCAAAGCCCGCGTTTTTCAGGGCAGAGCGCACCCGCTCCCGGCTCTCCTTCACCGCCGTATCCGCCAGACCCACGATTTCCATGCAGGGCATGCCGGAGGATACGTCCACCTCCACATCCACATGAAACCCGCCAAGCCCCATCAGCCCGCAGCTTCCCACCTTCGCCAGCATCGGCTAATCCTCCCCTTCTCTCATTTCTCCGCCTCTTCCCGGAACACCCAAAATCGGTTTCCCAGGAAATTGCAGGAGAAGGAAAATAAAATCGAAAGAAAATATCCCGCCCAGACCGGCCAGCCCAGGCAGTCGTTAATCACATACATCGACCCCAGGGAAAGCGCAATGGAGACGCAGTTTACGGCGATAAACTTCGCCAGCGTCCCGGAAACATAGCGCCGCCCACTCCTGAAAGTGATCCGCCGGTTCATCGTATAGCTGACAAAAGCCCCAATCGTATAGGATAGAGCCTTTGCCCCGATATAATACCAGCCGAGAACCTGATAGGTGAGCGTAAATATTCCCAGGTCTGCCAGCCAGGCTGTCTGGTTGCAGAGGCTGAATTTTATCAGCCGCCAAAGCTCCTTTTTCTTCATGGCTATACCACCGGCCAGTTGGGCAGCCATTGCAGGAACAGGTTATAGCTCCGGCTCACCAGCACGCCCGTCATAATGGGATAGAACAGGAAAAAGGCCGCGACACAGAGCGCCACATAGGCATATACGCATTGCTTTCCATGCTTATAGGTTCCGCTGATCCTCCGTAGGGCATAGACAAGCGCCAGAATCAAAAACGGCAGTGTCGCAAAATAGTGATAGATGAATACCTCCCGGGAAATCAGCGTCCAGGGCAGATATTGAGAGAGGGCCGCAATGGCGATGAAGGGCAGGCCCTTCAGCTTTTGCCCCCTGTTTTTGCGCATCCCGATGAGATAGAGCACGCCCAGCAGGCCGCCCCACCACACCAGGGGATTCCCGATGCACCAGATCAGCCCGGAAAGGCCGTTCATCTCGCCCTCTGCCATGAAGAAGAAAACAGGATGGACGTTCAGCGGCCAGGTAAACACCCGGGAAGAATAGGGATGCGGCGTATCCGTTTTCAGGTTGCCGTGGTAATTCAGCATATATTCCTGGTTCTTCCAAACGTCCAGCAGCCCGAATTCCCGCTCCGTATTGTTGAAATACGGCGCATAGGAGGCAACATAGACGATCACCGGGATAATGATAAACACAAGGACACAGAACAGGATGGTAAGAGTCAGCTTCTTTTTATAATTGGCTGCGATCTCCTCCATTCCATTTTCTCTGGCATATTTATATTCCTGGTATCTCTGATAGACCGTATAGAAGAACAGGACGCACAGGCCCAGGCCGGCATAGATGCAGAGCCACTTGGTTGCCGCCCCCAAGGCAAAGGATATTCCGCAGAGCCCCAGAGGAATAAAGGTTTTCCATAGCTTTTCCCGGTTGAAATTGTGCTGGGAATACTCATACATAAACAGATACATCAGCAGGATAAAGAAAATGCTGTAGCTGTCTATGGTGGCGATCCGCGTCAGGTCAAAGTGCATGAAATCCGCCGCAAACAGAACCGTCCCTATCGCCGCCCACTTGGTCTTTTTAAAGAGCCGTTTAGCAAAAATATAGAATACCGGCAGCTGCAGCACTCCAAACAAGGCTCCCATGAACCGCCATCCAAAGGGATTGAAGCCGAAAATCTGGATGCCGATGGTAATGATGCTTTTCCCAAGAGGCGGATGGGTAATCTCATAGGGATAGAGCCCCTCCATATATTCATAGGCCGTCCGGGCATGATATACCTCATCAAAATACATATCCGTCAGCGCGCTGGTGATCGTGGGCACCTGATCCTGTTCGTCATAGAGATAGGGGGCCTCTTCCTGCACTCCATCCCGCACCGCCCAGGCGCCGGCTATGGGCAGGAGATTGTTTTCGCTGTCCGTAAAAGCCACTTCCCGAAGCTCGATATCCCCCTGGGTTACTTCAATTCTGATGAATTTGGCACGGCCGCCAAAATCGTTGAAATGCCATTTGAACATATCGCCGTATTCATGCTTAACGTTTCCGTCCAAAAGCGGCGTATATTCCTCCCCATCTTCGGAAATAAAGATCTGCATGTTGCCTTCGCAGTATCCGGCATAGTATTTCCATTGATAAATATCCTGGCTTTCGGAAAGCTCAAAAATATAGGCCGAATCCCCCTGCGCTGTCACTGGCTGGGTCCGAGCCGGGATCACCAGGCTCCCCAGGTTGGTAAAGGCAAAGACGGCATAAATTCCGGTTATCAGGGAAAGGACCCAAGCGTCTCGCTTGTTCATCCGCCGCCCTTTTTCTTCCAGCGGAAAGCTTTCCAGCCGCTCCTTCGCCGAGCGCCGCTTGCGCTCTTTCAGGCCGGGCATCGGTTCCGGAACTGCCGAAATCCGCAGAAATTCTTCCGGCGCAAAGGCCATATGGCGCACGCAGAGCCAGACAAAGAATCCATAGGCCACCACGGTCATGGCGGAAAGGATGATGACAACCAGCGTATCAATGGCGTCCGCGCCATAGAGCAGGACAATTTGAATGTTCAGGAAGGCCAGAATGCTCAGCAGCATTCCCAGGAAGGTCAGCTTCCGGGAATCCTTTTGCATGGCCGCAATCAACAGGAACACGATGCCGGGGAGAATATAGCGCTCGTGCATTTCATGGCCCAGCACAAACACGCTGATGACCACAAAGGCAGAAAGCAGGAAAATATTCCCCTTGTCCCGCTTTTTAAAATAGAGGACAGCTGCCGCCAGGATGGCGAGAGCAATGAAAGCCGCGCCAAAGCTGCCATAGGTTCCAAACAGGAAGCCGTTTTCCATGTTGGCAAAGTTCCCGCCGAAAAGAGCCATCAGGTTGAAGGCGTTGACGCTGCCATAGGCATACTGCCCCATAGTTTCGGCCATCCGCTCAAACACATAGAGGAAGGATGAACCTTCGGGCATCATGGGCACGGCCAACAGAAGGTATACGCCCGCCATTCCCACAAAAGAAAGCAGCGTATCCCACAAGGCGCGCTTGGTCCGGCCCTTTGTGAAGATATCTGCCAGGTATACGATAGCAAAAACCGGCGCAATGATGAGCGCCTGGGGCTTGATCATAAACGTGACCATCAAAAGCATGGCCGCATAGACCTTTTTGTCCTTTTGCAGAAGATAGAGCGAACCTACCGCCGCCAGAATGAACACCGAGTCAATCTGCCCCCAGGAGCTGCTCGTTGCAATAAGAGCGGGAGAAAACAGCACCAGAAGCGAGATGAGCATGGACGAACCCGGGGCCATCCTCTTTTTCCCGATGCGATAGACCACATAGGCCAGAACTGCATCACAGAGTATCGCCGGAATGCGGACCAGCAGGCTGTATTCCGCGGTTCCCAGCTGCCATCCCAAGGCATTGCCCAAAAGGCCGATGGGATAGAGGATATACATATACCCCGGCGGATAATCGGCAAATATACCGGACGAATAGAAGCCGCCCAAGCCGGTTTTGGTCAGCTGCTTTGCCCATGAGGCAAAGCAGTTCATATCCGTAATATGGCCGGGTTCCCGATAGGCGATGACCAGGCGCAGCCCGACAGCCGCCGCAAAAATCAACAGCACCGCCCATTTATTTTGCAGGAAATGGGCCATCTTCTCTTTCCAGACGCTGGTAATCAGCAGATATACGGCGATAAACGCTGTTATGGCAAACAGCATTTCCCCAACGTCGTTATAGGTGATATCCTCCCGCGAGTGATGGTATCGGGATGTTTCTTCGTCTCCCGAGCCCTCTCCATCCGAACCGTCGTCCAAGCCGCCGGCCTGTGCCAGACTGCCCACCAGCGTATGAATCGGCAGGTCTGCCGGGTCCTCATCCATCTCTTCCACACGGATGGAGTCGATATATACGGTTCCAGTTGCATCGCTGTCCTCATTTCCCAGGCCAAAACGTATCGTATAGGTCTGGAAGTCATCCACATTGGTTTTAACGCAGAGGCGCATTTCCTGCCAGTCCCCCTGGGTGTCTGCCAAAAAGCCGTCCTCCGCCTGGGGCTGGCCCCAGATGTTGATATTCGCGGCGGGATAGGCGGCAGAGACATTTTCCGTCTTTATCCTGCAGGAAATCATATATACCTTTTCAGATTCCAGCTGGATCTCCTGGCTCAAAAAGGCATATCCCGGGTCTGTCAGCGTGATTTTGGCGCAGGACGAGCCGTCCTCCCCCTGCATCTGCTCGATCATGGCCCCATCGGAATCAAAATTCCAATATTCCGGCCATCCGTTTTCCCAGACATCCAGAGACGCGTTGTCTACAAAAATCTCCCCCGCCGCGGAGGCAGGAGTCAGAAAGCAAAACGCCAGACAGAATATTAAGACAAATGCGAAAATTTTCTTTCCGTTTGTAAGCATATGTAAAAAAACCTCTTTGATGATAAGCCTCATGCGTGTATATCCGCATTTTTTATATATGTAATCTCAGGATTTCCATTTCTTTGCAAAAATATATCTACAACGTCAAAACGCATGGGAGCATCCAGCAGCTGATGTTTCTGGGCATACTGCTCGGCCGTCCGCCAAAGGGCCGCCATTTTCCGCGGCGTGATGGACTCTGCGCCTGTCCCATAGGCAGCGCTGCGCCGGGTCTTGACCTCCACAAAGACGGTATACGCGCCGTCTTTTGCGATCAAATCAATTTCGCCGCCCCGAATCGTATATTTCCTTTCCAGAATCCGCATTCCCCGGCTTTCCAGATAGCGGGCGGCCAGCGCCTCGCCCAGATCTCCGGTATTTTTCCGCTCCCGCGTCATTTCCCTATCTTTCCCAAAAAGCTCGGCCGGTGAATATCCAGTATTCCATACTGCAAAATGGCTTCCCGGTGAGCCTTTGTGCCATATCCCTTGTGCCTGGCAAAGCCATATTCGGGATATTTCCTGTCGTATTCCCGCATAATGCGGTCCCGGGTCACTTTGGCGACAATAGAAGCCGCCGCAATGGAATAAACCTTGGCATCCCCTTTCACAATGGGGGTATATTCCATGGGCAGTTCCAGCCCGCTGATATAATCCGTCACCAGCACAAAGTCCTTGACCTTCAGCGCCATAACCGCCTTTTGAAAGGCCAGACGGGCCGCATTCAAAATGTTGATCTTTTCGATCACATCCGCATCCACGATCCCCACAGCCCAGTCGACGGCCGTTTTGGTAATTTCCTCATAGAGCCGCTCGCGTTTTTTTTCAGAAATTTTTTTAGAATCGTCGATCCCCTCGATAAAAGAATCGGCGGGGAGAATCACAGCGGCGGCTACAACCGGCCCGGCCAACGGCCCCCGGCCGGCTTCGTCTGCTCCCGCCAGGTATTTTCCCTCTGCGGCAGCCTGCCGTTCCCTGTCATAAAAATATTCCGTCATAATTCCTCGTTTCCTGCCGTTTCAGCATCCGGCGGCAATTCTAAAGACAGCCGCCCGATTTTTGCGTTGCGGAATTCCTCCAAAAGCATATGTGCTCCGCGTTCTGTATCTATTTCGCCCCCCCGCAGGAGAAATCCTCTTTTTTTGCAGATATCCGCCATGACTTCCCATGGGTCTTCGCGGATCTCCGCCAATTTATACCGCTCCATCAGCAGCTCCGGATCGGCAGCGCACATCTTGCGCAAAAGGTAATAGGCCAGCTCCTCTTCATTCAGCACCTCCAGCCGGATGCTCCCGATGAGGGCGATAGCCGCGCCGGTTTCCTCGTTTTCAATTTTTGGCCATAAAAGCCCCGGCGAATCCAGCAGTTCCAAATAGGGCGTCAGTTTCGCCCAGGCCAGCCCTCGGGTCACGCCCGGCTTATTTCCCACCTGCATCTTTTTTGTTCCCGAGAGGCGGTTTAAAATTGCCGATTTGCCCACATTGGGGATGCCGCACACCAGCGCCCGCACGGTTTTCTTCCGTCCCTTTGCGGCATACTTCTCATAGATGGGCCGGGCACAATTCTCGATTTCCCTTTGCAGCTGCCGCGGATTTCCCCGGACAGCCGAATATGCGACAGCATACTCCCCCTGCCTACGAAAATATTCCAGCCACCGCTTGGTGATGCGCTCGTCCGCCATATCCATCTTGTTTAGCACCAGCATCCGCTTCTTTCCGGCAAAAAGGTCGTCAAAATCCGGATTTTGCGAACTCAGCGGCACCCGCGCATCGAGAATTTCGATGACGAGATCGATGAGCTTGAGCTTATCCTCCAAAGCCCGCCGGGTTTTGGTCATATGTCCCGGATACCAGTTGATATTCATTTCTTGCACCTTCCATACATATGGGTTTAAAGTATTTGTTAAAAAAATATGGCTGTCCAAAATGGACAGCCATATTGTCTTTTCTATTTCTCACGAATACGGGCCGCTTTGCCGACTCTGTCGCGCAGATAATAGAGTTTAGCTCTTCTGACTTTACCGCTCCGAACCTTTTCGATGTGATCGATTTTGGGCGAATGCAGCGGCAGTGTTCTCTCTACGCCAATGCCATAAGAAACGCGGCGAACCGTGATGGTCTCTTTGATTCCGCCGCCCTGTCTGGCGATCAGATATCCTTCAAACAACTGAAGTCTTTCTCTTGTGCCTTCTTTTACTTTCAGGTATACCCGGATCAGGTCACCGATTTCCAGTTCCGGCAGATCAGAGCGAAGCTGAGATTGCTCAACAAACTTTACTAAATCCTGCATTAGTATGCTTCCTCCTTCCTTTTCAGAACGTTCATACCTGGAATTCCCAAGCAGCGGACCGCCCGTTCTCATAAACAAGTGGTATTATACCATAATTGCCCATGGGCATGCAAGCCCTATTTTAAAAATTCTGCCCGTTCCTCCGGCGTCAGCTCCGCCGTTTCCAAAAGCTCGGGGCGCTGCGCCGCAGTTTTCAAAATCGCCTGCCTGCGCTGCCACGCTTTGATGTTGGCATGATGGCCGGAAAGCAGAATTTCCGGAACCTTTCTCCCCCGGAAATCCGCCGGGCGCGTGTATTGGGGATATTCCAAAAGCCCCGCCATGGAAAAGGATTCCTCGCTGGTGCTTTCATCGTTGCCGAGAACGCCTTCCACATGGCGCATCACGCTGTCCATCAGCACCATCGCCGGAAGCTCTCCGCCCGTCAGCACATAATCCCCAATGGAAATTTCCTCGTCAATCAATTCGTCCAGAATCCGCTGGTCCACGCCCTCATAATGGCCGCAAAGAATATTCAGCTCGTCATATTCCGCCAGCGAAACCGACATTTCCCCCGTGAGGCATTTTCCCGCCGGGGACATATAGATATTCCGTACCCGCTTGCCTGCCTGTTTTTCGTGAACCGCGGCAAAACAATCAAACACGCTCTGGGGCGCGATCAGCATGCCCGCGCCGCCGCCAAACGGCGCATCATCCACCCGGCGGTGCTTATCCAGCGTGTAGTCGCGGAAATTATAGAGGCTCACGCCGATCATCCCCGCGTCAATCGCCCGTTTGCAGATGCTTGTTTGGGTAAACGAAGAAAACATCTCGGGAAAAATCGTGAGTACATTGAAGTTAAGCATCTACGGACACCTCCGCCAGCCGCTCCTCGTCCACAACGATCTCCCCGGCCTCCAAATCTTTTTTGATAACCACCCCGGGGGCCAGAGGAAAAAGAAAGTTCTTCTTCCCTTCCACGGAATAGATATCCACCCGCGCCGACTGGATCACCTCGGCCAGCGTTCCCAGCTCGGCTCCCTGCCGGTCCACGATCCGCAGGCCGATCAAATCGGCAATATAGCTGGCGCCTTCGGGCAGCTTCGCCGCATGCTCCCTGTCGATATACAGGTACTGCCCCCGCAGGGTTTCCGCTGTGTTGCGGTCGTCGCAGCCCTGCATTTTGATATACGCAAACTGCTTATAGATCCGCGACGCAGTGACCTCCCGCTTTTCATAGGCCCCCTGCCGCTTCAGATACACATGGGGAAGCTCCAGAAAACGGGAAAGATCATCCGCATAGGGCTTGAGCTTAACCTCGCCTTTGATACCCTGGGGCTTCAGAATTTTCGCCAGCCGAAAATATTCCACCATAATCAGACGATTTCCACCGTATATTTCTTGTTTTCCTTGGAAGACGCCGCTTTGACGACCGTGCGGATCGCCTTGGCAATCCGGCCTTGCTTGCCGATGACCTTGCCCATATCCTCCTCCGCCACGTTCAGCTCGATGACCGTCACATCGCCGGATTCGGTTTCCTTCACACGAACCTTGGAGGGATCGTCCACCAGAGACTTAGCCAAATACTCCACTAATTCCAGCATAGTTTCATCCTTTCTGAAAACTATAAATGCCGAGCCGCATCATCTGCGGCCCGGTATTCTCATTTTCCTTGGAGCTTATTGAATCGCGCCGTTCTTCTTCAAAAGAGCGCGGACGGTATCCGTGGGCTGCGCGCCCTTGGCTACCCAATCGGCGGCCTTTTCGTTATCGATCTTGGTTTCTTTCGTCAGGGGATTGTAATATCCCAGTTCTTCAATAAACCGGCCGTCCCGGGGGCTGCGGCTGTCTGCCACAACAACTCTGTAAAAAGGATTTTTCTTGGAACCCATTCTCTTGAATCTGATCTTAACTGCCATAATTTCCTCCTGTATGCGTATCCCGCATCGTTTTAATTGAATTTTTATATGAATGCCGCCTTTAGAAAGGCAGTCCCATCATACGCCGTTTCCCCCGTTTTCCCGTGAACTGTTTGAGCATCTTCTTCATCTGCTCAAACTGGTTCAAAAGACGGTTGACATCCTGCACGCTGACGCCGCTCCCTTTGGCAATCCGCTTGCGGCGGCTTCCGTTGATGATGCCCGGGTTTTCCCGCTCCTTCATGGTCATGGACTGGATAATGGCCTCGGTGCGCGCCATCTGCTTCTCATCCACGCTCATGCCCGCCAGCTTGTTTCCGCCGGGGAGCATCGCCAGAATATCCTGCATGGAGCCCATGCTCTTCATCTGCTGCATCTGCTCGAGAAAATCGTTGAGATTCAGCTGGTCCGAGCGCATCTTCTGCTGCATCTCCAGGGCTTTCTTCTCGTCGAAATTCTTTTCCGCCTTCTCGATGAGGGAGAGCATATCGCCCATGCCCAGAATTCGGGAGGTCATGCGGTCGGGATGGAACAGCTCGATATCCGTCAGCTTTTCCCCCACGCCCACAAACTTGATGGGCTTTCCCGTCACTTCCCGGACCGAAAGCGCCGCGCCGCCCCGGGTATCGCCGTCCACCTTGGTGAGGATCACGCCCGTAAGCTCCACTTCTTCGTTAAAGGCCTTGGCCGCGTTTACCGCATCCTGGCCGGTCATTGCATCAATCACCAGGAGCGTCTCGGTGGGCTGAGCTTCATCCCGCAGGCGCTTCAGCTCGGCCATCATCTCTTCATCGATATGCAGGCGGCCGGCCGTATCCAGAATGAGCATATCGTTTCCGTTTTTCCGCGCTTCTTTCAACGCCGCCTGATAGATCTTATAGGGCTTTTCCTGCCCCATCTCAAACACGGGAACCCCCGCCTGCTCTCCCACAACCTTGAGCTGCTGAATGGCGGCAGGCCGATAGATATCGCAGGCCACCAGCATGGGAGTCTTTCCCTTTTTCAGGAAGTATTTTCCCAACTTGCCGCACATGGTCGTCTTTCCGGCGCCCTGCAGGCCGGCCATCAGGATAACCGTCGGCGGATTCGAAGCGATTTTGATATCCGAAAGCGACCCGCCCAGAAGCTGGGTCATTTCATCCCGGACAATGCGGATCACTTCCTGTCCCGGCGTCAGGCTCTCCAGCACCGTCTGCCCAACAGCCTTTTCCGAGACAGATTTAATGAATTTCTTTACCACCAGGAAGTTGACGTCCGCCTCCAGAAGAGCCAGCTTCACTTCCCGCATGGCGACTTTTATATCTGCTTCCGAAAGCTTTCCCTTTCCGGTCAGCTTGCGAAAGACGTTTTGCAGTTTATCGGCTAAACCTTCAAATGCCATATGGCTTTAATCCTCCCAAATGCTGCGGGCTTCGCGGAGCGCCTCCAGCATCTCCTGATTTCCCTGCCGCTCTGCCAGGGCCTCCATCCGGGCCAGGACTCCCATGGAACGGGCAAACCGCTCATAGATCCGCAGGCTCTTTTCCAGCTCCCGGAGCCGGGCAATCCCCCGTTTGACGGCATCCAACGCCGCCTGCCGGGTAACCCCCTGGTTCTCCGCAATTTCCGAAAGGGAATAATCCAGATCCAGCTGCATATGCAGCGCCTCGCGCTGCTTCTGCGTCAGCAGGCCGCCATAGATATCCAGGAGCAGACTGTCCCTAAGCTCCTCTTGTTCCTCCCGCACGGCGCTCTCCATCCCCTTCCTTGGTGACAAGGCCCAAGCCTTACCAACTAAGTATAGTGCCTTTTTATCAGGGTGTCAAGTATTTTTTCTTTACACCCTGTTCAATCCAGCAGGGCCTTTGCAAATTCCTCCGGCTGGAAGCGCTGCAGATCGTCGATCCCCTCGCCCACCCCGATATATTTCACGGGAATTCCCAGCTCCTCTTTGATGGCGCAGACAATGCCGCCTTTGGCCGTCCCGTCCAGCTTTGTCAGGATAATGCCCGTGATCCGGGAAACGCCGGCGAACTCCTTTGCCTGGGAAATGGCGTTCTGCCCGGTGGTTGCATCCAAAACGAGATAGGTTTCCCGCTCGGCCTCCGGATATTCCCGGTCGATCACCCGGCTGATCTTATCCAGCTCATTCATCAGATTCTTTTTATTGTGAAGCCGGCCGGCCGTGTCACAGATGACCACATCTGTACCGCGGTGCTTGGCGGAATCGATGGCGTCATAGACCACGGCCGCGGGGTCATGGCCCTCGCCGTATTTAACAATGGGCACATCCGCCCGCTTCGACCAGACGGTGAGCTGCTCCGCCGCGGCCGCCCGGAAGGTATCTGCCGCCGCCAGCAGCACGCTTTTTCCTTCTTCTTTATATACATGGGCAATTTTGCCGATAGAGGTCGTCTTGCCCACGCCGTTTACCCCGACGATCAGAATGATTTTGGGATATTTTTCTTCCGGCGCATCATATTCCACTAACTGCCGGATGATTTCCGCCAGCGCCCGGCGCACTTCCTCCGGCTCCCTGATGCGTTCTTCCTTGATGCGGTCCCGGAGCTGCGCGATGACCTTTTCGGTCGTGGGAACCCCCATATCGCAAAGAATGAGCGTTTCCTCCAATTCCTCCAGCAGATCCTCATCTACTCGGGTAAATGCCGCGAATACGCTGTTCAATTTCCCGGAAATGTTTTCCCGCGTCTTGCTCATGCCGCTTTTCAGCTTTTCAAAAAATCCCATGTCGAGTCTCCTTTGCTATAAATTCAATTTAATTTCACCGATACCAGCTTGGATACGCCCTTTTCCTCCATCGCCACGCCATAGAGGGCATTGCAGATGGTCATCGTGGGCTTGCGGTGGGTAATGACGATAAACTGGGTCGTGTCGATCCGCGTCAGATAGGTGCTGAAGCGGATAACGTTGGCCTCGTCCAGCGGAGCGTCGATCTCATCCAGCAGACAGATGGGCGATGGGTTGATCCGAATCATGGCGAACAGAAGGGCGATGGCCGTAAGCGCCCGCTCCCCGCCGGAGAGCAGGGAAATATGCTGCAGCTTCTTTCCCGGAGGCTCGGCGGCGATTTCAATGCCGCACTCCATGATATCTCCTTCCCCAAAGGACAGGGCCGCCCGGCCGCCGCCAAACAGCTCCTGAAAAATTTCCTGGAAATTCTCATTGATCCTGTCAAACCGTTCCTGAAAGGTTTCGCGCATCACGTTCATTAGCTCGCCGATCACCCGTGTCAGGTCCGCTTTTGCCTTCAACAGGTCTTCTCTTTGCAGCGTCAGTCCCGTCACCCGCTCTTGAAGGCGGTTATAGTCCTCGATGGCATTGGGGTTGATAACCCCCAGCTCCCGCACCTGGGCGCGGATATCCTGCACTTCCCGGCTGGCCTCCTGGAATCCGATCTCTATGCGCGCCTCCAATGCGTCGCCATAGGTCATTTCATATTCTTCCCATAATTTATTCCCCGCCGTTTCCATCGCCAGGCGGACTTTTTCCAGCTGGGATTCCACCTTATATTTCCGCTCCAGCAGGCCGGACTGCCGCATCTGGTATTCCATACTCTGCTTTTGCCGGCCGGACAGGGCTTCCTTTAGCCGGCGCGTCTCTTCCTCATTTTCCAGCAGCTTTTCCCGCAGGATCTGCGCCTCTTCGCCTTTTGCCGCCGTTTCCTCCTCATTGTGGGAAATAGCCCGGGAGAGATCCTCCCTCTGGCGCTCCAGAACAGCAATTTGCTCCATGCGTCCAGCCATTCCGCTCTCTGAGCGCCGGATCTCTTCCAGAATCCGCGATTCGTTTTCTCCCGCCGCCTCGGCTTCCTTGGAAATCTCGGCCTGCCGGATCTGCACTTTCCCAATTTCCCCGGCAATAGAGGAAACCGCCGCTTCTGCCCGGGCTACCGCATCGTCAAAGGACGCGGCAGCATCCTGAAGCTCCTCCCAACGTGCTGTCAATGCCTGGAGCTGTTCTTCCTCCTCTGCCGCATTCTTCCGCATTTTTTCCGCGCCCTGGTCAAATTCCTGATAGGATTCCTCCAGCTGGGCAAGCTGCTTCTCTTTTTCCGCCTTATTTCGCTCTTCTGCAGCAATTTTCTCCCTCTGCTCCGCAGAGGAAATTTCCAGATCCCGCAATTTTTGCAGCAGTTCCCCGCTCTGTTCCCGCATCTGCCGGGTCACGTCCTGCGCCTGCGCCAGCTCTGCCCGGGCTGCTTCCACACAAACGCGGTTTTCCTGGATTTTTTTCTGCAAAAGCTCGATATTCCGCTCCCGGGAGAGCAGCCCAAACTGTTTTTTCGTCTGGCTTCCGCCCGACATCGTGCCTCCCGGGCGGATGATATCCCCTTTCAGTGTGACAGCACGAAAGCTATAGGAGGACTTCTGCATGATGGAGATGGCGTTTTGCAGCGTATCCACGATCACCGTCCGGGCCAGCAGGAATTCCACTGCCGGCGCCATTTTTGCATCAAACTCCACCGCTTCGCTGGCAACCGCCAAAAATCCCGGCATGGAGGCGCATTCTTTTTCCTGCTCCGTCAGATAGCTGACCCGCAGGGCGTCCAGAGGCATAAACGTCACCCGGCCCAGATTTTCCCGGCGCAGAAATTCGATGACGTCCTTGGCGTCGTATTCATCCTGCACAATGACGTTTTGCAGAGCGCCGCCCAGCAGCGTTTCAATGGCCACCTCATATTCCGCAGGCACGCGGAGAATCTCCGCCAGTGTGCCCCGAATTTTTTCGCGGATCTGCGGCTGTTTTCTGGCCGCCCGCATTAGGTTTCGGATGCTGTCCGAATACCCCTCATATTCAGCCTTCAAATCCTCCAGCAGCTTCTTTTTGGAAATGTCCTCGTCCAGCCTTTTCTGGGCAGAGACCATTTTCTGTTCTGCCGCCGTCTCCGATGCCTGGGCCTTGATCAGCTTGGAATTATTCTCATTCATGGCGGCAACAATGGCGCCCTTTTCCTGGAATACCTCCACCATCTGCCCCTGTTGAGCCTGAATGGCAGCCTGACAGCGAGCTAGTTCGTCTTTTGCCAAGGCGATCCGGTCTTCCAGCGCCGCCTTTTGTTCGCTCAGTCCCTCCAGCTTTGCCTGCCAGACAGAGATTTCTCCCTTTTTCGCCGTGATTTCACTATGCAGAGAATTCCGCCGCTCACTATAGGCGTCGCGGTTTTTCCGCTCTTCCTCTTGCTGCTTCACTGCCTGGCTCCGCTTTTCTTCCAAAGCCGTGAGCTCTGCCGCCGTCTTTTCCATTTCCCGGCCCAGCTCGGCCTGCTTTTCCTCAATAGCGTCCTTCTGCTCCAAAAGGGCACGGGACGCCTGTTCCTCCTCCTGGCATTCCTGCCGGAGCCGCTGGGCTTCCCGCCCGCAGTTGGCCTGTTTTTCCAAAAACAGATTGTGTTCCCCGCCCAGACGTTCCATTTCAGCCTGCAGGGCACTTTGCTGTTCCAGCAGTGCGCTGCCCTGGGCCGAAAGCTCGTCTATCTGTTTTGTCAGCCGCTCCACCTCGCCGCTGTCCTCTCCAAACTGCGCCTGCCCTGCTCCAATTTCCTGCTCCAGCTGGCGCTGTTCTTCCTCCAGCTTGGCAATGCGTCTCTCCGCCCGTTCATAATTGGCGACAAACAGGCTGGCGTCCAGCTCTTTCTGCCGGGCAAACAATTCCAGATAGCGCCGGGTCTGGCCGGCCTGGATCTCCAAAGGCTCCAGCTGGGATTGAAGCTCCTCCAGAATATCCTCCACCCGCACCAGGTTTTCATCCGTCTTTTCCAGCTTATGCTCGGCCTCTTCCTTGCGGGTGCGGAACTTCATAATTCCCGCCGCTTCCTCAAACACTTTGCGCCGGGCAGTGGGCTTGCTGGCAAGAATCTCATCGATCCGCCCCTGCCCCACAATGGAATAGCCCTCCTTGCCGATGCCGGTATCCCGAATGATATCCAGAATATCCTTCAGGCGCACTGATGCGCCGTTCAGGAAATATTCGCTTTCTCCGGAACGGTACATCTTCCGGGCAATGACAATCTCGCTATAATCATAGGGGATGCGGCGATCCTCATTATCAAAATATAACGCCACCTCGCAAAAGGCCTTTTTGGCCTTATTCTGCGTCCCGTTAAAGATCACGTCCTCCATCTTGATGCCCCGCAGGTTTTTGCTGCTCTGTTCGCCCAGCACCCAACGGATGGCGTCGGCAATGTTGCTCTTTCCACTCCCATTAGGACCCACAACCCCAGTCACCCCGCTGTTTATGAGGATTTCCGTCCGGTTGGCGAAGGATTTGAAGCCGTTGATCTCTATTTTTCGTAAAAACATACTATTTCTCCCGAAATACTTTATAATAAATGACATAGAATTTTCATATTCACAGTTTTTTATCATATCATATTTTTTGCAATAAAAAAAGGCCGGAAAGCCATTCTTCCCGCCTTTTTTCGCGTTTTTCTGCTTTTTATAGCGCCTGGCTGATAAAATCCTTAAGTGCCTGCTTATTGATCACACCCATATTCTTTTTGATGGCCTTGCCATCTTTAAAAAGAATAATGGTGGGGATGCTCATAACCTTGAATTGCGAAGCCAGATCGCTGGCCTCGTCCACATCCACTTTTCCAAAGATAACCTTATCCCCCATCTCTTCTGCAACCTCATGGAAAATAGGGGCAAACATCTTGCAGGGGCCGCACCAGGTCGCCCAGAAGTCGACGATAGCGGGCTTGTCCGCCTGCAGAATCTCCTGCTCAAAATTTTCAGCCGTCAGTGTTTTCATATCCATTTTGCATTACCTCCCCGGATTTTTCAACTGCAACCATGCGAAAGGTGTTTTTCAGCCGGCGGCGGAACCGTGGCTCCAGGATATGTAGAATTCCAAAAGCCGCCGCTGTGAGCCCCAGGCCCAGAAGCGCCGCCAAAATATCCCCTGGCATGGAAATCTGCATCGTATTACTTATATAATACCCCAAAAATACGCCAATAACCAAAAACAAGAGCGGAATTCCATAGGCAATGAGAGAAGACCGCAGAGAATTGCCCGAAGAAAATTCTATCTCCACCCTGTCTCCCGGAGCCGCCCGCAGCGTATTTTTTACGTCTACGGTAATTTCACTCATATCCTTGAGCATTCCGCATGCCTGGCACTTTCCGCAGGCAGAGGACCGTTTAAAAACCACATAGGCCGTCTCTCCCTCCACCCGGGACACCACACCCCGCTCGATCATTGCTGCGGGAGCAGGCCAATGCCCAGCTCTTCCAGCTGCTTTTCATCCACCTGCGAGGGCGCTTCCGACATCAGATCCGAAGCATTCTGCACCTTCGGGAAAGCGATAACGTCCCGGATGCTCTGGCATTTTCCGAGGAGCATGACCAGCCGGTCCAGGCCATAGGCCAGGCCGCCGTGGGGCGGCGTTCCATATTTGAAAGCTTCCATCATAAAACCAAAACGGTTCCATGCCTCTTCTTTAGAGAATCCCAGGGCCCGGAACATGCGCTCCTGCAGTTCTGCATTATGAATTCGGATGCTGCCACCGCCGATCTCATTGCCGTTTAAAACGATATCATAGGCCTTTGCACGCACTTTCTCGGGCTGCGTTTCCAAATATTCGATATCCTCGTCCATGGGTGCGGTGAAGGGATGGTGCATGGCGACATAGCGCCCTTCTTCCTCGCTATATTCAAACTGGGGAAATTCCGTAACCCAGAGAAGGTCAAAGCGGTTCTCGTCAATGAGTCCCAGCTTATGCGCCAGATGCAGCCGCAGCGCCCCCAGCGAATCAAACACCACTTTATTGCGGTCGGCGACAAAAAGGAGCAAGTCTCCCGTCTGGGCGCCGGTCCGTTCGGTAATCGCCGCAATTTCCTCTTCTGTCAGGAATTTCGCAATGGGTGAAGCCATTCCCTCTTCCTTGAAATTCATCCAGGCAAGCCCCTTGGCACCATATGTCTTGACAAACTCACCAAGAGCGTCGATTTCCTTGCGGGAAAGCCCGGCTTTTTTCGCGTTGATGCACCGTACGCTCCCGCCGTTTTCCACGGCACCGCTGAACACCTTAAAGGAGCAGCCTTTGGCGATATCGCTGATATCCATGAGTTCCATGCCGAACCGGGTATCCGGCTTGTCGCTGCCATAGCGTTCCATGGCCTCCTGCCAGGGAATCCGCCGCAGGGGCGTTTTGATATCTATGCCCATCACGTCATGAAATACCCGCTGAATCAGCCCTTCATTGATGGCGATGATATCTTCCACCTCCACAAAGGAAAGCTCCATATCGATCTGGGTGAATTCCGGCTGGCGGTCGGCCCGGAGATCCTCATCCCGGAAGCATTTGGCCAGCTGGTAATACCGGTCAAATCCCGAAACCATCAAAAGCTGCTTAAAAATCTGCGGAGACTGGGGCAGCGCATAAAACGCGCCCTTATGGATGCGGGAGGGAACCAGATAGTCCCGGGCGCCCTCCGGCGTGCTCTTTTGCAGCATGGGCGTCTCGATTTCCATAAAACCATTTTCATCCAAATATTTACGCACAGTCATGGCGATTCTGTTGCGCAGGATAAAGTTTTTCTGCATATCCGGCCGGCGCAGGTCAAGATAGCGGTATTTCAGCCGCAGTTCTTCCCGGACGTTGGAATTCTCCTCGATTTCAAAGGGCGGCGTCTCGGCTTTGCTCAGAATTTTAAGCTCCTCCACCTTTACTTCGATTTCCCCGGTATGCAGATCGGGATTGACATTTTCCGGCGTCCGGGCGACGACCTCGCCCTTTACGGCGATGACAAACTCCGCCCGCAGGCTCTCCGCCCCGGAAAAATCCCCCGTCTGGTCGTTTTCATCAAACACCAGCTGTATAATGCCGCTGCGGTCCCGCAGCCAGACAAAAATCAAACCGCCCAGATTGCGCCGGCTGTCTACCCAGCCCATAAGGGTCACTTTTTTTCCAATATCCCGGGAGGAAAAATCCTCGCACATGCCCGTCCGTTTCCAACCGCCTAATTGTTCGCTCATTTGTCTTTTTCCTTTATGTTGATATATGATTTTAATTCAATTCTTCCGCCAGGGTTTCGAGAGAAATCTCCCGCTCCTCGCTGGCCGCCATATTCCGCAGCTTGATTACGCCCCGGTTCAGCTCATCTTCGCCCAAAACCGCGGCATACTGCGCCTGCAGCTTATTGGCATATTTCATCTGCGCCTTGAGGCTCCGGGCGCTGTGATCCATATCCGCGGAAATCCCCGCATCCCGCAGCCGCTTCAAAAGGCCAAAGCCATAGGTCCTGGCCTGTTCTCCCATGGTGCAGAGAAACACTTTAAGTTCCTCAGGCCGGGGGATCTCAATTCCGGCACCCTCCATGACCATCAAAAGCCGTTCCATACCCATGCCGAAACCTACGCCCGGCATCTCGGGACCGCCGATCTGGTGCAAAAGACCGTCATAACGGCCGCCGCCGCAGACTGTTCCCTGGGCGCCGATCTCATGGGAAATGATCTCAAATACCGTTTTTGTGTAATAATCCAACCCCCGGACAATATAGGGATTGATTTTGAAGGGAATCCCGATCTCGCTCAAATAGCTTTGCAGATGCGCAAAATGCTCCTGGCAATCCTCGCAGAGGGAATCAATGATGCGCGGCGCACCCGCAGCCACCTTTTTGCATTTTTCCTCCTTGCAGTCCAAAATGCGCAGAGGGTTTTTCTCCAGCCGTTCCCGGCAGGTTTCGCAAAGCTCGTCCTCCCGCGCCCGGAAATATTCCACCAGCGCCGCGTTATATTGAGGCCGGCAGTTGGGGCAGCCGATGGAGTTGATGTTCAGCTCCAGATTATGCACGCCAAAGTGGTTGAGCACCGTCCAGGCCAGGTTGATGACCTCCGCGTCCGTCGTCGCATCCTTGGCGCCAAAGACCTCCACGCCAAACTGATGATGTTCCCGGAGCCGCCCGGCCTGGGGATTTTCATAGCGGAATACCGAGAGAGCCAGATAATACATCTTCGTGGGCTGCGGGCCGCCGGCCAACCCATGCTCAATAAAGCTGCGGGCCGCCCCCGCCGTCCCTTCCGGCCGCAGAGTAATGGAGCGCTCCCCTTTATCTAAAAAGGTATACATCTCCTTCTGCACGACATCCGTCGTATCCCCCACGCCCCGCTGAAACAGCTCGGTATGCTCGAACATGGGCGTCCGAATCTCCTTATAGTTAAAGCGTTTGGTGATCTCCCGGATTTCGTTTTCCAAATACTGCCATTTATAGCTCTCCTGGGGCAGCAGATCCCGCGTCCCCTTCGGTGCCTTAATATCCAACTCTGTTTTCCTCCTTTTGCGCATCCACCAGCAAAAAGTCCGTTTTCTTCAAACGGACGGCAAGCTCTCATGAAAGTCAAAAAATCCCTTTATATGCGCTTTTTATTATACGGTTTCCCCGCTGAAAAGTCAATAAACCCCCAGCCTTTCAAACTGGCTCGCAAAACAGCTTTTTCTTCCGCTCCGCCATTTCCTCCACCCGTGCGATATAGCCGGGAATATCCTTGACGCAGGGAGCCCGCTCAATGCGCGTTTGAGCGCTGGGAAACACCCGCTTGGAAATCGCGCCCGCCCCAAAGGCCAGAATGCTGCACGTTTCCTCCATAATATCGATATTGTAAATACATTCGGTGCCCGGCCGTGCATAGCCGATATTCTCCAAATTGCCCGTCATATACTTTTGCCGGTACATATAATAGGGCGCATAGCCGCCTTCCGCCAGCCGCGCCATGCTCTCGCTGAGCATCTGTTCCGCCTGCGCTCCCGAGGCAAAGCGATGGGCGTTGGCCATGCCAAAGGCCGAGGCCCGCTTGATCGCCAGGGTATGCACAGTAATATTCTCCGGATTCTGCGTCATGACATCCTTGACAGAGCTGAGGAACATCTCCGGCGTCTCTCCCGGAAGCCCCAGAATCAGATCCATATTGACCGCCTGAAAATCATAGCGCCGGGCCAGTTCCGCCGCCGCAAAAAACTCCCGGGCCGAATGGCTGCGGCCAATCCGCTCCAGCGTAGCGTCGCATGTGGTTTGGGGATTGATGCTGATGCGGTTTACCCCCATGGATTTCAAAATATCCAGTTTCTGCGCCGTGATGGTGTCCGGCCGTCCGGCCTCCACGGTAAACTCCGGCGCGGCAAATTCCGCCCCTGCCCGCACCACGCGTTCCAGTTGCTCGGGGACAAGAGCGGTAGGCGTCCCGCCGCCGATATATACGCTCCGCACATGATAGCCACCGATAATTTCCCGCAGCAGACCGATCTCCCGCAGGAGCGCATCCACATATTCCCGCTCTCGGTCGCCCTTTTTGCTGGTAAGCGCCGAGGAAAAGGAACAGTAAGCACACCGGGAGGTGCAGAAGGGAATGCCGATATAGATATCCAGCTCAGTGGGCGTCACCGAGTCGATCACTGGGCGCTGGACGCCGCAAATACTCTCCAACAGGCGGATTTTTGGCTGGGATACGTCAAATTCTTCCCGGAACAGCCGTTCCGCTTCCGCCTGCCCCTCCTTTTCCCAGGTTTCCCGCATGAGCTTGGTGGGCCGGATGCCCGTTAAAGACCCCCAGGGCTTTTCCTCTCCCGCAGCCTTGACAAGTGCGCGGTATATGCATATCTTTGCGGCCCGCTTCCGCATTTTTTTATATTGCAAAACAGACGAAGGCTCGGCTGCCTCCGCCTCATAAGCGGCTTCGCCCGCCGGCGATCCATCGCGATAAACCCGGCAGGTGTGGAAAAACGGATTCTCCGCATCCTGCCGATGCCAAATCGTGTATCCCCCGGCGAGGATCGTGTCTTCATATGCAATTTTCCGCACGTCAAAAAACAGCCGGATCTCGTCGCAAAGATCGTTGGAAAACTCCGGCGTGTTGGTATTTAAAACGACCATTCTGCATTCCCCATAAACGGATTGTTGTCCTTTTCAAATTGGAGCGAAGTGGAGCCCTCGTGCCCGGGATGGACAATATAATCCTTCTCGATTTTTTTCAGCAGCTCCATGGATGCGTTCAGATTCTCCATACTGCCGCCGGGAAAATCCGTCCGACCGGCGCTCAGGTTAAAGAGCGTGTCGCCGGAAAATAGATAATCCCCCGAAAGATAGCAAACGCTTCCCGGCGAATGTCCAGGCGTGGAAAGCACGACGATTTCCATGCCGGCCAGATGCAGCTTTTCCACGTTTTTCATCTGCTGCTCCGCCGGCGCCGTCTGCACCCGAAGACCGCCCATCATAGCGCTCATGTTTTTTTCCGGATCCGAAAGCATGGGAGCATCCGCCGCATGGATATACACTGGAGCATGATAGTGTTCCCGGACGGCGCTCACGCCCGCGATATGGTCAAAGTGCCCATGGGTGAGCAGAATTGCCCTGCAATCCAGCTTTTCCTCCCGCAGCACCTTGAGAATTCTCTCAGAATAAAAGGAAGGATCGATGACCACGGCCTCTCCCGTATCCTCCAGAAAGAGGATATACGTATTTACGGAAAGCGGCTGACTGACAATTTTGATTACCTGGCTCTGCCCCATAGTTGCCCCCTAAAAAAGTTTTCTGCTGTCCAATAGAATCGTCACGGGCCCGTCATTGATGGATTCCACCTGCATATCCGCCTGAAACACGCCGGTCTTACAGGGAATCCCTGTTTCCAAAAAAACGGCAACCGCCGCATCATAAAGCTCCCTCGCGGCCTCCGGCGCACCAGCCCGGATATAGCTAGGCCGCCGCCCCTTTCGCGCGTCTCCCATCAGCGTAAACTGGGAAACCAGAAGAAGCTCTCCCCCGGCATCCAAAACCGAGCGATTCATCTTTCCCTGGTCGTCTCCAAAAATTCGCAGATGCAAAACCTTGTCCACAATATAATCGATATCCTTTTTCCCGTCCCCGGTTTCCGCCGCCAGAAGCACCAGAAGGCCCCGTCCGATGCGGGACACCTCTTCCCCGCCGATAGCGACGCCGGCGCGGGAAACCCTTGTCACAACTGCACGCATAGCTTTCCCTAATTGTTCACCCGGAAAACCTCAGTCACCGAAGGAATCCGGCGGATTTTTTCCATCAGAGCCTGCAAATCCCGGATAGCGGCCACTTCAAATTTCAAGTTGATGCAATAGTCTTTGTTCTTCATGCTCCGGGCATTGATCGCGGCGATAGAATATCCAAGGGAAAACATCAGCTGGGAAATCTCCGCCAAGAGCCCAGGAGTATCATGACCGTTGATCTGGATCTCCACCATATATTTCGCCGTCTCTTCGCTGCCCCAGGCAACCTCAATCCGGCGCGCCGGCTCAAAATCCACGTCATTGATATTCGAGCAGTCCGCCCGATGCACGGAAACTCCCCGGCCCCGGGTCACATAGCCAATGATCTCATCCCCGGGAAGGGGGTTACAACATTTGGCCAGCCGCACCACCATATCCGGCTGCCCGCGGACGATGACTGCATCATGCCCGATGGACTTGTTCCCCTTGGGGGGCTGTTTTACCACGACAGCGTCCGAAATATGGTTTTCCTTGCGGTATAGCTCAATGAGGCGGGAAAGGATCTGGCTGGCCGCAAGGCCGCCGTATCCCACCGCCGCATACATATCGTCGATATTGTTGAGGGTATATTTTTTATAGATTCCCTTCAGCCATTCCGGCTTCAGGAGCGTATGCAGCTCATATCCCAGGCGCTTGGCGCCCTGCTCCAAAGCCTCCCGGCCTTTATGGATATTCTCTTCCTTGAGTTCCTTTTTAAACCAGGCCCGGATCTTGGAGCGCGCCGCCGCAGTTTTCACCATGGATAGCCAGTCCCGGCTGGGGCCTTTGCTGTTGGGATTTGTCATTACCTCGACGATATCCCCAGTTTTCAGCTCATAGTTCAGCGGAACAATGCGTCCATTCACCTTCGCCCCCACACATTTGTGCCCGATTTGCGAGTGAATGCTATAGGCAAAATCGAGAGGAGTGCTCCCCTTCACCAAATCCTTTACGTCGCCCTTGGGCGTGAACACAAAGACGTTATCCGAAAAGAAGTTGATCTTCAGGGCCTCCATGAATTCCCGGGAATCCTTCATGTCATTCTGCCACTCCATAAGCTCCCGGAGCCACGCCAGCTTCTTATCCAGGTCGGTCTGTCCCGTCGTGCCGTCCTTATATTTCCAATGGGCGGCAATGCCGTATTCCGCCGTCTTGTGCATTTCAAAGGTACGGATCTGCACCTCAAAGGGCTTGCCGTCCGTGCCGAGCAGGGTGGTGTGCAGCGACTGATACATATTCTGCTTGGGAACAGCGATATAGTCCTTAAACCGCATGGGAAGCGGCCGCCAGATGGTATGCACAGCGCCCAGAACGCCATAGCAGTCCTTCACGGTTTCCACAATAATCCGGACGGCCACCAGATCGTATAACTCTTCAAAGGTCTTTGCCTTTGTTTTCATCTTTTTATAGATGCTATAAATATGCTTGGGCCGGCCCTCAATTTCAGTTTTTATGCCCAGAGGCGCCAGCTTTTCCTTCAGGGTTGCAATGATTCCGGCAATATAATTCTCCCGCTCCGCCCGGGTGGAATTCAGCTTCGCCGCAATATCAAAATACGCCTGCGGTTCCAAATATTTCAGGGACAGATCCTCAAATTCCCATTTGAAGGTGTTGATCCCCAGCCTATGGGCCAGCGGCGCATAAATTTCCAGCGTTTCCTTTGATTTTTCCCGGCGTTTTTCCTCATTTTTATAATCCAGCGTCCGCATGTTGTGCAGGCGGTCTGCCAGCTTAATGATAATGACGCGGATATCCGAGGCCATGGCCAGAAACATTTTCCGAAGGCTTTCGGCCTGGGCCTCTTCCTTGGATTGAAAGCCGAACCGGGTCAGTTTTGTGACGCCGTCCACGATCCGCGCAATTTCCGGGTTAAATTCCTTTTCGATTTGCTCCAGCGTATATTCCGTATCCTCTGGAACGTCGTGCAGCATGCCTGCGCAGATGCTGATGGAATCCAAGCCCAACTCCGCCAGAATCCGGACAACTTCATAGGGGTGGATGATATATGGCTCGCCCGAGGCACGCAACTGCCCCGCATGGGCCTTTTCCGCCACATCAAACGCCTTTTCAATGAGCGGATCGTTTCCATATGTCGGATAACTCTCGATGAATTTTTTATAGTATTCCGTCATGGCTTCCTCCCCCTTTCTCCATGATTTCACGGGCTGCGGCAAAAATTCGGCTGTTTTCTGCCCGAATCGCCCCTTTCTGATAGTTAATGTGTATTTTATCACTTTTTTTCAATTCTAGCAACGCTTGTTGCGAAAAAACATGCAGACAAAACCACATTTTCTTCTCGCTGGCATCCGGCATTTCTCCGCAGGCCAAACGGAGAAAATCGCTCATTTTATCGACACCGCGCCGGCCCAGCTTCCGGCAGGCACGTTCCACCGCCTCGCGGTATGCCTCCATCTCCTCTTCACCGGCGAAATATTCGTGAATTTCCCGTTGATAGGCCGCCAGCATTCCTTCGGGGAAATAGACTGTACATGCCTCGCGGGGGATTTTCTCCAAATAGGAGAAACAGCCCGCAAGGTACACATGGTTATAATTATGCAGATCCGCACCATTTGGGCAAAGGCTTATAAAATTGATGGCCGAATCCGCCAAGGCATCCCGGCGCTTTACCTGAAAGAGCTCCGCAAGCTCCGGCGCTATCTCCAGGATCTCCTGCGCTGCCCAGGCCGTATCCGCCAGCACGGCGGTTCCAAACAGACTTTGCTTTCCTCTCTCCCTCAACTCCGCCGCCAGAGATTCCTGGTCTTTGATAACTCTATAATCGCCGGGATTTTGCAAAAATAAACGCAAACCGGAGATTTCCCGCAAAAAATCCCGCATATATAGCCGCTGGTTTTCCGCAACTACCTCCTTGCCCCAATGATCCTCCCGCTCTTCCATCCGGCGGACGATCATCTGGGCTTTTTTTCGGCCCCGAAACTCGTTGACTGAAACGCTCCCCAAAAGGTCATATGCCAAACCCGGCTGCAAATGCTCTGTAGAACGGAACCGAAGAAATTCCGCCCCGCTCCCGTCAACGGAAAATTTCTGATGCTCTCCCGTCTTTCCCAAAGAAGAAACACTTCCGATCTGCACCTCCGGAAGATAGAAAATGGGGCTCTCGTTTCCCATGCCGAATGGCTCCAAAAGCTCCAGCTGGGCGGCAAAATCCAGGTCAATCTCCTCCGGACGCAGTTCCAGATCGCAGACTGCCTGGGGGATAAAATCGCTCTCGGCATATTTTTCGCGGCAAAATGCGTCTACCGCCTCCCACACCTTTGGCAGCTTTTCCGCCTGTATGGATAATCCCGCAGCCTGAGAATGCCCGCCAAATTTGATATATTCCCTCTCCTGGGAGGCCAGGATTTCATAGAGATTCACCGGGGGAATGCTTCGGGCCGAGCCTGTCAGCATATCTCCGTCCCGGGAAAAAATAACCGTGGGGCGGCAAAACCGCTCGGCAATCGCCGAAGCCGCCAAACCGACCACACCCTTGTCCCAGCCTTCCCCGGCCAGCATGATCGTGCGCCGCTGAGACAGATTCACATCCCGGCGCACCATCTCTACCGCTTCCCCGATAATTTTTTTCTGCCGTTCCTGCCGCGTCCGGTTCAGCGCATCCAGATGCAGGGCAGATTCCCGCGCCTCCTCCATTGTCTTTGCGGTGAGCAACGAAAGCGCCGCCCGGGCATGCTCCATGCGCCCCGCCGCATTGATGCGGGGCACCAGGATAAAGCTCACTCCATAGGAGGCAATTTTTTTCAGATCAAGCGACGCCGCCTGGGCCAAAGCCTGAAAACCGGCCGCCGGCTGTTTGCGCAGCTTGCGAATCCCCAGAGCAGCCAGCGCCCGGTTCTCTCCCCGCAGGCTTACAATATCACCGATGGTGGCGACACCCGCTAGGTCTATAAGCGCATAGGCTTTTTTCCCCAGCATGGCAAAAGCCAGCTGAAAGGCGACGCCAGCCCCGCAAAGCTCCCGATTGGGATATTCCTCCCCCGGCAGCTTTGGGTTCAATATATAGGGTGTATCCGGCAGCTCGCCGCACTCGTGATGATCCAGAATAATGGTATCTACCCCGAGCATTTTCGCCAGCGCCACGTCCTCCACGCTGCGTATGCCGCAGTCCACAGTAATGAGCAGCTGGGTTCCTTCGTCAATCAGGCGCTGTACCGCCGCGCCATTGGTTCCATATCCCTCCAGAAAACGGTCGGGCTGATATACCCGCACCTGCGCCCCCATTTCCTTCAAAAAAAGATATAAAATGGCCGCCCCGCACGTCCCATCGCAGTCATAGTCGGCATAGACCGTTATCTTCTCTCCTCGTTCCAGAGCAAGACGGATGCGTTTTGTAACCCGCCCCATATTCTGAAAAAGAAAAGGATCGCAGAGGCCCTCGGGTCCTGGATGCAAGAATTCCCAGGCTTCTGAAAGAGAAAAGCCGCGGCTGATGAAAAGGCGCGCAACAGCGGGCGAAATATGCAGCTGCTCCTGATATTCCGCGATTTGATTTTCCTTTGGGGTCTGCATTTCCAGAAGAGATACTTTCAATCGGTTCCACCTTTTTCAAATTCACAAAGAGGCGGTCTGAAACCGCCTCTTTTCGTATACTTGTTATTTTTCTTACCGAATGGCTTTGACGCGTTTGCGTCCGCCGACGCCCTGTTTGCCGAACTTCTCCAGAAGCAGCATCCAGATGGATCCCGCCAGCAAATTGGAGCTGTAGGTTCCGACGATAATGCCCACGATGATGGGAAGGGCAAAAACCTTGATGGACTCAACGCCGAAAATATACAGGGCAACGATCATAATTAAAGTCGTCAGCGATGTATTGATGGTGCGTTCCAGAGATTCCTTCACGCTGCGGTCAAGCAGCTTCGCCTTGGTGTATTCCTTGGGGTTCAGCGTCCGCATGTTTTCCCGGACACGGTCAAAGATAATCACCGTCGCGTTAATGGAATAGCCCACGATGGTCAGGCAGGCGGCGATAAAGGTGCTGTCCACCTGAATACGGAAAATGCACATGACGCAGATCATAATGATAACGTCGTGAACAAGTGCCAATACAGCACCGATACCCGAGAACAGGTCAAACCGAATCCAGATATAGATGAGCATGAGAACGGATGTAATCACCACTGCCATCACCGCGCTGGTAATGAGATCGCCGCTGGCCGTTCCACCCACGGATTCAATGCCCTCATAGCTGGCATTGGGATAGATCTTCTGGATATTTTCCACCATCTGCAGGGCCAGGCTCTCCTCCGTGGCCTCACTGCCGCTGTTTTGAATCCGGATAACCGCCTCGGTCATATTCTCCCCGGCTTTGACGACTGAAACATCCCCGGAAATCCCATCCACTTCCAGAGCTGCCTGGCGGACAGCCTCGGAATCATAATCCTCATTTATTTTCACGGTAACCAGCGATCCGCCCGTGAAGTCAATTCCCAGATTGAGCCCGCCGCAGGAAAAGCCCACAATAAGCGCGGCGACAACGAACAAAATGATCAATAAGGTAAACCATTTAAAATTCTTTAAAATCATTCTGCTTCGCCTCCTTTAACTTTCTTCTTGGGAAAATACATTCTTTTCCCGTTGGGGGCAATGGCTGCCAGCAGATATAAGAGGCCCTGGGTCACGACCAACGCCGTGAACAGGGAAACCACAATGCTGATCCCCAATGTGTAGGCGAAACCCTTGATGGAGCCGGTTCCATAGATTCCAAGGACGAAAGCCGCAATCAGCGTCGTCACGTTGGAGTCGACAATAGCGGTCGCCGCCTTATGGAAGCCGGCCTTGAGGGAGCTCCGGAGCGTCTTTCCCGTATAGAATTCCTCTTTCACCCGGGCGAAAATGACGACATTGGCGTCAACCGCCATGCCGACGCCCAGAATGATACCGGCAATACCGGGCAGCGTTAGCTGGATTTCAAAGAGGGCCAGCACAAACAGCACCAGCGTGATATAGCATACCAGAGCGATATCCGCCATGAGGCCGGGCATGCGGTATACAACAATCATGAACAGCATCAGCACTGCCAAACCGACCAGGCCGCCCAAAATGCTGTTCTGCAGAGCTTCGTCGCCCAGCGTTGCGCTGATGGAACGCTGTTCCAGAACTTTCAGATCCAGCGGAAGCGCGCCGCTCTCGATCTGCATGGCCAGCTCTGTGGCGGTAGCCTGCGTGAAATCTGAGCTTTCGATAATTCCCGAGCCTCCGGAGATTTCTTGGGAAACTGTCGCCTGGGAGATCGTCTCGCCATCCAACGTGATGGTGATATAGCGGTTGCTGGATGCCTGGGCCAGCTCTCGGGTTGCCTCGGCAAACGCCTCGCCGCCCTCCTGGGTCATCTCAAAGGAAACCACGTATCTTCCGGTTTCATTGCTGACCATCGGAGTCGCTGACACCAGATCCGAGCCCTCCAAAATCACCGTGCCATCCGGCTTCAAAAATTGCAGCTTGGCAGGCTTTCCGATGAAGTCAACAATCTCGCTGGGATCCTGAATTTCGCTTGTCTCGTTGATGGGGACCTCCACACGGATGCGGCTGGTTCCCTGGCGGGTAACTGTCGCTTCCGTGAACCCCTTGTCATCCAAACGGGTGCGGAAGATTTCCATGGCACCCTCGATCTTTGTATCCAGATCCTCCACCGACGGATCCGCCGCCTCATACACGATGGACACGCCGCCCGTCAGATCCAGGCCCTGCTTGATCGCCCGCAGGGGCGTGAATTCCTTAACTCCGAAAGATACGCCAAATACAACCAAGTAAGTACTTGCAAAAATCAATATCACTACTAAAAGCAATAGCAGCAGTTTGCGTACTTTCATATACTTTTCTCCTCTCTATTGATAATTGCAGGCACTTTCCCGCTGCCTGGCAGTTGCCTTTTATCCAAAAGCTAGCATGAGTCACGCAAAGGAAATCCTGCTCCCCGCCGCCTGTTATGCAAAGTAAGCTATGGATAAACGGACTTATATATTATATAACGTTCCCGTGGATTCGTCAATAAATCGGTCGGGGAAATTACATCATATCGAACATGGATAACTGGGCCTTCTCCGGCAGGCCGGCCAGGCAGCCCATCTCCTTCATGACGTCTATGACCGACTGGGATATTTTGCAGCGCCGCTTGAGTTCCTCGATAGACATGAAGTCCTCCTGCGCCGCCTCATATTCCAGGGCCTCCGCCGCCTTTTCCCCCAGCTTGGGGATGGCGACAAAGGGCAGGCGGATGTTGTCTCCCTCCACGGTAAACTTCTTTGCCTTGCTCTTTTTGAGATCGACGGAAAGGAATCCGATCCCCCGGGCAAACATCTCGTTGACCAGCTCAAGAATCACCTGTAAGCTCTTTTCCGTGTTGGACGCCTTAAAGCCCAAAGCCTCGATCTCATCGATCCCCTCCTGGACCCGCTGCGGACCGCTCAGCACATAAGAAGCGTCAAAATCGCTGTACTTCGTGGTGAAATAGGTCGCGTAATATTCCTTTGGATAATGCACCTTGCAGTATGCGATGCGCAGCGCCATCACCACATAGGCCACGGCATGGGCCTTGGGGAACATGTATTTGATCTTCTTGCAGGAATCGATAAACCAATCCGGGATGTTGTTGTCGATCATGGCCTTTTCCATCTCTTCGGTGAGGCCCTTTCCCTTCCGGACGCTCTCCATGGTGAAAAAGGCCAGCTGCTTATCCACTCCATGAGCCGCCAAATAGTTCATAATGTCGTCCCGGGTGCAGATACATCCCGAAAGCGTCGTCGTCCCGGAAAGGATCAGATCTTCGGCGTTTCCCTTCCAAACGTCGGTTCCATGGGAAAGCCCGGAAATGCGCACCAGCTCGGCCAGCGTGGTCGGCCGGGTATCGTCCAGCATCTGCCGGGTAAATTTCGTGCCGAATTCGGGAATCCCCAGCGTCCCCACGTCTACCCCGCGGATTTGCTCCGGGGTGATCCCCAGCGCCTCAGTGGAGCGGAACAGAGACATGGTTTCCGGGTCGTTCAGCGGAATTTTCAGCGGGTCAAAGCCGATCAGATCCTGTAACATACGGATGGTCGTCGGGTTATCATGGCCGAGAATATCCAGCTTGACCAGAATATCGTGCATGGAGTTGAAGTCAAAGTGCGTCGTGACGGTGTCCCGATCCAGCTTATCCGCCGGCTTCTGCACTGCCGTGAACTCATAAACCTCCCGGTCCCGCGGCACGATCACCAGGCCGCCGGGATGCTGGCCGGTGGTCTTTTTGATGCCGCAGATTCCCGTGGCCAGCCGCTCGATCTCCGCATTGCTCACGGTCATTTCCCGCTTTTCCAGATATTTCTTCACGATCCCGATGGCCGTGTTCATCTGGATTGCGCTGATGGTTCCCGCCCGGAACACATGCGTCTCGCCAAACAGCTCTTCAATATATTTATGGGCCTTGCCCTGGTATTCCCCCGAAAAGTTCAGGTCGATATCCGGAACCTTCTCCGCATGCAGGCCCAGGAACACCTCGAAGGGGATATCATAGCCGTCCCGGACATAGGTTGCCCCGCACTTGGGGCAGACAGCCTCGGGCATATCCACGCCGCAGCCGTATTTTTCCCGGTCGACGTTGAAATCCGAATGCTTGCACTTGGGGCAGCGGTAATGCGGCGGCAGCGGGTTTACCTCCGTGATTCCCGTGGCAAAAGCCGCCAAAGAGGAGCCGACAGAACCCCGGGAGCCGACGAGATATCCGTCGCTCATGGACTTCGCCACCAGCTTCATGGCGATCCAATAGAGAATGGAAAAGCCATGCTTGATAATAGAACCCAGTTCCCGCTCCAAACGGTCTGCAATCATCTGGGGCAGCGGGTCGCCATAGAGCTCGTGAATGCGCTTATAGGCCGCCTCCTGAATATCTTCTTCCGCGTGGTCGATGGAGGGCATGCAGGTCTCCCCGGGGAAAAGTTCGATTTCCTCCGTCATTTCAGCGATGGCGTTGGGATTATCCACTACCACCTCCATGGCCTCTTCCTCGCCCAGATAGGCGAATTCCTCCAGCATTTCATCTGTCGTCTTGAAATAGAGGGGCGCCTGCGTATCCGCATCCTTGAAGCCCAGGGAATCCATGATGATGGCCCGGAACTGGGCGTCCTGAGGGTCCAGAAAATGACAGTCCGTCGTGGCCACCGTCATCTTCCCCAGCTTTTTGCCCATGTCATAAATCCGGCGATTGATGCGGTTCAGCTCCTCCCGGTCGGCCACAGTCCCCTCCCGGATCATGAATTCGTTGTTGCCGTGGGGCTGAATCTCCAGGTAATCATAAAAATCCATTACTCTGGCCAGTTTATCGTCGTTCAGCCCGTCCAGAACCGCCTTATATACCTCGCCCTGTTCGCAGGCCGATCCCACGATCAGCCCCTCCCTATATTGGTTAATGTAGCTTTTGGGAATGCGGGGCCGGTTATGGAAAAACTGAATATGGGCAAAGGAAATCAGCTTATAGAGATTGATAAGCCCGGTTTTGTTTTTGCAGAGCAGGATCGTGTGATAGGGCCGCGCGGATTTGCTCAGCGTCTCCGTGCTGGCCATGAGGTTCATGCCCCGCAGCGTCTCAGTCCCGTTCTGCGCCCGGATCTCCTCAAACATTTTATAGAGAATTTTTGCCGTGGCCTCCGCGTCATCCGTCGCCCGGTGGTGATTGAACGTGATGCCATAGTGGTTGGCCAGACGGTTGAGCTTATGGGTTTTGAGCTGGGAAAGATGCGCCCGGGCCACCCGCAGGCTGTCCAGCACGTCGTTTGTAAAATGGATTCCCAGTTCTTCTCCCTTTCCAAAAACAAAGCTGGTGTCAAAATCCGAATTATGAGCCACCAGGCAGGAGTCGCCCACAAAGGCATGAAATTTTTCCAGAACCTCGCGTTTTCCCGGCGCACCCTGAAGCATGTCGTCGGTGATTCCGGTGAGGCTGATGATATTATAGGGAAGCCGCTGCCCCGGATCCACAAAGGAATGGAAGCTCTCAAGAACCTTATTCTTGCAGACGCGCACCGCTCCGATCTCGATGATCTCGCAGGTCGAAGGGCGCAGACCGGTGGTTTCAATATCAAAGACGACAAATTCATCATCAAAGGAATAATCCCGCTTCCCCTCATAGACCTTTTTGCTGTCGTCCACCATATAGGCCTCCATGCCATAGACGACCTTGATCCCACATTTTTTTGCCGCGTTCGCGGCCTCCGGAAACGCCTGCACCACGCCGTGATCCGTGATGGCGATGGCCTTATGCCCCCATTCCGCCGCCCGGCGCACATAATCCGCCGCCGGCGTAATGCCGTCCTGGGCGCTCATATTGGTATGGAGATGCAATTCCACACGCTTTCGCTCGCTGGTGTCCATGACCTTTTTCTTCTCCACCGGCGCCATATCCGTTACGTTGAAAATAAAGCTCTTGGCATAGGTATCAAAGGCATAATTGCCCCGCACGCGGTAGTTCTGCCCTTTTTTGATCTCCCCAGCCGTCTGCGACTGGTCGCCCCGGAAAAACTTCTTGCATTGGATGGAGGAAGTCAGATCCGTCAGGTTGAACAACAGAATCGTGTATTTGTTCTCTTTGAGCAGTTTAACCTCTGTGGAAAGCACCTCGCCTTCCACCACAGCGTCCTCATCCTCCACCAACTCTTTCATCGGCACTGGCTGCTGGTTGATTTTGGACACGATAAGGGAATTTCCCTTTCGGCCGGAACCGCGCGAAGGCGCAGACGGGCGCTCCGAAGGTTTCGCCGCCGGCTTCGGAGCCGGCGCGGCAAAGGGCACAGGCGCAGGTTCGGCTGGCGCCTGCTTTTTCAAATGCGTATTGAATAATTCCTCGTTATGCTGCACATCCGCCTTCTCCACGGCGGCGCAGGCCAGCTCCTTAATTTTCAGCTCCAGGCCAAAAAAGTCCGCCAGATATGCCTCCAGCTTTTCAGCCACACCCAGGCGCCGGACCAGATCCGGCCCCAGCTCCCGGCCAAAGGAGATATTCAGAAACGCACCTTCCCTCTCCACCCGGGATTCGTTGACAAAAGGCAAAAGCGCCGGTTCGCAGGCAATCATAAACTCCTGCACCTGCTTTTCCAGCAAGGCGCCATCCCCCAGCAGCGGCTCTCCCGGCTGATGCAGCACTATCCGCAGGTTCTCCGGCAGCGCCGTCAGCTCCTTTTTCAAAAATGCCTCCAGTGATAAGAAATCCATCATGGAAAATACGGTTTCTGAGCGCAAAAAGAGGACATATTTCGCCAGCGAACGGCTATATGCCATCTTCTCATATTCCACCCCAGAAAATCTTTGCCGCTTTTTCAGGGCATTTTCAATTATCTGTCTGCGCTGCTCGTTCTTTCCCGCAGCAGCCGGTGCCAGTGCTTCCGGGCGTGCGGCCGCTTCTCCTGTCTGTGCCATGTTTCCTCTCGTTCTTTCCCTTAAGCCCACTCGGCCAGAATCTTCTCCAAAAGCTCCTGAAAAGCGGAAAACAGCTCGCTTTCCTTCACCTTTTTATAGGGAGCGCCCTTAATGAAAAGCAACCCCTCTCCATTTCCTCCGGCAATGCCGATATCCGCATCCCTGGCCTCTCCCGGGCCATTGACAGCGCATCCCATCACGGCGATTTTCAGGGGGACATCAATGGTCTTGACCATCTCGCCGACCCGCCGGGCCATGGCCTCGATATCGATGCGGGTCCGGGCGCAGGTCGGGCAGGACACCACCTCCGGGCCAAAGGGACGCACGCCGCTGTAGCGAAGAATATCCTTCGCCACCCGAACTTCTTCCACCGGATCGCCCGTAATGGAGACGCGGATGGTATCCCCAATGCCGTCCACCAGCAGGGCCCCGATTCCCATGGATGATTTGATGACCGATGTTTCCCGGATACCCGCTTCCGTCACCCCCAAATGCTGGGGATATTCACAGATTTCATGAAGCCTCCGGCAAGCCCGGATGGTTTCGGGAACGCTGGAGGATTTCAGCGAAATTACGATATCCTGGAAATGCTCCTTTTCCAGCATCCGCACATTTTCTAGCGCGCTCTCTACCAGAGCCTCATGCTTGGGCCTGTCCCAATATGCCTTGCCAATCGAGCCGGAATTGGCGCCTACCCGCAGCGGAACATGGTGCATCTTGGCCGCCGCAACGACTTGGCGCACCTTATCCTCGCTTCCGATATTGCCCGGATTGATGCGCACCTTATCCGCCCCGGCCTCCATAGCGGCGATGGCGATTTTATAATCAAAATGCACGTCCGCCACCAGCGGGATGCTTGTCTGATCCTTGATTGCCCGAAAGGCCCGGGCGCTTTTTATATCATAGGCCGAAAGGCGGACGATTTCACAGCCCGCCTCCTGCAGTGCGGCAATCTGCGCCACGCTCGCCTCCACATCCGCCGTATCCGTATTGGTCATGGATTGGATGGCAACCGGCCGTCCGCCGCCGATAATCACACCACCAATATTTACTTTCCGCGTCATTGTCCTATGCGCCTCCTGTTATCAGCCGGGCAATATCCTGATAGGTCAGCAAAATCATCAGGCCAAACAGGGCCAGAAGCCCGATCATGTTGATATATCCTTCCACCTTGCGGGAAATCGGCTTTCCCCGCAGCTTTTCAATCCCCAGGAACAGAATCCGTCCGCCATCCAGCGCAGGAAGGGGCAGCAGATTCATCACCGCCAGGTTGATGCTCAAAAGGGCGGTAATGCGCAGCACCGTCTCCATGCCCGAGCGCACGGCTTCGCCAATAATGGCAATCGTCCCCACAAACCCGGCCACATCGCCGGTTCCCTTTCCATGGAAAATCAGCCCCGCGAGAAAATCCAGCATCTGGCCGACGATCAGGAAAAGCCACTTGAAGCTCAGCCCCAGCGCCTCAAAAAATCCAAAATGCCGCCGAACGGTCTCCCACTTCAAAAGCGGCTCGCCCTCCGATTGGCTCTTAGAATTTTCCGCATTCTCCATCTCCTCCTGGCTGACGCCGTTAAAGGAGAAATACCGGACGACGCCGTCCCGCTCCAGTCCCATGGAATAGGTGCCGTTTTCTTCGCCTGCCTGCAGGCTGGCCATGGAAACCTCCATGGCAAAATCGATCCGCTTTCCATTCACCTCCACCACCCGGTCGCCCGGCTGGATATCAAAGCCCAGCTCCTCCATCGCCTGGCTGTTGGTGCTGTTTACCACATAGACATAGTCGCCAAAGCTCATGAGAAGCACCGCCGTGACCACAATGGCGACAACCACATTCATCATCGGCCCGGCCAGCAGCGTCAGAAACCGCTGCCAGGGCGGGCGGTTATTGAAGGCCCGGGGTTCCCCCTCGACCTCCTCATCTTCGCCATAAAATTGCACATAACCCCCAAGGGGCAATGCGCGGATGGAATATCGGATCTGGTCCTTTTTTCGGATTTTTGAAAGCAGCTTCGGCCCAAAGCCGACAGAAAATTCTTCGATGCGGATGCCGCAGGCTTTGCCGACGGAAAAATGCCCGAACTCATGGGCCACCACCAGCACCGTCAAAATGAGAAGTCCCGCGATGATTGTTATAACAATATCCAAACCATTCCTCCTTGGAGGCCTCGTTACAAAGCAAAACTCGAGGCAGTTCTTTTCCTATAGCTATAGTATACTCCTTTTCCCTGCCCCATATGTTGTTTCGTTACAGAAGTTTCACAATCACGCCTTTGGCAGCAGCCCGCAGCAATAGGCGCGGATTTCTCCATCCGCCGCATAGATATCCGAAAAACTGGCGATAGGAAGGCTCCCAAAATGGTGCATCGCCTGTTCGATCAGCCGGGCGATATCCATGAAACCGATCTGTTTATGTAAAAATGCCTCCACCGCCACTTCATTGGCCGAATTCAGCACCATCTGCAGGTAATTGTCGCTTTTAATGGCTTCATAGGCCAGCCCCAGGCAGGGGAATTTTTCAAAGTTCGGCCGTTCAAAATGCAGGCTCCCGGCCGCAAAAATATCCAGGGGCTGCACATCGTTTTCCAGCCGCCGGGGATACGACAGGGCATAGGCGATGGGGATTTTCATATCCGGCGATCCCAGCTGCGCCATAATGGCATGATCCGAAAATTCCACCATGGAATGCACAATGCTCTCCGGATGTACCACTACCGTAATCTTCTCCGCGGGAATATCGAACAGCCAGCGGGTTTCCATCACTTCCAGCCCTTTGTTAATCATCGTGGCGCAGTCGATGGTGATTTTGGCGCCCATGCTCCAGTTGGGATGCTTGAGCGCCTGTTCCACGGTAGCGCTCTGTATTTCCTCCAGCGACGCCCTGCGGAAAGGGCCGCCGGAAGCTGTCAGCAGAATCTGCCGCACCTCCCGCATCTCATTGCCACGCAGGCATTGGAAGATGGCGGAAAGCTCACTGTCGATGGGATATACCGGCGTTCCCGTCACATCCATCAAATCCCGGGCCAGCCGCCCGCCGCAGACCAATGCCTCCTTGGTGGCGAAAGCCACGGCAATCCGGTTGCGCAGGCAATATTCAAAGGCCGGCAGGCCTGCAATGCCCACCACCGCCAAAACAATCATGTCCGCCTGGGAACAGGCCTCCAAAAGCGCCTCTCTTCCAAAGGCAAGCCGGGTTCCCCGAGGCGCATTTTCCCGAAGGGTTTCCCGGTCGGCGTTTTCTCCGGAAAGGCCCAGAAAAGCAGGCCGAAACTCCTGTGCCTGCTCCAAAAGGAGCGCCGCGTTGGAATGCGCCGTCAGCGCGGTCACCTCATATTCCTCTTTCATATCCCGCAGCACATGCAGCGTATTAACACCGATGGAACCCGTGGATCCCAAAATCGCAATTTTCTTTCTTTTCAAACTTTTTCCTCTTATAAATTGAGATACAGCTTATAGAACATATAAACGATGGGCAGAATGAACAGCGTGCTGTCCAGGCGATCCAGAAAACCGCCGTGCCCCGGAAGAATGCTTCCAAAATCCTTGACGTTATAGCGGCGTTTGACCACTGAAGCCGCCAGATCGCCGATCTGCGCCAAAATAGAGAGCAATACGGCAAAGACCGCATATTCCACCAGATGCACGCGCCCGTTATCCATGAGAAGGGCAATAATCAAAACGCCGAGAATTCCTCCCAGCAATCCTCCCAGGGCCCCCTCCACGGTCTTATTGGGGCTGATGTTGGGGCAGAGCTTTTTCTGCCCATAAAACTTCCCTATGAAATAGGCAAATACGTCCGTCATAGCCGCCGCCGCAAAGGCTACCAGAATGATCAGCTGGCTCAGCTGTTTATCCGGCAGCGTGATAATCATATAAAAGAACACAAAAAACAGCTGCGGATAATAGAGGGTGAAAATGCTGGAAAAAATGCTCTCAAAATCAAAAGCATCGAACACAATTCCCGTGACGAAAATCAAAATGACCGAGAACATCTGCAAAACAAAGACGCCTGCCAAGCCGCCCATATGCTGATATACCGGCAAGGCCAGCGCCGTGAAGGCATATAAAACAATTTCCACCGGCTTGACGCCGCTGGTCTTAATGGTTTTGATCATCTCATACTGCACTGCCAGCGCCACAAGCACAACGGCCACCTGTATATAAACACCATGCAGGTAAACCAAAGCCAATAAAGCCGCCGCCAGCCCCACGCCGACGACAATCCGCTTCCCCAAAACGGTTTCCTCCTGTTTTCTACTCCACCCTGTCTATTTTATATCGCCAAACCGCCGGTTTCTTCCGGCAAATTGCTGCAAAGCCGCTAAATATTCCTTCTCATCAAAATCCGGCCAGGCTACATCCGTAAAATACAGCTCCGCATAGGCGATCTGATAGAGAAGCAGGTTGCTGATCCGCTGTTCTCCGCTGGTTCGGATAACAAAATCCGGGTCCGGGAGGCCCGCCGTCATCAGATGCTTTTCAAATTCCTCCGCGTTGACCTCGGAAATTTTTCCCGCCGCATATTCCTCCGCCGCCAAACGGGCCGCTTCCACGATCTCTGCCCGGGAGCCATAATTCACCAGCACGCAGAGATCCATCCCGGTGTTGTCCTTGGTGCTTTCCATCGCCTCATCCAGAATGCTCTGCACCTCTGCCGGCAGACGATCCCGCATACCCACAAACCGGAACCGGACACCCTCCTTGAGAAGCTCGCCCAACTCGCGCCGCAGATACTCGATGAGAAGCGACATCAACACGCCCACTTCTTCCTTGGGACGCTTCCAATTCTCCGTGGAAAACGCATAGAGGGTCAGGGCGGAAATGCCGATATCCGAGCTCATGCGGACGATATCCTTCACCCGCTCCATTCCAGCCCGGTGCCCGAAGGAACGGGGCATCATCCGCTTTTTCGCCCAGCGCCCGTTGCCGTCCATAATGATAGCAACGTGTTTGGGCAGCTTTTCCCGGTCTATCGCTGAAAAATCCACATTTGCCTTTGCCAAATTCTCGTACCTTTTCCCTTTGTATCATAAAATTACAGTACAAAACGCACTGACGACCAGTTCCATGCCCTCCGGCGTCTTTTTTGCCCGGAGCACGCGCCAGTCGTCAGCGCCTTCCAGCTCGCGTTTTGCTTTATACTCCACAACCTTTGCCGCTATCCCTTCGGCCTCAAGCTCCCGCAGGGCTTCGTCAAGCGGCAGACCCAGAAGATCCCGCAATGCGTCAGACCTCCATGATCTCGTTTTCCTTCTCCTTTAAAAGATCCTCGATCTTTTTGATATAGGAATCCGTCATATCCTGGCAATCCTTTTCCAGCTCTTTTAAATCATCTTCGGTGATGTTGCTGGCTTTTTTATCCTTTTTCAGGGCCTCGTTGGCGTCCCGCCGCAACGAACGAATCGCCACTTTGGAATCTTCCGCCTTTTTCCGCGCCATTTTCACCAGCTCCTTGCGGCGTTCCTCGGTGGGTTCCGGGAAGAGCAGGCGGATCACCTTTCCGTCGTTTGTGGGTGTAAGCCCCAAATCCGAAGCCAGAATCGCTTTTTCCACCGGCTTCATCATGCTCTGGTCCCAAAGGGAAATGGTCAGAAGCCGCGGCTCGGGCGAGGCCACATTGCCCACCTGCGGGATCGGCGTCATCGTTCCATAGTAATCCACCATTACCCGGTTCAGGAGCTGGGGGTTGGCGCGTCCTGCGCGGATGCTGGAAAGCTCGCTAACCAGGGCCGAAATCGTTTTTTCCATCTTTCCCTTCGCCTTGTCAATCGCTTCATGCTGTAAACTCATGTTCTTCCCTCCTATTGTTTCCTTTTTTGCTGGGTATTTACTATTTATGTATCTTATTGTACTTGAAAACCGGCATTTTTACAACCTATTTCTTGCGGCAAAAAAAGAACGCCCCACCAGCTGGCGAAGCGTCTTTCGATTTAATGGATAATTGTTCCGATTTTTTCCCCGCAAACCGCGCGTTTGATGCTGTCCTTCTCCGAAAGGCCAAAGGCCAGAATGGGGATATTGTTTTCCATGCAGAGGGTGACCGATGTGGTATCCATGGCCTGCAATCCCTTGGAAATCACATCCAGATAGGCGATCTCCTCGAATTTGATAGCTGTAGGATTGAGCTTGGGGTCGCTGTCATAAACGCCGTCTACATTCTTGGCCAGCAGAATCAAATCCGCTTCCATTTCCGCCGCCCGAAGCGCCGTCGCCGTATCCGTCGTGAAGAAGGGATTCCCCGTGCCGCAGGCAAAAATGACGATCCGCCCTTTTTCCAAATGCCGCATGGCCCGCCGGCGGATATATGGCTCGGCAATCTGCCGCATTTCAATGGCGGTCTGCAGCCGCGCCTGTGCCCCCAGGTTTTCCAGGGCGTCCTGCAGTGCCAGTGAATTGATCACCGTCGCCAGCATTCCCATGTGGTCGGCCGTAATGCGATCCATCCCCTTGCCCCGGCGGCCGCGCCAGATATTTCCGCCGCCTACGATAATGCCGACGGAGGCGCCCAGCTCCGTGATCTCTACCACCTGCTTGGCCACAGTGTTGACGATATCAAAATCGATGTTTTCCTTATCGCTGGACAGAGCCTCGCCGCTGATTTTCAAAATCACCCGTTTATATTTTGCTTCCATGAAACGTCTCCTCTTCGTGATAGGAAAAGAGAACACGAATCGTGTTCTCTTTATTTGAAAATTTATTTGCCCTGCTGCGCCATAACCTCGGCAACAAAGTCATCCTGACGCTTTTCCAGGCCCTCGCCCATTTCATAGCGGACAAAGCGGCGGATGGAGATATTCTCTCCAATAGTCGCGATCTTTTCAGTAACGAGATCCGAGATTGTCTTATCCGTATCCTTGACAAAGGGCTGATCCATCAGGCAGATTTCCTTCAGGTATTTCTGGATCTGGCCGTCAACAATCTTGTCAACGATCTTTTCAGGCTTGCCATCATTGATAGCTTTCACCCGCATGATCTCTCTTTCCTTAGCGATTTCTTCCGGATCAACTTCCTCTTCCCGAACATATTTGGGGTTCGCAGCGGCAATCTGCATCGCGATATCCCGAACCAGCGCCTTGAATTCATCCGTCTTGGCAACAAAGTCGGTCTCACAGTTCACTTCCACCAGAACGCCGATCCGGCCGCCCAGGTGAATATAGGAATCAACAATGCCCTCTGCCGCGATTCTTCCGGATTTCTTAACAGCTTTTGCCAGGCCCTTTTCCCGCAGCAGCTCTACCGCCTTTTCAATATCGCCGTCAGTTTCTACCAAAACCTTCTTGCAGTCCATCATGCCGCAGCCGCTTCTCTCCCGCAGCTCTTTTACCAAACTAGCCGAAATAGCCATCGTAATTCTCCTCCTGTATTTTTCCGGCGGCGCGTCGTCGCCTGCCGCCGCTGATTCTCTCTTACGCTTCCTCGGTTGCAGCGATTTCCGCCGTCACTTCATCCGCGATTTCTGCAATAGCTTCCGCTTCCGCCGCTTCTTCCGAAACCGCCTCTGCCTCCGCTTCGTCTTCCATCTGCTCGCCCTGTTTGCCTTCCAGAATAGCGTCCGCCATCTTGGCGACAATCAGCTTGACCGCACGGATTGCATCGTCGTTTCCGGGAATGGGATAATCGATCTCGTCAGGATCGCAGTTGGTATCAACGATTGCCACAACCGGAATGCCCAGCGCATGTGCTTCAGCAACGGCAATGTGCTCTTTTCTCGGATCGACAACGAACATAGCTCCCGGAGTATCCTGCATGTTGCGGATACCGCCCAGGTTCTTTTCCAGCTTTTCCTTCTCGTGCATCAGCTTGATGACTTCCTTCTTGGGAAGCAGGTTGATGTCGCCGGTCTCTTCCATCTTTTCAATATAGTTGAGGCGGCTGATCCGGGAACGGATGGTCTTGAAGTTGGTGAGCATGCCGCCCAGCCAACGGTTGGATACATAAAACTGCCCGCAGCGCTTCGCTTCGGTTTCAATGGATTCCTGGGCCTGCTTTTTGGTTCCCACAAACAGGATCGGCTTGCCGTCCATAGCGACATCGCGCATGAAGAAATAGGCTTCTTCCACTTTCTTCACGGTCTTCTGCAGGTCAATGATATAAATACCATTGCGCTCTGTGAAGATAAAGCGTTTCATTTTGGGGTTCCAGCGGCGGGTCTGATGCCCGAAGTGCACGCCGGCTTCCAGCAGCTGTTTCATCGAAATTACTGACATGATACATGTCCTCCTCTTATTTGTTTTTCCACCTTTTGCTTCGATTGCGTTTCAGGCCACGTTTCCGCACACGCCAAACACATCCGCAAAAGTGCGTTATCTTGGATATTGTAGCATATCCCTTTTGCCCCTGCAACCATTTTTCCCTCTTTTTTTAAAAAATGCTATTGTCATGCGGATATTTACGGCTCTACCTTCCGTAGGTTGCAACTTTTTCCTTTTGGATTCATAATTAGGATGAGAAATGTGAAAGGCAGAATTATGGATAACGAAACACTGGGCATCTATATCGCAAGGGCTCGAAAAGCCAAAGGGCTCACGCAAAAAGAATTGGCAGAACGTCTGCATGTGACGGACAAGGCGGTTTCCAAATGGGAAACCGGCCGGGGATTTCCCGATATTAAGGTCCTCCCTGTTCTGGCGGCGGAACTGGGGATCTCTTTGGCGGAGCTTTTGCAGGCCCAAGAACCGGCTCCGTCCGCCTCTGTTCTTTCCCGGGAAACCATAGGGACAAAAACTGCTTCTTCCCCTGCGATCCGGGCCCGCAGCTCCCAATTCCTTCAATGGCTTTTTTTGATCGTCGGGAGCATTGGGCTTGCCGCAGGAATCTATTGCCTGATCCGTTATATGCAATGGAATTCCCTGGGGATCATTGGCGGAAGCGACGCCTCAACGGATATTCTCATCGTGGATTCCTCCCCTGGATTGCCCTGGCAATGGATCCTGCTGTTTTCCATCAGTTTGCTCTGTCTTTTTGCCGGCATTGCGCTATGGTTTTTCCGCAGAAAACAAGTTTCTCGGAGGAACAAAAAATGACAAAACGAATGCGGATATTTTTCCTGGCACTTCCGGCCCTCCTTTTCCTCTTTCTGCAGGGATGCGCCCCAGCGGCCCTCCCCGAAACCGGCGGCTGGGAATTGGAATCGGCCTCCATCATTGAAAATGGCCAGATCCATATGGCAGAGGGCGAAAACCTCCCCACGGGATGCCGGCTGGAAGGCAACGGAACTTTTGCCATCCTCTCTCCACAAGGCACCGCAGCAAAGGGCACATATACCCGGCAGCCCATGATCCAGGCGGTCCGTCTGGAGTTCCTTTTTTCTGATGCTTCCACCGCTGTTGGCACCTATGGCATCCGAACCTACGCTGACGGGACGCAGTCCGAGACGCTGCTCATCACTTCGGATACGTTCATTTTATCTTTCATCCGGTAAAAAATATACATGGCTAAAAAATCCTTAAGACGAATTCTTAAGGATTTTTTCTTTGCCGGAAATCAGGCTTAATAGGCGCTCATGGGTGTGACAATGACCTGAATGTTTTCCGAGCGGTCGATGAATTTATTGATGGTTGACCCCCGGAAAAGGCGCACAAAACGGCTGCGGCGGGTATGCCCAATGATAAACTTTGTAATCTGTTTTTCCCTGGCAAAGGCCAGAAGCGTATCCGATACCGACCTGCCCTCCAATGTAACGCATTCCGCGCCAAATTCCTTGGCCAGAGAAAAATTTTTCTCCAGCATGGCAAGGGAATCCGGCGTTTCTTTATCAGCCAGCCAATGCGTACAGTTGACATGTACTGCATAAAACTCCCCTTTTAGCCGCTGGTCCAGACGCGCAGCCACGCGAATCAGGTATTGGCTGCTCTCCTCCGACGTGATGGCGACCAGGATCCGCTCCGTCGTGTGCCAGTTGCCGGTGATATGCCGCAGCTGCTTATATTCATTGAGATCCACATCTACATGGTCTGCCGCCTTACGCAGCGCCAGCTCACGCAGTGCGTTCAGATTCCCTAGGCGAAAAAAATTGGAGAGAGCGTCCGGAACTTTTTCCGGTTTATAGACGGCACCGCGCTTCAGCCGGTTGATCAGGGAAGAAGGCTGGATATCCACGACGACCACCTCATCCGCCTCGTCCAATACCCAGTCGGGAAGTGTTTCACGCACATGAATCCCCGTGATGCTCTCCACAATATCGCTCATGCTCTCCAGATGCTGGAGATTTACCGTCGCATAAACGTTGATGCCATGTTCTAGCAGCTCCATGACATCCTCATAGCGTTTCTTATGTTTCATTCCCGGCGCATTTACTGATGTGCGATAAAGAAGTAATAGAAGTGTAAAAAATTTTGCCGTTCCTATCCGGCACTTGCGCATTGTGTCGGATAGGTCGGGCGGTTATTCTGGCAAGTCAATCTTGCCGACAAAGCTGTAATAAATCTCAATGTCCTGTCTGCGGGTGCCGTTCTCGTCATAGCTGCACTCATGCACGACGATTTTCTCAATCATCTCCCGCAAGAGGGTGGGGGTCAATTCCTCAAAGGCAAGGTGCTTTCGGACGATACCCATAAACTTTTCCGCGTTGACGGTGGCGGCCTGCGACTTGTCCAGTTCCTCCTGCAAAGCGGCGGCGCGGTCTTTCAGTTCCCGCTGTTCCTGCTCATAGTCTGCCGACAGTTCCATGAAACGCTCGTCGCTGATTTTGCCGTTCACATTGTCCTCATACAGCCGCTTGATAATGCGGCTCACTTCGGCAATACGCTCCTGTACCTGTTCAAGCTGCCTGGTGGCTGCGGCGGTCTTTCTCTTGCCGCCGATCTCGTTCTGCTGGATAAGCAGCTTCACAAAGCGGCTCTCATGCTTGGCGGCGTATTCGGTCACTTGCCGGAGATTGGAGAGGACACCGGCGGTCAACAGGTCGGTGCGGATAAAGTGTGCCGTACAGTCGCGGGTGCGCTTCTTGTAGCTGCCGCAGATGTAACAGTCCTGCTTGCGGTTCTTGTTCTGATACCGCTGCTGGTACATCACATGGCCGCAGTCGGCGCAGAACAGCATACCGGAGAACAGCCCCACCTCGTCATAGCGGTTCGGGCGTTTGCGCTGCTTGCGTAACTCCTGCACGCGCTCCCATGTTTCCGTGTCGATAATCGGCTCATGGTGGTTCGGGAAAATGGCCTGCTTCTCGATGGGGTTCTCTACGCTGTGCTTGGTTTTGTAAGAGGGCTTCTCCGTCTTGAAGTTTACCAGACAGCCGGTGTACTCCCGGTTTTCCAACAGGTGGACAACGGTATTTGTCGCCCACTTGCACTCATAGCCGGGGTGGTAGCGGCGGGTGCTGCCCGTCCTGCGGTATTCCAGCGTCCCCGGCGTGGGGATTTGCTGCTCCGACAGCATACGGGCAATCTTGGTCGGGCCGTTCCCGGCAAGGCAAAGCTGGTATATCTGCCGGACTACCGGCGCGGTTTCCTCGTCAACGATATAGTTCTCGTCCTCGTCCATGAGGTAGCCGTACACCGGCTTGCTGGTAACGGGCTTGCCGCTCATGCCTTTTGCTCGTTTTACTGCCTTGATTTTCTTGCTCGTATCTCTCACCAGCCATTCGTTGAACAGATTTCGCAGAGGGGTAAAATCGTTGTCCATGCCGCCGTTTGCGCTGTCCACATTGTCATTGACAGCGATAAACCGCACGCCCTTTTGAGGGAACAGCATTTCCGTGTAAAATCCCACCTGCAAGTAGTTTCGCCCTAACCGGCTCATGTCCTTGACGATGACCGTACCCACTTTCCCGGCTTCGATGTCTGCAAGCATGGCTTGAAAACCGGGTCTTTGGAAGTTCGCGCCGGAATAGCCGTCGTCGGTGTACCAGCGCAGGTTGGTAAAGCCATTCTGTTTTGCAAAGGTTTCGAGTATCCGTTTTTGGTTCGATATGGAATTACTCTCGCCTTGCAATTCGTCCTCATGGGACAATCTCGGATAAAGGGCGGTAATGAGGTTTTGGGTGGCTTGTCTTAACATAAAATCCTCCGTTTCCGACAGCCAGCCCCACTATTCCGTGGTTCCATTGTACCACGGAATAGGGCTGGTTGTATAGCGGCAAAAGTGTCAAATCTGCTTCTTTATGATTTGTCAAAATGACGATTTTTGTGTAGCGTCTTGTTGTGCCGGTTTCAGTAGAAAAGTTCATCTTCCTGTGATATACTCATATCAGCTTCAAAATCCAAACATAAGGGAGAGGTACTCTTGGATAACAACAACAATAAGCGGGAAAAAATAATCATATTCATTTTGGGGGCTGTTCTAATCATCGCCGTCTTGTCCATAATCGCCATATTCAGCAGTGCAATCATGCGTCTGCTCGGCTTTGAGTATGAGAGTGTCGGCGGCTTTATCCTGTATTTCATAATCGCGTCGATTGTTTCATATCCCATGAATTTAGTCGCAGGCGCATTTCCAAAAGCATTGCTTAACCTTGACAGAATAACAAGGGAAATGGCCGTCTGTATGTATGTGCTGTTAGATACTATCACTACATTTTTCGGCTTTTATATCGTCGATTATTTCATGCCCTCTGTATCTGCAAATACGATTTCGCTGATTGTTTTGGCTCTGGTGTTTGCACTCTTTGGGATTAGTGATGTAAAGAAAAAAGAGTCCTGATTTCAGCTTTTCCAGTTCCAGCGGCCACGCTCCCCGGCATGGCCGCTTTTTCCATTCCCCGGTTCACGCCGGATAGGTCGGCTCCTGTGTAGCAGCGGCTTCCGCTTCCAGTACCCGCGCCATTTTTACAGCTTGTCAAATCGCCGGTTTTTGTGTAGCGTCTTGTTGCGACGGTTTCAGTAGAAAAGTTCATACCTCTGTGTTATACTGGGTTTATGGCCTAAAGTATTCATAGTGAAAGAGGGTGGTATAATGCCTGACGCTGTTCTAATCGTCTTGTTGGTATTCATTTTGTACTTTCCTGTATGTTTGTTGATTGCTTTTATCCGAGCATTGTTTTCTAAAAAGCACCGCCGAAAAGAAAATTTCAAAGATACATTTTGGACATTCTTTTTAGAAATCCTAAATCCCCTTAACTGGTTCTAATCTTAATGCGGGGAATATTACCATGAGAGTGACATGGTTTTTGTGACAGTGGAAAAAGCGGCTACGCTCCCCGGCGTGACCGCTTTCCCATATTCTGGCTCACGCCGGATAGGTCGGTTCCTGTGTAGCAGCGGCTTCCGCTTCCAGTACCCGCGCCATTTTGTCGGCGGCGGTGGTCGTGGTGTCTTTCTTGAAATAGCCGGACACGACAAGGACGGAATTGCCCATGCGGATTTCCGTCACGCAGTCGGGGCGGCGGGCGGTGCGGGTGTCGTGCTGCTTGTTATCTGCCATAGGCAATACTCCTTTCAGTCGGTAATCAGTTTCTTCATGCTCTCCATTTTCCGCTGTGCGGTTTCCTGCCGGAAGTTGTCGCCGGTAAAGCGTACCGGGACGCACATGGAAAGCAGCCGGTCATAAATCCGGGAATGGGCGGTGTCCTCCGGGTTCCGCAGGTCGTCCAGTGTGAGGTTGGTCGTGACGATCAGCGGCTTGCCGCTGCGGTAACGGCTGTCAATCACATTGAAAACCTGCTCCAAACCGTACTCGGTGCCGCGCTCCATGCCGAAGTCGTCAAGGATAAGCATCGGATAGCGGCAAAGACGGGAAATGTACTCGTTCCTGCCCTCAAAGCTGGCGGCAAGGTCATTGAGGATAAGGGCAAAGTTTGTCATGTGGACAGGGATTTCTTTCTCCATGAGGGCGTTTGCGATACAGCCCGCAAGGTAGCTTTTCCCGGTTCCCACGCCGCCCCAGAACAGGCAGCCGATATTGTCGGCTCGCATATCCTCCCAATGCGCCACATACCGGCGGGCAATCCCGGCCTGCGGGTTCCTGCCGTTGTCGTTCTCAAAAGTCCAGTCCCGCATGGTGAGGTCGGTAAAGCCCCGGCGTTTCAGTTCTTCCACGGTGTCAAGGTGCCTGCGCCGCTTCTCGGCGGCCTCCCGTTCCTCGCGGGCGGCTCTCTGGCAGTCACATTCTGCCGGGTGACGGTCGCGCCCGAAGATAGCGGCCTTATCCGGCGCAAAATAGGCTTCTTTCGGCTTGTGGCACTTGCCGCAGTACAGTAAACCGTCCTCGCCGGTGTAGTCCTCCGGCTCCGGGGTGGCAGTCGTCATATTCTCCAAAACAGCGTTGATTTCGTTCTTCATAAACTCTCGCCCTCCTTGCATGAGTAGTCTGGTATGCCCTTTTTCGGGGCTTTCTTGGCTGCGTCCTCCTGCGCCCATTTGTAGATTGTGGCGGCATGGCTCTTGTATCGCTTGCCGCTGGACGCGATATGGCAGGATAGCCGGTCAATGTAGTAGTTCCATTTGTCGGGCAGGTCTGCTTTCAGCCCGTCCAGTTCTGATTGCGAAAGAAAGACATTTTCATACCGGCCATAGGCGGCGCGGGCGGGCTGTCCCGTATCTAACTCTCGCTCTCTCTCTTTTTCTATCTCTATCTCTTTCTCTATCTCTATCTCTGGTGGACAAATGTCCGCTTGATATGGTGGACATTTGTCCGCCCCGGCCTTTGGCAAGGCTTTCTGCTCCTGCAAAGCCAGCCTTGCCCGCCGTTTCCGCTCCCCCTCGGTAGAGGATTGGCCGATAAGCAGTTCAATGTTGCTCATATACAGCGCGCCGCTTGGCAGCGGCTCCACAAGCCCCAGCTTCATAAAAATCTGCAAGGCTCGCTCTACGGTGCCGACTTGCTGGCGGGTAATGGTGGCAATCATCTGCGCGGTGTAGGGGATATTTTCATCAAGCTGCAACTTTCCGCCGTTTTTCAGCGATTTCAAGTACAGTTTCAAGAGAATGTTGGAATAGAGGATACCGTCCTGCATACTTTCCAGCAGCACGATAGCGTCCTCGTCAAAGTAATTCTCTTTCAGCTTGAGGTAGTAGTATTTTCGGTTGTCTGACATGGTTCCTCCTTGGGGTGGATTTGGGGCGTTTGTACGCATTTAGAACGCTGTTTCCGGGGGAAAAGGATAAATGTATCGCACACCCTTTGACACCCACGAAAAAAGCCTTGATTTATGCGGGTTTGAAAGGCTCTAAAGCGTGACATTTATGCCTTTGTTTCCGCTTTCGCTCGGCGGCTTTGATTTTCTTCATGCGTCCGGCGCAGTCGGGGCAGTATTTCCCCCGGTTGGATTTGGGGACAAATGCCGCGCCGCAGACCGCACATCGTTTCCGGCTCCCCCGGTACAAAAGGGCTGCGGCCAGTTCCCCGTCAAGGGGCAGGACAGCCACACGGAACCACCGGCACATGAGAGAAAGGGAAATGCTCTGGACGCACACGCAAGGCTCCCCGTCATCTAACAGCAGGCAGTTCCCCCCGTCGTAGTTACAGCACTCATGCACCAGCCGCCGCGCCCGCCGGTGCTGGCGGTAGTCCATGCGGGGCAGGTTATCGCTCATGGCTCTGCTCCTTTCTGCGGCTCCGGCGGCATGGGTCTGCGGCTGGGGGACGGAATGAACTGTTACGCCCCTCTGGGCGTTCTGCTCCAAAACGGCAAGGACAGCGGCGCGGTCAAAATCGTCACCCAGCTTGCGGGCAGTAATGGGCTTTGTCCTGTCCGGCGTGAGATAGGATAGCCGCCCCCGGCTCTCCTTGACGGCCACGCCCTCCCGCAGCAGCAGAGAGGAAAAGTCCTCGAATGAGGTCGCCGCAGACAGCGCGGCGCGTATGGTCTGCCGCAGCTTCTCCTTGTTCGTTTCAAACTTGGTCTGCCGGGGCGTGATACCGCCTGCAATCATGGGGGCGTTCTGCTTGTCCAGCGCGGCCTGTCCCTTTTTCTGCGCCCAATACTCCCGGTCTGTGACGCGGTTCTTGCTGCCGTTCAAGAGGTCGATTTGGTAAAGCCCCTCCCGGTGGCACATCTCCATGACTTCGGATTTGAAGTAGCGCAAGGCCGCGTCAGTACAGCGGTGCTTGCAACCGGCTTTCGTGTCGGCTGGCCTGTCCATGTAGGGCAGGAACGGGACTTCCTCTATCCGCAGCGAATTGATAACGATATGCACATGGATATTGCCGCTGTGGTTATGGCCGTCCGGGTGGGTGCATACAAGGGCTTGGTGGCCGGGGAAATGCTCAGCGCAAAACTTCTCGCCCAATGCCTGCGCCCGGTCTACGGTCAAGCCGTTGTCCGGGCCGTCCCGTGGGTCAAAGCTGATGATATAGTGGTGGCTTTTCACATCTTCCCGCCGCTGGTTTTTCTCATAGCGGAGATTTGCCCGCATACAGGCAACGGCAAAATCCTCGCCGCCGCAGTTCAGCGTGGACAGCCGGTAGTCCTCGCGGGGGATAAGCCTGCCGGTTTCATCAAGGACGGGCTTCATGGTAAACTCGTCATGCTCAAAAAGCAGGTATTGTTCGGCAGCTCCGTAGTCGGCGTTTTTAGAGTTGATATGCTTGAGTGTTGCCAACCGCGTCACCTACTTTCTTGAGGACTTCATACTTGAGGGTGGCAAGGTCGGCTATGGCGGCGCGTACCTCGCCGGACAGCGCGTTATAGGGTACGCCGTACTCGTTCAGATACCGGGCAATCTGGTTGAGGTTGCCGCCGATCCTGCCGTACTCGGCTGTGAGTTTCCCGACAGCGGAAAGCAGTTCGTCATTGACCGCCGACACATGGATAATGGGGCGTATGGCGGTGCGCCGTATCGCCTGCCGGAGAAATTCGGACTGGCTGATACCATAGGGCGCAAGCCGCGCTGTGAAGTCGGCGTATTCATCTTCGGACAGCCGGGTTTTCACAACGCGGCTGCGGTGGGGTGTGTTGTATCGCTTCGGCATAGGCTGAAAACCTCCTCTCACTATTCCTATTGCTGAATTTTTTCGGATTTTGGGCGGAGAATTTTTCCCCTCACTCCTCCTATTGGGCAACTTTTTTCTACTTTGGGCGGAGAAATCTCTCTACCCCTTTCATTGCTGAACTTTTCGGGAAATAACAAAAATTTTTTTGCGTTTGGGGTAAAAAACTCTCTACTTCTCCCATTGGGCAACTTTTTGGAAAATAACAAAAACTGTTTTTAGTTTTTTCGCCCGCAAGGGCGCAAAGCAGGGTTTGGGGAAGGCACTCCCCAACAAGTTTCCCGCGAGGGGCAAAACCGCAGAATTGCGGATTTTGGCACCGTGGTAGAAACTTGCTCTAAGACTGCCGCAGACTGCCCCTGTCGGGTTTTTCCGTACATAGAACGGACAGAACAGGGCTTGCGGCCCGCTGTGGGCGGTCTTTTTTCCTTTCCGCTAAAGATACATTTCAAAGGCCGCCAGCTACCCGCTGGTCGTGGATTTTTCAAAATTTCTTTTGCTTCTGTAATCCGGGCAACAGGGTTTTGGCAACTGGCGGGGCAGAGAATTTTCCCTTTCACTCCCTACACCACCGCGTTTTGAAATTTGCCAAACAAAACGGCTTATTTTCTCTTTGCTTCTTACTACGGACAAAAATCAAAAATGCCAAACGCCGGGGCAGAAAAATTTCCCCTTCACTTACTACTACAATCCGAACAGGGCAAAATGGCCGGGAATGCAGCCGGACAACAAAAAAAGCAGCAAATCTTTTTCAGACTTACTGCTTTCACTGGCCGCGCCGGTGGGCGGCGGGTATTCAGTTGTAAAGTTTATCGGTCAAAACGAAATTTGAATAGCGCGGCAATTAGCTTCTGCTTCACATATTCCTCAACCTCGGCGTTGACCTGCCCGTGTACTTTGGAAAAGTAGCGGATATATCCGGCATAGTGGGAAAGAACGGTGTCGATTGCGTCCGGGTCGCCCTCATGGGCTTTGACGATTGTTTCATAGGAGAGAAGTTTACTCATAGTCTTTTCCCTCCATAAGCCGCCGTAGCCGCTGCAAGGCAAGCTGGATATGCCGCCCCGCTGTGCTGCGTGTCCGGCCGATATGTACGCCGATCACTCGCTGCGGCTGGCGCAGGAAATAGTAACGGAAGATTTCTTCCTGTGTCTGCTCCGGCAAAAGGGCAAGGGCGGCGGCAAGTTCCGCATGGTATAGAACGGCGGTCTGCCCGCAGGCAGTAAAAAAATATTCTTCAAACTGCTCCGGCTCGGCAAGCTGGACAAACTTCTCATTCATCAGATAGTCAAGGGAAACTTCCCGTTCCCACCTCCGGCGCAGCTTCAAAATTATATCTATGGCGGCGTGACGAATGACAACCTTGCAAAAGGCGTTAAAGGTGTACTGGATATGCACCTTGTAGGCTTCATCTTCGGTCATGGAAATTCCCCCTCTCTGATAATAGTGCGGGGCGGCAGCACTCCTTGCTGTCGCCCCTTGATTGCCTATCTGCAAAGGCGGGCGGGGCTGTCAACGGCGGCGCGGTACGCGCCGTTCATCTTGACCGTTGACTGGCTCGGCTGGCTTTGCTATTTAACATCATACATTACTTGACTTGTAAAACGCGATATAACCGGCTTCTGTTGGGTGGTCGGCAATTAAGCAGTTGCCTTCTCTTAATACATTAACGGCAATAAGCAAATCAGCTCCTGCGGCAATAAAATTAACCATTAGAGTAAGCAAAGACACTGTGCCAGGATATACGAAAACAAACAGTATGCTGCCTAATCCCAATATTACAAAAGGTGCCAAAACTCCAGTTAAGTACGATTTCTTTTTCAACGCCACCTTACAAGCACAACTTGGCATCATTGCGTTGATATTAAACCGAACCACCTTCCAGCCTTTACCGCTTGAAATTGCCCAACCGATACCATGCAACAACTCATGTATTACAACTGAGATAGCAATAATGGCTATAAACATAATGTAAAAAGAAAGTCCGCCGACTTCTGACAAATGCGCTCTTTCAATTAAGAGAAAGCGATACAATAAGCCCAAAGTTATTACGAACGGGAGTGCGTAAACAATTCCTAAAACCATTGCCTTTCCAGACGGAATTATGACATCTTTTTCTCTGAACCCATTTGCTTTTAGGTCAGCTTGCACCCTGTTAAAATCCTTGTTTTCTTTTTTTGATTTCATAATGACACCTCCTGCTTAAAGCGTTCACTTCCACGCATACAGTATATATTATTTCGTTCTATATGTCAAGTATTTCATACATCAAAGTGGAAATAAATAGCCGTCAAAGACGGCTACTTGTATTTGACAATGTGACGGATTACTCTCTGTGCCTTAAAATAAGTATTCCTACTATCTCAAAAATTACTGTTATGTTGAAAATGAGCTGAATAGAGTTTACAGCTAAAAATGCGTCCAGCACAAGAACCTCCCCACCAGATGATTGCTGAACAGCAATATACTGCATATACTGGCTGAATAGCGTAGCACAAATACCAAAACAGATCAATGCCACGATACTCGCTTTTCCAATAATTTTCCTGCCGCGTTCATCTCGGCTGCTCTTACAGAAGAACAGAAACAAAAGAGCTATAAACAGCAGAACACCAATAACCATATTAACAAAAGTTGCCTGTCGATTAGACAGCAAGGAATAGAAGAAATCCTCCATTTTCTATGCCCCCTTAAAATCAAATAAATCTTCAATCGTAACATCAAACACCCTCGCAATACTATATGCCAAGAGCATAGATGGGTTGTAACGGTTTCGTTCAAGCTGCATGATGGTCTGGCGGGACACACCGACTAAATCGGCAAGTTCCTGCTGCGTCATTCGCTTGGTTGCCCTGTACACATGGATTTTACTTTCAAAAGTGTACTTACTTTTTCCCGCCATCTGTTCACCGCCTTCCTCTAAGATTTATTTTTCAGTATAACATATTTCTTACTTTATGTCTAAGAAATTTTTTTGACGGAATAGGGCTGCTGTCTATCAAATTCTTTGTGTTACTTTATGGCACATGAGCATTGGTGTGGGCCAGCTCATCTACTAACACGGTATCCGGATGCCTCTGAATAATGGCCTGGGTATCCATCTCATGCAGCCGGATTCCGCAGTGGGTAATTTCAATCGTGGGGATCTGCGGCAGGTCTCCCAGCTGCTCGATTGTGTCCTTTCGGCTATGCGGCTCAAAATACCCGATCACCACATCGCGCCCCCGCTTCAGCATGCGGTTGGCGGAAGCAAGCATGGTGTATGTTTTCCCGACGCCCGGCGCATATCCCAGAAATACTTTCAGGCGCCCCCGGTCCTGGATCTTTTCTTCTTCCCGATATTTTCGCAGGGCTTCCTGCGGCGTCAGCCGTTCCTCTCTCATCTCGCACTCCCCTTGATACAGATCTTTTCATGCCATATTGTTTTTATAAACCTATCTTATGAGATGATTCATTAAGATTGTATATGCTTTTCTTTTGAAGTTCAAAAAAACGGTTAAGGCTTTCGTGAGCAAATCAAACTTTCCCCAAAATCCGCAAATAAAAACACACCCATCCTTTCGGAAAGGTGTGTTGGAATTCCTCTTCCTCTTTATTCGCCGTCCTCTTCCTCGTCCTCATCGTTATACAGCTCAAGGAATGCGTTCCAGGCGCCTTCCAGCTCCTCTTCGGTTTCCACCGGAAGGAAAATATCGTCGTCTCCATCCTCCTCCAAACGCATAATCAACACTTCGCCGTCCTCAAAGTCCTCCAGAGGTGTAACGGGCAACAGCGAAACATAGAAATTTTCGCCGTATTCAAAGGTCAAAAGATGTTCAAACTGCACCTTGTTGCCCTCATCATCCGTCAATTCCAGGATATTTTCATTCAAAACCTGATTTTCCTTCTCACTCATGGGATATTTCCTCTCTTTTTCTTTTTACTTTAATGAATCAAGATAGCCCTGCAAAATGGTCACAGCCGCCAGCTTGTCGATCACCTTCCGGCGCTTTTTCCGGCTGACATCCGCCTCCAACAGCGCCCGTTCCGCAAAAACCGTTGTCAGGCGCTCGTCGGAAAAAATAATTTCCGTTCCTGTCGCCTCTTCCACCAGGGCGGCAAATGCCCTCACCTTTTCTGCCTGCGGCCCAATCGTTCCGTTCATGTTTTTGGGAAGCCCGCAGACGATACTCTCTGCATTTTGCTGCAAAAATAGCTCTTTGATATGGGCAACGTCCTCGCTCTCGCTTTGGCGGGTATATGTCTCATATCCCTGGGCCGTAATACGCAGGGCATCCGAAAAGGCAATGCCGATCCGCTTATCGCCCACATCCAGCCCCATAATTTTTTTTGTATAAATCAATGGGAAACCTCTAATTCAGCGTTTCAATATAGCTGGATACAATTTCTTCCAAAAGCTCGTCCCGATCCAGCCGGGTCAGTAGCTTGCGGGCGCCGTTATGGCTTGTGATATATGTCGGATCGCCGGAAAGGATATACCCAACCAACTGGTTTTGGGGATCATATCCCTTTTCCCGCATGGCGTCGCAAACCAGCTTGATGATGCCGCGCGCGGGATTTTCCATTTCTTTGGATAAAACAAAGGTCGTCGTCTGATCTAGCTTCTTCATTCCAGTTCTCCTTCCTTATGCCACTTCCATTATATACTATATCCGGCGGTATTTCAATAAAACCGATCCAGTTATTTTCGGCAAATCTCAAAATAAACCGACGTTTTTCCCAGGTTTTACAAAGTGGTTACAACTTTTCTGCCACGCGGTTATATTCTGCCCTTTTAGCCATAAAAAACCGCCCTCCCCGGTCCGGCAGAAAGCGGCTTTTCGCATGTCAATGGCAAATTTTGTGAAGGGCGCAGTTCATGGTTCTTCTGCCCTTTCGGATTGCCCTTCTCACCTGCGGCTTCACATACGGCATGGCGATGACGGCCGCGGCGGCGCCGACCATGCTGCCTGCAACCAGCCCAAAGATAAGATTCCCTCGCATGGTGCAACACTCCTCTCTTTTTTTATTTTCAGTTTTATCCTGCACAGTTTTTGGAAAAATACACTATGCAAATTTTTCAAAAAAAACCGCCCCTTTCAGGGCGGTTTTGCGCTTTTTTATTAAATGACTATTTTTCCTTTTGCTCCGCGATTTTTTTTAACACATCCACTGTCCGGTCAAGCTCCTCCCGGGTTGTCTCCCGGCCCATGGTAAACCGGAGGGCACTTCGCGCCTCCCGCTCGGAAAGCCCCATGGCCAGAAGCACATGCGACGCTTCCACCGAGCCGGACGTACAGGCCGATCCGCTGGAGCAGGCGATTCCCTCCAGATCCAGATGAAAGAGCGCAGCCTCCGAGCGGACAGAGGGCAGCGAAATATTCACATTTCCCGGCAATCGGTCTTCCGCATGCCCGTTGAGCCGTGTCCCAGGAATCTCTTTTTGCAGGCGGGAAAGCATATGGGCGCTGAGCTTCCCGAGGCGGCGCGTTTCCTCCGGCATTTCCTGCATGGCCAGTGTAATCGCCTCCCCCATCCCAACAATCGAAGCTACATTTTCCGTCCCGGCTCGGCGCCGGCGCTCCTGGGCGCCGCCCTGCAAAAATTTCTCTATTGTGACCCCATTTCGGATATACAGCGCCCCCACTCCTTTGGGAGCATAGAATTTATGGCCGGAAAGCGAGAGCATATCGATTCCCATATTCTCCACGTCGATGGGCACATGTCCCACCGCCTGTACGGCGTCCACATGAAACAGTATGCCCTTTTCCCGGGCCAGCTCCCCGATTTCCCGAATGGGATTGATGGTTCCCACTTCATTGTTGGCGAACATCACGCTGATGAGAACGGTGTCCGGACGGATCGCACCCGCCACATCTCCGGCGCTGACCTGCCCGGAGGAATCCACATCCAGATATGTGACCTCCCATCCCAGCTTTTCCAGATATTTACACGAATCCAAAACGGCGTGATGCTCCACCTTTGTCGTAATAATATGTCTGCCCTTCTTTACATTTTCCAAAGCTGCGCCCCGAATGGCCCAATTATCGCTCTCGGTCCCGCACCCTGTAAAGAAAATCTCCCGGGCCGCCCGGGCCCCCAGCGCCGCGCGCACCTGCTCCCGCGCCCGATCCAGCGCCTTATGGGCGCTTCTCCCCAGGGCATAGACGCTGGAGGGATTTCCATATTCCTCTTTCAGATAGGGAAGCATGGCGTCAAAAACCTCATCCCGGATTTTTGTCGTCGCCGCATGATCCAGATAAATCATCGTTTCCTCCTTTCCCTTCTTGCCGCTGCCAACTGCCGCGGCCGCAAACTTGTATTTTTTTGCCTATGCGCCGCTTTTTCACCATAAAATCTGATAAAAAAAGGCTGCGCCAGGCAACCTGTTTTTCCTATTGCATTGTCCGCTACCGCTGGATCTGAATGAACGAGCCCATGGCGCCCGTTTGTCCGTGATCCCGGCGGTAGGAATAAAACAAGTCTGTATTACAATATGTGCACAGCCCGCTTAAGGTGACGTTTTCCGGCGGCACTCCATGGGCCTCCATCTGCAAAAGCAGAACGCTCCATAAATCGACATACATCCTGCCTTCCCGATGTTCCAGCACCAGCCCGCCGAATTTTTCCCGGAATTTCCCACCCACATCTTCCTGCACTTCAAAGCAGCAGGGGCCGATAGACGGGCCGATTCCGAAGAGAATCTCCTCCGGCCGGATTCCTTTTTCCTCCCGGAATTTCCGCACAATGGTGGCGATCACATCGCCGTATGTCCCCCGCCATCCGGCATGGCAGACGCCTGCTGCGCGCCCCTTTTTATCTGCAAAGAAGATGGGATTGCAGTCGGCATGAATGGTGACTGCCGTAACCCCCGGTTCGCTCACCGCCACACCATCGCAGAAGGGCAGCGTGTTTTCCCGCCAAATGCCCATTCCAAAATGCTCCTGCCCGGCAAAGGCGATGTTTGTCCCATGTTCATAGTGGCAGAGCACAAGGCTTTCCGGATCTATTTCCAGAGTTTTCGCGGCGATTTTAAAGTTTTCAAAAATATTTTTTTCGTCCTGCTCCCGTTTAAAGCTGAGATTCAGGCTGGAAAAACATCCTCGGCTGACTCCGCCGATGCGGGACATAAACCCATGGCGCAGAAATCCCAGTTCTTCAAAAGATGGAATGGTGAAATAAACGACGCCGTCCTTTGTGTTTTGGCGAAATCCCCGCCGGATCTTCGCCCGATAGGCCTGCAAATCCATCTATTTCTTCTCCGCCACCAGCTTTTTCAGCTCTTCCATAAAGGTGCTCACATCCTTGAATTCCCGGTATACCGAGGCGAAGCGGACATAGGCCACCTGGTCGACATCCTTCAGGGAATCCATCACCATGTCCCCGATTTTTTCCGCGGGAATTTCCGCTTCCACGCTGTTATATACCTGCCGCTCGATCTCCAGCGCCATATCCTCAATCTTATCTGTGGAGACATTGCGCTTTTCGCAGGCTTTCATAATTCCCCGCTTGATCTTGTTGATATCGAAATTTTCCCGGCTGCCATCCTTTTTAATCACCATCATGGGCATCTGCTCGGCCTTTTCATAGGTGGTAAACCGTCGGCCGCACTTCAGGCATTCCCGCCGCCGGCGCGTGGAAACCCCCTCGTCCAGGGGACGGGAATCGACAACCTTGCTTTCCGGATAGCCGCAGTAAATACATTTCATAACACAGGTCTCCCCTTCATTCGAGTATATGCCGATTATATCACATTCTGTTCCGGATTGCACGGTTTTTTTGCCCCTTATTCCCGCACGCAGGCGACGGGATCGACTTCCACCAGAATAATGTCCTCCCCGATTTTGCAGATGTTTTTCCAGGGGATGATGATATCCCGGTTTTTGAAGAACCCCATCAGCCCGCAGCGGTCGGGAACCACCAGCGCGCATATCTTCCCCGTGCATTCGTCGATCACAAGGTCGGATATGTAACCCAAAGAGCATCCCTCGATGACATTGACAACTTCTTTTTGACGCAGCTTGCAAAATCGCATAAAAAACCCTCCTTCGCCCATATGTTCATATATATGCGAAGGAGGGCCGAATTTCCATTTTTTCTTGCCGGTCAGGCCTCTTGTTCCCCGGCGCTGCTGACCGTTCCCTGAGCAGCGTCGATCCGGACAACCGTTCCGCTCTTTAAAACGCTGGCCGCGCAGGTCGCCCCGATAATCACCGGCACATCCAGGGCCATCCCCAGGATCGCCGCATGGGATTCGTCACCCTTTTCTTCCGCAATAATACCGGAAGCCCGGCGAATGATATCGATCATGCTGTTGGTCGTATAGGGAATGCAGAGGATGTCTCCATCCTTAAAATTCCTCCGGGCGTCGTTTTCCGTCTTGGCGACACAGAGGTTGCCGCAGGTGGAAAGCCCGTTGACTCCTTTTCCCCGCACGAGCACATCGCCCACAATATGCACCTTGATCATGTTGGTGGTTCCCGACATGCCGAGGGGAATTCCCGCCGTCATGACCACCAGATCCCCATTTTTCACCAATCCGGCCTTGCTCACCTCTTCAATGGCATGGGCAAACAACGCGTCGGTGCTGGTCTGTTCCTTGAGCTTCACCGGCGTCACACCCCAGGAGAGATTCAGCTGCCGCAGAACGGTATCATCCATGGCACATCCGATGATGGGAATGCTGGGACGGAATTTGGACACCATTTTTGCCGTCTGTCCGGATTTTGTGATGGTAATGATGGCTGCCGCGTTCAGGTCATAGGCCGTTGTGCAGGTTGCATGGGAAATTGCGCCGGTAACATCGTCATTTTCCCGCTCGTTTGCCATGAAAAACCGCTTTTTATAGTTGATATCCCGTTCTGTGCGCTCGGCGATCCGCGCCATTGTGCGCACCGCCTCCACGGGATATTTGCCGTTGGCTGTCTCGCCCGACAGCATGATGGCGCTGGTTCCGTCATAGATGGCGTTGGCCACATCCGTGCTCTCTGCCCGTGTGGGCCGGGGATTCGTAATCATGCTTTCCAGCATCTGCGTCGCCGTAATGACCTGCCGGCCCGCCACATAGCCTTGATGAATGAGTTTTTTCTGCAGCACCGGAACATCCTCCAGCGGGATTTCCACACCCATATCGCCCCGGGCCACCATAATGCCGCCGCAGCTGCGGATGATCTCGGCGCTGTTCTTCACGCCGTCTGCGCTTTCAATTTTCGCCACGACGCGGATGGATGTGTTATCGTGTTTATCCAGAACCTTTCGGATCTGCATCACATCGTCCGCACACCGGACAAAAGATGCGGCAATGATATCAAATCCGTTTTCGATGCCAAACACAATATCTTCTTCATCTTTCTTGCTTAAATAAGGCATGGAAAGGAACACACCGGGGATATTTACGCCCTTGCGGTCGGAAATCACGCCGCCGTTGATGACGCGGGTCAGAATATCTTCGGCCGTGGTGGAGAGAACCTTCAGCTCAATCAGGCCGTCGTCTAAAAGAATTTTATCCCCCTCTTTCACATCGGCCGGAAGACCCATATAGGTGATCGACGCCCGCTGGCTGTTTCCCATCACGTCCTCGGTCGTGAGCGTGAAAGTATCGCCTTCCTGCAGGATGGCTTTCCCGCCCTCAAATTTCTTAAGCCGCACTTCCGGCCCTTTGGTATCCAGAAGCGCCGCCACCGGAATTCCCAGCTCTTCGCGGACTTTTTTCAGCATGTTCAGCCGCCCCAGATGTTCTTCATAGTCTCCATGGGAAAAATTGAACCGGGCGACGTTCATCCCCGCCAGAATCATATCGCGGATAATATCTTCATTGTTACTGGCCGGCCCCAGTGTTGCAACAATTTTCGTCTTTCTCATATGTGTTTCCTCTCTTTAGTGAAAAGTATCCAAAATCTATCCCCATTATACTTATGTATTATATATCAAAATCGCGGAAACGGAAAGTTTTTTTTCTGCAAAGATTGTTTCTTCATGCTGCATTTTCTCGTCTTTTGCGTCTGGAAAAAATCCCCGTTTTATGCTATACTCTCCTTCGAGGTGTGAAAAATATGCAGAAATACTATCATTCAGCGCCATCCGTTCTCCGCTCCCAGTTCCGATCCGGGCAGCTCGTCCGCCCCACATCCGGCATGTGCGGCGGCTATGCCCAGGGAAACCTGGTGGTTTTGCCGCGGGAGCTTGCCTTTGACTTTTTGCTTTTTACCCAGCGCAACCCCAAACCCTGCCCGATTCTGGAGGTAAGCGACGCGGGTTCCCGGGAATTTGTCCAAACAGCACCGGGCAGTGACATTGCCCGGGATATTCCCCTATATCGCGTTTATGAAAATGGCGTCTGCACGGGAGAATATACCGACGTTTCCCCCTTTTGGCGGGACGATTTTGTGAGCTTTCTCATCGGATGCAGCTTTACCTTTGAATCCGCTCTTTTGGATGAGGGCATCGGCATCCGGCATATGGAAATGGGATGCAACGTCCCCATGTATATCACAAACATCCCCTGCCGGGCGGCAGGAGCTTTCTCGGGCCCCACGGTGGTCAGCATGCGCCCCATTCCGCATGAGCGGGTGGTCAAGGCCGTTACGGTTACCGGCCGCTATCCCAAGGTACACGGTGCGCCGCTCCACATCGGCAGCCCCGAAATGATCGGCATCCGCGACCTGGATCATCCGGATTTCGGCGATCCAGTGGAGATCCGGGAGGGTGAAATCCCGGTGTTCTGGGCCTGCGGCGTGACGCCGCAGGCGGTAGTCATGAACGTGAAGCCGCCCATCGTCATCACGCATGCCCCCGGCTATATGTTTATTACCGATGTGAAAAACTCCGAACTCTCGGATTAGAGGAGAATGATATATGTTAAAAGTCGATTTAAATTCGGATTTGGGCGAAAGCTTTGGAAATTATACCCTGGGGCTTGACGGCGAAGTGCTCGAATATGTCTCTTCCGCCAATATTGCCTGCGGCTGGCATGCGGGTGACCCGCTGGTGATGGACAAGACCATCGCCCTGGCCAAAGAACATGGCGTTGCCATCGGCGCGCACACGGGTTTTCCCGATCTTTTGGGCTTTGGGCGGCGCAATATGGCCATCACCCCCTATGAGGCCTATACATATACGAAATACCAGCTGGGAGCCTTTTATGGCTTTGCCAAAGCCCACGGCTTGTCAATTCAGCATATCAAGCCGCATGGCGCTTTTTATAATATGTGTGCCGTGGATATCGCCCTTTCCCGGGAAGTCTGCCGGGCGGTTCACGAATTTGATCCCCAGATCATCCTGCTGGGCCTGGCTGGAAGCCAGATGATTCAGGCCGCCCAGGAAGCCGGCATGCGGGCGGCCAGCGAATTTTTTGCCGACCGCGCCTATATGGACGACGGCACCCTGGCGCCCCGGCGCATGGATGGCAGCGTGATCCACGACCAGTCTATCGCCCTGGCCCGCATCGTCAAGATGATAAAAACCGGCATGGTGACCACCATCACCGGGAAGGATATCCCCCTTAAGTGCCAGTCCATCTGCGTCCATGGGGATAACAAAAACGCCGTGGCCTTTGTGAACCTCATCCGGCAGAAGCTGACCGAAGAGGGCATTGCCGTGGCTCCGCTGGAAGAAATCGTGTGAGGAAAAAATGTTGGAAAACTGTCAGATACGCTATCTCCATAGCTCAGACCGGGCTTTGAGCGTGGAATTCGGCAACGAGATCAGCGAGACAATTCATAACCAGATCCGCGCCTTCTGCCATCTTTTGAAGGAACGCCGGATTCCCGGCATCACGGAAATCGTCCCCACCTACTGTTCCGTGATGGTGCACTATGAACCGGATGTCATTTTCTATGACGCCCTGATCGCGGCTCTGGAAGAGCTGGTGCAGCAAACCCGGGACATCCGGCTGCCGGCGGGAGAAATCGTGGAGGTTCCTGTCTATTATGGCGGCGCCAGCGGCCCGGATCTTGCAACAGTAGCCGCGCATAACGGCCTGAGCGAAAGCGAGGTCATCCGTCTGCATGCAGCGCCCCGCTATCTTATCTATATGCTGGGCTTCACGCCCGGCTTTGCCTATATGGGCGGCATGGATGCGCGCATCGCCACACCGCGGCTCTCGGTGCCCCGGGTGAAGCTGCCGGCGGGGTCCGTTGGCATTGCGGGAAGCCAGACGGGCATCTATCCCCTGGAATCCCCCGGCGGATGGCAGATCATTGGCCAGACGCCTCTGGTCCTCTATGACGCGCACCGGGAGACCCCCATTCTTTTTGAGGCAGGACAGCGCATTCAGTTCGTCCCCATCTCCCGGGAGGAATATTGCCGGATCAAGGGCGAACCTCCCACGGATTTCGAATCCAAACCATAAGGAGCAGACACGTTGATCGAAGTTTTAGCAAGCGGATTTTTGAGCACAATTCAGGATGCGGGACGCCCGGCCTATCAGCGGTTTGGCGTTCCGGTTTCCGGGGCGATGGATGCCGATTCTCTGGCCATCGCCAATCTTCTTGCCGGCAACCGGCCGGAGGAGGCGGCAATGGAGGTCACCATTTCCGGCCCTTCCCTGCGGTTTTCAGCCGCCAATGTGTTTGCCATTGCCGGCGCGGATTTTTCCCCCACCCTCAATGGGGAGCCCATCGAAAATAACCGGGCCTATTTGGCGGCGGCGGGCAGTGTTTTAAAGCTGGGGACAGTCCGGGAAGGCTGCCGTGCCTATATCGCCTTTGCCGGCGGATTGGAAATTCAGCCGGTCATGGGAAGCCGTTCCACCTATCTCAAGGGCAAAATCGGCGGTCTGGACGGACGCGCCCTGCGGGCGGGCGACAGCATTCCCTTTGCCGCCCCTGTCTCCTCTCTGCCCAATATGCCCTGGCGCTTTTTGGGGCAGAATTTTGGCTTTCCCAAAACCCCGCATCAAGTTCTCCGGGTCATCCCGGGGCCGCAGTTTGACGCTTTTTCGGAGGATGGCATTCAAACCTTCCTATCCTCTGTCTATACGGTGACCGGGGAGAACGACCGGATGGGATACCGTTTTTCCGGCCCCGCCATCGCCCATAAAGAGGGACGCGACGGCAACATCATTTCCGACGGCATTCCCATGGGTGCGATCCAGGTGCCCCAGGATCAGCCCATCGTTCTCATGGCCGACCGCCAGACCACCGGGGGATACACCAAGATTGCCAGCGTCATCAGCGTGGATCTGCCCCGCCTCGCCCAGCTGAAAACCGGGGATACCGTGGAATTTCAAATGACGGATATCCGAACGGCCCAGGAATGTTATCGAAAACGCGCACGGTTTTATAAGGATTTATACCGGCAGTTCAACGAGAGGGATTTGCTGAGCGCCCATATATACCGCGTCGGCATGCCGGAAAAGATTTTTCATGTGACACTTCACGAATACAAATAACAGGCCGTTTCTCCGCCGTGTTTTTTCAAAACCGGCGGTTTTCTTTTGCCCTTTTTCGCCGGGACAGGATGCGCGGTTCCGGGGAAAGCTGCCGGTTTCTGCGGTTTTCGGGCAGATCCCGCCGTTCCTCTTTTTGTTGCTGCCGGCTTTTGTTACATTTGGAAATTTTGCCGCGCGTAGTTCTACATCTTTTTTTCCCGGCGTACTATATACTGTAACCACTGTGTGGTGAGGTGAATGGATATGCAGAAGGTCTATGTAGAGTTCGTTTTGCTGGATAATTTCCTGATGGACTTTCTGCTGCTCTATCTGGCGCTGCGTTTTTCCGAAAAAAAAGCGCGGCTGGGAAGAGTTTGCGGAGGCGCCGCCCTGGGAGCAGTCTATGCTGCGGCGGCCGTGGCTCTGCCGTTTTTGCAGTCTTTTCCCTGCAAGCTCCTGGTTTCCCTCCTCATGCTCCTATGCGCGAGAACATGGAAGCCATGGAAAAACTTCCTGCGGACGGCTGCCCTGTTCTATGCGGCCACTTTTTTATTTGGCGGAGCCTGCTTTGCCGCCATGTATTTCTTCTCCCGGGAAACCTATTCCGGCGCATTCATCAATCTTCCCGTCCTGCGGTATCTGCTGCTTGGCGGAACAGCGGCGGTCCTTCTCATCGAATACCTGTCCCGCCGCCACTATCCCCGGCAGCAGACAGCCTATCATCTGTCCGCCACTCTCGCCGGGGAAACCATCCATTTGGATGCCTTTTTGGATACGGGCAACCACCTGCGGGATCTTTCCGGCAGAAGCGTCATCATTGCCAGCCAGGACGCGGTGTTTTCGCAGATCACGCCGGCTCTCAAAAGTAAGCTCTGCCTGGAAGAATGGGAATCCTCCCGCGCCGCGGGGCTGCGCCTCATGCTCTTTCCCTTGGAAACCGTTTCGGGAAAAGGAATGCTGGTTTCCTTTTTTCCCGATTCTCTCCTTCTGACTGCGGAGGGCAAAACCTATGCCGCCAAGGCATATATCGCCCTCTGCGACCAGCCGCTGAACGAAAACTATACGGCGCTGCTCGGCCCGCGTCTGCTTCTCATTCCATCCTAAGGGGGTATCATCTTGCAAAATATCGTCAACCGTATGTATCAAAAAATCATCCGTCTGTTGCTGCTGGGGCGGCAGGTATATTACATCAACGGAAGCGAAGCCCTTCCCCCGCCGCTTTCCAAATCCGAGGAAGCCGGATTGATCGACCGTCTGGCTCACGGGGAAACCGGCGTCCGCAAGGCGCTTATCGAGCGGAATATCCGGCTGGTCGTCTATATTGCCCGCAAGTTTGACAACACGGGCATTGGGCTGGAGGATCTGATCTCCATCGGCACCATCGGCCTCATCAAAGCCGTCAACACCTTTGATACCAGCAAGAATATCAAACTGGCCACCTACGCCAGCCGCTGTATCGAAAATGAGATCCTCATGTATCTGCGGCGTAGTGTCCGCATCAAAACCGAGGTATCCCTGGATGAGCCGTTAAACGTGGATTGGGACGGCAACGAACTTCTGTTATCCGATATTCTTGGAACCGAGAGCGATATTGTCTTCCGGCAGATCGAAAACGACGTAGAGCATTCCCTCATCGAGGAGGCTGTATCCCATCTGCCCTCCCGGGATAAACGCATCATCAGCATGCGGTTCGGTCTTTCCGGCTATAAGGAGCAGACACAAAAGCAGGTAGCGGATGCCCTGGGCATTTCCCAGAGCTATATCTCCCGCCTGGAAAAGCGCATCATCAAGCGTCTGCAGCGGGATGTGCAGAAAATGCTCTGAAAACCATCCCACCGGCAGACCCGCCTTTTTTCCCTGCCGCAAACGGATGTTTTGCGGATGTCATTGCCGCCGTGCTTTTTGTGTGCTATACTCTCTGTAAACAACCACAATTCCAGGAGGGCGGCGCTATGACAAAGCGAAAAAGAACTATCTTATTTGCCATTGCCCTTTTGCTGTTCAGCGCTCTCATTGCCGGAGTGTTTTATTTCATCGGCTATAAAACCGCCTATGACCGGCTGGAAAATGCGACCCCAACCGCTTCCCAGACCTTTTACGCCATGATTTCCGATATACAGGGCAGCACGCTGCACGTTGCGGGTTTGGAGGTCAACGATATCAATTTCCGGGGCGATTTTTTCTTCTCTGTGGCGGAAGAAACCAGCATCACATGGCGGTATACCGATATTTCGCTGGAGGATCTGGATGTCGGTGATCGTGTCTCCATCACTTTTACCGGGGATATCCTTACCACATATCCGGCAAACATTACCCAGGTGGAGAGCATCCAACTGTTGGATGATGAATTATAGGGGATTCCCCTTCCCGCATTGAATAAACGCTTCCCCGCGGATGCCCGTCCGCATGAGAAGCGTTCTTTTTTCTGCTTTTTTCGTTTCAGCAGGCTTATTTCCTGCCGTTTTCGCAGTATATGCGAATGGCCCTGCTCATAAACGCGGCGGTTCCCGCGCCATAAGCGTCTAAGGTTTCATAAAACCGCGGATCGCCGACATACATCTGCCCCAAGCCGGCTAATATTTCTTTTGTGCAGGTATAGTAGTATTTTGTGACTGTATCCTGCCATTTTTTCACCATTGCCTGCGCTTCCGGCCCGCCGGGATTTTGGTCCCGGATCGCCGCGAAACCAGCGAAAATCCCTTCCGCCGCCCTCTGGGCCTCCGCTTTCTTTTCCGGGCTTTGCCTGCGGCTTTTTTCCTCCCATTCCCGGTATGCCTCTGTTTTCCCCCACCGTTCCCGGGCCTCTGCCGCATATGCCCTTTTTCGGCTTTGAATCTGTTGCGCTGTCACTCCAGCCTTTTTCATTGCTCTTCCCTCCAATGTGTTCTCCACAATCTGCAGAAGCGCATCCAACCGTGCCCGTTCCAGGAGCAAAAGCTCCCGGCGCCGTTTGAGCGCCTGCCGTTTGTCATATTCCGGATGCCGGAGAATCTCTCCAATCTCGCCCAGGGGAAACCCCAATTCCCGGAAAAACAGAATCTGCTGCAATGTTTCCATGGCCTTTTCATCATAACTGCGATATCCGGCCGGAGTTACCGCAGAGGGCCTGAGCAGGCCAATGGCGTCATAATATCGCAGGGTGCGCACACTGATCCCCATGAGTTTTGCCACTTCTCCGATAGAAAGGAGCATTCTCTCACCTCCAAAATAAGCATAGGCCATGACGCCGCGTCAGAGTCAATCCCTTTTTTCACATTTTCTATATTTTCCCTGCGGCGCTCCATCCGCGGGGGAAACGCCTCTTTTCTCCTCCACTGGAAAGATTCTATAGTTGGAGGATTTTACATAAAAAAATGTCTCCGTCCTTTACTTTTTGTTTCCAAAAGAACCACGGCAGAGGGAGCTCCCTCTGCCGCGATATTTCTGTCTGCCAAGCCTCTTTCCTATTTTTGCATTCAGCGGCCTGTGGAGCCGAATCCTCCGGAGCCTCGCTGGGTTTCTTCCAGCTCCTCCACCTGCAAAAATTCCGCCGCCAGAACCGGGGTAATCACCATCTGGGCGATCCGCTCTCCCGGGAGAACCGTCTGGGGCACATCCGAATGGTTGTGCAGCGCGATCATAAATTCTCCGCGATAGTCGCTGTCCACTACCCCCACCTTGTTGGCCGGGGCCAGCCCTCTTTTGGAGGCAAGGCCGCTTCTGGCAAAGATCAGCCCCGCATAGCCCTCGGGGATTTCCATGGCGATTCCCGTATGGAACATGACGGTCTGTCCAGGAGAAACCACCTGTTCTTCTTCCAGACAGGCATATAGATCCGCTCCTGCCGCATAAGGAGAGCCATAGGTGGGGACTACAGCATCCTCCCTGAGTTTTTTTATCCGGATTTGCGCTTTTTTCATGCGTTTGCCGCTCCTTTTCCTCATTTGCTGTCCCTATCATATCATAAAACCATGCGAAAAGGCAAAAAAAAGGCTGTCCTCTGGCAGCCTTTGCAGTTCTCCCTTATGTATAGCTTTTACGCATGTGCAGGATTGCCGATTTTTCCAGCCGCGATACCTGCGCCTGGCTGATCCCGATTTCCTCGGAAACCTCCATCTGCGTCTTGCCGTCAAAATACCGCATATAGATGATGTTCTTTTCCCGCTCGTTGAGCTTGGCAACCGCATCCTTCAAGGCGATGGAGGTCAGCCAGATTTCATCCGAATTCCGCTCATCTGCGATGCCGTCCATGACATAGAGAGCGTCCCCGCCGTCCTGATAGACCGGCTGGGAAAGCGAAATGGGGTCCTGGATCGCATCCAGCGCGAATACCACCTCTTCGGTGGGAAGCTGCATTTCTTTTGCAATCTCATCGATGCTGGGCTCCTCGCTGTTCTTTCCCGCCAGTGCATTGCGCACTTGAAAGGCTTTATAAGCCGTATCCCTAAGGGAACGGCTCACCCGGATGGCGTTATTGTCCCGCAGATACCTTCGGATCTCCCCAATAATCATCGGGCAGGCATAAGTGGAGAATTTTACATCCAATTCGGTTTTGAAGTTATCGATAGCCTTAATAAGTCCCACACATCCCACCTGAAAAAGATCGTCCATATTTTCACCGCGCATGGCAAACCGCTGTACGATGCTCAGCACCAGCCGCAGGTTCCCCTGTATAAATTCCTCGCGCGCCTGCGTATCCCCGGCATAGATGCGCCGAAAGTATTCTTTCAGCTCCTGCTCGGGTATAATTGGCAATTTCGATGTATCTACCCCGCAAATTTCAACTTTGTTAATCACCAATGGTCCCCCAATTCAGCAAATTTTTCCTGCGGCGCGCACGCAGGAAACCCTATCTGCCTTTTAGGTTTTCCATCGGAAATGAGATCTATACCTGCTTTGTTTTTACAATTTTTGGATGTTTTGTTTAATAAAATATGTTTTTTCTGCACAAAAAAAGATACCGGATTTTCCGGTATCTTTATAATTCTTTATATTTTAGAAAACCCGTTTTCCAGAAACAAAGTTTCTCGTCCAATACGATGTGGAAAGAGAGGCTTTCACAACTGCTCCGCTGCTGGGCACAGCATGAATCATCTGATTATTGCCCAAGTAAATCGCCACATGGCTGATGGTGGAGCTGGTATCCGACTTGAAGAAAATGAGGTCACCACGCTTCAGGTCGTCCATGGAATCCACATCATCCCAGGAAGAAACCGCCGCATAACCGCGGGAGCTCAGCCGGGAAATCTTCACGCCGGCGTTTCTAAAGGAATAATAGACAAGTCCCGAGCAGTCAAAGGTATTGGGGCCTTCCGCGCCATAAACGTAGGCTTTTCCCAAACGCCCTTCCGCTACGCTGATAAACTTCTCAACGCCAGTCTGTTCTGCCGGCTCTTCGGAATCAGCATCATCCTCCGGCTTCTGCGCCGCATTTCCATTGGAAGGCTTGCTGTCAGCCGGCTTTGCATCATCCGAGAACAGGATCGCCCTTGTATTCTTTCCCACGATGCCATCAGCCGTCAGGCCATGATTCTTCTGGAAATCAATCGCCGCCTGCTTGGTGATCGAACCATAATAACCCGTCGCTGTGGAATTAAAATAGCCCAATTCCTTCAGGCGGTTTTGCAGATCACGAATATCTTCGCCGCTGTCGCCCCTGCGCATCATATAATATTTGGCGGAGCTGGAGAACATGAGGTTTTTCGTAGCCTCGTCCACAGTCCCATCTGCCGTCAGATTATGTGTCCGCTGGAATTTGATAACCGAATCCCGGGTGATCGTGCCGAAATAGCCCGTGATCTTGGAATAGTCATAATACTCCAGCTCCTTCAGGCGCTCCTGTACTTTGGTTACATCGTCGCCCCGGTCACCCTGGCGCAGCGTGGAGAAATCCAGGTTGTCCTCATTGTTGCTCCCATTGAGCCGGTTCTCGTCAATCTCGTGGAAATTATCGCCCAGAAGAAGCTTGCGGGTCACCGGGCCGGCTTTGCCGTCTACCGTGATATTTCCATCCTTTTGAAAGGCCATGACCGCCGCCTGGGTATCCGTTCCGAAATAGCCGGTGGGGTTTACCTTTAAATATCCCTTTTCATGCAGGGCTTCCTGAAGCTCGGTAACCCATTCGTCCCTATCGCCGCGCATCAAGACCTGCGAACGCGTCGTTGCCGCGAAGGCACCTCCTATGAACAGTGTAAAAACAAGTAATCCGGCACAAATCGCGCCAATGCCCTTTTTTAACATCATGTCCTCCTCATAAGCCCAAACAAAATGTGATAAAATCCCTTATAATTTATTACGATTTTATTACATTTAGTTTAAAGTTTAGATATGGACAAATGATGAATAATTTATGAATAAATTGTGAACATATGAATCTATACACTCAATAACATGTATACCCATCCCGCAAAAGCCGGCGGTTGATATTTTCCTCCTGGTTTTTGAACAGAACTGTCATTTCAAAAGGTCTCTCGGTCTGCCGCAGAGCGTTTTCCAGTGCGGCGATTTTTGCGAATTCACTTTGGGCATTTTCCGCGTGATATACGACCTGTATGCGCATATCCAAAAGCTGCGCCGTCTGCAGCAGCATGGGCAGTTCACCCGACGCCTTCCAAAAATCCCATATTTCTATTGTAATATATTTTCCATCTCGATATTTTTCTAGATCCTTCATTCTTCCGCCTCCCTTTCCAGAGCCGTTCCAAAAACTGCCAACGTTGTTTCTGTTGCTTATGTATTTAGTATATGCGGCACATTTGTTGGATTCGTTGCGGATTCGTGAACGATCTATGAATTTCAGATATGCAGGCGGATGTGGCTTCCCTCGCTTTCCTTACAGACCTCGATGGCCTGGGGAATATTCTCCTGCATGGATCGGACATGCGAGATGATGCCGATGAGCTGGCGCAGATATTTTACCGAAGAGAGCATGAGCATGGCGTCGGAAATCGAGCCCTCATCCAAAGACCCGAACCCTTCGTCGATGAACATGGCCTCGATCTGCATTCCTCCCGCCTGCTTTTGGATGCAGGAAGACAGCCCCAGGGAAAGAGCCAACGCCAGCAGAAATTTTTCGCCGCCGGACAAGCTCCCCACGCTGCGGTTTTGGCTGGAATAGGCGTCAAACACCTGCAGATTCAGCCCCGCCTTCCTCTGCCGCCCCACATTTCCCGTGATGCGGAACAACTTATACCGCCCCCCGTGGACGTTTTCCAACAGCCGGTTGGCCTCTTCTGTGACGGCGTCCAGCATCACGCCCAGCACAAATCGGGCCATGCTGATCCCCTGATCTCCGCGGAGACGGGCGGCAAAGGATAGAAGCATCTCAGCTTCCGGCCGCTGCTTCTCCAATTTTTCCTCTTCTTCCCGCATTTGCCCGCACTGTTTCTCCCCCACTTCGCATTCCTTTTCCAGATAGTTTGCCTGTTTCTGCGTCTCCTCCCATTCTGCCTGCACCCGCCTGGCCTGCATTGCCAGCGCCGCCAGGTCAGGTTCTTCCTGCCCTGCCAGCTGTTTTTCCAACGCAGCAGCCTCCTGCGCCGCCGCAAGAACCTGCGCATCATACTCCCGGATTTCCTCCTGCATCTCCTGCGTTTTTCCAGGCTCCATCCATACCGCCTGGGCATCCTCTGCCTGCGCAAAGCCCGAGGCATCCAGCATTTCTTTCGCCTTTTGCTGCCGTCGGCGGCATTCCGCTTTTGCCGCTTCCCATTCTTTCCTGCTGTTCCTTTCCTCAATTTCTGCATTGCTCAAGGAAATTTCCGCCTGCGTAGCCTTTTGGCGAAATTCTTCCAGGCGCTGTTTTTCCTCCAAAAGTTCTTTTTTTCGTCTTTCCAGCTTTGAGGTAAATTCCTTCTCGTCCGCAATTTCATCGGATTCGGGAATGCGGCAGCGTCCCTCTGTCTCGGCCCGCTCCATCTGGAGCTTATGGTATGCCTCTCTCCTTTCGGAGATCCCGGTTTCCAGTTCCCGGCCTTTCTGATTCCTTTTTTCCAGCTCTTTTTCCAGTTCCGCGGCCTGCCGTTCTCCCGCAGAGATCCCGGCAACATGTCTTTCAGCCTCCTGCAAATCCTCCTCCCGGAAGGGAAGGCCCGCATTTCGCTCCAAAATCTGGCGGTTCACCGAGTCCTTTTGCTCCAAAAGAATCTCCCGGCGGTTCCCCAAAACGGCCAATGCGGTTTTCGCGTCATTTTCCGCCTGTCTTCCGCTCTCCCATTCTTGTTTTGCCTGCTCCACCTGTTCCCAAACCACTCCTGCCGCCGAATGGCTGCAAACCAGCTCCCGGCATATATTTCCGCAGACCGGGCATCTGTCTCCCGGATGGAGCGTCTCCGCCAACGCCGTGGCTGCATCCTGAAAATATTCCGCATGCAGAGCATCATAGGTTTCCTGCCGCTCTCTGTTTTTTTTCGCAAACTCTGCTAGTTCTTTTTGGGCCGCCGACCGGTCTTTCTCCAGCTCCATAAGAGCGTTTTCTGCCGTTTTTGCCTTCTTTGCCAATTCCCGGCATTCCCGCAGAACCTGGCATTTCTCTATCCAGATTTCTTTTTCTCCCTGTATTTTTTCTTTTGTCTGCGCCAGTTGTTCCGCCGTTTCCCGAAGAAGCGCCGCATTCTCGCCGTGTCTCTTTTCCCAGGTTTCCAGCGCGCCGGCAGCCTCTTTTTCTTTTTCGATCAACGCCGCATATTCCGCCCGGTTTTTCTTGACGGTCTGCCAGCTTTGCAGGCGCTTTTCCCAAACCTGAATCGCCAGAGAACGCTCCTCCGCCTGTTGTTCCCGAAGGGGAAGGGCTTCCCTTTTCTTTTTTATATTATTATATTTTTCCTTCAGTTCTTCCAGGGCATCTGCCTTTTCCCTCCATATTTCCCCGCGGCGCTTTTCCTGCTCCCGGGCGCGCCGGGCTTCTTCCATATAGGGCTGAACCTGCTGGGCCGCCTGGGCCAAAGCCAACTGCGCCCGCATTTTTTCCATCTCTCCCAGCCGCGCCCGCAGCTCCTCCTGTTTTTGCCGCGCTTCCCGCCGCTTCTGAAAACACAAGGAAATCTCCCGGGCACTGGCCAATTCTGTCTCCAGCCTCCGCAGCTCTCTTTGCATTTTTCCTGCTTCTTTTTGCAAAATATCCAGCCGCTCTTTTTGCTCCTCCTGCTTCTGATAAGCCGCCTGCGGCGTTTCTTCGCCAGCCTGCGCGCAGAGGATCTCCAGGCGCTGCTGGACTGCATCCAGCGCCCGTTTTTTCTCTTTTGCCTGCTCCCCCAGCCAGGCTGCCGCCTGGTTCCATATTCCGGTGCCGAAAAGCGTCGTCAGTATTTCCTCTTTTTCCAACGGGTCTGCCAGCAAAAACCGCTCAAACTGTCCCTGAGGAAGCATGACCACCTGCCGGAACTGCTCATAGGTCAGCCCCAGGAGCGATACCGCATATTCCTCGGCGTTCCGTTTCTTTATGTTGGCCGCAAAGGGATAAAGCACCCCTTCCCGCAGCGGCCCGGCGGAAATCTGTTCCTCATAGTCCCGCTGGCCCTTCCTCCGGACTTCCCGGAGGGAACGGGAAAAGCGATAGGTTTCGCCGCGGTGGGAAAATGTCAGCTCCAAAAATGTGGGCTGGCCCTCTGCCGCATATTGGCAGCGCATGGAGGAAAAATCCCCCCGCACGCCCCCGCTGCTCTTTCCATAAAGAGCGTAGGTCATGCCGTCCAAAATGGCAGATTTCCCCGCGCCGGTCGGGCCATAGATCAAAAACAGCCCGCTGTCCTGAAAGTAGGAAAAATCAATCGTCTCTTCTTTTGCATAAGGCCCAAAGGCCCCCATCCGCAAAGTTATGGGAATCATTGCTCTCACCTCACTGCATGTCTGCTTGCTGGACGGCGTCCAGCGCCTTTTTGAACCATTCTCTTTCTGCGGCCGACGGCGGCTGCCCCGCCGTTTCCATCAGGAAGGCATCCAGCAGGCTCTCCGGCGTCAGCTGGTGCATTTCCTCCACGGTATGCCCATGGCGCATAGTCTCGGGCCTGCGGCCCAGCGCCACCAGAAGATGCGGAAATTTTTCTTTCAGTGTCTCGTGAAGGATGGATGTCATGGGTTCATCCGTCACTTCGATCCGGATGAAATTTTGGGCATCCGGCTCTTCCCGCCAGACTTCTTCCCTGGCCCCCCGGATGGTTTTGCATCCATAAAAAGGCGGCACGGGGATCTCTTCCCGCTCCATAGTCCGGGTATCCAGAAGCGTCATGGATTTTTGCTGGTTTTCCTCAGAAAAGGAGTATTTCAGCGGCGAACCCGCATAGCGCATATTTTGGCCGATATTCTGGGGACGGTGGAGATGCCCCAGGGCGACATAATCAAAGGCCGAAAAAACCTCCGCGCCCACCCGGGACGCGCCGCCCACAAGCGCGGCTCGGTCGCTGTCCGAGGTTTCCCCACCGGCAGCAAAGCAATGGGCCAGCAGGATACGTCGGATACTCCCTTCTTTCTGTATTCCTGCAAAGAGCTCCGCCATTGCCTGCTCCATGGTCCGGATCTCGCTGTTTTCCAAAACTGCCCGGGCCTCTTCCGGCTGAAAATAGGGCAGCAGATAGATTTCCACCGCTTCTCCCTCTTCTTCCAGACAGATCGGGACCAGAGGGCTTTGCAGCCGCCCGGCGACATAGAACCCGGCATGACGCAGAAGGGCGCTGCAGGATGCCAGCCGCTCGGCGCCATCGTGGTTCCCGGCAATCATGCAGACAGCAATGCCATGTTTCAGGCACAGCTTTGTGATCCAATCGTCATAGAGAGCGATGGCCTCCGCGCTGGAAACCGCCCGGTCAAATACATCGCCGCTCACGAGAACCGCCCGTACTTTTCTCTTGACCGCTGTTTCCGCCAGAAAGTCGCAGAATGCCCGCTGATATTCCAAAAGAGGCTCTCCCAAAAAAGATATTCCCAAATGCAAATCTGATATATGAAGCAGTTTCAATTTTCCCCTCCGTCTATCCGCCAAGTGATTTACAAAAAATAAAGACAGCCCATGCTGTCTTTATTATATCATATCTTTGCCGCGTATCGTGCAATGAACGTCCCGGCCTCTCTTTTCCTTGTGCATGCCTGGATTTCCCGGCGCACGAAGCTCTGTGTTCGTCTGCTGTCATTTCGGCGATATCTCTCACCGCCGCAAAGAGGAAACTTCTGTTTTCCCCTTGTTCGCTATCAAAAACGCCTGTTTTCTAGTTTTTCAGCATGCGGTAGCCCACACCCACATGGGTCTGGATATAGCGGGGATTGGAAGGGTCCGCCTCGATCTTTTTACGCAGCGTGGCCATAAATACGCGAAGGGACGCCACATCGTTATCCCAGGCGCTGCCCCACACCTCTTTTGTGATATAGGTATGCGTCAGCACCTTCCCCACATTTCTCGCCAGCAGGCAGAGCAGCTTATATTCGATGGGCGTCAGATGCAGCTCCTTATCCTTCATATAAACACATCCCGCCGCGTAATCAATTTTCAAATCCCCATTGGTGAACACAGAATCCTGGGGGCCGCTTCTCCCCGTGTCGTTCAGCCGCCGGAAGGTCACCCGCAGCCGCGCCAGAAGCTCCTCCACGGAAAAGGGCTTGGTCAGATAATCGTCCGCCCCGGCATCCAATGCGTCGATTTTGTCCGTATCTTCGCTTCTCGCGCTGATTACAATAATCGGCACTTTAGACCAGGTCCGGATTTTCCGGATGATATCGATTCCATCCATATCCGGCAGGCCCAGATCCAGCAGGATGACCTCGGGATTATAGGAAACTGCCTCCAAAATGGCGGCCTCTCCGGTTGGCGCCGCCTGATACCGATAATTATGGGTTTCCAGCGTCGTAGTAATCAAATTCCGGACGGCAGAGTCGTCCTCTACCACCAAAATCAGCGGTTTATTCATGAAGCGTAACCTCCTCTATGGGTAAAGTGAAAGCAAAGACGGCGCCATGGGGTTTGTTGTCGGATACGGTAATCTTTCCGCCGTGGGCCGCAACGATGGATTTGCAGAGCGCCAGCCCCAGCCCCAGGCTGCGGCGGCTGTCTGCCACCTTGGTATCTCCCGTATAGAACATATCAAAAATATGCGTTTTGGCATCATCGGATATACCCCCGCCATTGTCCGCGACGGTGACCGTAGCCCAGGAGCCCGATGTTTCTGTCTCAATCGTAATATCCGAGCCCGCCGGCGTATATTTGACAGCATTATCCACCAGATTGATAATCACCTGCATAATCAGCCGCGCATCCACCTTGACAAGGACAAAGGAATCGGCAGACTTCACCTGAACATTGTGTTCGCTGCTGCGGCGGTCTATGTGCTGCATAGCTTCACCAATGATCTCATCCAGAAGCTCGGTAGTCATTCGCAGCTTCATGGTCCCATCCTCAATCCGGGTGACCGACAGCAGGTTTTCCACCAAATTGATCAGCCAGAGGGAATCGTCATAAATATTGCCATAAAGCTCCCGGCGTTTCGCCGGCGGGATGCCCTCTTCATCCGAGAGCAAAATTCCGGCATTTCCGGAAATCGAGGTGAGCGGAGTGCGCAAATCATGGGAAATTGACCGGAGCAGATTGGCCCGGAGCTGTTCATTCTTGGCGAGAATCGCTGCCTGCTCTTTTTCAAAAGCCGTCTGCTCATTTTCCAATCCCAGGGCGCATTCGCCCAAAATCGAAAGCATAATGCTGTTTTCAAAGGAATCCAGCTCCGTCTCCCCCATGACGATTCCCGCCACGCCATAGACCCGGCTGCCTACGCGAACCGCCAGATAGAGGCATTTGGCATTGGCGAGCGTCGCCGTTGTGACCCCGGCATGCTTATTATTTTTGAGTACCCAGGACGCAACGGCCCTCTCGTTTTCAGAAACGCACTCCTCATCAAATTCCCTCTCTCCGCAGGGATAGGTGATGGGATCCCCCAAAAGCCCATCTTCCGCGAAATAGAAAATGACATCCCGGCGCAGGAGCTTAATGAGCTGGTTGGCCGTGATGGAGACAATCTCATATTTATCCTTTGCCTGCTGAAGCATCTGGTTGGTATCCAGAAGGACTTTAGTCCGGTATGCCATACGCGCGGCCTGCCGGGCATTCTGCTTGATCCGCACGGCCAGGCTGCTGGTGATAAACGCCGCGATAAACGTAATCAAAAATGTCGCCGGATAGCCGGAATTATAGGCATTCAGGGTGAAAATCGGCTCCGTGAAGAAGAAATTGAAAACCAGAACGCTGAGCACAGAGGACACAAGACTGTAGATCCGCTGGCTGGTGATGACCGCCGTTATCAACACACCCAAAATATAAACCGTGATGATATTGGCCTCGCTGAATCCCAGCGCGCTGAAGGCAAAGCCAATGAGCGTCGCCGCCAGCAGAACCCCCGCGCTCTTTGCCACATCCCCTGCCTGAAATTCTGCCTTCTTTTTCCGGGCCTTTCGCTCCTCATAAGCGACTGTGGCGGAATCGGGAATGATATATACATCCAGGTTGGGGGCATAGGCGATGAGCTTTTCCGTCAATGCCTGCTTCCCCAAAAATGCTTTTTTCCTGGCGCTGCTCCGCCCCAATACGATTTTTGAGATACCCGCCACCCGGGCATATTCCGAGATCTGCAAGGCGATATCCTCCCCATAGGTCGTTTCCACCGTCGCCCCCAGCTGTTCCGCCAAATGCATATTGTTGCGCAGGCGCTTGCGGTTTTCCTCGCTCATAGTCGAAAAGGACGGGGTTTCCACGAACAGGGCCGTAAAATTTCCGTTAAAAGCCCGAGCCATCCGGGCCGCCGTGCGAATGATCTTTGCGTTTGTTGGGGAAGACGACAGGCAGACCAGGATATGCTCATCCGTATAGTAATCGCTTTTGCTTTTGATCCGCGCATTTTCCGAAAGCTTATTGACCCGGTCGGCGCAGCGCCGCAGGGCAATCTCCCGCAGAGCCGTCAGATTCTCGATAGTGAAGAAATTCTGCACCGCCTTTTGCGCCTGATTCTCCTGATAGACCTTTCCTTCGTTCAGACGCGCGATCAGCTCTTCCGGCTCAATATCCACCAGCTTTACCTGATAGGCATTGTCAAAAATCCGATCGGGAATGCGTTCATGCACTACTACGTTCGTGATCGACGCCACCATATCACAAAGGCTTTCGATATGCTGGACATTGACGGTCGTATATACGTCAATGCCCGCATTCAAAAGCTCTTCTACGTCCTGATATCGTTTTGCATGGCGGCATTCCTTGGCATTGGTATGCGCCAGTTCATCCACCAAAATCAACTGTGGCTTACGCCGCAGGGCCGCGTCCAAATCAAATTCCCTGAGCCGAATTCCATTATACTCGATTTCACGGCAGGGAAGCAGCTCCAACCCATTTAACAACGCCGTGGTTGCGGGGCGCATATGCGGCTCCACATATCCCGCAACTACGTCGATATTGTGCCGCTTGGCGGCATGAGCGGCTTTGAGCATGGCATATGTCTTGCCAACGCCCGCCGCATAGCCAAAGAAGATATGCAGATGCCCGCGGTTCTCCTTATTTTCTTCTTCCGTGATGGCCTTCAGCAGTCGGTCGGGGTCCATCCGCATTTCCATCCGCCTGTCTCCTCCAAATCTCGTCTGCATTCTTCGGAATGCAGCTTTTTATCTTTATTATACACAAACTCCAGTCAAATTACGATGGTGATTTTTTATTTCAAAATCCCGTCCAGCATCAGGTTGACTTTCAGCACATTGACGGTTTCTTCTCCAAAGATCCCAAGGAATTTCCCTTCCGTGCATTTGTCAATGATCGACCGGACTTCTTCTTCCGATCTGCCGCTGGCATCGGCAATGCGGGCCACCTGGTATTCCGCCGCCGCAGGCGAGATATGCGGATCAAGGCCGCTGCCCGAGCAGGTCACCAGATCGACGGGGATTGCCGTCTCATCCATTTTCGGATTGGCTGCCCGGAGCTTTTCCACCCGCTCCGCCACCAGTTCTTCAAATTCCTCACTGGCGGGGCTCAGGTTTGACGGAGTGGCATACATCAGCATCTTTCCGTTTTCATCTGTGTAGGTGGAAACGTCCACATTCATGATCCGCCCCCACATATGGGCGTCATCCGTATATTGCTGCCCCAGAAGCTCGCTTCCATATTTTTTTCCATCGATTTCAATGATGCTTCCATTGGCCTGATAGGGGAAAATCAACTGGGCTAGGCCCGTGACAACCGCCGTATAGATGAGGCCGCACACCAACGTGAAGATCAGGAAAATTACGAGTGCTCTAGGCAAAACGTTTTTCATTGTTTTCATAGCAGTTCCTCCAAACATCCAGGAGGGGCTTTAAAAGCCCCTTTGTTATAGTCCAAATACAGCCAGCAGCATATCCAGCAGCTTGATGCACACAAACGGTGCAATAATGCCGCCCAGGCCATATACCAGCAAGTTGCGGGAAAGCAGCTTGCCCGACGATACTTCCCTGTATTTCACGCCCCGCAGAGCCAGCGGAATCAGCGCCACAATGATCAATGCGTTGTAGATAATCGCTGACAGGATCGCGCTCTGGGGAGAGTGCAGATTCATGATGTTGAGAGCCGACAGCCCCGGATACAACCCCACAAACAGCGCCGGAATGATGGCGAAGTATTTTGCAACGTCGTTGGCAATGGAGAAGGTCGTCAGACTTCCCCGCGTCATCAGCAGCTGTTTTCCGATGCGGACAATATCGATCAGCTTGGTGGGCGAAGAATCCAGATCCACCATATTGCCCGCCTCCTTCGCGGCCTGTGTGCCGCTGTTCATTGCCACGGCCACGTCTGCCTGCGCCAGCGCGGGAGCATCGTTGGTTCCGTCGCCCGTCATGGCAACCAGATGGCCCTTCTTTTGGAAATCGCGGATCATATGCAGCTTGCCCTCCGGCGTCGCTTCGGCGAGGAAATCGTCCACGCCGGCTTCCGCCGCAATGGCCGCCGCCGTCAGCGGGTTGTCGCCCGTGATCATGATGGTCTTGATACCCATTTTCCGCAAGTCGGCAAATTTTTCCTTAACGCCCTGCTTGATGATATCCTCCAGATGGATTACGCCGAGGATCTTGTGGTTTTTCGCAACAACCAGCGGGGTTCCGCCCTGGTTGGAAATTTCCTTCACGATGCGGTCGCACTCTTCCGAATATGTGCCGCCTGCCGACGTCACATATTCCTGCATGGCTTCGGCAGCGCCTTTGCGGATCTCGTTGCCGTCAAAATCCACGCCGCTCATGCGGGTTTTCGCTGTGAACGGAATAAACGTCATATTCTTATCCGAGAGGCTTCTGCCGCGGATCCCAAACTTTTCCTTAGCCAGAACCACGACGCTGCGCCCTTCCGGAGTTTCGTCTGCCAAAGAGGAAAGCTGGGCCGCATCCGCCAGCTCCTCTGCACTGACGCCGTCTACCGGGATGAAACTATCTGCCTGCCGGTTTCCCAGGGTAATCGTCCCGGTTTTATCCAGCATCAGAATATCTACATCGCCGGCCGCCTCAATCGCCCGGCCGCTCATCGCCAGAACATTTGCCTGGTTTAGGCGGCTCATACCCGCGATGCCAATGGCGGAAAGCAGGGCACCAATGGTCGTCGGCGCCAGGCAGACCAGCAGCGCCACCAGTGTGGTGATCGAAGTGGGATTGGCAATCCCCGCCTGATCTGCCGAGAAGATCGAATAGGTATACAGCGACATCGTCACGAGAATGAAGATGATGGACAGGGCTACCAGAAAAATCTGCAGCGCGATCTCGTTGGGCGTTTTCTTCCGCGCAGCGCCCTCAACCATGGCAATCATCTTATCCAGGAAGCTCTCGCCGGCTTCGCTGGTAATCTGCACAACAATCCAGTCTGACAGTACCGTAGTACCGCCGGTGACGGCGCTGCGGTCTCCGCCCGCTTCCCGGATGACCGGAGCGGATTCACCCGTGATGGCGCTTTCATCCACAGAAGCGGCACCTTCAATAACTTCACCGTCTCCCGGGATCTGCTCTCCTGCCCGGACAAGCACCAGATCACCCTTTTTCAGGTTTGCCGAGGATACAACCGTAATTTGCTCTTTGGCGTCGGCAGAGGGAATCCGATTCGCCTCCACATCCTTTTTCGCCGCCCGCAGAGAATCCGCCTGCGCCTTGCCGCGGCCCTCTGCAATCGCTTCTGCGAAATTTGCAAAGAGCACGGTAAACCAGAGGATAACCGCAATGGCCAGGATATATCCCGGCGCCGCATCCTTTAGGCCGAACAGGGAGAGAATCCACAGGCCAGTGGTCAGAATGGCCGAGATATATACCAGGAGCATTACAGGGTTCTTCACCTGTATTCTCGGATTCAGCTTTGTAAATGAGTCTTTTATGGCTCTACCGACCATCTTCTTGTCGGTAAAAGCACTTTTCGTCTTGGCTTTCATAACCATGCCTCCTTATCTTAGACTGCCATGCCGAAGAATTCCGCAAGCGGCCCCAACGCCAGTGCCGGGAAGAAGCTCAGTGCTCCAACCAGCAAAACGATGAAGATCAACAGGAACACGAACATTCCATTGGTAGTGGAAAGAGTTCCAGCCGTCGTTGCGATTCTCTTCTTCCTTGCAAGGCTCCCTGCGATGGCAAGGGTTCCAATGATAGGAATAAACCGGACGAACAGCATCACAAGCCCCAGCGACACATTCAGAAATACTGTATTGGCATTGAATCCGGCAAAGGCCGAACCATTGTTTCCTGCGCAGGACGAGAATGCATAGAGCATTTCCGAGAATCCATGAGCGCCTCCATTGTTCAGGCTTTCCGTAATTGTCGGCCAGACCGCCGCAATCCCGCTGCCCACAAGAATAGCAATCGGAGTTGCCAGGCAGACCAGCACCGACCATTTCATTTCATAGGGCTCGATCTTTTTGCCCAGGAATTCCGGCGTCCGGCCCACCATGAGCCCGGCGATAAACACCGTTAGTATCGCGAATGCCAGCATGCCATATAATCCGCATCCGACGCCGCCGAAGATGACTTCGCCCAGCTGCATGAGCAGCATCGTTATCATGCCGCCAATCGGCGTATAGCTGTCGTGCATCGAGTTGACCGAACCGTTGGAAGCCGCTGTAGTGTACGCCGCCCAGGTAGAGGATGTCGCGATGCCAAACCGCGTCTCCTTTCCTTCCATATTGCCGCCGGCCTGGTCGACCTGCGTAATGTTGACGGCGCCGTCCTGCGCCAGCTGCGGTGTCGCCGCCTGCTCGTTGACGGCAATAATGCCAAGGGCCAATACCAGGCATAGGAACATGGCGATGAAGATAGCCCTTCCCTGCTTCTTGTTCTTAATTGCTTTCCCAAAGGTGAAGCACAACGCCACCGGGATCAGCAGAATGGACAGCATCTCCACCATATTCGTAAAGGCATTGGGGTTTTCCAGCGGATGCGCCGAGTTCACGCCCATATAGCCGCCGCCGTTGGTGCCCGACTGTTTGATAGCAACCTGGCTGGCCGCCGGTCCCATGGGAACGAACTGTTCCGTCACGATTTCTGCGTCTGCAACTACCTGTCCGTCGAGTGTAACCGTATTGTTTTCCAGGTCGATTTGCGCTCCTTCCAGGATCTCTCCCTCTGCGCTCACGGCAATGGGTTCCACAAGGGATACCGTCTGCGCCGGGCTCAGATTCTGGATCACGCCGCCGCCCACCAGCATCAGAGAGATGACCAGGTTCAGCGGAAGCAGCACATGCACAATGCTTCTTGTCAAATCCACCCAGAAACTTCCCAACCCATCGGTTTTAACTTTCGTAAACCCGCGGATCAGGGCGAACAACACGGCGATGCCGGTTCCGGCGGAAACAAAGTTCTGCACGGTCAGACCCAATGCCTGGGAAAGATAGCTCAGCGTGGATTCGCCGGTATACGCCTGCCAGTTTGTATTCGTCACAAAGCTGGCCGTCGTATTAAAGGATAAATGCCAGGAAACTCCCGGCAGGTTCTGCGGGTTGCCGGGCAGCACACCCTGCAACAGCTGCAGCAAAAACAGAAAGATAAAGCCAAACAGTGAAAAAAATACGACGCACAGCGCATATTTTTTCCAGTTCATCTGTTCGTCCTTGTTGATCCGCATGATCTTGTAAACCGCGTTTTCACAAGGGGTCAATATTTTGGAAAGAAATGTTTTCTCTCCGCACATAGCCTTTTTGATATAGGCCCCCAGCGGGATTGCCAAGATGACCAGGATCGCAAGATACAAAACATATTGTAGAACCGCGCTCACTTCTGCTCATCCCCTTTCATTAAAATGTAAACATAGTAGAGCAGCAGTGCCGCGGCAACAATGCCGATGATGGCAACAACGATCTGCATAAAGTCCTCCTCCTTTCGCTCTGCCATACAGTGTAATATATCGGATTCAAAAGTGGCGTTAACAAAACGCACCGCGGTATTAAGATTATATAAAGAAACGCGCCCCCGCGTTTTTTCATGTTCACTTTAAAAGGCAAGATTCACATGAAAAATTGGGGACGCGTAATTTTTCCCGTTTCAGAATTTCTTTATACCCACCCTAGCAACAGCGCCATAGGCAGTGTGATAACCGCCAGGCAGATGAAAAGTGCCGCCAGTATCAACACCGGGATTCCCACAAAGGCAAATACATATTTCGCCAAGGCATGCCGGCTGGCGAACCTTTCGATCTTTTCTTTAATGGTACCTTTATGTGAGGCTGCTGCATTATTTCGTGCCACTCTAAACTGAAACAGCTCAAGGATATATGCCATAGCTCCTTCCTCCTTACGTTTATTATTGTATCCTCAGGCTCACTAAAACGGTGACAACAAAAAGAGGTTTTCAATTAAGAAAGCATTAAAAATGATGCGTATATTATCCTATAAAAAAAGAACCCTACCGGGTTCTTTTTTTATGATATTTCCACCTACATCCAGGTATTCTTTCTTATTCCTCCGCTGCCGAGGTTTCCGAAACCAGGCCGCGAACCAGCTCCGGCTCGCCACCGGCAATGGGAATCCGATAGAGGTCATAATTGTTGTAGACATTCTGGAAATAAATCCAGCCGTCAGCCGAACAGATGCCAACCGCCGAATCCTCGGTCACCAGCTCCGGCTCCTTAGAGGGGTTATTCAGATCCAGACGATAGAAACTCTGATCCTTGACCTGGTTCATCACGTCCAGATAGCAGAAATACAGATAATGATCCACCACATTCATCTCGCTGACAGGCATCTCAGATAGCTGCTTGCGGGCCGAGCCATCTACGCGGACCCGGAAGATGCCGTTGGTGTTTCCATAATAGATCCAGCCGTTTTCAATGCTCATCATCGAGGCGTTATCCGTCCCCACCACTTTGGGATCTTTCCCTTCTAGGCTCAGGGAATAAATTTTGCGCCGGTCGGAAGTGTTGATAAAGATCAGTCGGTCGCCATATACATTGAGGCCTTCTCCGTCATAGGACGTCAGCTGCCGCAAATCGCTGCCGTCTGTCCCTACGCGGTAGATTCCCTTTTTTACCACGTCGATTTCCTTGTCCATAAAGAAATAAACGGTATCATCCACTACGTTGATATATTTCACGGCGCAGTCTGTCAGCCGAATATTTTCCTTGGTCACAACATTATATTTATAGAGATTTGCCGCGTCCGAATGGTTGCTGTAATAGATCCAGTCTCCCTGCATGGCCATGTTGCTGGAAGTCTGATCCGTCAACCGCTCCTGCTTGCCGTCCGCATCCAGAGAAAAGATTCCCTTATAGTTAAAATATGTCGTATCACCGCTCTGCACAACCATTGCATTGTTGCCAATGTTCCCCGAAGTATTGCCCCGGTCTGTCTGATCCGCTGCGGACTGCTGCACAAAGGTGAGCACCGCAATGACAATCAAGGCAATGACCAGAACCCCGGCGCTTATAAACACCGCCAACGTCTTTTTGTTCATTTGCTTTTGTTTCGCCACGTTTCTTTCTCCTATCTTTTGCTTTTGAGAAAATTATACGATGTATTATATCACGTTCCCTTATTTTCTTCAATCCATTTTCTTTGTTACTTGTATAAATGCAAATATCGTTAGCGTTTAATATTTTTTTTGATTTTTTTTAAATTTTTTTCTCTTTTGCTATTGACTTTTTCTTTTTATCTGGTATTATATAATCAATACTTAACATTTAGTATTGATGCATTGAGTATACCATCTTTAATCCTTTCTAATTTCAAATCTAGAGGAAGCCCGGTTTATAACCGGGCTTTTTTCTATCCTCTTTCTGCAAAAAGAAAACCGGCCCATCATAAAAAGGCCGGTTTTTTCCGTTATCGTTTCTTTTCGTTTTTAGAAAAACAGCTTATAGAGGTTACGCGCACTGATAAACAGCGTTACCCCGATAACGATGATCGCCAGAATGTTGGCCACCACGCCATTTCTATTCTCCCCCATCAGCTTCTTATCATTGACGACAATCGTCAGGAGAATCGCAATGATGGGCAGGATGACGGCATTCGCTGCCTGGGCAATGATAATCATTTCCGTGGGGCTGGATGTTAGACCGACAGCCGCCAGCACAACGCCCACAGCCAGCACCACCATCCAGATTGCCTTGAAACGCAACTTCTTCATATCGCTGCCCCAGCCGAGAATGCCCGAGGTTGCAAATGCTGCGGACAAAGGCGCGGTGATCGCTGAAGTGAGTCCTGCAGAAAAAATCCCAATGCCAAAGAAATATTTCGCCCAGTCGCCCAAAAGCGGCTGCATCGCTTTGGCCATATCCCCCGCGCTTGTGATCTCCTGCCCCGCCAGAGAAGGATTGGCTGCGGCAATAATGATCATCATGGAGATAATTCCGCCAAGGCCGATGGAAATGATGGCGTCCCACCGCGCCGTCTTGATCTGGGCGCGGTCTTTCCATTTCTGAGCCGAGGCTGAGCAGTGCAAAAAGATATTATAGGGAACTACCGTCGTTCCGATGAGGCCGGCCACGGTGAGCCAAGCGTTTTCCTCATTGGGAACTGCAGGCACGAACAGGCCCTTCAGCACACCACCCCAATCCGGCTGAGAGACAATTGCCGTACTGATAAACACAACGCTCATGATGATGACCAGCGCCATCAAAATCTTCTCCACAACCTTATAGCTTCCCGAGGCCAGCAGGGCTAGTGCGACAGCGCCTACAATCACGCCCCACCAGGGAATGCTGATTTCCGAAAAGATTAGGTTTGTCCCCATGGCGCCGCCTGTGATATTTCCGGTTTCATATGCGATGTTGCCAATGAAAATGGCAGCAATCACCAGGATAATCACAAAAATTAAAATTCCTTTTTTATGCTGATACCGCTCCCGCAGCGCTTCCCCTAAGCCCATTTGGGTGACGATCCCCACCCGGCTCGCCATCTCCTGAAAGACGATGGTGGCGATAGTGGAAAACAGCATGGCCCAAAGCAGGGTGTATCCGTAGCTCGCACCAGAAAGCGTGCAGGTCGTTACCGTCCCGGGGCCGATAAACGCAGCCGCAACAAGGGCGCCGGGACCAATATTTTTCAGCTTCTGCCAAAACTTGCTCATGTTCCTTTTCCTCACTATTCCTTTTTAATTGAAATACGGATATTCTAAAAAACGCCGAAAATCCATACTATATGAAAAGATGATATTGATAGTATATGATAATCAGTATACTGTAAAATTTTTTATCTGGCAAGAAAAGATTGGGCGGAAAACCGAAAATGATCCGTTTTTCCGCCCGAAGAGGAGTTATTTTGGCCTTAATTATATGTATATAGCTGTTTATAGGGATTTTTGGTATCCGGAGTGAGAATCACAAAGGAATCCTCCAAAATCTCTTTGGAATCTCTGCCAAAAAGGCGGCAGTATTCCTGAATCAGTGGCTGGAGCTCCGCTTTATCCTCTTCCTCCGCAAAGCAGGCATGAACCTGCGCCGGAAGTTTTTCTGGGAGAGACTCCGCCCGGATCGCCATTTTTCCGCCGTGCATTCCCGTCCCGCAGAAGCTGCCCACGGGGTATTCCCCTTCCTCGCAATCCAGGCCTAGGACGACAATTGTGCCCCCGGCCTGATATTCTCCAAGGAAGCAGCCCGCCCGGCCGCCAATGACGATTGCCGGCTGTTTATCCTTAAATGCCTTCATATGGATTCCCGCGCGGTATCCCGCGTCCTTTTCCACAAAGATGCTCCCGCCGCGCATGGCATAGCCCGTTGCGTCTCCGGAGGAACCATGGATTATGATGGTCCCTTCATTCATAGTATCACCTACGGCATCCTGTCCATTTCCTCGCACCTCGATGACCGCGCCGTTCAGATACGCCCCCAGGGCATTGCCCGGGGTCCCGGCGATGTTGATATGCTTGCCGTTGAGGCCGCTTCCAATATACCGCTGGCCGCAGCAGTTTTCCACCGTCACCTCTGTTCCGGCAGCCTCCCGGATCTGCTCGTTTAAATCTTTAAAGTGCATTCCCGATGCATCGATCATCATATCCGCATTCCTCCCAGTTTCTCTGCTCTCTGCTTTCTGGAAAATGCCATCAGCTGCGGCTTTTCCTTGATAAGCTGGTAATCGATGGCGGCAAGGGGCGTCTGTTCCCGGATCAGGGAGGTGTAGATGCCCGCCCGCTCGACATTCCCAATCAGAATATATCCTTTGAGCAGACCGTCTTTCGTCACCAGCTTTTTGTAATTCCCTTCCGAATCCTGCAGCACCTCCGCATCGCCGTCATAGCTTCCGGCCGTAATCATATGCAGCCCGAAAAAGCCGATGGCATTCATGGGAACGGCTTTTTTGAAATGGGCCTCTCCCCCGGCCATGGCGATTCCCGCAGCTTCCCCCTGCATATAGGCATTGGGCAGCAGAGCCAGGATCCGGTTCTGTCCTGTCGTAATATCATAACTTTCGCAACAGTCTCCCGCCGCATAGATATCCGGCAGAGAGGTTTCCCCGCAGTCGCTGGCAGCGATGCCGCGGGAGACCTTCCCCCCCGCCTGGGCGACCAGCTCCGTATTGGGACGCACGCCCACGGCAATGACAACCACATCAAATCCAATCTCTTTTCCGCTTTGCAGCAGCGCCCGCTCCGGCAGGAATTGCCGGACGCTGTCGGATAAATAGAAAACAATTCCTTTTGCTTCCAGAAGTCTCTGCACAATAGATGAGCCTTCCGCGTCCAAAATACTCGGCAGAATGCGATCCGCCAGGTCGACGACAGCGATAGAGCCAACCCGCCCATGGATTCCCTCCGCGCATTTCAGCCCAATCAGTCCGGCTCCCACAATCAGTACCCGGCTTTTGGGGGTGAGCGCTGCTTCCAACGTTTTGGCATCCTTCAGTGTCATAAAGGTAAAACGCTTTTTCACCATTTCCAACCCCTCCATCGGCGGAATAAAGGGGCGGGAGCCGGTTGCCACCATAAGCTTGTCATAGGCGATCTTCTCTCCATCCTCCAGCAAAACTGTTTTTTCCTCCGGCCGAATGGCGCAAACGTGTCTGCCCAGGAGCAGCGTTACTCCGTTTTTTTCATAAAAATCATCCGGGCGGTACTTCATCCTTTCCTCTGTCGTCTTTCCGCAAAGCAGATAGGAAATAAGCGGCCGGGAATAGGTATGATACGCCTCGTCGCTGATCACTGTAATAGAGCCGGCGCCGTCCACCTGGCGAATCCCCTCGATGGTCCCCACGGCCGCCGCCGAATTTCCGATAATCACATATCTCATACTGCTCTCTCCTCGAAAACAATGGCCTTGTTGGGGCATCCCTTCACGCAGGCCGGCAGGCCTCCGGCATTTTTCGTACATAGCTCACACTTTTGGATCGCTCCATTTTCCGAAGGCATGACCGCACCATAGGGGCAGGCCATGATACAGGTATAGCAGCCTACGCACTTTTCCGGATCGATGGAGATGACGCCGTTTTCCTCTGTCAAAGCGCCGCTGATACAGCTTTTGACGCATAGTGGTTCGTCACAATGGCGGCAGGACACGGCAAAGCTCACGTTGCCCCGCTCCTCGATGCGGATACGGGGATGGATCTCGATTCCCTTGAGGGCCTTGACCATGTCGCTTTCCCCGGAATTGGCAAAAGCACAATAGTATTCGCAAAGATGGCAACCCAGGCACCATTTTTCATTGACATAGATTTTCTTCATCTGCCTTATTCCCCCGCATGCTTGATCCCAAGGATCTCCAGCTCTTTTTCGTTGAGGCCCACACCCCGCAGCATCAGGCGGTTGCCCCGCAGGGCTTCAATGGAGTTGATTCCCATGCCGCCCATCATTTCCTTAATCTCGTGGTTCCAGGCAGTCACCAGGTTGATGAGGCGCTGGCATCCCACGTCTGGATTCAGCCGCCGCACCAGCTCCGGCCGCTGGGTTGCTATTCCCCAGTTGCATTTTCCGCTGTGGCAGTTGCGGCAGAGATGGCAGCCCAGGGCCAGCAGGGCGCTTGTGGCAATATACACCGCGTCCGCCCCCAAAGCAATGGCCTTGACGATATCCGCACTGTTCCGAATGGAACCGCCGATGACCAGCGAAACATGATTGCGGATCCCTTCCTGCCGCAGCCGTTCATCCACGCTGGCCAGCGCCAGCTCGATGGGAATGCCCACGTTGTCGCGGATGCGTGTAGGCGCGGCGCCTGTGCCGCCTCGGAAGCCGTCGATAGCAATGATATCCGCGCCGCTTCGTGCAATGCCGCTGGCAATGGCCGCCACGTTATGCACAGCCGCAATTTTCACAATGACTGGCTTTTTGTATTCCGTCGCCTCTTTGAGGGAAAATACCAGCTGCCGCAGGTCCTCAATGGAATAGATATCGTGATGAGGCGCCGGGGATATGGCATCCGACCCTTCGGGGATCATGCGCGTTTTGGAGATATCTCCCACAATTTTCGCCCCCGGCAGGTGCCCGCCGATTCCGGGCTTGGCTCCCTGCCCCATCTTTATTTCGATAGCCGCACCTGCCTCCAGATAGGCCTTATGCACGCCAAAGCGTCCGGACGCCACCTGCACGATGGTATGCGGGCCGTACTGGTAGAAATCCTCATGGAGCCCGCCTTCCCCCGTGTTATAGAAGGTTCCCAGCGCCGTCGCCGCCCGGGCCAGGCTCTCATGGGCATTATAGCTGATGGAGCCATAGGACATGGCCGAGAACATCACCGGAACCTGCAGTTCCAGCCCCGGAGGCAGGTTGTTCACGAGTCTGCCCGCATCATCCCTTTGAATTTTGGAAGGCTTCGCCCCCAAAAATACCTTGGTTTCCATCGGCTCCCGCAGGGGATCGATGGAAGGATTGGTGACCTGGGAAGCATTGATGAGGATATGATCCCAATAGATGGGATACTGCTTGGGATTCCCCATGGAGGAGAGCAGTACGCCGCCGCTTCCGGCCTGGCGGTATATTTCCGCGATATTTGTCCCGCTCCAGCTGGCGTTCTCCTTAAATGTATGGTCGGTTTTTACGATCTTCAGGGCCCGTGTGGGACATAGCGATACGCACCGATGGCAGTTGACGCATTTGCTCTCGTCGCTCATCATGCGCTTATTTTCAGGGTCATAGAAATGCACTTCATTGGCGCACTGCCGTTCACATACGCGGCAGGCGATGCACCGATCCGCATTACGGACCACTTCATATTCCGGATATAAGAAATCGATGGGCATTATGCTGCACCTCCATCCAATGTCACAATCACAGCTTCTCCGCCTTTGGGGGACCAGACCGCGTCCAGCTCCGGCTCCACGATGCGGATCGCGCATTCCTCGCTGGCCATATAGACCCGGTCTCCCTTTTCTCCCACTACCATACTGCGCAGCTTGAGGCGGTCGTTTAGCGCCATCATGCCGCCGTCAAATCCGATGAGAATGGAAAAAGGCCCGGTGATGAGCAGACTGGAGAACATATTGCGAAGATAGGTCATCCGCTCCCGTTCCTCCGGTTCCATCGCCTCAATATCGCTCCAGAAGGGGGCCGCAATGACATCCGCCGTCTCCGTGAGGCTGAGGCCCTGTTTGCGGACGAGAAAATCAATGATATAGGTGATGACCTCGGTATCCGTCAGAAGATTACATTTATAGCCATACATCTCGATAAACCGGCGGTTGGCATCATAGGAGGAAATTTCCCCGTTATGCACCACCGAAACGTCCAGCGTCGCAAAAGGATGCGCTCCGCCCCACCAGCCAGGGGTGTTGGTAGGATACCGTCCGTGCGCCGTCCAGCAATATCCGGCATATTCTTCCAGCCGATAAAACCGGCCCACATCCTCTGGATAGCCCACGGCCTTGAACACGCCCATATTCTTTCCGCTGGAAAAAACATAGGCCCCCGTGATATCCGAATTGATGCGCGTCACGCACCGGGATGTAAATTCAGATTCCTCCAGCTGGGTCTCCTCCAGCTTGGTGTGCAGCGGGCGCACAAAGTAGCGCCAGATCAACGGCTCATTGACGATGGAGGCCACCTTCCTTGTGGGGATCTTGGATAGATTGATAATATCGAAATGTTCTTCAATAAAGGCTTCGCAGGTTCCCTTTGCCGTTTTGTCGTCATAAAAGACGTGCAGGGCATAGAAATCCTTATACTGCGGATAAATGCCATATCCGGCAAAACCGCCGCCCAGGCCGTTGGAGCGGTCATGCATCGTGGCAATTGATCGGACGATCACATCGCCCGGGATGGCTTCTCCTGTTTTTGAAAAAATTCCCGAGATCGCGCATCCGGATGGAATCCTCGCCTCTCCCTCTAAAAGCATCGTTCTCCCTCCTCATTCAGGTCAAATTCTGCAATTATTATATGGAATAACTTTCATTTTGTCAATATCAAAATGCAATTATTTATTTTTATAATTTCATTTTAGATATCTGTTTTTGCTTTTCTATACATTATATACGCTATTTCTCCTTCAATTTTTAAATTATTTTTTTAAAAAACTTGCAAATTTTCTATTGACATTTGCAAGTTTATGTTCTATAATCATTCATAAATCAGCAAGGGCGCTGTGATAAGGCTTCGGCCTTTCATGGGGCTCTTTATCTTTTTTAAGGATGTGTTGTTATGAAACATGAAAGCGCTCAGTTTTCGGAAAAACAGGAAAGGACGGTAACAAAAATGGATCGAATCCCGGAATTATTTGGAAGCCTGGTATTTAACGACGAGACGATGAAGGAACGCCTCCCCAAAGATACCTACAAAGCCATGAAAAAGACGATTGAAGAGGGAAAATCCCTGGATCTTTCGGTGGCGAATGTCGTTGCCAATGCCATGAAGGATTGGGCCATCAGCAAAGGCGTCACACACTTCACCCATTGGTTCCAGCCCATGACCGGGGTAACGGCCGAAAAGCACGACAGCTTTATTTCCGCCACCCAGGACGGCAACGTCATCATGGAATTTTCCGGCAAAGAGCTCATCAAGGGCGAGCCGGATGCCTCCAGCTTCCCCTCCGGCGGCCTGCGGGCTACGTTTGAGGCCCGGGGCTACACTGCATGGGACCCCACCTCTTATGCCTTTATCAAGGACGGCATCCTCTGCATCCCCACGGCCTTCTGCTCCTATGGCGGCGAGGCTCTGGACAAAAAGACGCCGCTGCTTCGCTCTATGGAAGCCATCAACGTGCAGGCGCTGCGCATTTTGAAGCTGTTCGGAAAGACGGATGTCAAGCGGGTTGTGACTACTGTCGGCCCGGAGCAGGAGTATTTTCTCATCAACAAATCCGATTATCTGAAGCGCGAGGATCTGCGCCTCTGCGGCCGCACTCTGTTCGGCGCAAAGCCGCCCAAGGGGCAGGAGCTGGATGACCATTATTTCGGCGCCATCAAGCCCCGGGTCGTCGCCTATATGAAAGAACTGGATGAGGAGCTTTGGAAGCTGGGCATTCTCGCAAAGACAAAGCATAACGAGGTGGCCCCCTCTCAGCATGAGCTGGCTCCCATATTTTCCTCCACCAACATTGCCACAGACCATAACCAGCTGACCATGGAGCTGATGCGCAAGGTGGCCGACCGCCACGATATGGCCTGTCTGCTCCATGAAAAGCCCTTTGACGGCGTCAATGGTTCGGGCAAGCACAACAACTGGTCGATTTCCACCAGCGATGGCGTGAATCTGCTGGAGCCCGGCAAATCCCCCTATGACAACGCCCAGTTCCTGCTGTTCCTCTGCGCGGTTATCAAGGCCGTGGACGACTATCAGGATCTGCTGCGCATCTCTGTCGCCAGCGCAGGCAACGACCACCGCCTGGGTGCCAACGAAGCGCCGCCGGCCATCGTTTCCATGTTCGTGGGCGATGAACTGGAGGGCATTCTGGAATCCATTGAAACCGGGAAACCCTATAAGGGAAAATCGGCGGGAGAAATGGAAATCGGTGTCCATGTCCTGCCCCATTTCCGCAAGGACACCACCGATCGGAACCGGACCTCGCCCTTCGCCTTTACCGGCAATAAATTCGAGTTCCGCATGCTGGGTTCTACCTTCTCCATCTCCGGCCCCAACCTGGTTCTCAATACCATTGTTGCGGAATCTCTGGCACAGTTTGCCGATGAGCTGGAAGGAGCCCCGGATTTTCAGGCTTCTCTGAAAGCCCTCATTCAGCGGGTTATCCGGGAGCATAAGCGCATCATCTTCAACGGCAACAACTATTCGGAAGAATGGGTCGCCGAGGCGGAAAAGCGCGGGCTTTTGAATCTGAAATCCACGGTCGATGCCTTGCCGCTGTTTATCAGCGAGAAAAATATCGCGCTGTTTACCAAGCATCATATCTTTACGGAAACGGAAATGCACGCCCGTTATGAGATTTTGCTGGAAAACTATGGCAAGACCCTTCATATCGAGGCAGCGACAATGCTGGATATGGCGAAAAAGGATATCCTCCCGGCAGTCGCCTCCTATATAAACGAGCTGTCCCAATGCGCTGTCCGCAAAGCGTCTGTTTCGGATACCATGGATTGCAGCGCGGAAAAGGCTTTGATCGCAAGGCTTTCCGCGTCCCTCGCCCGGTTCTATCAGGAAATCGAGGCTTTGGAGGCCGCCCTCATTCAGGCCGAAGAAAAAGCGGATCCTCGGGAGAGCGCAGAGAGCTACCATGACGGCGTTCTCGCCGCCATGGAAGAGCTCAGAAGGACGGGCGACGAAATGGAGTCGATGACCGCCAAAAAATATTGGCCATATCCCTCCTATAGCGACATGCTGTTCAGCGTATAACGTTCGCTGCCGCATAGACGGTTTGCAATAAAAGTTTGGGGCACGCATCACACTTCAAAACAAGCAAACAGGACCACTATCCCATCCTGAAAACCGCTTTTCTCCCGATGCGTGTCCCTCTTTTATTCCATTTATATCATTTTATAAGGAGGACTTTTGCATGTTATCATCTGTCGACACCATTTGGGTTCTCGTGGGAGCCGCGCTCGTGTTTTTCATGCAGGCTGGATTTGCCATGGTGGAAACCGGGTTTACCCGCGCGAAGAACGCCGGCAACATCATCATGAAGAACCTGATGGACTTTGCCATTGGAACCCCCGTTTTCTGGATCCTGGGCTTTGGGCTCATGTTTGGAACCAGCATCGGCGGGATTATCGGAACCCCGGATTTCTTCGTTCAGGGCGACTATACCTCTGCCCTGGGCCTGACCGTCGGGACTCCCGCCTTTTTGATCTTCCAGACGGTTTTCTGCGCAACTGCCGCCACCATCGTTTCCGGCGCCATGGCCGAGCGCACAAAATTCTCTACCTACTGCCTCTATAGCCTGATTATCAGCGCCATCGTCTATCCCATCTCCGGCCATTGGATTTGGGGCGGCGGCTGGCTGGCCCAGCTGGGATTCCATGACTTTGCCGGTTCCACTGCCGTGCATATGGTGGGTGGCTTGTCGGCCCTGATCGGCGCAAAGATGCTGGGACCCCGCATTGGAAAATATGACAAGAACGGCAAGCCCAAGGCCATTTTGGGCCACAGCATCACGCTGGGCGCTCTGGGCGTCTTTATCCTCTGGTTCTGCTGGTTCGGATTCAACGGCTGTTCCACGCTGGGCGTGACCGGCGATGCGCAAATCCTGAAGGCCGGAAATGTATTCGTAAACACCAATTTGGCCGCTGCCGTCGCTACGGTTGCCGTCATGTGCATCACCTGGATCCGCTATAAAAAGCCGGATGTCTCCATGACGCTCAACGGTTCTCTGGCCGGCCTGGTCGCCATTACGGCAGGCTGCGATATGGTGGATCCCTTCGGCGCCGCCCTCATCGGCTTGATTGCCGGCTTTGTGGTCGTGTTCGGCATCGAATTCATCGACAAGAAACTTCATATTGACGATCCGGTAGGTGCCATCGGCGTGCATTGCCTCTGCGGTGCAACCGGGACTATCCTGACCGGCCTGTTTGCCACGGAAAGTGGTCTGTTCTATACGGGAGACGCTTCCTTCCTGGGAGTACAGGTTCTGGGCGTCGCTTCCGTCGCCCTCTGGGTAACCGTCGTCATGACCATCGTATTCTTTATCCTGAAAAAGACCATCGGCCTGCGGGTTTCCCGGGAAGTGGAAATCGCCGGCCTGGATTCCACGGAGCATAACCTCCCCAGCGCCTATGCCGACTTCATGCCCATGCTTCCCGCCACCGGCATCACTGGCTCTTCCGAGGCCAGCGCGCAGAAGCCCGCTGCCACGCCCTCGATGGATGAGGCCGTTCCCGTTAAGGTGATCCCCACCGAGCCTGCCGGAACACCGGGCGCCAGCCGCATTACCAAGGTCACCATCATCACACGGCAGAGCCAGTTTGAAGCTCTCAAGGCGGCCATGGAGGAGATCGGCGTCAACGGCATGACCGTAACCAATGTACTGGGCTGCGGCATGCAGAAGGGCGCCCCGGAATACTATCGCGGCGTAAAGGTGGAAATGACGCTTCTTCCCAAAATCCAGGTGGATATCGTCGTGACCAAGGTGCCAGTGGAAATGGTGATTGCTACGGCCAAGCAGGCTCTGTATACCGGCCATATCGGCGATGGCAAGATCTTCGTCTACCATGTGGAAAATGTGGTGAAAGTGCGCACAGGCGAAGAGGGCTATGACGCCTTGCAGGACGATTGAATTCGCCGGGAAACGTGTCTGTCGGATGCGTTTTCATAACAACACAAAAGGGCAGTCCTTCCAAGGAAGGGCTGCCTCTTTTATTTGTCAAACCAGCATCTCGGGATTCTCTGCCTTATGCTTATGGAGAAGCAGTGTGCAGGCTCGTGTTTTCGCGGGTGTAAAAAAGCCATAATGCAGGGCGGCAGCTGCTTTTCTCATTTTTTTATGCAATTCGCCCATTTCTTCCCGGCGGCAGAGCATTATCCGGTGTATATTCCGTTCCTTTATACACCTCAAGTTCTCTTTCGTCCGCCTTTCCCTATTCCTTTTTCTTGATTAGCTCCCGCAGTTTGTCAAGGGCCTCGTGAAGTCCGCCCACGGCATCGATCAGCTGTTCTTCCACCGCCTGTTTTCCGATGAGTACCGTTCCCATATCGTCGGCCAGTTGGTTTTTGCTGAACATCAGGGCCTCCAGCCGCTCCTCCCGGATGCGGGAATTGGCGCAGATAAATTTGAGGATTCGTTCCTGCATCTTCCGGTAATATTCAAAATTCTGCGGCACGGTGATAAACAGCCCGGTGGTGCGCAGGGGGTGAATCGTCATGCTGGCAGTGGGCGCAATAAAGGCAAAATCGGTGCTCACCGCCAGCGGCACCCCAATGCTGTGGCCGCCGCCCAGCACAAGGGAAACCGAGGGCTTGCTCATGCCGCGGATCAGCTCCGCAATGGCCAGCCCGGCCTCCACGTCCCCGCCCACTGTATTCATAATCACCAGCAATCCCTGGATATCGTCGTTCTGTTCTACATCCGTCAATACGGGAATCACATGTTCATATTTGGTTGCCTTGGATTGGGGCGGCACAATGGTGTGTCCCTCAATCTGCCCGATAATATTGAGAATCTGTATGGATTTTTTCGCCTTAGTCGTCCCCAGTTCCTTCACCTGTTCGATTTTTTCAGAGGAAACAGGGGCGTTTTCTTCTTCAGAGCCCGACGGCGTATTTTCTTCTTCCATGGATTGGGTTGCTCGTTCCAGCTGCATGATTGGTTCTCCTTTTCTTTTTTGCCCAGATCTGGGTCCATCTATATTTTTCTGTTTTTCCGCGTAAAATATACTTTTTTATGATATAGTAATGCTAGAATGAAAAAACATGTTGGGAGGTTCTTTATATGCAGACATACACATGGAAACGCGGCGATTTTACCGTCACCACCGATCCCAGCGGCATCGATCTCAAAAAGGCGGCGGCCCTCATTGCCCGGCAGGACTGGTGCTGCAAGGACAGGCCTCTGGATCTCACCGTCAAGGCCATTCAAAATTCCGAAACCTTCTTCTGCCTGGCCGGCGAAAACCGGGAGGTCGTTGGCTTTGTCCGCCTCATTACCGACTATGCTACCGCCGCCTATGTGACGGATGTGAATATTGCTCCGGAATACAAGGGGCGCGGCCTTTCCAAATTTATCTTTTCCTGCATTATGGAACATCCGGTTTTCTGCAAGCTGCGCCGCATGCTCCTCTGCACGCCGGACGCCCATGGCCTCTATGCCAAATACGACTTCAAGCCCGTGGCCCATCCTGAGGAATTTATGGAACGCCTCATCCCCTATGACGAAGCCTATGCGCATTTTGAAAAAAACAAAAACGCATAGCAAATGTCTTGTCCCCCGCCCCTGAAATATGGTATAATGAACGCACGGCATAACCCGGAAGGGCAGGTCCCTCCCGAAGCCCGGGCGTTCATTGACGGTTGCCATTGCCGCACGATGCGTGGCAAAGACATTGTATCGCAATGACAGGCCCGGTGGCCAATTCAGTTTTGGAGGTATATATGAAAACTTACACATGGACCAAGGGCGAGTATACCGTGACGACGGATTTGTCAAAGGTAGATCTTGAAAAGGCTGCGCTTCTGATGCTGGAGGACGGCTGGAGTATTCACGACCGCCCGGTGGACGTGACAATCAGCGCGTTTGAGAATTCTGTCACCTTCATTTGTCTCCATGGGGAAGAACCCGTCGGCTGTGTCCGGTTGGTGACCGATTTTACCACCGTCGCCTATGCGGCAGACATGATCATCAAAAAGGATCACCGGGGCAAGGGTCTTTCCAAGTTCGTGTTCCAGTGCATCTTTGAGGTTCCTGTTTTTGCCAAGATGCGCCGGATCAATCTGCAGACCCCGGATGCCCATGGCCTTTATGCCAAATTCGGCTTCAAGCCCGTGGCTCATCCCGAGGAAATGATGGAGCGCCTCTCTTCCTATGAGGAAGCCTATCAGTCCTTCTATGATAACCGGGAGCTCATCAAGGAGCTTCGGGAAAGATAAACACGCGATTTTCGGCGGCGCTATAAGCGCCGCTTTTTTGCTGTGATTTTTCGAAACGATTATTTTCCAGGCAGGACGGAAAATAATCGTTTTATTATGGAACTCTCGGCCAAACTTTATAAAGCTGGCTTTTCAGATTTTCAACCCTTCCGCCGCAGAGGAAAATCCTATTATGCGGGCCATAGGCAGCCAAACGTCCAGAGCAGTCCTTTTCTCCGCCCTCGCCTTTTCCGTTCCATTGGCATATTTCTTTCGTCATTTTATGCATTTCAGAATATTTTTATTGTTTTTCGATAAAAATATATTTACAAACGAAAATTTATGTGTTATGCTGAACGCATAGAATGGTCATGGGAGGTTTTCAAATGAACGTATTATCACGGCGGATGGGACTGATTCTCACGGTTATCCTATATATTACCCTGGCGGCGGCAATCCTTGGATTTCTGGTCATTCCCTGGCTGGTTCAGGTTGCCTTCGCAGAATATTTTTCCCAGCAGGTTGCTTCGTTTCTGTTCCTCTATGCCGGAGGCGCGCTGGTCATCTGGCTGATCGTCGAATTCTTGTTCATCATGGACAGCGTGCATAAGGGAACGCCTTTTATTCAGCGCAACGTCAAAAGCCTTTCGCATATTGCCATATGCTGCGGCATCTGCAGCGTGGATTTTCTTGGATATTATCTGTTCTGCAAACCCGCCTCCATCCCCCTTCTCATCTGCGGTCTTATCCTGATTTTCGGCATGCTCTGCGCCATCGTTTTATCCTGCGTGTTCCATCAGGCTGTCCTCTATAAAGAGGAAAACGACCTGACGGTTTAAAGGAGGCGGCATATGATTCTGGTAAATTTGGATGTAATGATGGCCAAACGGAAGATCAGCTTAAACGAGCTTTCCAGCCGCGTGGGCATCAGTCTGGCGAATCTCTCGATCTTAAAAAACAACAAGTGCAAAGCCATTCGGTTTTCCACTCTCAACGAACTCTGCCGGGTTTTGGATTGCCAGCCCAGCGATCTTTTGGAATATAAGGAGGAAGAACAATGAATGAAAACCAAGCTGTTGAAATTCAGCGCATGCCCCGAAAAAATGTTTGGCTTTTGCTGTTTTTGGGAGTTGCCGGCGCCTATCTCTTCCATGGGGTAGTGTTTTACGGCCATCCTCTGGGAATCAACGTTCTCATCGCTGTCCTTTGCTGCTACGGCGTAATCCTGGGAAGCCAAAAGGGGAACCTGAATCTGCGGCGCCAGCAAAACTGGCTGCTGCTACCTTTTATCGCCGCTCTTTGCGCCACCTTTTTTCTATATAACAACTTACTGCTGCTGATACTGAATGGAATAGCAGTGGCTCTGCTCATTCCGCTGCAAATTTCGCTGATGACGGATACCGCTTCCTATCCCGCCTATACCTTTGGGTCTTTTTGTGATGTCTTTTTTTGCCTTTTTGTCCGTCCTTTTCACCGAATCGGCCAAAGTTTCCCGGCCCTTTTCCGTGGTTTTTCCGGCAAAGAGGTCTCCGGGAAGAATACAAAGTATATCTGGATCGGAATTTTGATCGCTCTTCCCGTAGTCGCCGCCTTAACCGCACTTCTCTCCTCGGCGGATATGGTCTTTTCGGATATGCTGTCCCGCCTCTCCACCAAAACCATTCTGGATGGGCTGGGGTATCTGGTGCTGGCCGCCGTTGTCTGTACGCTCTCTGCCAGCTTTATCTATTCTCTTGCCGCAAAAAAGCGGGCCGTTGTTCCTCCGGCGCAGGGGAATCGGCCGGAATTCTCCCTGATCTCCGTCTATATCGTGCTGATTTCCGTCAGCCTGTTACTTTTCATCTTTGGCGTCATCCAATGCCTGTTTCTCTTTGGCGGTGCGGCTCTGCCCGAAGGGGTAAGCTACAGCACCTATGCCCGGACAGGATTTTTCCAGCTCTGCGCGGCCTCCGTGCTGGTCTTCTGCCTGACCGCCGTCTGTATGGCCTTCACCAAACAGGCCCAGGCAAAGCAGGCCCGGTTCCTGCGGATTCTCTACACCTGGCTTAATGCCTCCAACATTCTCCTTCTGGTCTCCTCCTTTTGCCGTATGGTGCTCTATGAGCAGGCCTATCAATATACCCGGTTGCGGCTGTATGTCCAGTTTTTCATCCTTCTGCTGGGAGCCATCCTGGTGTTGACCATTCTGAAAATCTGGCGGCAGAAATTTCCATTGGCAAAATGCGTCTGCTTCGCCATCCTCATCTCCCTGTCGGCGCTCTCCTATTTCAATGTCGACGGCTTCATCGCCCGGGAAAACAGCCGGAATATGCCGGCTGCTTTAAAGGAGGATTCGGACGGTATGCCGGAAGACCCCATGGGATATCTCTATTCGCTTTCCGCAGACGCCCTGCCCGGCTATGCCCATCTTTTGCTGGACGGGGATTTTCTGGACGACACGGCTTTTCGGCAATATCAGAAGTACGCCAATTTTGCGGATTTTCACAAAAATGATTTTTCCGATGGCCTCTTTCCCAATGAATTGGCGAAAGATGAGGATGAGTTCTATGCAACCCTTGCCCGATATCAGAATACTGCCCGTTATTATCAATGGCGCGCCAGGAATATCTTCTCCCTATATAAAGAATGCAAAAACAACAGCGGCGATCTTCGCTCCTATAATACCGGCCGGGCAGCGGCTCTTGAATTTTTCACATCGCATCCGGAGTTTTTAGAAAAGCTGCAGAGCTTTCAGGCGCAAGACATAGACGGATAGCCGGGAGGATCAAAATATGAAAAGGCTGGTTATCGCAGCGCCTAAATTGCTGTTTATCCTGTATTCCCTTCTTCCACTCTGCGGGATCGTCGGCGGTTTTTGGGGATACAGCAATTTCACCCTGCAAAATTGCCGCGTTTCTGCCATTCTCCTTGCCGCGGGCACACTGGCCCTGAGCATTCCCGTGTTGATCCGCCCGCGGTATGCATCTGGCAGCGACGTTAATCCTTTTTTTGCCGCCGTGCTTCTCCCGCTCCTTTTTGTGAACTGGCTGTTCTATCTGCATGCCGACGCCTGGCTGGAAAATTTTATATATATGATGATTTGCCTATTAGGTTCCGTTTACTTCCTGTTTATCTATGTGTTCAAAGCCTATCTTTGGACAGTTATCAACAGAATAGGTGCCAGCATCGGTACTGGTTTGATAATATTGCTCTTTGTATCCGCCTTTTCCTTCGCCGCCCTTTTTAGTGGTATTGCAAAAAATACGATTGTCTATAGCGCCATCTCTCCCGACGGAAGCCATGTCGCCCGGCTCATCAGCAACGACCAAGGCGCGCTTGGCGGATATACCTTTGTGGATATTTGCGAATCAGGAGAAATAGACGGTTATTTCTTCCGTCTGGCAAAAAAATCCACACATATATACCAGGGCGAATGGGACGATTATCAGCATATGACGATCTCCTGGGAAAATGATGGCTGTCTGCTCATCAATGGCCGGCGGCATTGCATTCTTCACAAAGATATCTAGTTTTTCCATATAACAAAAAAAGGCCGGGAGGTATCCTCCGGCCTTTTCTATGGCCATCAAATGGAAATTCATTTCGCTGGGTGTCAGTCTTTAAGAAAACAGATCCTCGACCTCGCCGCAGTGATCCACTGCGCCCACGAATACGCCGGTCATCTTTTCTTCGTCAAAGACCATGTCCACTGCCTCGCGGACCGCATCCATATCTACCAGGTTCAGGCTTTCCAACACATCCTCTTCCGAAAGCGGGCTGCCGCCCAAAAGGACGTTTTTGCCGATGGAATTCATCTTGGCTGCGCTGCTTTCCTGCCCCAGGATAAAGTTCCCCCGCAGCTGCTCCTTCGTATTATGAAGCTCCTCGGGAGTAATCAGCTCCTTCTTCAGCCGTTTCACTTCCTCCAGCACCGCCCGAACAGCCTTGGGAGCATTTTCGCTGGAAGTTCCCGCATAAATTGCCAGCATGCCATGGCTGCTGTAGATGGCGGGATAGCAATAGATGGAATAGGCCATGCCCATTTCCTCACGAATCTTCTGGAAAAGCCGGGAGCTCATGCTGCCTCCCAGCAGGTTGGCCACGGCGGACAGCGCATATTTCCGGGGATCCAAAAAGGAATAGGCCGGGAACACGATCCCCACATGGGCCTGCTCCACATCTCTCTTGATGGAAAGATAATGTCTTTCCGGCTTCCATAGCTCATCCTTGGGGAAAGAGAGCGGTGCTCCCTTGCTCTGGATGCCGCCCAGCTTTTTCTCCAGCTCGTCGAGAAGCCAGGCCTCATCATAGTTCCCAACCACGGCGACAATGACGTTCTCCGCATAATAGCATTCGTCCATATATTCCCGGATATCCTCCCGGGTAAACCGGCGGACGTTTTCTGCCGGGCCGAGAATCGTCTTGCCGATGGCGTTTCCCGCAAAGAAGGTTTCCGCCATTTTTTCATGGGCCAGATCCTCGGGATTATCGTTAGACATGGCGATTTCCTCCAGAATTACGCCCTTTTCCTTCTCCATCTCTTTGGCATCAAAGACTGAATGGCAAAACATATCGCAGAGCACATCCGTCGCCACGGAAAGGCGCTCATCCATTACCTTCACATAATAGCAGGTCATTTCCTTGGCCGTGAAGGCGTTGGCCTGCCCGCCGATATTATCAATCTCTGCGGCAATCTGCTGATAGCCCCGCCGCTCGGTTCCCTTAAACAGCATGTGTTCAATATAATGGGAAATTCCGTTCTGCTCCTGGGTTTCCATCACCGAACCGGCTTTGGCCCAGATGCCGATGGTCACAGAACGCATATCCGGCAGATATTCCCCATAGACGCGCACGCCGTTGGAAAGGCGGTTTTCTCTCACCATATTCCTCTCTCCTTTTCTAGTTTATTCTCATAGTATCCCTTGCTCTTCCCCGTTTCATGCAGGAAAAAGCAAAAGGGCCGCAAGGAACTCTTCCCCCGCGGCCCGCCTTTTGCATCTTTTAATCTAACGTGCTGTTGAATTTTTCCAGATCCTCCATGGTGACGCCCTTGTGCGTCAAGTTGATCCGGTTCTGGCTGTCGATCTCGATGACCTTCACCAGGATTTCGTCGCCAATATTCACGACGTCTTCTACCTTCTCCACACGCTTGTTATCCAGCTTGGAGATATGAACCAGGCCGTCCTTTCCGCCCACCAGCTCGACAAAAGCGCCAAAGTTCATGATGCGCACGACTTTGCCCATATAGACATCGCCCACCTTGATATCCCGGGCAATGCCCATGATGGTGGCCTTGGCACGGGCCGCCGCCTCGCTGTCCGGCGTGGAGATAAACACGCGGCCGTCGTCCTCGATATCGATCTTGACGCCGGTATCCGCAATGATCTTGTTGATCATCTTTCCGCCGGGTCCGATGACTTCGCGGATCTTTTCGGGATCGATGGTGAACTGGATGATCTTGGGCGCATAGGGCGAAAGCTCTGCCCGCGGCGCGGACAGGACTTCATTCATCTTGCCCAGGATATGCAGGCGGCCGCGAAGCGCCTGCGCCAGCGCACGCTCAAGGATTTCCTTGTCGATTCCCTTGATTTTTATATCCATCTGGATTGCCGTAATGCCCTTGTCGGTTCCAGCAACCTTGAAGTCCATATCGCCAAGGAAGTCCTCCAGACCCTGGATATCCGTCAGGACGACGATTTTGTCGTCATGCTTGATGAGTCCCATGGCGGTTCCGGCCACCGGCGCTTTCATGGGAACGCCCGCATCCATAAGGGCCAGGGAGCTGGCGCAGATGCTGGCCTGGGAAGTGGACCCGTTGGAGCTCAAAACCTCAGATACCGCGCGGATGGCATAGGGGAATTCCTCTTCCGAGGGGAGCAGCGGCAGAATCGCCCGCTCCGCCAGCGCGCCATGGCCGATTTCCCGGCGGTTAGTGCTGCGGATGGGTTTCGCTTCGCCCGTGGAATAGGGCGGCATGTTGTATTGGTGCATATAGCGCTTGAAAGTCTCCTCCGAGATGCCGTCCAGCGTCTGCCCGTCGCCGATTGCCCCAAGCGTCACCAGGTTCATGACCTGCGTCTGTCCGCGGGTGAACACGGCGCTGCCATGCGTCCGGGCAAACAGCCCGGTTTCACACCAGATGGGGCGGACATCCTCATAGCCGCGGCCATCCGGGCGGATGCCCTGATTGACGATCTTGTCGCGGACGACTTCCTTCATGATCTGATAGAGGGAATTCTCGATGTCCGTCTTTCCCTCGGGATATTTTTCCTCAAAGAAAGCAACGGCGTCCTTTTTCACCTGGGCTTCGCGGGTCTCCCGCTCGGTCCGGTCAAAGGTATCCATCGCCCAAACCATCTTGTCATAGAATTCCCGGCGGACATCCGCATCCAGCTCTTCGGGAACATGATAAATCTCTACTTCCTTTTCCGGCTTGCCGATCTCATCCTTGATGCCCTGGATGAAAGCGCAGATGCGCTTGATCTCTTCATGGGCCAGCAGAATGGCATCCAGCATTTCAGACTCGGTGATTTCCTGCGCGCCGGCCTCCACCATCATGACCGCGTCTTTCGTTCCCGAAACTGTCAGGTTCAGGCGGCTCTTTTCCCGCTGCTCGGAATTGGGGTTGATGATATATTCTCCATCCACCATGCCCACAACGACGGAACCCGTCGGCCCGGCAAAGGGAATGCCCGAAATCGAAAGGGCCACGGAGGAACCAATCATGGCATAAACCTCCGGCGGGTTGTCCGGCTCTACGGAAAGAACCGTCGCAATTACCTGCACATCGTTATAAAAGCCCTTGGGGAACAGGGGCCGCAGCGGGCGGTCGATCAGCCGGCAGGCCAGAACCGCTTTTTCCGAGGGACGCCCCTCTCTCTTGATAAATCCGCCGGGAATTTTCCCAACGGAATACATTTTTTCCTCAAACTCAATGCTCAGCGGGAAGAAATCGATCCCATCCCGGGGCTGCTTAGCGCAGGTCGCGTTGACCAAAACGGCGGTATCGCCGCAACGCACGATGCAGGAGCCATCGGCTTGTCCGCAGTATTTGCCGGTTTCGATAACCAGCTCCTGCCCACCCAGTTCCATCTTGTAAACATGATTTTCCATACTGTCTCTTTTTACCTCCTCGCGGACACCGAGCCCGCCTTTTCATTTATCTCAATTTTCATGTGATACGTTGTAGTTTCAAAACGAAGGTTTTCCAGGAAAAGTTCCATTATAAATGTAGAGCGGCACAAAACCGCTCTACATACCGCATGGGAAGCCCCATGCCAAAGATTATTTTCTGAGTCCCAGTTTTGCGATCAAGGTTCTGTATCTTTCAATATCCTTTTCCTTCAGATAGTTCAAAAGACCCTTTCTCGCACCGACCATCTTCAAAAGACCGCGACGGGAATGGAAATCCTTGTGATGGGTCTTGAAGTGTTCGTTCAGATGGTTGATCCGCGCCGTCAGCAGCGCGACCTGCACTTCCGGGGAACCGGTGTCGCCCTCATGGGTTGCATATTCGGCAATGATTGCCGCTTTGTCGATCTGGCTCATGTTTCTTACCTCCGTTTTAATATCGCCATAAACATTGTAATGCGTTAGGCATTCGCAAAACAAAGAATATGGTTCCATACAAATTTTATTTTATCACAGACAAATGCCTTTGTAAAGCATTTTATCTCATGGATTTCCCCTTTTGAAAGAAGGAGAGCGCCCCTTCCCTATCCTCTGAAAGCTGATGGCGCAACCCCTCCACATTCTGGAACTTTACCTCGCCCCGCAGATATTGAAACAGGCGAACGCAGACCTCTTCGCCATAGATATCCCCGGCAAAGCCGATCATATGGCTTTCGATATTGACCGTGTCTCCGTCGTCCACCGTGGGCCGCATTCCGATGTTGGTGATCCCGGCGTATTTCCTTCCCCGGTATTCCACGCTGGAGATATATACGCCGCGCTTGGGGCAGAGCTTGCCCTCCGGGACATAGAAATTTACTGTGGGGAAACCGATGGTGCGCCCCAGCCGTTTCCCATGCTCCACCCGGGCATGAAAGGCATATGGCTCTCCCAAAAGCTGGGCTGCCCGGGCCGGCTCGCCATGCAGAAGCAGCTCACGGATGCGCGTGCTGCTCACCGGCTCGCCCTCCCATTCCACCGGCTTTTCGATATATACCTTTGCGCCCCGCGCCCCGGCATATTCCTGCAAAAACCGCGGCGTCCCCCGAGCGTCCTTTCCAAAGGTGTTGTTATATCCCACAACGATGACCCGTGCGCGCAGCGCAGACAAAAGAAAATCGACAAATGCCTCCGCCGGCATATCCGCCAGCTCCCGGGTAAATTTCTGCATCCAAAGATAGTCGATCCCCTGGGCCGCAAAGGCCGCCTGTTTTTCGCTCTTTGTGAAAAGAGCGCCTGTCTTTTTGCCCAATACGGCGCCGGGAATGCCGGAAAAAGTATAAACCGCCGTCGCCAACCCCTGCCGGGACGCCGCCTGCTTCAGCCGCCAGAGAATCTGCTGGTGGCCCCGGTGCATGCCGTCAAAGGTGCCGATGGCAACCGCCGTATCCTCGCCGGGCCGCTCTTTGTTTTGATCGATTCGGAGCATCCTTGCCTCCCTCAATACAATGCCGTTTCCAGCCGGACAGTTCCTTCCTCTGCCCGCCCGATCCCATAAAATATCTCCCGGCAATACAGACGGTATTCCCCTGTTTCCACAGGTTTTCCCGGAACAATGGTCTGCCCGTTTTGCAATGCGAATTCCCATTCCCCTCCCAGCACAAGGGCGGGCAATTCTCCCAGTGCCGCTTCGGGCGGCTGCAAAAAGGAATGATCGCCCCGCTCTGCCATGGCGCGGATTTCATCCACCGTATACGCATGGGTCACATCACTGCCGCCGGAAGCCGACCGCAGCAGGAAGGTCAGGCAGGCCGGAACCCCCAGCCGTTTCCCGAGATCCGCCGCCAGCGTCCGGATATAAGTGCCTTTGGAGCAAACCACCTCCAAAAGAAAGCAGTTTTCCCCCCTTTGTTCGCGGACTGTCAGGCCGTAAATCATCACTTCCCGGGGCGGTTTCCGGACGGCCAGCCCCTTTCGGGCCAGCTCATAGGATTTCCGTCCCTCGATTTTTACGGCGGAATACAGCGGCGGAACCTGCTGGATCTTTCCCAAAAATTCGGAAAGCACGGCCTCCAGCTCCTGCCGGTGCACCGAGCAGTCCCTCCTCTCGGTCACTTCTCCATAGCTGTCCAGCGTATCCGTGGCCACGCCGAAGGTGATCTCCGCCAGATATGTTTTTTTATGGTCCATCACCCGGTCGGAAAGCCGGGTGGAACGGCCGGCCAACACCACCAGCACGCCTGCCGCGCCCGGATCCAGCGTGCCCGCATGGCCGATCCGCCGGATTCCCAGAATCCGCCGCAAAAACACGACGACGCCGCTGGAGGACATCCCCGGCGGCTTCAATACGTTAATCATTCCATTCATAAACTTTCGTTCCTATAACAGGGCTTCCGCCGCCCGCAGGAGCGTTCCCAAAACTTCCTCCAGGCTGCCCTGCGCCGTGCAGCCCGCGGCATGCACATGGCCGCCGCCCTGAAACTGCATCGCCAGCTTTGCAACATCCGCATATTCCTTGCTGCGCAGGCTCACCTTAAAGGTTTTCTCCCCGGTTTCCCGCAGGAAAATAGCGATCTCCACGCCCTCCACTTCCCGGGCATAGTTAATGAGTTCGTCACAGTCCTCTTTTACGGCGCCGCAGGCAGCATAATCTGCCTGCAGGACGTATAGGCTCGCAATCCTTCCGCCGCAGTGGAGCTGCAGCCGCTCCAGGGCCTGTCCCAACAGTTTTGTCGCGCCCAGAGAACGCACATGATAAATCCGTTCCGTGAGCATGGGGATATCCGCTCCCTGCTCCCGCAGACGGGCCGCCGCGTGCAGCAGGGCCGCATCCACATTGGAATACGAAAAGTTCCCCGTATCCGTGCTGATGGCGGCATACAGCGCGTTGGCCATATTTTCGTCGACCCTGGCCCCCATCGCTTCCAAAAGCTCCAAAATGATCTGCCCCGTCGCCCCATAGGGCCGGATGAGATTATATTTCCCATAGCCGATGTTGGTCCCATGATGGTCGATAACGATGGTTTCCCCCACGGCTTCAAACAAGGCGCCGAACTTGCCCAGCCGCCCCAAATCTCCCGCATCTACGGCAATGATGCAGTCATAGCCCTCTTTGGGGGTATCCGCAAAGGAATGCACTGGAAAGTATCCGGTCAAAAAACCCAATTTTTCGGGAATATCGCCGTCCACCGCGCAGACGACATCCTTGCCCAGCTTTTCCAGCGCCAGGCAAAGGGCCACGGCGCTCCCAATCGTATCCCCGTCCGGGCTTACATGGCTCAGCACCAAAAAGCGGGTATGGGCGTATAGCTGCTCAAGAATCCTCTTCATGTTCCCTGTCCTTTGCCGTCACTTCATCAATCAGCTTGGAAATATGAATGCTATATTCCACAGACGTATCATGCACAAAGGCCAAATTGGGGATACGCCGCACCTTGATTTTGTCGTTGAGCTTGGCGCGGATAAACCCCTCTGCCCGTTCCAGGGCTTCCATTGTGGAATCCACCCTTTCGGGCGTGTCATAAATGCTCACATACACCTTTGCATATTTGAGATCCGGCGTGATTTCCACCCGCATAACGCTCAGCATGGCGCTGACGCGCGGGTCCTTCAAATCCGTTAGAAATATTTCGCTCAAAGCCCGCCGGAATTCCCCTTCCAGGCGAACCTCCCGATTTTTTGCCATAGAATCCTTCCCGCCAAATCTCTTTGGCTTTATCTTTCGACTTCCACGACCTCAAAGACTTCCAGAATATCTCCTTCTTTAATGTCGTTGAAGTTATCCAGCGTAATGCCGCACTCATATCCAGCGGCAACTTCCTTCGCGTCGTCTTTAAACCGTTTCAGCGAGCTCAGCTTTCCTTCGTGGATCACGATGGAATCCCGGAGCAGGCGGACGCTGGCGTTGCGCACAACCTTGCCGTCCTGCACATAGCAGCCCGCCACGGTTCCGACGCTGGAAACCTTGAAGGTCTGCCGGACCTCCACATGCCCGATAACCTTTTCCTCATATTCCGGAGCCAGCATGCCCTGCATCGCCTTTGTGATGTCCTCAATGGCGTTATAAATGACGCGGTACAGCCGGATATCCACATTCTCCCGCTCGGCCGCCGCACTGACCGCCGCATCCGGCCGCACGTTGAAGCCGATGATAATGGCGTTGGAAGCCGAGGCCAGAAGAATATCCGATTCGCTGATGGCGCCCACCGCGCCATGAATAACGCGGACGCGGACTTCGTCGTTGGAGAGCTTCTCCAGGGACTGACGTACAGCCTCCACCGATCCCTGTACATCTGCCTTGACCACCAGGTTCAGATCCTTGATCTGTCCCTCAGCAATCTGGCTGAACAAATCATCCAGGGATACCTTGGACATGCTCTTGAGCTTCGCCGCCTTGATCTTATCCCGGCGCTCCTCGGCCACCTGGCGGGAAAGTTTATCCTGCTCTACAGCATAGATGATGTCGCCCGCTTCCGGCACTTCCGAAAATCCGATGACCTCCACCGGCTGCGAGGGGCCCGCCGCCTTGACGGCCTTGCCCTCGTCGTTGAGCATGGCGCGAACCCGGCCATATGCCGTTCCTGCAACAATCGTATCCTGCACCCGCAGCGTTCCATTCTGCACCAGCACAGTCGCCACCGGACCGCGGCCCTTATCCAGGCGTGCCTCGATGATCGTCCCCTTGGCCAGACGGTTGGGGTTGGCTTTCAGCTCCTGTACATCCGCAACCAGAAGAATCATTTCCAAGAGAGAGGAAATCCCCTCCCCCGTGAGAGCGGAAACCGGAACCATGATGGTGTCGCCGCCCCATTCCTCTGCAACCAGCTCGTATTCCGTCAGGTTTTGCTTGATGCGCTCGACGTTGGCGCCTTCCTTGTCGATCTTGTTGATGGCGACAATGATGGGCACTTTTGCCGATTTTGCATGGTTGATGGCCTCAATGGTCTGGGGCATTACGCCGTCATCCGCAGCAACCACCAGAACCGCAATATCCGTCGCCTGCGCGCCCCGGGCCCGCATAGCCGTAAAGGCTTCGTGCCCCGGCGTATCCAGGAAGGTGATGGACTGCCCCTTGATTTTAATAGTATAAGCACCAATGTGCTGGGTTATTCCGCCTGCTTCGCCCGCCGTCACTTTTGTCTTGCGGATGGCATCCAGCAGAGAAGTTTTTCCATGATCCACATGACCCATGATGGTCACAACCGGCGGCCGGGGCTGCAGATCCTCTTCTGCGTCCTCCTTGTCCTCCGCGATCAGCACATCCTCTGCCGTCTGCTCAAACCGTTGTTCCAGCGTAATCCCGAAATCGTCGGCGACAAGCGAAGCCGTGTCGTAATCGATTTCCGAATTGATGGTGCACATCATGCCCAGAAGCAGCAACTTTTTCAGAATCTCTGCCACGGGCTTTCCCGTCTTTTCCGCAAACAGCTTGACTGACACCGTGTCACCAGTGATGACGGCCTTGTCGATCCGGATGGGTTCAATGGGAGCCGCCTGCTTGGGGCGGTCCTTCTTACGCACTTTTTTGGAACCGCGGGGGAATTCATCCTCCGCAAAAACGCCCTTTTCTTTAATCATAGACCGGCGCTTGCGGGCAGCCAAATCGTCCTCTGCCTTTTTCTTCCGTGCATCGTGGGTATTGGGCTTCTGTCCGCCTGCCGGAGGCGCAAACGCGGCCCGGGGCTTCGCGTCCGTTTTGGAGCGATGGCGCACATCGTTCCCTTCGTTATCTTTATCGCGGTTAAAAGGCGGACGCCCGCCCGCATTATATCCATTGCGGTTATTCTGGTTGTTATAGGGGCGTTCCCCCTGCGGACGCTGCGAATAGCTACCCTGCCGGTTCTGCCCATTGTTATTCTGCCGCGGCTGGGCCGTGCGTCCAGCCGGATTCTGCGTCTGCGGGCGCTGTTCCTCCCGCGGGCGTGCCTGAGCCGGTCTTGGCGCTTCGGCAGCCGGCTTTCTCTCCTCCGCAGGTTTTTCCGGCTGCTCCGTGACGGGGGCTGCTGTTTCGCGCTCTGCCTGAGGTTTTGGCTGCACTTCTGCTTCTGCCTGCGGCGCGGCTTCCGGGGCCTTGCTCTCGCTCACCGTCTCCGCCGCCTTTGCCTCGGGGGCTTCCGCTGCTGCATTTGCTTGAGCTTCCTGCTCCGCACGCGCCTGTTCCCGCCGTTCATCCCGCTCACGGATGCGCGTCAAAAGCTCAGATTCCAGCTTTTTGGCGTTCTGCATCTGCGTCTGCGATTCGCTCTGCGTTTGGATCACCTGATCCAGCACGTCGTTTGCATAGGTATTGAGTGTTTTGTTCATTTCTAAAATCTTCAACTTGCCCAAGCGTTACACCTCCGAACAGCTTTCGCTGTGTTTCAAAATCTCAATGAGCCGATCCGCAAATCCCTTTTGCATCACGCCCACAATTTTCTTTTCGCCCTTCCCGCAGGACGCTCCCAGCTTCCCCGCAGGCCCGGCTTCCGCCAGCTGCACCCGATAGTACGCACACATATCCCGCATGCTTTTTTTGGATGCCGCTGAAAGAGCCTCGTCTATGATGACCAGCTTTGCCCTGCCGCTCTTCACGCCGCTTTCCACCGCGCCCGCCCCAAAGGCCAGCGCCCTGGCTTTCGCCGCGAATCCCAACATGGCAAAAAAATCATTTCCCAATCTCACGCCGCAAAATCACCCGTTTCAGTTCCTGGAAGGTTTCCTCTGTCAGCTCAGCGCCCAGCGCCCGGTTGAGGGCCCGCGTCTTATACGCCCGTTCCAGGCACGCCACATCCGGGCAGATATAGGCTCCGCGCCCGGGGGCTTTGCCCGTCACATCCACGCTCACAGCCCCTTCCTGGCTGCGAACGATGCGGATCAATTCTTTCTTTGGCTTTCCCTCGCGGCATGCAACGCACATCCGCACGGGTATTTTCCGTTGTTTCACACAATCTCTCCTGCTGGTTTTTCTCTCTTATTCGTTAAAATCCGGTCCTTCAAAATCCAAAGAGGCTTCGTCAAAGTCTCCGCCCTCCTCGGGATTTTCCGGGCCAAACAGATTGTCGACAATCTGGGACTGGCACTTGATATCAATTTTATACCCCGTCAGCTTCGCCGCTAAACGCGCGTTCTGCCCTTCCTTGCCGATGGCCAGGGAAAGCTGATAATCCGGGACGATGACCTTGGCCGCTTTTTCCTCTTCGTTTACCTGCACCATGATGACCTTGGCCGGCCGCAGGGCATTGGCGATAAACTCCGCCGGGTCCTTGCTCCAGGGAATCACATCGATGCGTTCCCCGTTCAGTTCTTCTACAACCTGCTCGATGCGGCTGCCCTTCGGCCCCACGCAAGCGCCCACAGGATCCACATTTTCGTCGTCCGTATAGACGGCAATTTTGCTGCGCTGGCCAGCCTCCCGGGCAATGCTCTTGATCGTGACGACATTCTGGGAAATCTCCGGCACCTCCAGCTCAAACAGGCGCTTAATCAGCCCCGGATGCGACCGGGATGTGACGATCTGCGGCCCCTTCGCCGTCTTGCGGACCTCAATGACATAGACCTTCATCCGCTTGTTGATATCATACCGTTCGCCGGGAATCGTCTCGTTCATGGGCAGAATGCCCTCGGCGCGGCCCAGTTCCAGATAATAGCAGCCCCGTTCCTGCCGCAGCACGGTGCCGGTCATAATCTCATTTTCCTTTTCAATATACTGGTCAAAGATAATGCCGCGCTCGGCCTCCCGGATGCGCTGCACCACCACCTGCTTGGCGGTCTGCGCCGCAATCCGTCCAAAGGAAGAAGGCGTAACTTCCACTTCGATGGTGTCCCCCACCTCATAGGCGGGATTGATGGCCCGGGCGTCGTCCAGGCTCATTTCAAAGGTTTCGTCAAACACATCGTCCACGACGTTTTTCTCGGCAAATACCTTGATTTCGCCCGTCTCCTGGTCGATGGTCACCCGCGCGTTCTGCGTAATGCCAAAATTGCGTTTATAGGCAGAGATCAGGGCCGTTTCGATGGCATCAATCAAGATCTCTTTGCTGATTCCCTTCTCCCGCTCTAAATCTTCCAAAGCGTTCATAAATTCTGCGTTCATCTTGTTCCCCCCAATTAAAAATCTATATGCAGCCGCACCTGGGCAATCTGTTCCCGGGAAAACTGCATCTCCTTTTGCCGTTCATCTGCAAGGACAAGGGTCTGCTCGTCAAAACGCATAAGCGTTCCGCAAAACTCCTTTTTGCCGTCTTGCTTCTGATACAGCTTCACATCCACCTTTTTTCCAATCGAATCCTGGAAATCCTTCTCCCGCTTCAATGGCCGGTCGATTCCCGGCGAAGATACGCATAAAACATAGGATTCCGAAATCGGATCGGCAATATCCATGGGTTCGTCGATGGCGCGGCTGACCGCCTCGCAGTCGTCCAGATCCACGCCGCCCGGCTTATCGATATAAATGACAAGCTCGCTCTCGCCGCCCTTTTTAAATGTATATTCGATATCCACCAGTGCAAAGCCCATTTGGGAAAGAATCGGCGCCACCACCGCTTCCACGGCTTCTTCCACTTTTTTTGACAAATTCCCGCCTCCTGTTAACGTGCTCTTAATTTGCCGATATAAAGTCAAAGAGTGGGTGTTTCCCCCACTCTTCCATTCAAGAGCTCTATTTCAGCTCCCATTTTAGCATAGTTGCGCGGGGTTTACAAGGAAAAAATCTCTTTTTCAGGGATTTTCTCCATCAACAGAAGACCATGGCCTCCTTGATCGCCTTTTCCTTTGCCTTTCCCTGTCCGCCAAGCGGCGTCACCTTGATTTCATGGGTATGGAAAAACTTGTTTTCCGAAATATAGAAGGACAGGCCCTCATAATCCGCGAGAATCGCCAGATTCTGGTTGTTTTTCTCAATGATATATTTGGCGACGCTGGGAGCCACCTCCACCAGATAGCTCGCCGCATCGTTATGCAGCACGACCCGGTTGACCTCCCGCCGCACCCGCATGGCCATGGCGGCATCTGAATAGACTTTTCCCTTGCCCGTGCAGTGGGGGCAGGTCGTCTGCAAAAGGGCGGACAGCTTGCGCCGCACCTTTTTGCGCGTCATCTCCACAAGGCCCAGCTCGGTGATCCCCAAAACGTTGGTTTTGGTCCGGTCCTGCTTCAGGGCCTCTTCCAGCGCCTCCACCACTTTCTGCTTGTTTTCTTCGCTCTCCATGTCGATGAAGTCGATAACCACGATCCCGCCGATATCCCGCAGGCGGAGCTGCCGGGCGATCTCTTTGGCCGCCTCGATGTTGGCCGTGAGGATCGTTTCCTGAAAATCGTTTTCGCCGATATATTTGCCGGTGTTGACGTCAATTACCGTCAGCGCCTCGGTCTCGTCAATCACAAGATAGGAGCCGTTGTTCATCCAAACCTTGCGCTGCATGGCCTTTTCGATTTTGTTTTCGATGCCATAGACGTCGAATATATTCTCCTCCGAATCAAAGTATTTCACCTTGTCCAGCAGAGCCGGCGTCGTGATCTCCACAACCGCCAGCACCTTTTCATAATAATCCTTATCCTTGATGACAAACTGATCGATATCGTTGTTGAACAAATCCCGCACTGTCCGGAACAAAAGCGTCTCCTCGGAATGGATCAGCCGGGGCGCCGAAAAGAAATCCGCCTTGGACTGGATCTTTCCCCAAAGCCGGGCAAGGAACTGCATTTCGCTCTCAAATTCCTCCCGGGTGCCGCCCTCTGCCGCCGTCCGCACGATCACGCCCATCCCTTCGGGCTTGATCTGGGAAAACAGGTCCTTGAGCCGCTCGCGCTCGGCCTCGTTCACAATCTTGCGGGATACGCCCACATGATCCACCGTGGGCATCAAAACCATCATCCGTCCCGGAAGTGTGATATGCGTGGTGACCCTGGCGCCTTTGGTTCCTCCCTGCTGCTTCAAAACCTGCACCATGATCTCCTGGCCCTGCTTGAGCATATCGCGGATATTCATCTGCTTTAGCTGCTTATCGATGTCCTCCGGCTTTTCCCCTTCAAATTCAAAATCCGATTTATCCACCAGAATATCGCCCGCATAGAGAAATGCGTTTTTGTCCAGGCCCACGTCCACAAACGCCGCCTGCATTCCCGGAAGGATATTGCAGACACGCCCTTTATAGATATTCCCCACCAGTCTTTCGCAGCCGCGCATCTCCACATGGATCTCCGCCAGCTCGCCATCCTCCAAAAGCGCCACCCGCGCCTCATGAGGATTAACGTCTGCGATAATTTCTTTTTTCATGAACGAACCTCCAAAAAACTTATCTCATAGGCCCCGGTCACCGCTGAAAAAGCGTATCCAAAGCCTTTAAATTGCCGTCTTGCAGCGTATACAGCTCTTTTCGCACTACCCTGCCGGAAAAAGCCCTGCCGGTCTGCCGGGCCAGCGTATCCAGGAGTGTAAAAGGGCTCAGGGACTGAGAACCGGACAGAGCCAGCCACAGCAGGATTGTATCTCCCGCCATTTCCGCATGAAGAATCAGCGGGCGGATATCCATTTCCCGGGTTTTCCCCTTGCGCATTTTGGTAATCACACAATGTTCCTGCGCCAGAAGGGCACGGAGCGCCTCTCCCAGCTCCCGGGCATTTTCTTCGGGATAGACCTCATAGGCCGCCGCTTCCACCAGAGCCATGAGCTTTTTCCCCGGCTCTTCCAGCTCTCCCACGGCTTCCACGCAAAAGCCGCCGGGAAGCGCCCGGCATAATAGTTCTTTCACCTGCTCCGGCTCCACTGGCGCCGTGGTGAAAAACTCCATATATTCCCCCGTGGATTCCAGGCCTACGGCCATGGCCGAGGCAAAAGAGGTCACGATATGGGGGTTAAATCCCTGGGAATACCGTACAGGCAGGCCTGTGCGGCGCAGGGTTCTGGAAAACATGCTCTGCACGTCCAGATGCGAGATAAACTTTGTCATCCCGAGGCGGGAAAACTTTACGCCGATTCTCATTTTTCAAAGCACCTCCCGCCAAGGCCGCAGCCCGTGCAGCCCTCCCGGCAGTCGGGCGTGCAGACCGCTTCCCGGGCCCGCTTCAGCTCCCGCACCAGATAGGATTTTTTTACATAGCAGTCGATATGATCCCAGGGCAGAATTTCGTCTACATCCCGCTCCCGGTAGATATAGAATTCCGGATCAATGCCCGCCCGCAAAAAGGCGTCCGTCCAGAATTCATTTTGAAAATAATCCTGCCAGCTGTCAAACATGGCTCCGTTTTCCTGGGCATATAGCAGAACCTTTCCCAGCCGCCGGTCGCCCCGGGCGAAAACGGCTTCCAGATAGCTTAGCTGCGCCTCATGCCAATTATAGCGCACGCCGCGCATTTTCAGCTGCTCCCGCAGGTATTCCTGTTTGGCATGCAGCTCGTCCATCGTATCCTGTTTTTCCCATTGGAAGGGAGTAAACGGCTTGGGGACAAAGGAAGATGTGCTCACATGAATGCTGAGCGCGCCCGACCGCTGTTCTTTGGGCAACGAGAAAAACACCCCGCGAATCTTTTTCACCAGATCCACAATGCCGTCCAAATCGGCATAAGTCTCCGTGGGCAAGCCGATCATAAAATATAGCTTTATGCTGCTGGCGCCGCTTTCAAAGGCATAGCGAACGCCCCGCATGATGTCCTCTTCGGTAATATTCTTGTTGATGACGTCCCGCAGGCGCTGGGTCCCCGCCTCAGGGGCAAAGGTATAGCTGCTCTTGCGCGCTCCCTGCATGCGCTTGGCATATTCCTTGTCAAAAGAGTCGATGCGCAGAGACGGCAGCGAAACACTGACATGATCCTTCTCATATTTCTCGATGAGGCCGATAGACAGCTCCTCAATGGTGCTGTAGTCCCCCGAACTCAGCGATAAAAGGGAAATCTCCTCATATCCCGTGTCCTTCAGGATACAGTCCGCCTGGCGGAACAGCGTCTCCTGCTTCCGCTCCCGCACAGGCCGATAGATAAATCCCGCCTGGCAGAACCGGCATCCCCGGGTGCAGCCGCGGAAAATCTCCAGAACTGCCCGGTCGTGGACAGGGCGCAGGAACGGCACCATAAATTTTTCCGGATAATACGACGCATCCAAATCCTTCACATACCGCTTGCGGATGGGCATCTGCGGCCCATCTATGGATGCCACCCTTCCGTCCGCGCAATATGTTATGGTATAGAGCGAGGGGACATACACTCCCGGGATCTGCGCCGCCTCTTCCAGAAAGGCCTTCTTCTCAAATCCCTTTTCCTTGTGGGCCTTATAGAGGTCGAGCAGTTCCATGTTGACCTCTTCTCCCTCCCCGATGATGAACAGATCGATAAAATCCGCCAGAGGCTCGGCATTATAGGTGCAGGCGCCGCCCGCAATGACCAGGGGAAGCCCGTCCCGCTGGGAAGCCAGCTTGGGAAGCCCCGCCAGCTCCAGCATGGCGAGAACCGTCGTATAACACATCTCATAGGAGAGATTGAACCCAATGATATCAAATTCTGCCGCGGGCGTATAGGTTTCCAGAGAATAGAGAGGAATCCCCGCCTCCTTCATGCAGTCCTGCATGTCCTTAAAGGGCGCATAGGTGCGCTCGGCATAGGTATCCTCCCGCTCGTTGGTCAGATGGTAGAGAATGGTTGTCCCCAGATGGGACATGCCCACTTCATAAACGTCCGGAAAAGCGAACAAAAAGCGAATGGGAACATCCACTGGCTTGCGGACCATATTCGGCTCTCCGCCGATATACCGCGCCGGTTTCTCCACCTTGGGCAATATGCTCTCCAAAACTTTCCGATCTATCAAAAGGTCTTCCTCCACAAATATCCAAATAAAAAGTATGGCCGCATGAACCGCGGCCTCTTTGCATGTCTCTTCTTTTGCTGCCCGTCAGACGGCACGACTTCTGCTGTTTCCAATAATATCTATATAGGCTTTAGACGAGAAATATCCCGCCGGCGCCTATGCGCTATACACACAAATTTCCACTAAATTCCCGTCTGGATCGCGTAAATATACGCTCTGCATTTCTCCCAAAGCCCCAATCCGCTTAACAATCCCCATTTCCGGCTCCAGCGGCGCTTTCTTCTTCTGCAGTTCCTTATATATTTCCTGAATGCTGCCTTCCGCCCGGACGCAGAAATCTTGGCTGCCATAGGCCGGAACGGCCGCAACAGGTCTGGCCCCTGTTTGCATCTCATGCAGATGGATTTTGCAGTCTCCAAACAGCAATGCCGTATTCACTCCCCGCTGCTCAGCGCGCATGTCCAAAATATCCCTATAAAACTCAATTGCAGCCTGCAAATCTGAAACTACAAGAACAATATGATCCATCCCTTTTAGCTTCACTGCCACACTCCTGCAAAACAAAATACACGCATTCCTGCTTTTGCGCAATTCAAACCTTTGCTATTATACCATCAATCCCAAGAGAGGTCAAACATCAACCCGCAAAATACCTTTTATTTTTCCTGGGTCAGCGTCTGCATGGGAGCGGCCGTTCCCTCTTTTACCACGCCCCGCAGCAGCTCGGATTCGCTCAGCCGTCCGATCACCCGAAGGTCATCATCCAAAACATAGACCATATTATATTTGCGGGTATCCAGGTCGGGAAGCACTTCCCCCATCGTCCGGCTTTTGTGTACGGCCAGATTTTTTATGTCCACCGTCGTCCGCCGTCGAATGGCGTCCCGCTTTCCAGTGGTGTTTTTCAAAAACATATAGGCGGCATTTTTAAAATGGCGGATGGAAGCATAGAGCATGAAGCTGCTCATGAGCAGGATCGTGGGATTGAAATTTCCTGTCGCCGCCATATAAATCCCTATACCCAAAAGCAAGCTCCCCACGCAGATTCCCAGAATGCTGGTGAGCCGCGTCGCCCGAAGCGGCGGCATGCTGATGCTCAAAACCGAAGCCAGAATCCGCCCGCCGTCCAGCGGCAGGGCCGGCAGGAGATTCATGGCCGCCAGCATGACGTTGGATCGGAAAAAGGCCTCCAAAAAGGCCGAAGGCTCCGCAAACCGCAGGGCAACATAACAGGCCGCTGCCGTGAGAATGTTGACGGCCGGGCCGGCCGCCGCCATGGCGATCTCCTTGCTTCCATTGATTACGGCAAAGCTCTCCACATGAGCCGTGCACCCAAAGGGCATCAGCTCCAGGCTGGAAACCCGCACACCCAGGGCCGAGGCCATAATGGAATGGGCGCATTCATGGAGAAAAAGCGCGGCAAAAAAGGCCGCAACAGAGGCGGCCCCATTGATACATGCCATGACGATGGCGACGGGGATAAAGATCAAATTGATGACCAGCCGCCCATCCAACAGCTTGATGCTCATTTTCCAACAACCGTTTCGTTCACGTCTTTGGCGCTCAGAGAATCCACATAACCGATATTGCTCACCGTTTCCAGGCAAAGGACTTCGCCCGAGAGCTTGCCGATGGTCTGCGCCGTTGTCACCTGGTCCCCGGCCGTCACCGTGGGGATGAGTCCCTGATAGGTGGTCTGCGTGCTGTTGTTGTTCTCAACGATTACTGTATCCTGGGTGGTCTTTATGACAGTGCCTGAGAGAATCGAGCTGACGTCCGTGTTGGCTTCGCTTTTGATCTTCACGCCCTTTTCGGTTTCCGAAAATGTCTCCACCACTTCTCCCTCCAGAGGCAGGCTGTATGCCGATGCGCTGACCGCAGTGGCGTCTGACTGTTCCTCTCCATTCACAAATTTCAGGCGGCCCAAATCTTCATCCATCTGCATTTCGCTGGATGTCGCCTCCTCAATGCCTTGGGAAACGTTGTTGGCTATGGTCGTATCCATGGATTTGATTCCCCAGATTCCAAAAGCCAGAAGAGCGCAGATCGCCGTGTTCCGGAGCAGTTTTTTATAGGTATGGGGCATCGCTTCCCCTTTTTTCTTCCATTCTCCCCATGCGCCGAACTTCGTCCGCTTCTCTTCTTTCCCGGGCAATTGACGCATGCGCTCCTCATCAAAAATTCGGTCGCGGCTTTGGCTCGCTGTCCGCGAGACAAACTCTGTGTTGCTGGTGGTCTGCCGGTTTCTTTTTTCCTCCATATGCGTTTTCATTCCTTTCTATCCGGAAATTGCCGGTATCAATTCCTTCTCTTTTCTATGTATATGGGAAGGCTTCCCAAAATATATCCCCGCAAAAGAAAAGAGGACGAATTTCTCGTCCCCTTTTTTCCAAAACCGCTATATATTATATCGCGTTCGCCGCATATTCACATTGAGCACCAGCCCCAGTGCCAGCATCATTGTCAGCATATTGGAACCGCCATAGCTGAACAGGGGAAGCGGAATACCCGTCACCGGCATCAGCCCGATGTTCATGCCGATATTTTCAAACACATGGAACAGCAGCATGAAGGATACTCCCAAAATGAGATACGTTCCAAAATCGTCCTTGGCCCGCATGGAAAGCCGAATCAGACGATAGATCAGCAGCCCATAGAGAATAATCAGAATCATTCCTCCCACAAAGCCCACGGCCTCGCTGGTAGCGGCAAAAATAAAGTCGGTCTGCTTTTCCGGCAGATAATTCCCCTGCTGGGTCAGCAGGTCATCGGAAAACAGCCCCTTGCCGTTGAGTCCGCCCGAGCTCCCGACGATTTTCGCCCGGAGCATATGAAATCCCGATCCCTCGGTATCCCGGGAAGGATCGAAAAACGTATAGATCCGCTCTTTTTGGTAATCCGCCATAAAGAGCCACGCCACCGGCAGCATGGCCAGGGCGCCGCCCAGCAGCGACCCAATAATCTTAAAGCTGGTTTTGGACATGAAGAGCAGCCCAATAAACACCACGGCATATACCATGGCAGAGCCCCAGTCCGGCTGCAAAAGGATCAGTCCGAAGGGAATGAGAAAACGCCAAAGCATGGGCCAGATATCGCGGAAACGGGTAATTCCTTCGGTTTTTCCTTCCGTGCGCTGGGCAAATTCCTTGGCCAGCACCACGATCATCAGGATCTTGCAGAACTCAGCGGGCTGAATGCCCCGGTTTCCGATCTTAAACCAGCCTGTTGTTCCATTGATGGTTTGCCCAAATAACCAGACAGCCACCAGCAGCGCCACCATGATCCAATACATAATATTGGAAAAATCCCGCAGATTATTATAATCCAAAAATAACAGAACGATTATAGCCGCAATCCCAATCCCAAAAAAGATCAGTTGCAGCCCAGCATAGCTCCAATCCAGCTGTCCCAAATATTCTTCAAACGTCATATCCTCGCCGGAAAACCCTGGAGAAGTTGCGCTTGTAACCGCAATGGCTCCATAGATAACAATAGCGACCACGATTATAAGCAGGAACCAATCTATATTTTTTAACATGCTCTTGCTGAAGAGATTGTTTTTTTTCATTCGTTGAACAACGTCCTTCCGGTTCTTTCGTATCTGTTTATTTAGTATACACTATTTGCGCCCGGCCTGGCAAATCCGTCATAAAAAGTTCATAAACCTTTGACAACATATTCGCATGCAAAACGGCATTCTCCCCCTCTGCTCTGCATACCGTATGCGGGAAAACTCCTTCCGGCTATTTTTGCCTGCCGCATTTCCGTTTCCTTTTATTGCGCGCCGGCAAACGGCAGCCCCTTCAGAGCCTTTTTATCCGGGGCAACTCTTCTCTTCCGTTTATTGATTTCACAAAAAAACCGGCAGCCTCTGCCGGTTTTTCCTGTTATTTCTGATATCTGTTTTTCCCCAATTTTTTCACCTTGCGGATGGGGATATTCGCCACCAGCTCGCTGGTCACTCCCTCACCTGTGTTGTTCGAGGTTTTGATATCCAGATCAATCTCTTCTTCCTCAATTTCGATATACTGGGAAATGACCCGCATGATATCCCGTTTCATCATCTCAATCATCTCATTATTGGAAGACGTCCCTGCCCGGTCATATATCAAAACCAGCTTCAACCTGTCTTTCGCGACAGAGCTGCTCTTTCTCGATCTCTTTCCAAACAAACCCATACCGATTCCTCCTTACCTCGCCCAAGGGCAGCCCATGTCAGTTTTTCCCAAAGAGCTTTTTCATCTTGCCGAAGAATCCGCTCTTTTCTTCCATATCCATAATGGGAATCTCCTTGCCCAAAATCCGCTGGGTAATATTGCGATAGGCGCTTCCCGCCCGGGATTTATCGTCGGTCACCGCCGGTTCGCCCAGGTTGCTGGAACGGAAGATCATTTCATCTTCCGGGACTACGCCGATAAGATCGACGCCCAGAATTTCCAATGTATCCTCAATGGCCAGCATATCGCCCTTTTTCACAAGATCCGGCCGGATACGGTTGATCAGCAGCTTCACATCCGTAATCTCACTGGCGGAAAGCAAGCCGATGATCCGGTCTGCGTCGCGGACGGAGGAAACCTCCGGCACCGTCACCACGATGGCGCTTTTCGCGCCCGCAATGGCATTCTGAAAGCCCTGCTCGATGCCTGCCGGGCAGTCGATCAGGACATAGTCAAATTCCTTTTCTAACTCCTCCACAAGCGCCTTTGCCTGCTCAGGCGACACCGCCATTTTGTTGCGGGTCTGCGCCGCGGGCAGAAGATAGAGCCCGTCATACCGCTTGTCCTTAATGAGCGCCTGCTTCAGGCGGCAGGTTCCTTCCACCACATCCACCAGGTCATATACGATCCGGTTTTCCAATCCCAAAACCACATCCAGATTGCGAAGCCCAATATCCGTATCCATCAAGACGACAGACTTTCCAGCCCGGGCAAGTCCAACGCCCAGGTTCGCCGTTGTCGTCGTTTTTCCAACGCCGCCTTTTCCCGAAGTCACTACAATTACGTTATTCATCTATGCCCCTCCATTATGTTTTTCAACAACTCATCCAACTTGATCCACAACCACCTTGCCATCCTGCAGGTAGACAACCTCCGGCCCCTCGATCTCCCGGTCTTTGGGGATAATGGCAATCTTTCCGCAGATCCGCACCTGCTGCGGCAAAAGATAGTTTGCGGCAATGCAGACATCCCTCCGGCCAGAGGCGCCGGCATGAGCCAGCCCCCGCAATTTTCCAAAAACGGCGATATTGCCGCCGGCAATCAGCTCCGCGCCGGGGTTCACATCTCCCAGCACCACAATATCCCCCTTGGATTCCATGCGCTGCCCGCCCCGGACAGTGGACCGGACAAACAGGCTTTCGCCCTCCTGCCCAATAATTTCCATTCGCTCCACCTCGTCTTTTGGGGAGTCCTGCGGCTGCGGCGGCATGGGCCTTTCGGGTTCGCTCTTTTCCTCATCCTCCGCAAAAACCGTATTCTGAATTTGTAATTCACGATAAAAATAACCGGAAATTTCCTTTTTTTGAAGGTCTGTGAAATGCTTTCCAAAAAAGATAGCCGGGAGCTTCATGCCCCGGTAAAACGCTTTGTTTTCTCCCAGCTTGCGGAACAGCTCCTCCTTGATATCCGGATACGCCATGGAGCTTTCAATCCAAAATTCCAGCCCTTCCTGCGTACTTTTGACAGTAATCACTCGTTTCCTCCATCATACTCCGCAAAAATTGAAAATCATGGCGCATGCCCGTGATATGCACTGCTGCAATCCATAATTTCCCATAAAAAGAATCTCTCTAAAAAAGGGATTTTCCCTCCCGTCCAATTATACCTTATAAACAAACAGACTGCAATCGGTTTTGCAGTCTGTTTCGTGTTTTTTTCCGCTTATTCGAGCAATCCGCCCTCGGGAGAAGCCTGCGGCTCCGTTTCTGCCGGCGCATTTTTCTGGTCGAAATAGTACTGAATGGCGGCCTTTGCCGTGGGATAAGCCTTGGAATCCGAGAATCCATGGGGCAGGAAGCAAACCACAGCGATCTCCGGATCGTCCTTGGGCGCCACCAGGCAGAGCCAGACGTTATCTTCAATATCGATATCCGAAACCACGCCGGTTCCCGTCTTGCCTGCCAGAATATCCCGATATTTAAAGTTTCCAAAGGCCTGGCTTGCCGTGCCGTCCTCTGCCGAAACCACCTGATCCATTCCTTCCATAATCGCGTTCGTGTATTCCTCGGGGATCTGCAGATCCGTTACCACTGTGGGCTCAAAGGTCTTGACTACATTCCCCTCGTTATCCACAATTTTTTCCACGATATGGGGCTGGAAAACCTTTCCTCCGTTGACGATGGCGCAGAGATACCGGGCGACGGCGATGGGAGAAAGCTGCGTCGGCTCCGAGCCAATTCCCTGCACAATGGTGTCGTTGTCCGTCCACACCACTTCGCGCACTGTGTTCACAATCTCGTTGGACCAGCCACGGCTTGAGGAGACGTTTTCCGGAATATCCAGTTCTTCGCTCAGGATCTGCCGGATCTCTTTACCGATCACCAGGCCCTTTTCCCCGGCCGTCTGCATGATGCGGGTCGCGGCCGCCTTCACTTGGTCGTCTGTATATGTCACGCCGCGTTCTGTTCCATAGTCCCTTAGCTGGCCCACCAGCTTGTTATACACCAGCAGCGGCTTATACGTCACCTGGTCGTCGATATCCTTGGAGGGGTCATAGAGCACATTCTTGTTGCCGACCCGCCCGGCCACTTCGCCGGTCAGCTCAATGCCGGTTTTGCTGGTCAGCCCCAGCTTATCCGCCCATTCGTTCAGGCGGTCGTTCCCCAGCCGGTATGCCACTTCATAGAAATAATAGTTGCAGCTGTTTTTCAGCGCCGCTACGACGTCCTGATTATGCGCGTGGTTCTGGGGATATTTGGTCCAGCAGCTGGGAATATGACCCACGATTGTCGCTCCCTCCTGCAAATGCTTGGTATAGGGGCCTTCGTCGTTGATGATGCCTTTGGGGCCCGTGAGGGTGATTTCCTCTTCCATGAGTCCGGCCAGCGCTGTGCAGAGCTTAAAGATTGAACCTGGCGTGGAGACCGAAGAAATGGCGTTGTTAAAGAGCGGCTTTGCCGGGTCCTCGTTCAGCATTTTGAAATCCTCTTCGGAAATTCCGCCGGTAAACAAATTCGGGTCATACGACGGCGAAGAAACCAGGGCCAGCACTTTGCCTGTCTTGACCTCCATAACGATGCAGGCGCCGGACTGGACATAGTTAATCGTTTTCGTGGAACGCTTTGCCAATATCTCGTCATATTCCTTGCGCTGCTCCGGATCCGCATTGTTATACATATCCTGCTGCTCGGCATACACCGTTTGAATGTTCTCCGCCAGCGTCCTTTCCAAAAGCTCCTGCAGCTGGTAATCGATGGTGAGAACCACCTTATTGCCCGGCGTCGGCGGCGTATAGGAAACCTGCCGGACCACCGTTCCCGCGCTGTCTACCTCCAAAACCTTTTTCCCCTGATGCTCCTTGCTGTTGCCCGTCAGGTACTCCTCCATTGTGGCCTCAATGCCGACTTTCCCCACAAGGTCGTCCTGGGAATAGCCCTGGGCCTCCTTTTCCTCGATTTCCTCTTCGCTCACCATCCGGCCCATATATCCAACGATATGTGCCGCCACCGTCTTTTTGGGATAGACGCGGGTGCTGCTCTCTTCGATCTGCATTCCCTTGAGCTCATTGGCCCGGGTCTCGATCTCTGAAACCGTTTCAAAGTTGACGTTATATGCGATAGTAACGGGAATATAGGAGCGATATGTCATAAGCTGCACTTCCTGCCAGATGGAAAGCAGCTTGACTGCATCCTCATATGCCATGGATTCGGGAATGCGGTACCGGGTGCGCAGGTCATAGTAGATATTCTCCGGATCCGGATAGACCGAGTTGCCCTCCGCATCCTTTACCTTGGAAATCTGCATATTTTCGCACCAGTTGTTGATGCGGTTTTCCCGCGCCTCGCCGGTGATGCTGTCGTCGATATCATAGGAAAAGGTTCCATCTTCTCCTCTGCGGATCATAAAGGTATCGATAATTTCCCCGCCCTTGGACTCGATGAGTTCGATGGTTTTCTGAATCACATCCGTATAGAAAGCGCGGTCGCTGGAAGCGTTTTCCGCCGGGTCCTTATAAAACTGCACGTCATAGCTGCTGACGTCATAGGCCAGCAGAACGCCGTTCTTGTCCATAATCGAACCGCGCGCGCCTTTCACGCTCACTGTCTTTTCGTTATTCGTGCTCACCTGGCTGGTGTATTCCTCCGCGTGGCGGATATTTAAGCTGTAGAGCTGCACTATCAGCGTGGTCAACAGCACAAATACAACGACAATATAGGCAATATATCGAGTTTTCAGCTTGGAAAACATGCTCTTCACTCCTCAATAAAACTTAGAGCCGGTATTCATCCTCCTGGCGCGCGGAAAGCGGCCGCAGGAAATTATACCGATATAACCGGGCAAACAGCAGATACAAAAGCGACGTCAGGAGAGCCGCCAGTAAAATGCCCGGGAGGGAATGGGTGAGAAACGTCCGCCCCAAATCCACAGAAACTCCCAGAAGAACTGAGAATAGCGCAGAAAGAATTTCTTTTATCAGCCATGCACCGCCCCCCAGGATGGGCACGGCATACCACTTCACATTTCCGCTTCCCCATTTCCACATGACCAGATAGAGAAGCAGGCCAATGAGAAGATACGGGAGCGAATAATAGCCGATGGCCGTCGCAAAAAGGCAGTCCATGATGACCGCGCACCCAGTCATATAGAAAACCGGAGTCATGGTGCGTTCCAGCATCACCATGCAGACCATGGCGGCCAGCATGATATCCATCTGGATGCCGAAAATCGCCGCCTGCGGCAGCACGGCGCTGTTGAAAAAGAAACAGATCAGAGAGGTGAGCAGCAACACCACATAGCGCATTATTCTTCCACCTCTTCAAAAACATGCTTGATGACCATGACTTCTTCCATACGCTCAAAGTCCACAGCACTTTTTACAGTCACGCGCTTTTCGGTCCCGGATTCCGCGCTCACTTCGGTCACCGTTCCGATGACCAGGCCTTTGGGATATACTCCGCCAATGCCCGATGTCAGAATTTTATCGCCCGGCACCACATCCGCATCGATGGGAAGATAATACATTTCCAGCGCATCGCCGGAATCCTCGGTCCCGCCCTTCAGCTTGACAACACCATTCTGCCGCGTTCTCTCCACCAGGGCCGGAACCCCGCTTTCCAGATCGATCAGCGTCATCACCTTGGCATAGGAATCCGCCGAGGATATGACGCGCCCCATCAGGCCGTCCTTTGTCAGGACGATCATATCCTTTTTCACGCCCTGGTTCCTGCCGGCGTTGATGGTAAATTCCCGGAACCATACGCCCGGATTTTTGCCAATGACCCGCGCCGTCACGATCTCATAATCGCCCACAGAATCCACGACGTTTAAAAGCTCCTTCAGCCGTTCATTTTCGCTGGCGATATTTTCATAATCCTGGAGCTTGCTTTCCAGCTCCGCCACCTTCTGCTTGAGCTCCAAATTCTCCTTGTCCAAATCTGTCGTGGAAAACAGATTGGAAAAGAAATCGCCGATACTCGCCGTGAAGTTATAGAGCCCCTCCTGCATGGGCGCAAAAATCCCCCCAATGACGCTCTGGGTTCCTCCTTCGCCGGAGGTGCCCGCCGTTGCGAACAGCAGCACAAACAGAATGATGATTAAAATAACGGCTATAAGCAAGGGACGATTCTTCCAAAAAGACATCCTCTATCTTCCTCTTTTCCATAATTCTATTGCCCATTTATCCAAAAATAAAAAGGGCGGAATACGGTTTTATAGTGATTATACCATATCTCGCCCATTCATTTCCATAAATAATTTGTGAACGTTCGGTTATGCCTCGGCGCGCATGGCATAGTGCGGGCCGCCCCGGTGCATCAGTTGCTCAATTGCCGCGCCTGCGCCGCGCACCACCGAATCCAGTGGTTCCTCCGCCAAAAAGGCCCGAACCCCGGTTTCGCGGTAAATCTGTTCATCCAGACCCCGAAGCATGGATGTCCCGCCGGCCATGACGATGCCATCTTCATAGATATCCGCCGTCAGCTCGGGCGGTGTGTTTTCCAGGGTCTGGCGAACCGCCAGGAGAATCTTTGTGACACTGTCAGTCAGCGCCTCTTTCACTTCTTTGGAAGATATCGTGACGCTGGCCGGCAGCCCGGAAATCAGGCTGCGTCCTTTGATTTCTAAAGTCTCCTCTCCCGTTTCTTCCCGCACATCGCCGATCTCAATTTTCACCAGCTCTGCCGTGGACTCGCCGATATATACATTATATTTTTTCCGGACATAATCCGAAATCGCCTCGTCCATATAGTTTCCGCCCACGCGCAGGGAACGGTGTACTACAATGCCATTCAGGGAGATTACCGCGACCTCGCTGGTTCCCCCGCCGATATCCAGAATCATCCTTCCCCGGGGAAGAGAGATATCCAGCCCCGCGCCAATGGCGGAAGCCACCGGCTCATCCATGAGAAACGTATCCCGTGCGCCTGCGGAACGCGCCGCCTCCTCCACCGCCCGCTTTTCCACATCGGTAATCCCGCAGGGAACGCACACGACGACGTTGGGATTTTTAAAAAGCCGCCGGGCCATCACCTTCTGGATAAAGTATTTCAGCATGATTTTGGTCATGTCAAAGTCCGCGATCACGCCTTCCCGCATGGGACGGACCGCCATTATCTGCCCCGGGGTCTTTCCCAGCATCTGCTTGGCCTCGCTTCCCACGGCAAGAATCTTCCGGTCCCCCGGGCGAACCGCCACAACCGACGGCTCATTTAAGACAATGCCGTTTCCCCGCTCGTAAATCAGGGTATTCGCGGTTCCCAGATCGATCCCCAGGCCTTGTGACAAATATTTCATCATAGATTCATTTCTCCTTTTCCAAAATCTGCATATACTCTTTCCATATTTCTCCCAAGTTATACCTATGGGTCGGGCATCTTTTGTTTGGATGAAAATGTATCTTTTTTTATATATATGATCCTTTTGCCGGGCTTACGCCCCTGACAGGCGCTGTTATCCACTTTTTATACAAAAAAATAACCACGCGTTTCCATCGTGGCTATTTTCCCATTTTTCTTTAGATCAGCTGCATATCCCGAAGCAGGGCATAGAGCTTTTGAACCGGAAGCCCCATGACGTTATAATAGCAGCCGTGAATTCCGCTGATCCACCGGGCCATTTTTCCCTGAATGCCATAGGCCCCCGCCTTATCGGCATATTCTTCCGTATCCAGATAATCCTCCAGCTCTGCTTTGGATATCTCCGCCATGACCACTTCCGTCTTTGCCGCATCCCGGCGGACCTGTCCGGTTTCTGTATCGATTACGCAAATCCCCGTATACACCGCATGCGTGTTCCCCGAAAGGATTTGCAGCATCCGCCGCGCGTCCGCCCGGTCCCGGGGCTTGCCGAGAATCTCTCCCCCGGCATATACAACCGTGTCCGCACCGATGACCACCGTGCCCTTTTCTGCCTTTCGGGCCACGGCTTCCGCCTTTCGATGGGCCAGCTCTTCCACCAGCTTCCCGGGATCCCGCTCCTTCAGGTTTTCGTCTGCCGCGCTCACCTGGACTGTAAATTCCGGCAGAACCAGCCCCAGCAGCTCCCGCCGCCGGGGAGAGGCAGAGGCAAGAAGGAATTTTCTCATGCTTCCCCCGCCTCTTCCGCCGCGCTGCCCAGGAAAGTAATGCAGCCGGGCTTGCACTTTTCCGCGCATGCCCCGCAGCCAATACATTTTTCATAGTCAAATACCGGCAGGTTGTTCTCCATCACAATCGCCCCTTCCGGGCAGGTTTTCGCGCAGAGCTTGCATCCAATGCATCCCGCCGTGCAGACGTTCAAAACTGCTTTTCCAAAATCCCGGTTACGGCAGGCCGCATATACCGGGCGGCTCTGTTCCATGATGACAATGCCATGCTGCGGACATTCCTCTGCGCATTTTCCGCAGCCCGTGCAGAGCTCTTCGTCAATCTCGGCAATGCCGTTCTCTCCGATTTCTATAGCTCCGAAAGGACATACTCTTGCACAGGTACCCAGCCCCAGGCAGCCCACCCGGCACATCTTAAAGCCGCCGGCCACCAGAGCCGCCGCCTTGCAGTCCATGACGCCGTCATAGGCCGCCTTATCTTTACAGGCCCCATGATCGCCCCGGCAGAGCACCCGGGCCACCTTTTTTTCGCCCGCCTGCACTGCCACGCCGAGGATCTCCCCGATCTTATCCAAATTCTCTTTGGAGCAGGCCGAGCAGGCTCCAGGAGCTGCGGTTCCCTCCACCAGAGCCGCCGCCAGGCCGTCGCATCCCGGAAAACCGCATCCGCCGCAGTTGGCGCCGGGAAGATATTCCCGCACCTGCTCTACCCGGGGATCTGTCTTGACTGCCAGTTTTTTTGACGCAATTCCCAGCCCCAAACCCAGAACGATGCCCAGGCCGCCAAGAACCGCCAATGACCAAATGATCGCTTCCAAATGCGTTTCCTCCCCCTAAATCATTCCCTGGAATCCCAGGAAGGCAATGCTCATGAGTCCCGCTGTTATAAGCGCAATGGGAAAGCCCTGCAAAGGCTGGGGAATATCCGAATATTCCAGCTTTTCCCGGATGCCTGCAAACAGAACGATGGCCAATGTGAAACCGACCGCGCCGCCAAACCCATTCACCAGGGATTCCAGCAGGTTATAGTGCTCGTTGATATTGAGAATCGCCACGCCCAGCACGGCGCAGTTTGTCGTAATCAGCGGCAGATATACGCCCAGCGCCTTATAGAGCGAAGGGCTCATCTTCTGGATCACCATTTCCACCAGCTGCACCAGCGCCGCAATCACAAGGATAAATGCGATGGTCTGCAAATAGGCCACGCCCAGCGGCTCCAGCACAAAATACTGCACCAGATAGGTAATGACGCTGGCCAGGGACATGACAAAGGTAACCGCCGCCCCCATGCCCAGGGCCGTGTTGATCTTCTTGGAAACCCCCAGGAAGGGACAGCAGCCCAAGAACCGCGACATGACGAAGTTGTTTACCAGAATAGAGCTCAAAAGGATGACGAAAATATTTGTAAAATCCATGCTGCCGCCCTCCTATGCCTTTTTCTTCATGATCTTGTTGATGAGTCCCAGGAGCAGCCCCAAAGTGATGAAGCCTCCCGGCGCCAGGATCATGATGAGCGCCGGCGGATACCCCGGCCCGAAAAGGGAGATCCCCAGGAAGGTTCCGTTGCCCAGGATTTCCCGGATCGTTGCGATCAGGGTAAGGGCCAGCGTAAAGCCAATCCCCATGCCCAGCCCATCGAGAATGGAGGGGACGACCTGGTTTTTGGAGGCAAAGGCCTCTGCCCGGCCCAATATGATGCAGTTGACCACAATGAGCGGGATGAAGATTCCAAGAGCGCTGTCCAATGCGGGCAGGAACGCCTTCATCAGCAGCTGGACGATGGTCACAAACGCTGCGATAATCACGACATAGGCCGGAATCCGAACCTTTGCCGGGATGAAGTTGCGCAGCAGCGCGATCACCATATTCGAGCAGATGAGGACAAACGTGGCCGCCGCCCCCATGCCCAGAGCGTTGGAAACCGCCGTCGTCACAGCCAGGGTCGGGCACATGCCCAGCACCAGCCGGAACGTGGGGTTTTCGTCGATGATTCCATTTTTTATGATCTTTCCGGCGATGGAAGTCGGTTTTGCCGTTTCTTTTTCTTTCACCTTCGCGCCCTCCTCTCAGCCTTTCACATATTTGTCATAGCAGCCCACTGCGGTATTCACGGCGTCGGTAATCCCTTTTGATGTAATGGTAGCGCCGGAAATGGCAAGAATTTCACTCTCCCCTGCCGTCCCGTTTTTGATGACGCTCAGCGAACCGTCCGCCGGTTTCCCGGCAAACTGCTCATAAAATTCCGGCTCGGCAGCTTTCGCCCCCAGGCCCGCCGTCTCCTCATGGCTGCCAATGCTGACGCCGCTCACCGTCCCGTCGTTCTTGATGCCCACGGTCAGCACAATGCCCGGTTTAAACCCTTTGGCGGTCATCCGCACGGTCGCGCCGACCACGCTGCCTGCAGCGTCCTTGCCGGTATACACTTCGGTGATGCTGCTGTATGCCTCGTCCGCGCTGATCGCCGCCATGTCTACAGCCTCAAAGCTTGCCGCCTCCGGCAAAACCTGCTGCCGGGCTTCGGTGGCCTGCCTGGTCTCCTGCTCCGCGATGGGATCTTTGGTGATAAAATAAGTTCCTCCCAGCAGTGCGCCGGCGATAAAGGTGATGACAAAGAGCTTGAGGGTCATTTTTAAAATTTCCTTCATTTCGCCTTCACCTCCCCATAGATCCGCGGCGGGAATGCCCGTTCCAGAAGCGGCGTCACCAGGTTCATCAGGAGAATTGAGAAACATACGCCTTCGGCATAGCCGCCAAACAGCCGGATCACGCCCGTCAAAATGCCGCAGCCCAGGGCATATATAAACTGGGCCAAAGGCGTGGAAGGCGAGCTGACATAGTCTGTTGCCATAAAGAAGGCCCCCAGGAACAGCCCGCCGGAAAGAATATGCGGCAGAACCATATCCGGGCCTTTAAACAGCAGCACGAACACTGCCACTGTCCCGATATACGTCAGAGGAATGCGGCAGGAGATGACCCTGCGCGCTATAAGGTACACGCCGCCCAGCAACAGGGCGAGGGCGCTGGTTTCTCCCATGCTGCCCGCCGTCTGCCCCAAAAGCATCTGCAACAGGCTGGGAAGCCCCGCCGTCTCCCCCGCCTTCATCATGGCAAGAGGGGTCGCCGAAGCCACGGTATCCACGCCGGGAAGCAGGAAGGTCGTCATGGCCACCGGCCAGGCCACCAGCAGCATCGCCCGGGCCGCGAGAGCCGGATTGATGAAGTTATGCCCCAGTCCTCCAAAGCACTGCTTGCAGATGGCAATGGCAAACGCCGCACCTACAATGGGGATATAGAGGGGCACCCCCGCCGGCAGGTTGAGGGCCAGCAAAACGCCCGTAACCGCGGCAGAGCCGTCCAAAACCGTCACCCGGCGCTTGCAGAGCACCTGGATCAGGGCCTCCGTTGCCATCGCCGAGGCTACGCTCACCGCCAGCAGAATGGCCGCCTGAACGCCAAAGAAATAGATCGCCGCCCCGCAGGCCGGAAGGAGCGCAATGATCACATCCAGCATAATGCGCGAAACGGTGGAAGAATCTGTGATATGGGGCGAAAACGCCAATACATATTGTTCGTTGTCCATAATTCCGCCTCCTATTGTTTTTTCCTGCGTTTGGCGGCAATGGCATCCTTGGCCACCCGGATGGATTGACATAGGTGCCGGTTTGCCGGGCAGATAAACGAACAGCAGCCGCACCCCATGCAGTCCATGGCATGATACTTTTCCGCCCGCCCCCAATCATAGTGATCCGAAGCTGCGCTGATCATCATGGGCATCAGGTGCATGGGACATACCGATGCGCACCGCCCGCAGTGAATGCAGTTGGATTTTTTTGTGTTCTGAATATGGTCTTCTCCCAGGGCCAGCAGGCCGGAAGTCGTTTTCGTCACCACGCCGTCCACCCGGTCCAGCGGCGTTCCCATCATGGGCCCTCCGTCGATCAACCGTTTCACCCCGGGTTTCATGCCGCCGCAATAGTCCAGCACCTCTTTGATGGGCGTCCCGATGCGGACCAGAAGGTTTTTTGGATTTTCCACATGGCCGGTCACCGTCACCACGCGGTTCACAATAGGCATTCCCGTGTCGATGGCTTCGGCAATGGCCGCCGCGGAAGCCGCATTGATGACCACCACGCCCACATCCATGGGCAGGCCGCCCGAGGGAACCTGCCGTCCCAAAATCGAATCGATCAGCTGTTTTTCCGAGCCCTGGGGATATTTTGTTTCCAGGATCTTGACGCGGATGGTGTTGGTATCCAGCGCCTTCTGGAGAGCCGCCGCCGCATCCATTTTATTGTCCTCCACGGCGATAAACCCCAGCTTCACATCCAGCGCCTTCATCACGGCTTTGAGTCCCAAAATCACACCGCCCGGGTTTTCCAGCATAACCCGGTGGTCAGCCGTCAAAAAGGGCTCGCATTCCGCCCCATTGACAATCACCGTGTTGATAGGCTTATCCGCCGGCGGCGAGAGCTTTGCGTGGGTGGGGAACCCCGCGCCGCCCAGGCCGATATTGCCCGCTTCTTTGATGAGCGCCCGGATCTCGTCCGGCGTCAGCGTATCCAGCGGGCCCTGGGGCGCGATTTTGGGGTCAACCTCGTCCTCAAAATCGTTGGCAATGACGATATTGACCACATCCCGGCCCGCCTTGTTCGGCTTTGGGGCAATTTCCTTTACCGTTCCCGAAACACTGGCATGCACGGGCACACTCACAAAACCGCTTGCCTCGGCGATTTTCTGGCCCAGCTTCACTCTGTCTCCCACCTCGACAATCGGCACGGCCGGCGCGCCGATATGCTGGGCGCAGGGAATGCTGACCGTCTCCGGCGCCGGCATGACCTCAATGGCCAGACGCTCGGTCTGCAATTTCCCATGGTGAAGCTTTGGCAAAGGATGGATTCCGCCCTTAAACGTCAGATTCCTTCCCATGAATCAATTACCTCCCATTTTCCTCTCAGTTGTCACGCGTTCCACATGGAATCGTAGGTTTTGAATTACTTCTTATTATACATGGATCGCCATTCTTTGACAAATATTTATTTTGAGAAATGTTTCTCTATAATAAATATATATGCTGCATCATACCCGGATATGGGTTTGTCCGCCGCTCCTTTTGCATGGCCGCCCTGTCCATCCGCACTCATTCCCTTCCAAAATATAAATTCGTTACAAGCTTTTTCTCTCTTTTCCGCCAGTTCCGCCATGCGTCCGGAAGCCGCTTTTTGGCATATAAAAAGCCGCGGAAGCCTTTACTTCCGCGGCAGTCTCGTTTGTCATCTTATTTCGCTTTTTGCTTTTTCTTCTGGATAAAATTTTTTATGAGAGCCACCGCCCGCATCCCGCCCAGCAGAATGAGAAATCCGCCAAACAGTTTCCGGAGCAGATCGTTTTCCATGCTCCCCACAACCCAAGCGCCAAGCAGGGCGCCTGCCAGGCCGGAAATGCAGAGGAAGATGGCCAGCTTGAAATCCACCCGCTTCTTTTTGATATGTGCTGCCAGGGCAAACCCGGCCATGGGCAGAAACGCCAAAAGGTTCAGTCCTTGTGCCGCATGTTGGTTCACGCCCAAAAACAGCGTCAGAACGGGAATCAGGATGATTCCGCCGCCCATGCCCATGCCGCCGATAATGCCAAAAACAAATCCCGCAACTGCAAACCAAATCATATCAAAACACCATCCGTATTCCAGAGGCGATGATGAGCAGCGTAAAAATGGCGTTCACCCATTCCCCCTTTAATTTATCCAACAGCAGCGCCCCGACCAGGCCGCCGGCGCATGCTCCGCCCAGCAGGAACCAAGTGCTGCCCTCAAAGCTGACGCTGCCCGACAGGAAATAAATCACCGCGCTGGCAATCGACAGGGGCAGAATGACCAGAAGGGATGTGGCATGGGCCTTCTTCTGCTCCACTCCCAGCTTTTCCATGGCCTGGACGGCGATAATGCCGCCGCCTGAACCGAAAAACCCGTTTACGGCGCCGATCACCAGCCCCAATACTATTTTGATTGTCTTGTCAAATTTTTTTAACGCCTTCATAGAAATGTAGTATACCCAGCGGGCGGGAAAACATTACAAAACAAAACGCGTTTTTCCCTTTACAGTTTTTTTCTTTTTGACTATAATAAATGTTACGAAATGGCGCGATTTTTCACGAATGCTGCGGATAGGAGTATGGTATGGCTACATTTTCGGGTATTGCATTTTTTATTGTCAATTTATTTTTAGCGTTCATTCTCTGTTTCTTCGGCTACCGCTATGTCAGAAAGCTGATTATGGCCTATGGCTTCCTTTTTGGATTCCTGGCGGCCTTTTTGCTTTTGGCTCCCGTTGCCGGCCTCAGCACGGTTCTGGCTCTGGTATTTTCTATTCTCATCGGTGTGGGGGTCTGCCTTCTCGTCTATTTCCTCTATCATGTCGGAATTTTTCTTATGGGAGCTTCCTTTGGCGCCCTCATCGGATGGGCCATTCTCGTCCTGTTCGGCGGGAGCGTGACCACTACCTTCGGCATCATCTTCATCTGTGTTTTCGCCGTTGCCCTGGGCAGCCTGACCATCGTTTACCGGCGCGCCTTTCTCATTTTTTCCACGTCCTTTAACGGCGCTTCGTCTCTGGCTCTGTATGGCGGATATTTCTTTCTCCACCTCTCTTCTATTTTTTCCGCCCAGGCCGGAACCGCCAGCCAGACTCTCCGATCCCTGAGCCGCGCGGTTACCGCTTTTCAGCAGACCCACGCCCACTGGCTTCTTCTGGCAACTCTGGTGCTCGCCATTCTTGGAATTCTCATTCAGTTCACAAAAACAGCGCCCCGAAAAAAATCAAAATAATTTTTTCGCCGCATGTATACTTTGTCAAAATCCGGGATACAATACATAACGATACAGTTACAAGAATGAGAAAAGGCCCTCCGCAGCAAGGTTCTGTGGCCGGACTTTTCAGCAAAAAACATTGTAATTTGTATTAAGTTTCCCGTTTCATTTTTCCTCTATAAAGGCTGCCCGGGCATTGTGCCCGGGCAGTTTTTATTTACCGTATAAAGCCATCGGCAGGGCCGGCGGCGGTATCTCGATCAAGTTTTTAAAATCCCCGTAATGCCGAATCGGCGGCAGATACATGAAATTGATTCCCCGCCGCCGCGCCTTTTGGCGCAATGCCATCCTCCATCTGGCCCGGGCTTATTGCTTCCCGGTTTCACTTTTTTCTTGGAACGGCTCTTGTCCCAAAACCCGCCGGACGCCTGCCGCATAGTCAAAGAGAACGATTGTCTCTTTCTCCCGCAGCTTTCCTTCCCGCAGATATCCGGGAATGTCCGCCGAAAACCATTCCAGACGGGTATAATGCCAGGGGCGCTTCCCCTTTCGGTTTTCCGGCACCCATTCCTCCGGGAAGTCCCGATAGAATGCGCGCCGCTCGGCTTCCCTCCCGGGCTGTTCCAAAAATTCGGGCAGGCGGGGGCGGAAGTTTCGACAAAGAGCGTCCCAGCGAAGAAAATCCCGCCCATATGGAATATTTCGCCTCTCTCCGAAGGCGAGAAGCGATGCCGCCAGGTCCCCTTCCGTCCAATTCCGGGGCGGCTTTCCCTCCTTTGCCAGGTCGTTCCATTCCCGGAAAAACGCAAAATACCCGCCGCACTGTCTGGAAAACCACCGCACAGTTTGAGGAAACAGGCCGGAATTATAGGCCCGGTCCAGCAGATATTCGATTTCATGGAGCAGGGCCAGCTCTGCCGGAGCGATGGCGTCCGTCCGGGTCACCTCATAAGGCGCGCTTTTTTGATATTCAATGCCATACCGGGCCGCTTCCGCCTCCATTGCCGAGCCATGGAGCACCTTCAAAAAACCCAGCTGCACCTTTTCCGCTCCCACATCCATCACATCGTCAATGGACTTAGCAAATTCCCCGAGTCCCTCCAAAGGCAGCCCGGCAATGAGATCCAGGTGCTGGTGTACGTTTCCGCCCTCGGCAATGCGCCGCACCATCCGCCGGGTGTGGGAAAAATCCTGTTCCCGCCGAATTGCCCGCAGCGTGGGCGGATGGGTGGACTGCACGCCGATTTCCAGCTGGATCAGTCCCTTTTTCGCCCGGGACAGGATTTCCGCCGTCTCGTCGTCCAGAAGGTCGGCCGCAATTTCAAAGTGGAATCCGGTATTCCCGCCTTTTTCCGCGATGTCCCGGAAAATTTCCTTGGCCCGGGCCTTGTCCGCGTTAAAGGTACGGTCCACAAATTTCACCCGCATCACGCCGGCTCTCCGGAAAAGCTCCAGATCCTGTTTCACCTTTTCCGCCGGAGCAAACCGAACACCCTTTTCGATGGAGGACAGGCAATAAGAACAGGCAAACGGGCATCCCCGGGAGGACTCGTAATAGACGACGCGGTTTTTCAATTCCTTCAAATCAAAATACGGCTGTTCCAGCTCCTGCAGTTCCACAGGAGAGGCCGCCGGATTCGTCCGCTTTTTTCCGCCTTCCAAAAAACAGAGAGAAGGCGTTTCCCTGCGCGGCTCCCGGCCTGCAAGAAATGCCTCGGTCCAGGCCCGGAAGGGCTTTTCCCCTTCGCCCAGAATCACATCGCCATATTCCAAAAAGGATTCCGGCGAATACGTCGCCTCCGGCCCGCCAAACAGCACGGCCGCCCCCTCCCTTTTCAGAGCTGCGCCCAGGCGGCGGCAAAAATCCACATTCCAAATATAGACGGAAAAGCCATAGGCCCTCCCTCCTTTATTCAAGAGATCGCTTAAAATGGATTCCAGGGGCATATTGATGGTATATTCCGCGATGCCCACGGCCGGGTTGTCCGCATAATTCTTCAAATACCGGATGGCCGGGTTCGTATGGGCAAATTTCGCGTTGATCCCCACAAGCCAGATGCTCTGCATAAAAATCTATATTCCTTCCCGCTTTCCCGGGATCACCAGCTGCAGGCCGGGGTAGAGCGTCTCCGGCAAATCGTTTGCGCCGCGCAGCGCCGCCACGGTCACGCCGAATTTTTCCGCCACGCCCTCCAGGGTGTCCATCGATGTTAGTGAGTATACCGCAAAATCTTCCGGGAAGCAAGGAACGAAAAGCCGCATCCCTGCCCGGAGCTCTTCCGGCCGCGTCAGTCCGTTTTCCAAAAGAATGGCGTTCATCGTCGTGTGAAACCTCTGGGCAATGGAATAGACCGTATCCCCCGGGCGGACCTGATAGGTCTGTTTTCCGGATCTTGCTTCTCCCTCCCCGCTTGTTTCCTCTGCTTTCCAGCAATAGTCCACGGGGGGAATCTGCAGCTTCCGCCCGGCAAACAGGCGGTCTTCGGCACCCAGATGGTTCGCCCGGATGATCATGCAGACCGGAACGCCATAGCGGGCGCTCAGCATCTCCAAAGTCTCTGTGCGTGCAAGAACATGCGTTTTCATCCTATCCCTCCTTTTCCGGCTGTATATATCTATGACCCCTTTTTTCTTTATATACCGCTTGCCACCCCGGGCAATGTGTGGTATACTCGCCCTAGAATATGCAGAGTAGGGTCACGCGCGTATAGTGTCCTGGGATGGGATGTCGCCCAGGAACGAAAGGTCTTTTCCGGCCTGCGGTGCGGTCCCGCGTCCGCTGCGAATACAACTAAAGAGGGTTTTTGTTTGCCTGCCCGCAGGCTGCCTCTTTTTTTCGTTGGCACGCTCGTTGCTATTCTAAGAAAAAGGAGGTATTTTTATGAAAAACAAAACAACGCAAACCATCGTCTTTGCAGCTCTCCTGCTGACCCTTGCCGTCGTGCTGAAAATTTTCGGCATCCCTGTCAGTCTGTTCGGCGGTCTGGCGAAGGATATCAATCTGTCTCCCGTGATCATCCTGTACAGCGGCATGGTCCTGGGCCCGGTCTATGGCGGCCTGATCGGCGGCGCCACCGACCTTTTGGTCTTTTTGATTCGGCCTCTTGGCGGATATTTCCCGCTTTTCACCATCACCAACGCTCTGATGGGAATTCTTCCCGGATTATTTTTCCAAAGGGGGCACCGGAACTTCAAATTTGTGAAAATCCTGCTGGTCACTCTGTTGACTCAGACGGTCTGTTCCTTCGTTTTAAACACACTGACTCTGATTTATCTGGGAATGCCGCCGCAGGTGGCCTGGCTCCGGGCGACAACCACCTATATTTTCGTCCCGGTCTATGCGGCCCTGATCTTTGTCCTCACCATATATTCCCTGCGGCTGTTCCGCGGCACGCCGCTGGCCGTGCAGAATGAATAAATCCGTATAATTTCTGCTTTCCGGCATATTTTAGTAATAAGCCAGGCCGTCCTCCGGGCGGCCTGAACTTTACTCCCAGCTTACGAAAGAGAGGAATTCTCCATGAAAGTCCGTTGGAATGAAAAATATACGACCATCGCCGTCTATACATTTCTGGTTTTGGCGGCCGCCATTCTGTTTTTATTCCTGCTCTTGAATCTGGCTTCCATCTCTTCGGTTCTCTCCACCTTTTTTGCCATCATCAGCCCCTTTATCTGGGGCTTTGCCATCGCATATATATTAAATCGGCCCCTGCATTTTTTTGAAGAGACGGTCTATGCTGGCCTGAACCGGAAAAAGCCCCGGCCCAAGCTCGTCCGCGGCCTTTCGGTCACTACGGTCATCCTTCTGTTCATCCTCATCCTCGCCGGGCTGATCTGGATCATTCTTCCCCAGCTGGTGGACAGCATCGCCCGCCTGTTTGACCAGCTTCCCAGCTATTTTCAGGAATTTATTGCCTGGCTCAAGGGGGTTTTGGAATCCATGCATCTGGATACCTCCAAAATCAGTCAGCTGGCCATCACCTGGGAGGGCTTTTTAAAATCTGTCATCAGCTATGTCCGGGATCTGTTCCCGGATCTGGCCAGCACGGGCATCAATCTGACTATCAGTGTCGTTGGCCTCATTGGGAATTTCTTTATCGCCCTCATCGCCAGCATCTATCTCATGCTCTCCAAAGAGAAATTTATCATGCAGACCAAAAAATTCCTCTTTGGCGTATTCCCTCAAAAATTTACCGAGCGGATGATCCTGGTCACCCGGGAAAGCCACACAATTTTCAGCAATTTCATCTCGGGAAAACTTTTGGAATCTGCCATTGTCGGCGTCCTCACCTTTGTCTGCATGACCATCATCGGCATCGACTATGCCCTCCTCATCAGCATCATCATGGGTATATTCAATCTGGTTCCCTTCTTCGGCCCCTTTATCGGCGCTATTCCCAGCGCCCTGCTCCTGCTGATTCTGAATCCGGCCGATGCCCTTTGGTTCATCATTCTAACGCTGGTGCTCCAGCAGCTGGACGGCCAGCTCATTGGGCCAAAAATCCTCGGCGATTCCACCGGCCTCACGGCCTTTTGGGTCATTTTCGCGATTGTTCTGGGCGGCGGCCTGTTCGGCGTCCTGGGCATGATCCTGGGGATCCCGCTGTTTGCTGTATTCTATTCCCTGGTTCGGGAATTTACCAATTCCCGTCTGGAAAAGAAGGGGCTTTCCACTCGGGCTTCGGATTATCGCTCCACAAAAAACCGGAAGTAGAAAACGATCCCTCGCCCGCTGATGCCCTTTTTCATTCGCAGTTTTTTCACCGTTCTATTGTATAAAAATGCAATTTTTATTATAATAATAGGGCGGTTTTTTTATTTTCCGCAAATCAGACGATTCGGGAGGCGTTGTATATGGCAGTGCAGGTTTTGACCGCAAAAGAGGCAGCTAAGCTGGTTCCCGACGGTTGTAATTTCGCTACGGATGGCTACGTGGGGGCAGGGTTTGCTGAGGAAATCGCCCAGGAGATTGAACGCCGTTTTTTGGAAACCGGGCATCCCCGGGATCTCACGCTGCTGTTTTGCGCCGGCGAGGGCGACTATAAAAAGCGTGGGCTGAACCATTTCGCCCATGAAACCATGATCCGACGGGCCATCGGCGGATATTGGGGCCTGGCGCCCAATCTGGGGACGCTGGCCGTGGAAAACAAAATCCTCGCCTATAACTTCCCCCAGGGTGTCCTCTCCCATATTTTCCGTGACTGCGCCGCCGGAAAGCCCGGCACCATCACCCATGTGGGACTGAATACCTATGTGGACCCCCGGCTTCAAGGCGGAAAGATCAACGATGTCACCAAAGAGGATCTGGTCCGTCTGATGGAGATTGACGGCAGGGAGTATCTCTTCTATCAGCGCATTCCCATTGATTTTGCCATATTAAAAGGCACCTTTGCCGATGAGCGGGGCAATATATCCATCGAGCACCGCGGCACAAAGATGGACATGCTGGTGATTGCCGAAGCCTGCAAAAACTGCGGCGGCAAGGTGATCGTTCAGGTGGAACGGCTGGTCAAGGCGGGCACGCTGGACCCAAAAAAAGTGGAAATTCCCGGCATGCTGGTGGATGCCGTTGTGCTTGTGGAGGATATGAAGAATCATATGATGTCCTTTGCAACCCAATATAACCCCGGTTTTTCCGGCGAATGCACCATCAGCGATGACAGCTTCGTGCCTATGGAGATGGGCGTTAAAAAAATCATCGCCCGGCGGGCCGCCTTCGAGCTTAAGGAAAACAGCATCATCAACCTAGGCATCGGAACGCCGGAATTTGTTTCCTCCATCGCCATGGAAGAGGGAATCCGGGACCATTTTATTCTGACGGTAGACGACGGCATCGTGGGAGGAAGCCCGCAGAGCGATGCGGATTTCGGCCTGAGTCTGAACCCGGAATGCATCATGCCCCATTCTTCCCTCTTTGACTTTTATCATGGCCGCGGGCTGGACCAGGCGTTCAGCGGGCTGGCCCAGGTCGACGCCCATGGGAACGTGAATGTTTCCAAATTCGGCCCCAAGGTTCCCGGATGCGGCGGGTTCATTGATCTGACGCAAAACGCCCGGCAGCTCTTCTTTTTGGGCACCTTCACGGCCGGCGGGCTGGAAGCCGAAGTCTCCGGCGGAGAACTGCATATCCGCAAGGATGGGCGGTTCTGCAAATTCCGCAACACCATTGAGCAGATCAGCTTCAGTTCGGAATACGCCCTGAAGCACGATCTTCCGGTATTGTTTATCACGGAACGGGCGGTTTTGCAGCTCACCCATGAGGGCCTGCTGCTCACGGAAATTGCCCCGGGCGTGGATTTGGAGCGGGATATCCTGGCGCACATGAAATGCCGCCCTCTGGTATCCGGAAATTTGAAACGCATGGATGCGCGCATCTTCCGGGAAGAGAAAATGGGTCTGGGAAAATAAATCGGCAAGAAAAAAGACCTGCTGGGCGGGTCTTTTTTCTTTGCCAGAGCATCTGTCGTTATGAAACCGGCAAATGAAACCGCTTACGTTTTCCTTGACTTATCCGGGGGTTTATATTATGTTATAGATATGATGAAATTCACATTTCACTCAAACTAATCTTTGGAGGCAAACCATGTCAAGTTTTAAAATCGTACCTGAAATACATGTGATGGATACCCTTCGTGAATTCTTAGATACTTTTTCCGTTGGAAAGGGGGATATTCTGCTCACCGACCGCTGCCTGTATGACCCCTATCTGGCGGACAAAAATCTGGAATGCACGGTGATTATCCAGGATGATTTCGGTCCCGGCGAACCCAACAGCGATAAAGTCAAGGCCATCTATGAAACCGCGAAAAAGACCAGCTTCAAACGTGTTGTCGGCATCGGCGGCGGCACGGTTATCGATATTGCAAAGCTCCTTTGCCTGGGCGATTTGACCCGTATGCTGGATATGTTCCAGGGTAAAATCCCCGTCCGCAAGCAGCATGAGCTGCTGATCCTCCCCACCACCTGCGGCACGGGCAGCGAGATCACCAACATTTCTATCGTCGCTTTCAACGACCTGAATATCAAGCTGGGATTGGCGCAAAACGCCCTCTATGCAGATCATGCCGTGCTTGTTCCTGAGCTTTTGCAGGGGCTTCCCTATCGCGTGTTCCTTTTAAGCTCCATCGACGCCATGATTCATGGCATGGAGTCCTATCTCTCCCCCAAAGCCAACACCTTCACCCGGTTCTTCTCGGTGGATGCCATCCGGACGATTCTGAAGGGATATATGCGCCTCGCAGAGAAAGGCGAAGGCGAAAAGACGGCCTTGCTGAAGGAATTTCTGATCGCCAGCTGCTATGCCGGCATTGCATTCTCCAACGCGGGATGCGGAACCGTTCACGCTATGTCCTATCCCCTGAGCGGCGAGTATCATCTGCCCCATGGGGAGGCTAACCATGAATGCCTGATCGAGGTTTTCAAATACTATTATGCCAAGAATCCCTCCGGCGATTTGGCGGATCTCATGGCTCTCATCGCCTCGATTCTGGGATGCGAACAGAAGGACGCCATTGAAGCCCTGGAAAAGCTGCTCGATTCCCTCATTCAGCGCCGGCCCTTGGCCTCCTTTGGAATGACCGAGGAAAAGGCCGCGGAATTCGCCGAATCGGTGGAAAAGACCCAGCAGCGTCTGCTGGCCAACAGCTATGTCCCCATGAATGTTCCGGATATGGCGGAGATTTATAAAAAACTGTTGTAAAGTTATGGAAAGTAAAATTCCGGGCAAGCTGTCAAAATTGACGGCTTGCCTTTTTCTCACTTTATCAAAGTAATGGAGGGTTCTCATGTATTATACGCTGCTAAACAATAAGTTTGTGCCTTGTGGTACAGAACCACAAGGCAGCCCCTACGTCAGTCTTTCCTCTGTATCCGCTCCTCTCGCTCCGGAGCTTGAAAAGTATCTCAGCTTTCCGGATTTTCAGATAGTGCTTAAAAATCCAGCGCTGCGCTTTGAAAGCCGGGAAAATCTGGATATGCTTTGCCTGCAGATGTTGGATATCCGTGACTCCTTACTGAAAAAGGAACGAGTCTATATCTTTTTGACACCAGAAGCGCTGTTTTTCTATGCGGATACCTCCTTCCCGTTGGAAGAGGAGCTGCTCGCTCTGGATGCGCCTTCGTATCCTGCCGCTCTTGGGGAATTATTATTCTCGCTTTTTTCATTTTTAACCCATGGCCATTTGGATTTTCTTTTCGGTCTAGAGAGTGGAATCGCTCAGTTGGAGGACGAAATTCTCTCCTCCAAACTGCAAAAGAACTATACAAAAAAAATCATTGCCATCCGCAAGCGCTTGCTCGCTATCAAGCACTATTATGAACTCCTTCTGGATATTCTCTCATCCCTCGAGGACAATGAGAACGCTCTTCTCTCTCTTTCCGCCCGCAAAAAAATCCGCATGGCGCGCGAAAAGGTCTCTCGGCTTCTGAACAAAACAAGCAACCTCCGGGATTACGCCACTGAAGTCCGCGAGGCATATCAGGCGGAAGTAGACCTGAACATGAACCAGATCATGAAAATTTTGACGATCGTCACCACAATTTTTATGCCTCTCACGCTTATTGCAGGATGGTATGGCATGAATTTTGCCATGCCTGAATACAGCCATCCTTTTGGCTATCCCATTGTGATCGGGGTCAGCCTCCTGGTTCTGATCCTTTCCTTCCTCTTTTTCAAAAGGCGCAAATGGTTTTAAAAGCAAAAAGAACGGATACAAAAAAATCATGTTCGCTCTTTTTATTTATGAGCCGTGACTATCGTCTCTCTGCTATGTGAGAGTAGTCTTTTTACAAAAAGTAGGTGACATTTCCCATTTCTTTTATGGGCAAATTTTCCGATATGTCGAAAATTCTGCTCCTCCGTTCTTCAATTCGGGGAACAATTCTCTTTTCTTCATTGCTCTTCTGTCCGCCCGTTTGCAATCCTATTTTTGTCTGCTAACAGTTTCTTGAGGCCAATTTTCATGACCATTCCACTGGAAAACATCTTTTTCCCATATCCGGCATATCGGTTTTTCCATATCGGTCTCTGGCTAATAAAAAAGCAGCAGCCTTTTATAGCTGCTGCTTTTATTTCCGTTATTGTTTAGTCGTCCAGATTCAGGCGTTTGGGAGATTTTTTCAGGAAGATCGGAAGCTCCGGTTCTTCATCCTCGAAATATTCAAAGCTGGGCTTTTCGATGATATTGCCGCTGTTGGTGTCCTCCTCGGCAATCTTATCCACCTTTCCTTTGATCGTTTCAATAATCTCCTTCTGCGGCTTGCGCGCCGTTCCAAAGCCTGTCGCAATCACGGTAATGCGGACTTCATCTTCCAGATTCTGGTCGATATCCGCGCCGATAAAGATATTGGCCTGGGGATCTGCCGCTCCCTGAATCAGCTTGACGGCCTCTTCAATTTCCGCAAGGCCGCAGCTGGGATCGCCGGTCACATTGAAGATGATTCCCTTGGCCCCCTGAATGGTCGTATCGAGAAGCGGGCTCATAATCGCCTGTTTCGCCGCGTCTACAACCTTGTTCTCGCCGCTGCCCGTGCCGATTCCCATATGGGCGATGCCGCGTTCCATCATGACAGATTTCACATCCGCAAAATCCAGATTGATGAGGGCCGGCTTTGCAATCAGGTCGGTCAGGCCCTGGATGCCCTGACGCAGCGCATCATCGGCCATTTTAAAGGATTCCAGAAGGGGCGTATTCTTGCCCATGATTTCCAAAAGTTTGTCGTTGGGAATCTTTACCACACTATCCACAACGCTCATAATCCGGTTGAAGCCCTCTTCCGCGCTCCGCGCCCGGGGTTTTCCCTCAAACCAGAAGGGCATGGTTACAAAGGCAACGGTCAGCGCGCCGCATTCCCGTGCAATCTCTGCCACGACAGGAGCCGCGCCCGTTCCCGTGCCGCCGCCCAAACCTGCCGCAATGAACACCAGGTCGGCGCCCTTCAGCGCCTGGGCAATTTCCTCGCGGCTTTCCTCGGCCGCCTTTTTCCCGGTATCCGGATTGGCGCCCGAACCAAGGCCCTTGGTGAGCTTTTCGCCGATTTGGATTTTCTGCGGCGCATTGTTGAGATAGAGCGCCTGCTTGTCCGTATTTACCGCAATAAATTCGGCCCCTTCCAGTCCATAAGAGACCATTCTATTCACGGCGTTTCCACCGCCGCCGCCAACGCCAATGACCTTAATCTTGGCAAAATTTCCATTTCCATTGTCCAATTCAAAAGACATACATTTACCCCCCAAAACAGCAGCATTCAGATATTCTAGTTATTATAAGCCTTCTTAAGAAGAAAATATATTCCGCACCCTGTGGATCAGCGAATTTGACACATTTTCTCTGTCTACATGATACCCTGTCAAAACCCGGTTGTCAAGCAGGGCAGCGGCGGAATTGTATACGGGAGGTAACGTTTTCTGCCTCCCGTCCCGCACCATCCGGACCTCCCGGCCCAACTGCGCGGAAAGATAGGTTTCCGCCCCGTGCATGGCAATGCCGCCTCCCGTGAGATAGATCGGGGTATTCTTGGAAACATACCCGGAAAATTCCTTGAGCACCTCCCGGATCTGGGCGCAGAGGCGTCCTGCGCTCTCTTCCACGCTCCGGCTCACCAGGCGCGCTTCAAAGCTGACCATTTTGCCGTCGCTTCCCTTTCCGTAAACACGGTCGTCATATTCATTTCCAATGCCGAAAATGTGCATGCGCTTCAGGCTCTCGGCCAGGGCCTCATCGATGCGCAGAACGTTTTTCAGTTCATCCACAATATCATAGCCGCCCCCGAAAATCGTCCGGTGCGCCATGATGCCGTCCCCAAAAATCACGGAAACGTCCGTATGATGATATCCGATATCCAGGAGCAAAACAGAGGCATCCCGGACTTTTCCCGGGATATAATGCAGCGCCTGCGCCTGAATCTCACTCACAAAACCATCGATCCCGATGTGCAGGTCCCCAAAAATTTTGCGGATATCGTCCAGGAAACGCTTGCGGGCAAAAAGAAAACTGAAACAGGCCGTAAGCCGCGCCGTGCGCAGGCCAATGGGCGGGCCGGTATACAGTTCTTCCCTGCCGTCCAGGAAAAACAGCGGCAGCGTCGCCAGCGGCTCCCAGGCTTTATCCAGCCGGGGCATGAGCTTGCGGGCCATCGCCTGAATCTCTTCTTCTGTCACCCGGCCGCCCGCCATATGCTTGCTTCCTTCCTTGACGAGAACCCTGGTAAAGCAGCCGGGAACGCCCACATAGGCGCCGCAGATCTGGGCGCGCATTTTTTCTTCCGCGCCGCTCACCACCTGGTCAACCAGCTCAGCCATATTCCCCATGCGCGCGAATCGCCCCTTGCGTATGCCGTCATAGCGCACACAGGAAGAGCCGGGAAGACCCGCTTCCGGCCCTCTTCGGTTCTCAATCATACATATAATTTTGGATGTGCCGAATTCGACAACCGACTTTACCCTTGCCATTTCCCGCTCCGCTGAAACGATCATTAGAATATAGTTAAGATAATTATAGCACAGAAATTTTTCGACGTAAACCGGCACAGACGGCCTCTCGCATGAAGTAAAAAATGGAAAAAAAAGAGGACATCTGTCCTCTTTTTTTATCTGTTTTCTCTTCTTATTTCTTTTCATCCTGCTGGCGGATCTCCACCCGGCGGATCTTTCCGCTGGTGGTTTTGGGAAGCTCGTCCACAAATTCCACGATGCGCGGATATTTATAAGGCGCCGTCACCTTTTTGACATGGTTCTGAATTTCCTTTTTCAGCTCCTCGCTGGCGGTAAAGTTCCGGTTAAGCACGATTGTCGCCTTTACCACCTGGCCACGCACCGGGTCGGGCGCCGCCGTAACTGCGCATTCCAGAACCGATGGATGCGTCATCAGAGCATTTTCCACTTCAAAAGGCCCAATGCGGTATCCCGAACACTTAATGACATCGTCGCTGCGGCCGACAAACCAGTAATATCCGTCTGCATCCCGCCAGGCCGTGTCACCCGTGTCATACATGCCGTCATACCAGGCCCGTTTATTGGCGGCCTCGTCTTTATAATATTCCCAGAACAGGCCCACCGGGCGGTCTTTCACAGCGTTTTTCACCACCACATGGCCCACAATGCCGTCCTCGCAGGGTTCGCCATTCTCATCCACGATATCAATATCATAGAGAGGCGACGGCTTGCCCATGGAACCCGGCTTGATGGGGAACCACTCAAAATTTGCCATGAGCACGGAGGATTCCGTCTGCCCGAAGCCCTCGGTGAGTTCCAGACCGGTCAGGCGCTTAAACTGATAGAAAACCTCCGGATTCAGTGGCTCTCCGGCAATCGTGCAATGCTCGATGGAGGAAAGATCATATTTTGAAATATCCTCGCGGATCAGGAAGCGGAACACCGTAGGCGGTGCGCAGAAATTTGCAGGCTTCACCCTTTCGATGGTTTCCAGCATATGATGGGCGTCGAATTTCAAAACATCATAGGCGACGATCACAGCCCCGCAGATCCACTGCCCATAAATTTTCCCCCAGCCAAATTTGGCCCAGCCGGAATCCGCCGAAACCATATGCCGCTTTCCCTTTTCGGAATGCTGCCAGTATTTCGCCGTAACGATGTGCCCCAGGGGATGAGCAAAGGTATGCAGCACCATTTTGGGCATGCCCGTCGTGCCCGAAGAAAAATAGATGAGCATGGGGTCTTTGGCCGTGGTCGCCTGATCCCCCGTCGGGCGTGCGAAGCTCTCGGAACAGGCCGCCGCTTCCTTTCGGAAATCGATATATGGCCCCACATTCTCCCCCACAATGCAGACGTTTTCCACGCTCCGGCATTCGCCGATTGCCGCGTCGATGTGCTCGCGGATCACCGGAAGATCCACCGCCACGATCATCTTGATTTCCGCCGCATTGCAGCGATAGATGATATCCTTTGGGGTCATGAGATAGCTTACGGGGATGATGATAGCCCCAATCTTCTGCAGCGCCAGCATGGTCGTCCATACCTCCACCCGCTGCATCAGAATGAGCATCACCGGATCTCCCTTTTTGATCCCCTTCCCCTTCAGGAAGTTGGCAATCTGGTTGCTCTGCTTTTTAATATCCAAAAAAGATAAAATCCGGTCGTTCCCGCCTTCGTTGCAGTAATATAAAGCCGGGTCGTCCGGGCATTCCTTCGCCCATTCATCCATCACGTCATAGGCGAAGTTAAAGTTCTCAGGCACATTCACCCGGTAGTTCTGTTTGAAATCCTCGTAGGAAGAAAACTCCGTGCGAGGTAAAAAACGTTCAATCATTCCGTTACCTCTTTACTGTCACTCGTTGATAATCGTCAAAAACCGCGCGAACCCATATTCCGCCATTTGTCCATGGGGAACCTTGGGATCGAAATAAATGCTGTCTCCCTCGTTTAAAACAAACTTGTGATCACCAAAAAGTACGGTTACCTTTCCTTCCAGGACATAGTTGAATTCCTGCCCTTTATGGGTCACCAGCTCGGGCGGCGCATCCTTGGGCAGGAGATCCACGATCATGGGATCCATATCCCGGTTGATAAAGTTATAGGCCAGAGCCGAAAAGCTATATTCCTTATAGCGCTCGATGGACATTCCTTTGCCCTTGCGGGTAATCGTATAGGTGCTCATTCTGGGAGACTCTCCGGATAATAACACCGTGGGATCGACGCCCAGAACAGCCGCCACACCATAAATGACGCTGATGGGAATATCCAGCTGGGCATTCTCATATTTAGTATATTCCTCTTCGGAAAGGCCGATTTCTCCCGCCAGTTCCGCCGGAGACACCTCCATGATTTCCCGCAGCTCTTTAATTCGCTCGGCAACCTGCGCCACCTGTGCAACCTGTCTGTCCATGTTATCCCTCCTCACATATCCGGCGCGGGCCGGAATTATTATTTATGCAAGCCATTGCGCTTCCGGCCGCATCGGCAAGGGCCTCAAACCCTGCTTCCGTTCCCGCAAAAAACACAATCCGCATATTTTCTTCACCAGAATGGAACACGGGTTTTACAAAATCAGCCCGAATGCTCCTTGTGCGCTGGGGTGCAAAAAATGCACTATTATTTTTATTATAGCACGCCGCCGGTCCTTTGTGTAGTTTCGGATTGTTTTTTTTATTCTGCCCCACTATAATAGAGGCAGAATATTTTTTTGTGGAGGTCAGGAATTTGCTGGCTGGCATCGCCGTTTTTGCCGGAATCAATATTGCCGCCTTTGCCCTTTGCGGCATCGATAAGAGCCGGGCGCGCCGCCATGCATGCCGGATTCCCGAGGCCGTTCTGCTCGGCTTGGGCTTTTTTGGCGGAGCGCTGGGGATGGCTTTGGGGATGCTGCTGTTCCATCATAAAACACGGCACTTGAAGTTCACGCTTCTGGTTCCCCTGTTTTTTCTTCTGCAAATCTTCCTGCTTCTCTGGCTGCATCTCCATTTCTTTTTATAAAACGAGGTTTCTATGAAATACTGCAAAAGAGTTCTGCTTCTCCTGCTGGCTATCTTGGCGGCCATCTCTTTTTGGGGCTGTGAATTCATCTCTCAAACGGCCCGGGAGAGCCACCCGGCTTCCCAGGCGCCAGTTTCCCAGGCGGCGGGGATCACTTTTGGAAACGGGAAATTAGAGGTGGCCTTTCTGGACGTGGGCCAGGGCGACAGCATACTGCTGAAAACGCCGGGCGACAAGGTCATGCTCATCGATGCCGGGGAATCCACGGCCAGACAGGCCGTGAAGGAGGCACTCGATTCCAGCGGTATAGAGCGCATCGACGTCCTCATTGCTACGCATCCCGATTCCGACCACATCGGCAGCATGCAGATGGTGGTGGAGAATTATGAGATCGGCGAGATCTATATGCCCAAGGTCAACCATACCACAAAGACCTATCAGAATCTTCTTCAGGCCATTTCGGATAAAGGCATGAAAATCAAAGCCGCCCGCGCCGGGAAGTCCATCGCTATAGACGATGCCCTGCAAGTGGAGATTCTCGGCCCGGTTTCCGAGGAATACTCCAATACCAATAACTATTCCGTCATCTGCCGCGTCACCTATGGAGACACGCGCTTCTTATTCCTGGGCGACGCCGAACATGAGGCCCAGGAGGAGGCCATGGCCGCAGCCCCGGAATCTTTCCGCGCCGATGTGCTGAAACTGGCGCATCACGGCAGCTCCAATGGTATCTCCGCCGAGCTTCTGGAAGCCGTGCAGCCTCGGTATGGCGTAATCTCCTGCGGCGCCGACAATTCCTATGGCCATCCCCATCGGGAAACTCTGGACCTTTTGGCAAAATACCGGATCGAAACCTTCCGCACGGATAAACTGGGTACGATTGTCGCCGCATCGGATGGAGAAACCATCACCTTCAACAAAACCGGCGAAATTCTGGAGGATATCTATGGCGGCCAGACCGTATATAAGACCCGGACCGGGAAAACCTATCATCGGGAGGGCTGTTCTTCCCTTTCCGGAGGCGGCACGCCTCTCACTATTGAGCAGGCGCGTGAGGCCGGTCTCACGCCTTGCAAAAAATGCTTTACATCCTGAGGAGGAATTTTATGTTTGTGACGATTGACCGCCTGGAAGGCGAAAATGCTGTAATCGAGCTGGAAACTACCGATATGGTCTGCGTCCCCCTCGCGCTCTTTCGGGGGCTCGGCGTGAAGGAGGGCGACGTTTTGGAAATTCAGGTCAGCAAAAAAGAAACCCAGGCGCGGCGCGCCCGGGTGCAGAAGCTGATGGACGATTTATTCGAGGATTAAGGCGCCAAGCTCCTCCGGCTTCACGATGCAAAGCGGCGGGATCTCTCCTTCCGCACAGATCGAGTATGCCATATCCCCAATGTTTCCGCAGGCAAAAGAATATCCCTCATAATCAAAATGGGGGATTTTTTTTATGGGGAAAGCGGCCTTTCTCTCCTCATTCAGCCGGATTCCCGTGCCCCGGGCCTTTTCATAGCTCTCCAATATCGTCCAGCAGGCATAAAAATCCTCCGGCTTTTCCAGCGCTTCTATCTCCTCCCGGAGCAGAACACGCCGAGCCGCCCGGGCGTCATATGCCGGGCGAACGAATTCCACATCCACTCCAATTGCACTTTCGTGGAGTCCCGCCATCACTGCATCGCCGGAATGGCTGATGGAAAAACGCAGCGGAAACTCTGCAAAAACCGGCTGACCCTGCCCAGTGATCTTCATGGGCGGCAAGCGGCCAATTCCCTTTTCCCGGCGCAGGCCATAGAGCAAAAGTCCCCGCCCCAAAAGGAATTTTCGGCGCGCCGCCGGATGTTTCAGGGAATCCAGACGCTCACGGGAGCATGGATCCAGCAGGCCGCGCAGACATTCCGCCCAATCATATTCCATTTGAGAAACGCCGCTTAAAAAATAGACCATGCCCTGCCCTCCTGCGTTTATTATAACAAAAATAAAGCGTCGGTGAAAAAAATTTTGAATCTATCCATAAATAGTTTTCATTCGCTCCAATCTAAAATTCCATCTGTATTTCTTACCCATTCAATTCCATATGCGAAATTCGGATTGACAGAGAAATTTTCTATTTGTTCTTTGGTCAAAAGGCCAGCGAGTACATCTTCTTTCATCTTCTCCTTGTCTTTTGAGGAATCCTTTTCATATATTGAATAGAAAAATACATCATAGCCCAAATCTTTCATTCTTTTCAATTCCTCTATTTGTTCCTCCATTGCAACAGGGCCTTTATCCGATGAGATAAAAATTTGAACAAAAAACAGAGCATCTTCATTGTTTTCCATGGCTTTTTTTACTTCTTCTGCCACAAAACATTTTCCCACTAAAAACATGTAACTTGGAGGGGCAGCGGAATAGTCAGAAGAGATCACAATTTTCTTTCCGGTTTTGTTTTCTTCCATCCCATGAACCGTTTCGGAAAGAGGTCTATCTTCCATCGGAAATGCAGGGATGTGTTGCATTATCGATATTGTCAAGCAGCACAAGATGGCAGTAACCGCAAAAACAAAAGTAATTTTTTGTGTCTTTTTCCCCCGTACTTTTGCTTTTTGCTCCAAACATTTTTTCATTTCCTCCGGAAATTCTTTTCGCAGACAAATTTTGTCCATTGCGCTTTTATAATTATTCTCCATACCATTGCTCTCCCAAAATATTTTTCAGTATTTTTCTTCCACGATCCAGCCATGTCCCGATTGTGGATGGTTTTTGTTTCAGAATCTTTGCTATTTGCTTAATCGAGTACCCTTCGTAATAAAATAAATGAATCGTCACCCGATACTTTTCTTCAAGCGACAGCACAAACTGCAAAAGTTCATAATCCTTTCTCGGCAGATAAATCAGTTCCTTTTCCATAGCAGGGGTTATCATTACCATCTTTTTTCTTGCCCGATGCGCCAAAATATTCTTGCATTTGTTGCTGGCCACCTTAAACAGCCATGCTTTTCTACCGGATTCTGAAATAAAAACCGGTTGCCTCTCCAACATAGCCAGCAGAGTATCCTGGACAATATCTTCTGCATCCTTGGAATTTTTCAAATAAGAATATGCAAAACGAAATAACGGCAGTCCATATGTCTCAACCACGGTTTCTGTCATCCGTTCCATACTATTCAATCATCCCCACCTCCTATCTAATACTATAACAAAATTGAACGACCTTTTTTCTCATCAATATAGTTTTAATTTTTTCCACTTCCTAATCTATTCCCACAAAAAAATGGCGCGGCCACCGCGCCATTTTTCTCGGCTGCCTCAGAAAAGGACGCCGTTATAACGGTTTTGCAGCAGGGCAACGTTTTCCGGCGTATCCGGCACATAGTTGATGCCGAAATTCTGCAGGATGCCCTGGGAGATTGCCTGCCCAATCTCATAGATATTGTCGATAATGAATTGGGCGTCATCCGGGTTATCGTGGAATCCAACCTCCGCCAGAACGGCCGGGGCCACCGTCCGGCGCAGCTCATACATTCCCTGCCCGTTGAAGGTACTATATCCCTCTTTCACGCCCAGATCCGAAGTCGGGGTCAGAGGTTCCAGGAATTCAAAGATATCCCGGGCCAGGGCTTCGCCCGCGCCGCCAAAGCGGTGCGTATAGATCTCCGCACCCCGGGCCTGCCCGTTTGCCGCATTGGAATGCAGGGCGACGTGAACCGTCGGCCCGATGGCGTTGGATTCCCGGACGACCTCCGCCAGCGACATCTCCGGGCGGTTCCGGGCAACGTCCAGCCCATGCCGCTCCAGCTCATATTGCACAACATCTGCCAGCAGATTCATGCGCTGTTCTTCCGTGCCATAATTGCCGACCCCCACATTCCATTCCTGCAGGGAAGGCGATAAATACACATCTACCATTTCCGCCATTTTGAATACCTCCGTTTTCAGCTTCATTACCAGTATAGTCCGAGGCTTCTAAATATGTGCAAACAAAAAAGGCGCGCAAAGCGCGCCTTTTGGGGCTCCCTGATTTAATATGGCTCCTTGTCTGTCACATGGAACAGATAGGGATCTTCCCCGCAGACAATGCGGTCCTCGTTCAAATCCCGCATAATCTGCATCTCCTCTTCCGTCAGCTCAAAATCGAAGATATCCGCATTGCTGACAATGCGTTCCTCCTTGCTGGTCCGGGGAACAAGAGGAATCCTTTCCTGGAACAGGAAACGAATGGTCACCTGCACGCAGCTCTTTGCGTATTTTGCCGCAATTTTCTGGATCGTGGCGTCCTCATTGACTGCGCCGCGGCAGATGGGAGTATACGCCTCAATTTGAATATTATTGGCTTCGCAGTATTTGCGTAGTTCCACATGCTGATTATACGGATTATATTCCACCTGATTGACCATGGGGACGATCTCGCATTCCTCTTTGATGCGTTCCAGCCATTCTTCATAGAAATTGGATACGCCGATGGCGCGGATCCGCCCTTCCTTATAGAGCTGTTCCATGGCTTTCCAGGTATCCACATACAGATTATGGTTGGGGCAGGGCCAATGAATCAGATACAGGTCAATATAATCCGTCTGCAGCTGTTTGACGGAAAAATCAAATGCCTTCATGGTTTTGTCATAACCGTGCATGCTGTTCCAAACCTTGGTGGTAATGAATAGCTCCTTGCGATCCAAACCGCAGTTTTTCACTGCCTCGCCTACTACGTTCTCGTTGCCGTAGTCCGTCGCCGTATCCAAATTGCGGTAACCGTGCTCAATGGCATAAATCATCTTCCGCGGGTCCTTGATAAACACAGTCCCAAAGCCCAGAATCGGCATCTGCACACCGTTAGACAGAGTTACACAATCTTTGATCGATCCACTCATTTCGTTTCCTCTCTTTCATCCTTTGGAGCATTTCCGTCCGTTTTTCAAATCTTTTTTCTTCCTGGAAAATTCAAATCTTCCCCTATATCGTACCAAATATTGCGGCAAAATGCAATCCCGGGAAAAAGAAAAACAGCCGGCAAAGCCAGCTGTTTTTTCGGCGTCTATTTTTGCCGTTTGTTTTTCTCATAACGCCTCCAAGCCGCATACCCCGCGGCCAGGGCTACGGTGATTGCCGTAATCCAGAGCCAGGATTCGATGCTGTCTCCCGCTGCCGCAGGAACCACCGCCCCCGAAGGACTGGCCGCCGGCACCGCAGAGGCCGCCCATACACCCGGAATCCATCCCCATATGCCCGCCAGCAGGGCCAGCAGCCCCGCGCAAAGTTTCCTCATGCTCCCTATATCTCCTTTTCTTTTTATAACAAGCAAACGAATTTCAGAAAACCAATTAAAACACATCCTTTGTGCCCTGCGGCACAAAAAATGGGAGTATTTTTATTATACCTCTTTCCTCATAGCTTGAAAAGCCCTCGGCATCTCCCGGGCAAGAGAAGAAAAGTCTTATATTCCCGGCTTCTCTGTTTCCGGAAGGTTCTCATTTTTGTCTTTTTAACAAAAAGTCTGTGCAATTCTTGCAGAGCTGAGTGAAACAGCTCATATTTCCGCAAAAGCATCCCTGCCCAGGGGCTCTTTCCTTTGCACATCTCCGGGAGCGATAAAAACAGGCTGCAACTCTTTGCCGTGATGATCCGGTTGCAGAATTCCGCCCCAAATCCCGCTTTTGTTTTTTTATACTGCTCCATAAAAAAGCGGGAAGCATGCCGCTCCCCGCCGTTTCTTCCTGCTTTTCGTTTTAGAACGCCGCCGAAAGTTCGTCGAAAACGCCCACCAGCGCATCATAGGCATGGTCGAAAATCGGAATCATTTTCTTATATTCTTCCACATGCTCAGGAATCGGGGAAACCTTGGATTCCGGCTTCAGGAATTTATGAATCGCGCTGAAATCCTTGAATTCACCGACGCCGACGCCGCCGGTAATAGCCGCACCCATGGAGGTCGCCTCCTCCAGATAGTTAGGCTTGACGATATCTAAGTTGAAGATATCCGCCAGAATCTGCAGCCAGATATCCCCTTTCGCTCCGCCGCCAATGACGATCAGATCCTTGAAATCCCGCTCTTTGCGGAAGATGCTCAGGATGACGTTCAGGTTCATGGTGATTCCCTCCAGAACAGAACGGAGAACATCCTTGCGCTCATGCTCTGCCTTGAGGCCGATGAAAGCGCCCTTGGCATTGGGATTCCAGCGCGGGCTGCGCTCGCCCATCAGATAGGGCAGATAGAGAATGCCGTTGGATCCGGGCGTCGACTCGGCAATCTGTGCATTCATCAGATCATAGGGCGATTTTCCCTCGGCCGCGGCCTGCATCTGCTCCCCGGTGCAGATGACGTTTTTCAGCCAGGAATAGGATACGCCGGCCGCCTGCATGGTGCCGCAGGGATTGATCATTCCGGGAACCAGGCTGGGCCAGTTGAAGATTTTCATATCGTCATCAAACAGCGGCTTATAGCCAGTGTAAGAAATCCAGGAAGAAGAACCCAGGGCGCAGTATGCCTGGCCTTCCTCGATAACCGAAGCGCCCACGTTGGCGCAGCAGCCGTCGCCGCCGCCCAATACCACGGGAGTTCCCTCTTTCAGGCCCGTCAGCGCAGAAGCCTCTGCGGTCACGCCGCCGATGACCGTGGTGGAAGGCATGATTTCAGGGAGCTTATCTCCATCGATGCCGGCTGCATCCAGAATTTCTTCCGACCAGGCGATTTTGTTGATGTTGAGCGCCGTAGAACCGGCCGCATCCGTCGGTTCGGTGGCAAATTTGCCCGTCAGGCGATAGACAATATAGTCCTTGCAGAATAAGACTTTATATGTGTTCTCATACACCTCAGGTTCATTATTTTTGATCCATAGGAATTTCTGAATAGAATAGGAAGCGCTGTTGCGATGCCCTGTCGTTTCAAAGAACCGGCGGGGAGAAATTTTCTGTGCGATCTGATCCGCCTCTTTCACAGCGCGCTGGTCTGCCCAGATGATGGAGGGACGCAGCACATTGCCGTTTTTATCCACGCAGACACATCCCATCATCTGCCCGCTGAAGGAAACAGCCGCGATATCCGAAGGATCGATTCCTTCCAAGATCTTTTTCGACGTTACGCAGACGGCCTGCCACCATTCTTCCGGGTTTTGTTCCGCCCAGTTGTTGTTAAAATAATGGCATCCATAGCTTTCCACATAGCTTTTAACAAGCTGTCCATCCGTGGAGAACAAAGTCGCCTTGTTCCCGGATGTTCCCAAATCGTGCGCGAGTAAGTATTTCATCATGAACCTCCATATGTATTTGATAGAATAAATCTGGAATTTTATATGCAATAGTATGGGGTGGCAGCATCCATTTGCAAATACTTTGGCCACAGAAAACATGGATTTTGCCGATTCCTGCGGCACCCACTTGGACCTGGTTCGCCCTATCCACCCAAGGACAGGGCCCCTCTCTTACCACAGTTTTTCTATGGAATTCTTTTGATCAGGCGCAAACCGTATAATTTTTCCCAACCAAACGTATCCTGACGGGGAAAACGCGAATCATTCCCATTTCCAGAGCTGTTTGCCCGTTCGCTTGCGCAACAGCATCCTCGGTTCCTCCCTACCCAGTTATGTCTGCCCGGAGAGGAAGATTCTTGCCTATTCGTCCAGGTTTTCTTGTACCGGCAGGGTTGCCTTCCCGCACATATTGTCATGGTCACGCCTGCCAGACGAAGGCAATCGGAGCCCTGCCTGTTTCGGGAATACGTCTTTCTTTCCTTATACACGCCAGCATTCGCGGTCTCAGCCAAACCAGTCGCGCTCGCCCGGCGAGGTGATTGTTCCCGGGCCGTCCATATTTTCTTGTGCCGGCAGAATTCCCTTCCCGTACATATTGTCATGGTCATGCCCGCCCGGCGAGGGTTGCGTTCATTGTACCAGGTCTTTACCGCGCATCGTGCGGCGATGGCAGCCGTCAATGAACGCTCAGGACGCGGAAATTTGTTTCCGAACCGTCCGTGCATTTATTATACCATATTTGCCGAAAAATGACAACAACATATTATAACAACCTTAAAACAGCAGACGGAATACCATAGCGCTTTCGCCAAAAATATCCACGTCCATCAGGCCATCCTGCACACTGCTGCGGGAACCTGTCAGAAGGCAGATTCCCTCTTTAAATCCGGCCTGCCGGATATTTTCAAGCTGGCGGCTCTCCACGCAGTTGGCTACGCGATATAGATCCAGGATGAACCTCTGGTTTTCCCTGGCGCGGTTGATGAGAATCACATAAGCCCCATTTTCCGCCGGGTTTCCGAAAGCATCCTTTCCATCGAGAATAAAACGGAATACACCCAGAACATCGTTGCCAACGGTGAAATAACCCACATGGCCGGTCTGCATAGCGTCCGCTCCGTTGCGGATTTTTGCCAGCGTTTTATAAAAATAGATCAGTGTTTGGTCGTGAACGGCATAGGGCGCGCGGTTGAAGGGATCTTTCAGCCCGTTCATGCCCACCTCATCGCCATAATAAATAGAGGGCATACCGGGAATGGCAAACTGAATCGCCGCCGCCAACCGGGTCAAAATCCCGCCGCGCTTATCCTGTTCAGGAAGAATTTTAAAGGAGGCCTGCTGTTCCCGGGAAAGGACATCCAGATTGGCATTTACCCCCAAAACCGTCCGTATCCGTTCAATATCATGGGAGGAAAGCAGGTTCATCAGGCAATAGAGCATGGGTTTTGGATAATTCTGCGCCTGATTTTCCAGGAAGTGCGCGCAGTCCCGCGCCGAACTATGCTGCAAAAGGAAAGAGACAACGGCATTTTTGAAAGGATAATTCATGACGCTGTCCAGCCCCTTGCCATAGGCATAGGAACGCCGCTTTCCATAGCTTTCCTTTGTGGTCGCATCCTCCCAGACCTCGCCCAGCAGCAAAGCATCCGGCTTTTCCTTCTTGATCGCCTCGCGCATTTGTTCGATCACTTCATCGGGCAGCTCATCCGCCACGTCCAGGCGGTATCCCTCCGCTCCGGCCCTCAGCCAGTGGCGCATCACGCTATTTTCCCCGCGGATGACAAATTCCTGCCAGCCCGGGTCCATCTCGTTCACTTCCGGAAGGGTTTTGAATCCCCACCAGCAATCGTATTCCTCGGGATAGTTTGAAAAACGGTACCAGCCGTAATAGGGCGAATCCTGGCTCTGATACGCTCCCGGTCCGGGATAATTCCCCCGTTTATTGAAATATACGCTGTCCGAGCCGGTATGGGAAAAAACGCCGTCCAGGATGATCCGGATCCCATAGCGCTTTGCCGCCCGGCAAAGGCGGCTAAAATCCGCCTCGGTCCCCAGCATGGGATCGATTTTGCGGTAATCCGATGTGTTATAGCGGTGGTTGGAATCCGCCTCAAAAATCGGGTTCAAATAGAGGACGCTGACCCCCAGCTCTGCCAGCTCTCCCAGGGACTGCTCAATTCCCAGCAGATCGCCGCCAAAATAATCACAGGGCGAATAATATTCCTCCCCGGGCAGCGGCAGATACATGGGCGATTCCTCAAAGCTCCCGTGGGCATAAGCCTTTCGGCCCATGGATTCATGATAGCGGATGCCCTGTTTCAGGTTTTCGGGGTTCCCCTTGCAATACCGGTCAGGAAAAATTTGATAGAGAATTCCCTTTTTGAAAAACGCCGGCGTTTCAAAGGACGGGTCATAGCATGTGAGCTGATAGCTTAACGGCTTGGAACTGTATAAAAGGCCCAGCCCGCTGGACAGGCCGCTTTTGCACCCATAATACAGCCGTTCTTCCCTCCAGAATACGACGAAGTTATACCAATACGCCCCTGCTCTTTCGGGCAGCTGTATTTCCGTCTGCCACCATCCATCCCGGCATTCCATGGGGAATTCCGCCGTATAGCCATCGCCATACAGCGCCAGATTTACGCCCTGAATCCCCTCTGCCGCTCCCGCATAAAGGCGCAGTTTTACCGTGCTGCCCGCGGGGACAGCGCCAAGAGGTTCCCGGTATTTTGCCTTGCGTGAATCGTGAAACAGCTGGTTTTCCAGTGTATGCATGGGTACCTCCTCTTCTTTCTATACATACCAAAGGCACTCAGCCTTTCAACGGCTCCAGATGCCAGATCCGGTCGTTATATTCCCGGATTGTGCGGTCCGAGCTGAAAATTCCCGAACGGGCCGTGTTATAGGCCGCCATCCGATACCATTCCTCCGGATGTTGGTATGCCTTGACCGCCCGGTTGAAAGCGTTGATATAGGAGCGGAAATCATGGAGCAGATAGTATTGGTCTGCCTTTTCATAGTCTCCAAAGATCAGGGAATGATAGAGATCCGCGAACTGCCGTTCATTTACGCCCGGAAGCGAACCGTCGATCAGTTTGTTGAGCACATCCCTAAGCTCTGCATCCTTTTCATAATATTCGCCGGGGCGATAGGAATTGAACCGCTGCATTTGATTGATTTCTTCCACGGTTGCGCCGAAGATAAACATGTTCTCCCGGCCGACACGCTCGCAGATTTCCACATTGGCCCCATCCATAGTTCCAATGGTGACTGCGCCGTTCATCATGAACTTCATGTTGCCCGTGCCCGACGCTTCCTTCCCCGCCGTGGAGAGCTGTTCGCTGAAGTCGGTGGCCGGAATCAGGATCTCCGCCGCCGATACGTTGTAGTTTTCAATGAACACGACCTTTAAAATATCCTTGGTCTTTGGATCGTTGTTGACCAGATCCGCCACGGCATTGATCAGCCGGATGATATTTTTCGCCCGGACATAGCCCGGCGACGCCTTGGCCGCAAAGAAGAACACCACCGGCTGGGTGAAGCTCGCGGGATCAGCGGTTATTTTGTTATAGAGATAGAGGATATGCAGCACCTTTAAAAGCTGCCGCTTATATTCATGCAGCCGTTTAGCCTGCACGTCGAAAATTGCATGGGGATTGATTTCGATTCCCTGCTTTTCCATGACATAGCCTGCCAGCCGCCGCTTGTTTTCCTCTTTGGCCGCGATAAATCCCTCCATAAACTCCGGATTGTCCAGAAGGGCCTCCAGCTTGTCAAACTGCTTATAATCCGTCAGAAAGCCCTTGCCAATATGCTTCTCAATGAGCTTTGTGAGCGGCGGATTCGCCTTGGCCAGCCAGCGGCGGTGGGTAATGCCGTTGGTGATGGCGATAAACTTTTCCGGGTCCATAACATAATTATCCCGGAACAGGGAGGTTTTTAGAATATCCCCATGGATCTGGGAAACGCCGTTTACCTTCTTGCAGACCGCCACGCATAAATTGGCCATGCGGATCTCGTTATACGCTATGATGGAAAGCGAACTAATTTTCTCAAAATCGCCGGGAAACGCCTGCCAGAGCCGTGCGCAGTATTTCTCATTGAGCGTGTCAATGATCGTATAGATCCGCGGCAGAAGCAGCCGGAACATATCCTTGGGCCAGCATTCCAACGCCTCAGACATGATGGTGTGGTTGGTATAGTTAAACATCCGCCGCACCACGTCATAGGCTTCCTCCCATCCAAAGCCCTCTTCGTCCATCAGAATGCGCATCAGTTCGGGGATAGCCAGCGTGGGATGGGTGTCGTTGATCTGCACCTCCACATATTCAGGCAGCGTATGCAGATCGCCATAGAGATTCTTATGCCGCCGGACCATGCTTTGCATGGTCGCCGACGTGAAGAAATAAAACTGCTTGAGCCGGAGCTGCCGCCCGGCCTCATGGTTATCCTCGGGATACAGAACTTTCGAGATCACTTCCGCCAGCTCCCGCTCCTCCATAGCGCGGGTATAATCGCCCCGGTTGAAGAACGTCATATCCAGGTTGTTCTTGGCCCGGGCGCTCCAAAGCCGCAGAGCGGCGGGCATTTTGGTATTATAGCCCACAATGGGCATATCATAGGGCACCGCCAGCACTGAGCTGTAGTTATAGTGCTCGATCTTCAATCCCTTTTCCGTCCATACTTCGTGAATTTCACCGCCGAAATGGATTTCCACCTCTTCTTCAGGATTCTCCACTTCCCAGACATCTCCGGTTTCAATCCAGTTGTCCTCCATCTCCACCTGGCTGCCGTCCAGAATCCGCTGGCGGAACAGGCCGTGTTCATAGCGGATGCCGCAGCCCATGGCGGGCAGGTTCAGCGTGGAAAGGGAATCCAGGAAACACGCGGCCAGCCGGCCCAGACCGCCGTTGCCGAGAGCCGCATCGTTTTCCTCCTGCTCCACCTGATGGATATCCACACCCATATAGTCAAGCGCCGCTTTATACTTATCAAATATCTCCAGGTTGATCATGTTGTTGACCAAGGCCCGGCCAATAAGGAATTCCGCCGACATATAGAGCACCATTTTCTTGCCCTCTTTATCCACCTTGTTGCGGGCATTGATCCAGCGATCCATGATCTCATCCCGCACACAGAGCGCGCAGGCCTGATAAATATGCTCCATACTGGCATTTTCCAACGTCTTTCCAAAATGCCGTTTCAGCTTTCCCAAAATCAGCGTTACTTCTTGCGGCCGTTTTTTCGGCAATGCTGCCACCTCCGTTTTCTCTTGTAAGTCTTAAACCAAATTTCAGGCTGCAAGACGCAGCCTGAAAGAATTTCCCGCTCTTTGCTCCCCGTTTACAGCATGCTCAGATAGAGCCGCTTGTATTCTTTTGCCGAGGCAGCAAAGCTGTTGTCTTCCGCCATGGCGTTCTGCCGAAGCAGCCGCAACGTATCTGCCTCCTCATATACCCGCAGCGCCATACGGATTACATATAGCATATCATGGGCGTTATAATTTGTAAACGTGAAGCCGTTGCCCTCCTTTGTAAACTCGTTATAGGGCGTAACCGTATCCACAAGCCCGCCGGTCTCCCGAACGATGGGCAGTGTTCCATACCGAAGAGCGATCATCTGCGAGATGCCGCAGGGCTCAAACTGCGAGGGCATGAGGAAAAAGTCAGAGCCGGCATAGATGCGGTGGGCCAAAGCGTTGTTATATTCGGTGCGCACGGCCATCCGCCCGCAATAGCGGTAAGCCGCTTCCCGGAAAAAGTCTTCATATTCCCTCTCCCCGCTGCCCAGGACGACGAAGGCTACATTCTCCCCCATGATATCGCCCAGCACAGCCCGCACCAGATCCAGGCCCTTCTGCGGCGTCAGGCGGGAAACCATGCCGATCACCGGCGTTTTCGCGGGCATATTGATGCCCAGTTCGGCAAACAGCGCCTCTTTGTCCTTCTGCTTCCCCGAAAAATCCTTGCAGGAATAGGGAGCTTCGATCCATTCATCAGCCTGCGGATTGAAAGCATTGGTATCAATACCGTTGATGATGCCGACGGTATCCGCCGCCCGGTAATTGAGCGCGCCCTCCAGCCCTTCGGCATAGTAGGGATATTTGATCTCCTCTGCATAGGTGGGGCTTACCGTGCTGATCTTATCCGCAAATTTCAGCGCTCCCTTCAAAAGGTTGCATCCTGCGTCGTCCCCCATAATCTCATAGGCAAAATATTCGTCGCCGATTCCCAGAAGGTCCTGGATAAACTGCCGGGAAAACTTTCCCTGATACATGAGGTTATGGATAGTAAACAGCGTTTTGCAGCTTCCCTGGGGCGCTCCCTGATACTGGGTGCGCAGGAGAACAGGGATCGCCGCCGTGTGCCAGTCGTTGCAGTGGATAATATCCGGAATAAAACCGATCAGGGGCAGGGCCTCCAGGGCCGCCCGGCAAAAATAGGCATATTGTTCGCCCTCGGCGTTGCCGCCCTTATAGATCGGCCCGCCGAAGTAATATTCGTTGTCGATGAAATAATAGACGATATCGCCGATTTTGATGGACTCCACGCCCACATATTGGGTCCGCCATCCCAGATGCACATAGAAGTTGCAGATATGCCGCAGCTCCCCCACATATTTGCGTTTGATCTGGCTGTGGAGCGGCAGCATGACCCGCACATCCAGCCCCAGCTTGCTCAGCTCCCCGGGCAACGTCCCGATCACGTCCGCCAAGCCTCCGGTCTTTGCAAAGGGCGCGCATTCCGCCCCCACAATCAATATTTTCGCGTCGCAGCTGGTGATTTTCATTACACAATCGCTCCTTTTTTAATGATCACAGGATAGCTGGCACTGCCGATCAGCCGCCGGCCCGAGCGGACCTGCACCTGTTTATCCAGGATGGCGTCCTCAATCCAGCAGTTCTGATAAATCTCGCTGTCCTGCATAATAATGCTGTCCTTGATGGTCGTCCCTTTCCCCACATATACCGAACGGAACAGAACGCTGTTTTCCACGGTTCCCTCGATGATGCAGCCATTGGCAATGATGCTGTTTTTCACATTGGCATTGGCTCCATATTTCACGGGCACTTCGTCCTTGATCTTTGTATACACCGGATGCCCGGTATGAAACAGGTCTTTTTGCGCTTCGGGCTGGAGCATATCCATGTTCATCCGGAAATAAGAGGCCACGGAATGCAGCCGGGCCACATAGCCCTTATGCTCATAGCCGAAAATTTTCAGCCGCTTCAGGTTGGGAACCAGCACATCCGCCACAAAATCATATTTTCCCCGGGAGATCGCATCCTCCACCAGGTATTCCAGAAGATCCTTGCGGACGATATAGATATCCATGCCGACGGCTGTGGAAGTGGGCATCATGGAGTTGAATTCCATATCTACCACCCGTCCTTCCTCGTTCATATACAGGCGGAGATCCTTAAAGCGGCTCTCATTCTCATGCACCATGGACTCGGTGTTGTAAAGCAGCGTGATATCCGCATTGTTATCCATATGAAACTGGAGAAGGTCGTTATACGTCGTATTATAGACAGTATAGGAGCCTGTCAGAATGCAGTACTGCTGGCTGGTGCGGTGAATATATCCCATGGAATTTTTCACTGCATCGCAAAGTCCCCGATAGGAGCCCTGGTTTTCATTGGTATCAAAGGGCGGAAGGATGAACAAACCATCGTTTTTGCGGTTCAGATCCCAGTCCTTGCCGGACCCCAGATGGTCCATCAGGGAATGATAGTTTTTCTGCGCGATGACGCCTACGTTGCGAACCCCCGAATTCACCATGTTGGACATGATAAAATCAATGGCGCGGTATCTTCCGCCCACCGGCAGCGCCCCGATAGCCCGCTTCGAGGCCAGTTCGATAAGATTCATATTTTGTTCTCCGGCATAGATCAGGCCGAATACGTTGTTGTTGAGCATCTGTTTTCCCTCCTCCTATGCCAGTGTTTCCCCGGGAGACACTGCCCGGCCCGCATCCACGACCACATCATTGCCCACCTGTACACGGCATCCGATGACCGCAATCGCGCCTTCGCCCCCGATCACACAGTTCTCGCCCACGCGCACTTCTTCATCGACGATTGCGCGGAGGATCCGCGTCCCCCGGCCAATGTGTGTCTCCTGCATGACGATACTGTCCTTGACATAGGCCCCTTCTTCCACGACCACGCCCGGGAAAATCACGCTGTTTTCCACCTTCCCATAGATATAGGCGCCTTCGGAAATCAGGCTGTTGCTGATCTCGGAATCCTTGCCGGCATAATGGGGCGGCTCGTTGGGGTTCCGGCTATAGATCCGCCAGGAAGCGTCGTGCAGATCCAGCTCGGGAGCCGCCGTCAGCAGCTCCATATTCGCCTCCCAAAGGCTTTCCACTGTCCCCACATCCTTCCAATATCCGTCAAAGGGATAGGCAAACAGCCGTTCTCCCCCATGCAGCATGGCGGGAATCACATTTTTTCCAAAATCATTGGCGGAATCCGGATTTTCCGCGTCCGCGATGAGATACCGCTTCAGCACCTCCCAGGAGAACACATACACTCCCATGGACGCCATGTTATTCTTCGGGTGCTCGGGCTTCTCCTCAAATTCTTCGATGCGCAGGTTCTCGGCCGTATTCATGATCCCAAACCGGGAGGCCTCCTCCATGGGCACCTTGATGACAGCGATGGTGGCGTCTGCCTCGTTCTTTTCATGGAAGCGGATCATCTTGCTATAGTCCATTTTATAGATATGGTCGCCCGAAAGAACCAGCACATATTTGGGATTATACCGTTCAATGAAATACATATTCTGATAGATCGCGTTGGCTGTTCCGGAATACCATTCGCCGGTCTTTCCCTTCACATAGGGCGGCAGCACAAAAGCGCCGCCGGACATGCAGTCCAGGTCCCAAGGAGCCCCCGTCCCAATATACGCATTCAGCTCCAACGGCTGATACTGCGTCAGCACACCGACTGTGTCAATCCCCGAATGGATGCAGTTGGAAAGGGGAAAATCGATGATCTTGTATTTTCCGCCATAGGGGACGGCCGGCTTGGCCCGCTCTTTGGTCAAAACCCCAAGGCGGCTTCCCTGCCCTCCCGCAAGGAGCATCGCGACACAATTTTTCTTGCTTATCATTTCTATTCTCTTCCTCCAAAGATCCCTTTATTTTTTCTTTGTTTTCTTCTTTTTTTCTTTCCCCGCCGGCGGCTTCGCCTCCATAAATTCAAAATACACGGTTGCCAGCGGCGGCAGCGTCACCCGTGCGCTATATGGCAGGCTTTCCGGCCCCGGGCAATCCTCCACCTGGATTTTGGGCGCGTTCAAAACGCCGCTCCCCCCAAAGGCCGTGTCATCGCTGTTGAGAACCTCCTTGAGCGTTCCCAAAAGCGGCATTCCAATGGGATAATCATAGCGCACCACCGGAGTGAAGTTGCAGACGCAGACGATCCGGCGCACCTTGCCGTCCCGCCGCCTGGAAGATCGCATGAAGGAAACCGTGCTCTCCAGATTATTCTGCACATCCAGCCAGGTGAAGCCTTCCCAGCTGTCCTCAATTTCATAGAGGGCCCGATTGCGCTTATAATATCGGTTCAGCTTGCGGACATATTCCTTCATCTGGGCATGGGACTCATATTCCAGAAGGAACCAGTCCAGCGGCTGATTTTCGTTCCATTCGATAAACTGGCCGAATTCATCGCCCATAAACATGAGCTTCTTTCCCGGATGGGCAAACTGAAAACCATATAAGGCCCGCAGTGTGGCAAACTTCTGCCAATAGTCCCCTGGCATCTTATCCAGCATGGATTTCTTGCCGTGAACAACCTCGTCATGGGAATAGGGCAGGATAAAATTCTCCGAGAAGGCATACATCATCGCAAAGGTAATCAGGTTGTGATGGTCTTTGCGGTAAATGGGATCCATCTCGAAATACCGGAGCGTATCGTTCATAAATCCCATATTCCACTTGAAGGTGAAGCCCAGGCCGTCGTCATAGGGCGGCTTTGTCACCATGGGGAACGCCGAGGATTCCTCCGCCACCATAACGGTTCCCGGGAACAGGGTCAAGACCGTGGAATTGACCTTGCGCAGGAAGTCGATGGCCTCCAGGTTATAGTTTCCGCCAAAGGCGTTGCGGACATAATTTCCGTTTTCCCGGCCAAAATCCAGATAGAGCATGGAGCTTACGGCGTCCATCCGGAAACCGTCCACATGGTATTTATCCATCCAGTAGACGGCATTGGAGACGAGAAAGCTCTGCACCTCCGGGCGGCCATAGTTGAAAATCAGCGTGCCCCACTGGGGATGTTCTCCGAGAAGCGGGTTTTCGTGCTCATAGAGGCAGGTTCCGTCAAACCGGGCCAGGCCATGGGCGTCCTTTGGGAAATGGGCCGGAACCCAATCCAGAATGACGCCGATTCCCTCCTCATGCATGCGGTCCACAAAGTGCATGAAATCCTGCGGCGTTCCATAGCGGGAGGTAAAAGCATAATATCCCGTCACCTGATAGCCCCAGGAGCCGTCCAGGGGATGTTCATAGACCGGCAGAAGTTCCACATGGGTATAGCCCATGTCCTTGACATATTCCACGACCTCGTCCGTCATCTCCCGGAGACTGGCAAACTGATAGCCCTCCGGCTTGCGCCAGGAGCCCAGATGCAGCTCATAGATGGACATGGGCGCCGTGAACACGTCCTTTTTTGCCCGGCGGCGCATATAGGCCGCGTCTTTCCATTCATATCCTTCGATATTCCAGACCTTGGAAGCGGTATTCGGGCGAACCTCCGCGTGAAACGCGAAGGGGTCGCTCTTCAAAACCGTGTTTCCATCATATCCGAAAATGCAGTATTTGTAGTTGTCTCCGTCTCGCAGGCCCCCGACAAAGCCCGTCCAGACCCCGTTGTTTTCCTCCATGGGATTTGCCTGGCTGTCCCAGCCGTTGAAGTCGCCGACGATGCTGACGTTCCGTGCATTGGGCGCCCAAACGCAGAAGCGGTGCATGCCGATCTCTTCCATATAGTGGCACCCAAAGGTCAGATAGGCCCGCTGCGCCTCGCCGATATTGAATAAATAGATGTCGTCCTTATAGGGCAACCCTTTCGCTTTTGTCAATTCCGTCACTCCTTTTTTGTTTCCCTCCCCTGCTTCCTCTGTTAAAAGGAATAAACAAAGGCCGCGTCCTTTTCCGCCTGCGCGCTCAGCTCCGCCGCTTTTTCCTCATAGCCTTCCCGGCCCATGAGGGCATAGGTGGCGATTTTTCCCGCTTCCACGCCCGGCTGGTCAAAAGCGTCGATCTGTAAAAATTCGCCGCAGGCCGCCGTGGCCATTTCCAGGAAGAAGAGCAGCGCGCCATAGGCATAGGCGTCAAGCTCGTTGAGCGTAATGCGCATATTCATCTTTCCTCCCTGGGTTACGGCGTATTCCGTGCCCCGAAGCTCGGAGGCGATCAGCTTGTTAAAGGTCTGGCCATAAAGGTAGCTGGCTTCATGCATATCGATGGGCGCATGCGGGATCGTGAGCTGCGTGCGGAAGTTCGCCACTTCGATAAAGCAGATGATCTTATCCGCCGGGCCTTCGGTATAGAGCTGCACCTGGGAGTGCTGGTCTGTCACACCCACGGCGCGGACCGGCGTCTGTCCCGCATGGACAATGCTGCCGTCCAGGCCGAATTTTTTCCCGAGGGATTCCGCCCAAAGCTGGGCATACCATTCCGCCGTGTTGAGAAGCGCATCCGCATAGGGCATCATCACGCTGATGTTGATTCCCTTTTTCATGGCCAGATAATAGAGCATGGCATACATATAGGCCGGGTTTTCTTCCAGATTCGGATTGGAGCAGATTTTGTCCATATCCCCCGCGCCCTTTAAAAGCGCCGCGATATCAATATTCAGAACGGCCGCCGAAACCAGGCCCACCGGGCAGAGAACCGAGAAACGGCCGCCCACGCCGTCGGGAACCACAAAAGCCTTGAAGCCGTGTTCATCGGCGATGCGCTTGATGTTTCCGTTTTCCTTGTCGGTAGTGAGGATGATGTTGTCCGTATAGTGCTCGCCAATCCGGTTTTTGATGAGATCCAGAGCCACCATGAACTGGGTTACGGTTTCCACAGTATTGCCGGATTTTGTAATGACATGGAACACGGTCTTTGCCGGATCAATGATGTCGAGAAGGCCGTTGATGCTGTCGGGATCGATGTTGTCCAGAACATAGAACCGCGCGCCGCCCCGCTTTTCCCGGGGGAGCTCGTTATAGCGGATATGCTTTAAGGCCGTAAACAGCGCCTTGGAGCCCAGCGCCGAGCCGCCGATGCCGAAAACGACGAAATTTTCATAATTATCGTTGATGCGCTTGGCCTCTTTTTGGATGTCTGCAACGATCTTGTCCTGATTAAAGGGAAGATCGCGCCATGTATTCTCCCGGCGCTTGGCCTCAACGCCGCGGTGGATTTCGGGGATCCGGGCCTTCGCCGCGGCTATTTCCTCGCGCGTAATACCGCATGGGACATTCTCTTGCAACATGTTGTTAAAATCAATTTGCAACGCTTTGTTCATGATGATCTCCTCTATTCTTTTATTTTAAATAAATATGCATTTTTATGGAAAAAAGGTTGGATTAAAAATGTATATCTATAATATTCTACTTTAACTTGTTAAAACCTTTTTTTCAACCTTTCAATTCCCGGATTTTCCCAAACTTTTCCCGGGCATCTTTCGCCCCTCAGGCAAACCCCTCTTGGAATTATCCTATTTCCATTCCTTTATATTTATCACTCTTTATCCCCAACCGGCGCCGCATCTTCTCCTTTTTTTGGAAAATCAGGCATTTGGTTTTCCTCCGGTTCCATAAGCTGCCGCCAAAGGCCGCTGTTGGTTTCAATTTTTCTATACAACAGACAGGAGTTCTCTATATCCATTTCATCCGTGAGATCCCATATGTTTACGCTTATAGAATAAAACTCGTCAAAATCTGAAAGTGATGACCGGAGCATCTCCGAATCGGAAATTTCAGAAATAACCACATTTTGGGGCATGCTCTTTCGGTCATACAAATATCGTTCACTCATAAACTGGTTGCCCGACAGGCTCATAAAGAGTCGCAACCGACCATGGTCATCGTATTCTGCAACATCAATGGCGGGATATTCGCCTTCTGAAAGCATCACCCCGATGCTATAGAAGTCCTTGCCCCATGGAATATAAACCATTTTCATAATATTAAAAATGTTCCAGGGCTCCTCCGGCCTCTTCCGTTCCACCCGGTAAATATACGCTGGGCGGCCTATCTCCCGCATTTTTCACCGGCGAAAAGATAGACAGTAAGCTCCCGGCTGGTCTTTCTCGGATGAATTTCGTGAACGGGATAGACATTGGTAATATATTTCCCAGTAATCAGGCTGGGACAATAGATCCCCCATGGATGGGCATGCCCGTTTTTGGGAATATTGGAATATTTGCGGCAGACAAACTCATCCTTATGCCGTAAAAAATCCTCATATTCTTTGCGAATGGCAGATTTGCGGAGAATCCCTCGGATTTTTCCATATTGTTCCTCTGCCTCGACCCCAACTTCCCGCAAACCAAATTCTTCGCAAAACCGATATTCTTCTCCCATTGCCCTTCTCCTTTTTTATTACTATTTCGCCGCCTTTTCTGCCATCTCCTTTTCCCGCAAAGACAAGTGCCGGAAACTTATTTTTCATTTAACAAAGTTTTAACTTTCCCATCAAAAAAACCGCCTTGCGGCGGCTTTTCATCATTTTGCCATTTTGGTTCCTCCCGAGGAGCTCACTTTTTTCAGGATCTCCGAATCAAAGGCATAGTTGCTCTTCTCTTTTTCAGCTTTTCTCTGCAGCGCACACTCTACCAGCGTATCGATCAGTTCTTTATAAGGAATTCCCATAGGCTCAAAGAGATAGAAGGCAAAAGAACCCGGAATGGTGTTTGCCTCGTTGATATAGAGCGTATCCGTGGCCTTATCGATGATATAGTCGATGCGGACGACGCCCTTCATATCCAGGGCCTTGAAAGCCTCCAGCGACAGATCCTGAATGCGCTTTGTCATTTCCGGGGAAATCTCCGCCGGGATCTTGCGCGCCAGGGATTTCATCCCCTTGCTTCCCGGGCCGCGAAGGTATTTTTCGCTGAAATCCAGCACGTCCTTGGCCGTCACCGGCTGTTCGCAGAGGCTGGCCTTCGCGTCCGCCCCCATGCCCAGCACGGCGCAGTTGATCTCCATGAGATCGGTTACCGCCTTTTCCACGAGAATCCGGCGGTCATAGCTCACGGCCAGATCCAGCGCGTCTTTTAGCTGCTCCCGGGAATCCGCCCGGCTGATGCCGATGCTGGAGCCCAGGTTCGCCGGCTTGACAATGACCGGATAGCCCAGTTTTTGCTCCACACGCCCGCAGATCTCTTCCGGATCCCGGGTATATTCGCCCCGCTCAAAATACACGCTGTCCAGCACCGGAAATCCCAGCCCCTGGAAGGCCGCCTTCATGACGATCTTATCCATTCCAGCCGCGCTCCCCGTGACGCCCGCGCTGGAATACGGGATATCCGCCAGCTCCATCAGCCCCTGCAATGTCCCGTCCTCGCCGTGCATGCCGTGCATGGCAAGAATAGCGACGTCGATATCAAACACACTTTTCAGGCCAAACCGCGTCTCCCGCAGAAGCGAGCGGCTGCCCGCCGTCGGCGGCAGGAAAACCTTATCGATGCCCTTCTGTTCCAAATCCGGATGGACAAAAAACTTCGAGTCCCGGAGCTTTTCCCCGGCATACCACTGTCCGCTGCGGGAAATATAGACGGGCATAATATTATATTTGGACGCATCCGCATTTTCAATCAGCTGTGTGCCCGTGATGATGGAAACATCGTGCTCCACAGAGCGTCCCCCAAAGAATACCGCCAGATTTTTCATTTTTCCACCTCTGCTCTTTATTCGTTATAATTATCCGGCAAATCATTTTCAAACAAAACGATATCGCCGGCGCGCAAAATCCTTCCCATTTTTTCCGATGCCTCGCCAAGAGAGGCGCACACCTCAATCTGCTCCTCGGGGAAGCCCTCCTCCAGCAACCCTTCATAGATGGGGCGGGTATGCCTGGGGCCGACCAGATAGACGAGATCGGCGGTGTGCGCCATATCCCGCCCAAAGGCCCGGTTTTCCTGCTCCTCGATTTCGCCCAGCTCCACCATGCCCGGCGTCACAACGATCTTGCGCCCCGAGAAACCCCGGAGAACCTCCATGGCCACCCGGGTTCCCGCCGGATTGGCGTTGAACGCATCGTCGATGACGGTGACGCCGTTGCCTGTGGGCAAAAGCTGCAGCCGATGCTCCACCGGCTCCACCTTGGCGATCCCCCGGATCAGCTCTTCTTCCGAAAGGCCCAGCTCCAGGGCCACGGCCACGCAGCCCAGAATATTTTGAATGTTGTGTTTTCCCAATAATTTCGTCTTTGCCCGGAATTCCCTCTGTCCATGGTCATAGACTATGGTGAACTCACTTCCGTCCTCCCCGGGCAGAATATCCTTGGCGGCAATATCCCATTCGTCCTGCTCGTCCGCCAGGGCATAGAGCCATTTTTTCTTTTCCGTCCGGTCATACATTCCCTTTGTGATGCCGCCGTCGTTGGGGAAGAAGGCCACCCCGTCTGCCGGAAGGCCCGCAATCAGCTCATATTTCGTGGATATGATGTTTTCCAGAGTTTTGAAGGTTTCCATATGCTGCGGACCAACAGAGGTCACAATGCCGTATTTGGGCTTCACAAGCTCCACCAACTCGGCAATATCCCCCACATGCTTAGCCCCCATCTCGGCCAGAAACACCTGATGTTCCGGTTTCAGCTGCTCCCGGATCACCCGAGTCAGCCCCATGGGGGTATTATAGCTGGAGGGCGGCACCAGCGTATGGTATTTTTCACTGAGCAGCGTTCCCAAAATGAATTTGGTGCTGGTCTTTCCAAAGCTGCCGGTGATCCCCACCTTGATGAGGTCGTCCCGCTCCGCCAGTTTGCGTTTGGCGTCGTTGAAATAGTGCTTCTTGACGGCGTTTTCCATGGGGGTGTTGATCCAGTTGGCCAGCAGGATATGGAAGGGCGCCAGCAACACGAAAATCGCCCCGATCGTCCTCCCGGAGAAATAGGAGCCGGCGGCAAAGAGCGCCAGCAGAACCGCTTCTGTTGCCAGGAGGCGTTTTACCCGGGCCGTATACGCCAGGGGCTTTTTCGCATCCTTTACGGTGATGCTGCGGACATATTTTCCCCCGCAGAAGCCGAAGCCCAGAAATCCCGCGGCAAATATGACATACTGGAGCCATCCCTGCACACTGCACGCCCCCATAAATGCGGCGATAAACAGCGCGGCGCAGGCCAGAACCCATCCATAGCCCTTCAGGCCATGTTCGCCAAGCCAGCGCATATAGCCCGGGGCCTTATATCCCTCCAGTTGGAACATATGGCAGAGCCGGAGCGTCGCAAGAAAGCAGAACGCCGCCGCCAGTGCCAGAAACAGAATCGCCATCAACATGCCGGAACCTCCAAAAATACTTTCACAATTTTGATAAACTGCCCGAATTGATCCAGATAGGAAAAATGTCCGGCATTTTTCAGCACCACCAGCCCCCCGTCAGGAATGAGCTTTTCCATGGTCTGCCCGAAATACACCGGCGTATCCGTATCGTTTTCCCCATAGATCATCAGGGATGAGGACCGGATATCCTTCAAATATTCCTTTAAATCCTGATTGACAACATTCACAAATGTCCCCCGCATGGCATCCGAAGTGAGCGCCCGGTAATCTGCGGAGCCTGCATTTTTCGTCCGCTCCCGGGCGTCGACGCCAAACAGCTTGAAGCAGCGGTAGAGAAACCCATTCTTTGCCGCTTTTTTCATGAGCTTATAGGTATATACCCGACAATACCAGGCAAAAGAGCGTTTTTTCTTAAGTCCTGCCGCGTCCACAAACACCAGCTTCCCCACCAGCTCAGGATATTTCGCCGCCAAAACAATCGTGACGCGCCCGCCGAAGGAATGGCAGATGACGTCCGTTCCGGCAATATCCCAGGCCCGGATCAGCCGGGCCACGATCTCGGTATAATCCGAAACCGTCATGGGCTTTTTTGGCGTATCGCTCCCGCCAAAGCCGGGAAAATCGATGACATAGACCTTCCGGCTTTTGGAAAGCTCGTTTGTCACCGGGGCAAAGCTGTCGATGCAGGCGCCCCAGCCATGCAGCAAAAGGAGGGGCTTTCCCTCCCCCCGGACGATATAGTTGATCTTCAAATCATTGACGGTGATTTCCATGCGCCCTATTTATACTCCATCTTGAGCATCTCCATTTCCCGCTTGATGCCCTGCTTCCACATGATAAACGCGTCCTCTTTGTTGTCGGCATAGTAGCCCTTGCGGACGCCCTCGATCTCAAAATCAAAATCCTTATACAGGTTGATGGCCCGGAAATTGGATACCCGCACTTCCAGCGTCATGCTGTCCGCCCCCAGCGCATATGCCTCCTCGATCAGCCGTTCCATGAGCCGATGGGCATAGCCCTTTTTGCGGAATTCCCGGCGAATGCAGATGTTGTTGATATGCGCCTCATCCAGAATCATCCACATGCCCGCATAGCCTACTACCCGGCCGTTTTCCTTGATAACAAAATATATGTTGTGGTTTACGCAGATATCCTCATAGAGCACCTCCAGCGGCCAGGGCGTTTTGAAGCAGTCCTGCTCCAGCTGATAGATTTCGGATATATAGGAAACATCTGCGCGGATTACTTCCACCTGTTCCAATCCTATTGCCTCGCTTTTTTCATGCGCTCCGCCTGCGATTCCCGCAGGTAGTTGGGTTTTATACTGTAGGCGTCCATCGCCTCGCCCCGCTGCCAGGCCGCAAAAGCCTCCCGGCAGACGCCGCCGGCCCGCTGCAAAAGCAGATTCCCCGGCGCAAACCGGGCGCCCGGCAGGGCGGCCCGGATCTCCTCCCGGAATACCGGCACGCCGTCGCCCAGAAAAAGCGCATCTGCCCCGCCGATTTTCTCCAGAAGCTCCCCAATGGGCAGAGCGCAGTCCGCCAGAATCTTCCGCCCATCCCGGTACAGCGCCGTATAGACCTGCCGGTTTCTCGCATCCAAAATCGGGCAGACAAGACCAGCCGTTCCCGCCGCATTGGCGGCCAAGGCGTCCATCGTGCTCACGGCAAGCACCGGCTTTCCCTGCGCCTGGGCCATGGCCTTTACCGTATTCACGCCGATGCGCAGCCCGGTAAACGACCCGGGGCCAACGGCTGCGGCAAAGGCATCCATCTCCCCCATGGCAATCCCCGCCCGGAGCAGACAGTCCTCAACCGCCGGAAGCAGCGTCACCGAATGGGTGAGCCCCCGGTCTATATACACTTCGCAAAGCAGCGTTTCATCCTCCGCCACCGCCGCCGAGCAGGCGCGGCCGGAGGTATCCAGGGCCAATATTTTCAACGCTCACTTCTCCCTGCTATTTTCTGCATTTTTTATGGTAATATCCCGTGCGTTCTCGCCGGCATAGGATATCTCGATCCAAGTGGTATGCTCCGGCATCCAGTCACGGATGAGAGACGCCCATTCCACCACGGTCACACCTCCGCCCGAGAGATATTCAGAAAAACCGATTTCAAACATCTCCTCTGGGTCGCCGATGCGGTATACGTCAAAATGAAACAGCGGCAGCCTCCCCCCGCGGTATTCCTGCACAAGAGTAAACGTCGGGCTGGTTACCGCCTCACTGATGCCCAGCCCGGCCGCCAGTCCCTGCACGAACACGGTTTTCCCCGCGCCCAAATCCCCGTCCAGCGCCAGCACCTCGCCGCCGGAAAGGTTCTCCCCCATCCGTTTGGCAAAAGCATATGTTTCCATCGGAGAATTTGACCACATGAAAAAAGCCCGTCCTTTTCGCACATTTGTTATTTATCATACCGCATTTGCATCATTTATGCAATAAGGGAGATATTTTCTTGTATACCAGAAATACCAGCACTCCGTCCAGCAGCCCTTTCAAAAGCGTGAAGGGCACCGCCATGACCAGCACATATCCCAGCACCGAGTCTACCGCCGGGTTGATGGCCTGGCAGGCGGCGATGATCGCCTCGATGGGCATAAATTTGCTATAAGCCGGGATGAGCAGCCAATAGTTGAGGGCGCCGCCCGCCACCGCCATGGTCGCGACGCCTGCCAGCGTCCCGATGATGGCGCCCTTGAAATTTTTATGTTTCAGATAGATCCAGGCGGAAGGAAGAACAAAGGCCAGGCCCATCAAAAGATTGGCCAGCTCTCCCACGCCGCCGGTGCCAGAATTTTTCAGGAAAAAGAACAGAACAACCTTGATGGCCTCCACAACACATCCCGAAACCGGCCCCAGGGCAAAGCCCGCCAGCAGCGCCGGAAAATCGCTGATATCCAATTTCAGCCAGGGCGGCGCAATGGGCAGCGGGAACTCGATATACATGAGCACAAAGGCGACGGCCGCCAAAAGCCCGGTTTTTACCATCCAGTGGAGTCTGTTGTTTTCTTTTCTCAGCATCTTTTTTCTCCCCGTTTCTAAAAAAATATACATCGCCGGGGCACAAAAAGGCCCCAGGCACGGATTCCCAGGGCTGCATTTCCATAAAAAAGATTCCTTTTTGGCATGGCTGCCAAAAATGCCTTTCTTCTCTCATCCAGACTATACTGTCGGCAACGGAATTTCACCGTTTCCACCCGCCAAACGGGTTCGCGGACTGTCACCGCCGGTCGGGAATTACACCCTGCCCCGAAGAAACTTGCCGTATCCATTCTTTGGATACGGCAGTAGTATAACACATTTTTCGGGGCGGGGTCAACGCCTTTTTCGCTATCTCACCTGTTTTCCGTCGATAAAGACATGGGCGATGTTTGAGCGGACATCCAGGGGATCGCCGGAATATAGCACAATATCCGCGTCCTTGCCTTCCTCCAGGCTCCCGATCCGGTCCTCCAGGCAAACGGCCTTAGCCGCATTGATGGTGATGGCCTTGAGCGCTTCCCGTCCGGGCAGGCCGTATTTCACCGCCATGGCCGCCGTCACCTGCAAAAGCTGTGTGGGCTGCACGGGATGATCCGACATCATGGCGAATTCCACGCCGTTTTCATAGAGCACCCGGGGGGCGTTCCAGGAGAGGTTTTTCAGCTCGGGCTTACAGCGGTCGCAGAGCAGCGGCCCGATAATGACCTTTGCCCCGCTCTCCTTTACATAAGGGGCGATGAGATATCCATCCGTGCAATGCTCCAGCGAGAGCCGCAGGTTGAATTCCTTGGCCAGGCGGATGGCCGTGAAAATATCGTCCGCCCGGTGGGCGTGGATTTTCACCAGCAGTTCGCCCCGCAGAGCCTGGCAGAGAATCTCATTTTTTAAATCCCGTTTCGGCGGGTCGTCGCTTTCCATTTCTTTTGCATATTCCTGGGCCTCCACCAGAGCCTCCCGGATGAGAGCCGCCGAGGCCATGCGTGTCATAGGCGCTTTTTTCTGCTCTCCGCCATAGACTCCCTTGGGGTTTTCTCCCAGCGCCATTTTTAAAGCCGCCGGCGCCTTGATGACCATTTCATCGACGCAGGCGCCATAGGTCTTGAGGGCAGCAAACTGGCCGCCAATGACGTTGGCGCTGCCGGGGCCGGTGACCACAGTGGTCACTCCGCCTTCCCGGGCCTCCTGAAAGCAGCGGTCGACTGGGTTGATGGCGTCGATAGCCCGCAGCTCCGGCGTCACGGGGTCGGTGCATTCGTTGCCGTCCGCACCCTCTTCGTCAATGCTGTCCTCCCACATGCCGATATGACAATGGGCATCCACAATGCCGGGCATAGCCGTGAGGCCCGAAGCATCGATGATCTCTGCCCCCGCGGGGGCTGCAATATTTTCCCCAATTCTCTGAATCTTCCCATCGCCCATCAGGATATCTCCCTTTTCCAGATCCCGTTCCGCCATGGTCAGTATTTTTGCATTTTTTATTAGTATCATAGCCGCCTCCTATTTCTTTTTTATAGCTTATTTTTCAGGATAAATCGTTTTTTATGGTTCTCCGGCAGGGAAAAATAGGAGAATCCTTCTCCCATCACTTCCCTGGCATCCAGAGAAATCACAAAGGCCCCCGGGTCCTCTTTCTCGACAATTCTCTTTAATTTTACCACTTCTGTGCCCCGCTCCACCATACAGAGCAGCACATTTTCCTCCCGGCCGGAATATCCGCCCCGGGCGGGAAACTCAGTCACGCTGCGGGAGAGCTTTTCAATAATCTCTTTTTTTATCTCGTCCGACTTTGCCGATATGATAAAAAAGGCTTTGGCCTGGTTCAGGCCCTCGGTAAACAATTCGATCACTTTGGCCTGCAAAAACACCGAGACGATGGCAAACAGCGCCGAGCGCATATCAAATACAAAGCCGGAAGCCAGGATCACGGCAAAATCGATGAGGAAGATGCAGAGGCTGACGCTCACAAAGCGCAGCTTGTCGTGAACCAGCTTGGCCACAATATCGCTGCCGCCCGTGCTTCCGCCGAAATAGATGGTGATTCCCAGGCCCGCGCCCATCAACAGCCCGCCATAGATCGAAGCCAGCATGAAATCCTCTGCCAGCGGGATCACAGGGATCACATCCGCCAGCACGGAATAGAGAACAAGGGCATAAAGCGTGCGCAGGGCAAAACTCCGCCCCAGCTGCCGGAAAGCCAGCAGAAAAAACGGGATATTCAGCGCCAGCACCACCGCCCCGATGGGAAGATCAAAAAGATAATAGAGGAGCGTCGCAATCCCCGTGAATCCTCCTGCCGCAATTTTTCCCGGCAGCAGAAAAAAATTCAGCCCCAGGATACAGACCGTGACACCTACCGTAATCGCCGCATAACAGAGGGGGGCGTTTTCCCTCCAACGTTTCATTTTGTGTTCCTTCCTTTCTCCCCGCCCTTTTCCTCCATTTTCATTTTGCCGCCCATCGGCGGGCAAAATGAAAACAGCGCGGAGCAAAGCCCCGCACTATTCAGTATATCACATTTTAGAAAAAATACTATTTTTTGCTTCTTTTTATCGCCCTCAGCTGCCAAACGGCGGCAGACAGGCTGGCCAGAGAAACAATGCAGCATAAAAAGAGCTGGTTCCAGAAATGAACGGCTATTGATCCGTCCGCAGCATACCCGGCCAGGCCGAGAACCGCGATGGGCAGGAATCCGCCCGCAAACAGGCCGATGACGTTATATGTATTCCTGTATTTTTCCGACATCCCCATTCGGAAATACATAAAACAGAAGGCGAGAACCGCAAGAGCACAAATTATATGATAAAATACAAACCCCGCCATTTGAAAAGACCGCATCAGCAGGGATTTTCCCCAATCCGCAAGAAAGCTGGCGGCAACATAGAAAACCGCCGGAAAAAGCATCTGTATAATGGCCATACTATCCCCCCTCACATTGCCGGAAGAATGCGGAATTTATCCATCTTTTCTCTGCTGCCGGCCCTGCCCGCCTTTTTCTAAAGAACGGATACCGCCCGCTTCCCCATATTCCAGCGCCGGGCTTTCCATCTTATTTTATATCTATTTTTGTTGTAATTCGTCGTTTGAGATCATGAATCCTTTAAAAAGACAGTCGTTTTCGCATTTTCTCCAAAAAAACGCAGAGAGTTTTCCCTCTCTGCGCCTGTTTTATGAGTTTTTCTGCTACATTATCGGAAACCCCTGGCTGCTTCTCTGCGCATTGGAATCATGGCGTCCTGGGGCTGCTCGTGGTGCATCCTGGCGGAAAGCCGACGCTAACCAAAAGGGCGCGGTCCACTTTTTTCAGAGTCTTTTCGCTGAGGGTTCCAATCTTTTTTTTCAGGCGTGTTTTATCCAGCGTCCGGATCTGTTCCAGTAAAACCACGCTCTTTTTGGGCAGACCGTCGACATCCTCCAGAACGATATGTGTGGGCAGATGTGTCTTTTTAATGCTGGAAGTAATCGCCGCCACGATCACAGTGGGGCTGAATTTATTCCCCATATCATTTTGAATCACGAGAACCGGACGGACACCGCCCTGCTCCGAGCCCTGGGTACAGTCCAGATTGCAGAAATAGATATCGCCTCGATTGATCATCTCATCCCTCCTCTCCTTTTGTATCTTCCCCCTTCATCATATGCACGCCGGGCAGGGATTGCGCGCAGGAAATTCAAAATTTGGCTGTATACAGACATGAACTGTATACTGGCACGCATAAAATACCCTAAGAACCTGTTTTGGGCCGGCATAAACGGAAATTCTCTCTGCAATTTGCCGGGTTTCTATTGCCATCGCTAAAAATTATACAGTATAATACATATATTCTTGTTCTTTTATTGTTTTTATCTGGAGGTATTTTTCGTGGGTTTTTTAGAGGGTATTGAAAATGTCAATTCAGCCGTAAACAACTTCATGTGGGGGCCAATCATGCTGGTCCTCATGGTGGGCACCGGTATCTATCTGAGCGCACGCACTGGATTTTTCCAGGTGACGCGCATTGGGACCTGGTTCCGGGAGACGCTGGGCTCTCTTGGAAAAAAGAAAAACAAAACCAAAGATAAGGGGGCGGTTTCCCCCTTTGCCGCGCTTTCCACTGCCTTGGCCAGCACCATCGGCGTCGGCAATATTGCGGGTGTCGCCACTGCCATAGTCTCCGGTGGGCCGGGAGCCATCTTCTGGATGTGGGTTTCTGCTCTCTTCGGCATGATGACTAAGTATTCGGAAATCGTCCTGGCCATGCATTTCCGCAAGCGGAATAAAAAGGGCGAATGGGTCGGCGGGCCGATGTATTATATTGAAAAGGGACTGCACTGCAAATGGCTGGCGGTGCTGTTCGCTGTCTTTGCCCTCATCGCCTCCTTCGGCATTGGAAATATGTCCCAGTCCAACACCATTGCCGGGGCTCTGCAAAGCTCCTTTGGCCTGCCGCCCTGGGTCAGCGGCGTGGGCGTCGCTCTCATCGTGGCGGCGGTCATTCTGGGCGGCCTCAACCGCATCTCCAAAGTTACCAGCTTTGTCGTTCCCTTTATGGGTTTTTTCTATCTCCTGGGCGGGCTCATCATCATCTTCACCAACTGGCAGCATATCGGCCCAGCCTTTGCCTCAATCTTTGAAGGTGCTTTCAGCATGAAGGCCGTGGGCGGCGGTGTTTTGGGCTATGCCATGTTCAGCGCCATGCGCTTTGGCGTGGCCCGGGGTGTTTTCTCCAATGAGGCTGGGCTCGGCAGCGCGCCCATCGTCCATGCCGCAGCGGACAATGACCATCCCGCCAAGCAGGGCATGTGGGGCATCTTTGAGGTATTTGCGGACACGATTCTCGTCTGCACCATCACGGCCCTTGTGATTCTGGTTTCCGGCAAGCTGGGAACCGTCGGCCTGGATGGAAAAGTGCTGGATGGCGCCGCCCTTTCCTCGGCGGCCTTTGAATCCGGTTTCCCGGGCTTTGGGCAGTATTTTGTTTCAATCTCCATTTTCTTCTTTGCGGTATCCACCCTTCTGGGCTGGTCGTATTACGGCGAAAAAAGCCTGGAATATCTCTGCCGGGATGGTAAATCCGGAAAATCCTCGATTATCTATAAAATCGTCTTTCTGGGAGCCATTGTCCTTGGGGCCACGATGAACCTCAAGCTGGTCTGGGATATTTCGGATACCTTCAACGCCATGATGGCCCTTCCCAACCTGATCGCCGTCATCGGCCTGAGTGGAATCGTGTTTAAGATCACCAAGGACTATCGGAAGAATTACCGCAAACCCCGGCTGCACAGCACAAAATAATCTGCCGCCGGAAGGTCCGGCGGATGCATCAAAAAAACGGCGGAGAGCTTACTGCTTCCCGCCGTTTTTGGCTTTATAATTACATACAGTTTCTTCTGCAAAAAGCCGGAACCGGAATCACGGCTCCTCTTCCTCCGCCTGATGGGCGATGTTGGCGCGGTATTTATCCATCAGCTGCTTAAAGATCTCGCCGTTGGTCGCCGGCGTATAGCAGATCGCGTCCGCCCCGGCTTCAATGGTGTTGCGGATACTTTCGTCGTTGGGGCCGCCGGTCGCCATAACGGGGACGTCCGGGAATTGCTCCTTGATCCGCCGCACGATCTGCGGCGTTTTCGCGGCGCCGGAAACGTTGAAGAAGGAGGCTCCGGCATCCAGACGGGACTGGAAATCCTCATATTCCGAAACCACCGTAACGATGATGGGGATATCCACCGTCTCCGCCACCCGGGCAATCGTCTCATTTTCGGTCGGAGTATTGACGACGACCCCCATGGCCCCCTTGAATTCCGCATCCATGGCCAGGTTCACAACCCGCTTTCCCCGGGTGATTCCCCCGCCGATTCCGCAGAACACCGGCACATCCGCCGCGCCCAGAATGGCCTGCGTAATGACAGGCTGGGGCGTAAAGGGATAAACCGCCAAAACGGCATCTGCATCGATATTGCGGATAATCGCCACATCCGTGGAAAAAACCAGCGATTTGATCCGCTTTCCAAATACGCGGATTCCCGGAACTGCCCGGATGATTTCTGGCACCCGGATCATATGGCTGCGGAACTGCCCCGCAAATTCCTTGGAGTAATTTTTCTGCAAACCGTTTTCCTCCCTTTTCTCTTTCCTCGCCTATCTCCTCAGCCATTCCGCAGAAGCATAATCAGCCCAAACAGCAATACCGCCGCCAGCGTTGCGCCATAGGCCAGAAGTCTGGCGCGCTGCTTTTCGCCCTTTTCTCCGCACCGCGGCATTTCTTCCAGCGGCCGGGCCTTGTTTCCCAGACAGCGCCGGTATTCCTCAAAAAGAATCTGACAGGTTGTGCAGCTATGGAGATGCTCCAAAAATTCCGCTTCCTGCTTTGCCGGAAGCTCCTTTTCAAAATATGCAAAAAAACATTCCTGCGCCTCTTTGCAAACCATGCCTGCATTTCCCTTCCCTGCCGCGTTTTGTCAGCAGTAACTTTCCGGCGGTGCGCCGCCCTCTTTACTGCTTTTTCGCATGCAATCCAGTCTTATTCCGCACAGCACATAAAGATAGTATAAATATTTTACGCCCAAATGGGAAAAAAAGCTATATAAAAAAGCGGCTTTTACAAAAAAGTCACTTTTTCGATAAAAACAGGATGCCTTCTTTTGGGAAGAACGAATTCTTTCCGCTCCGGAACCTATCCCACTCCACCGCAAAACCTGTAGAAGTTGGCCGAAACTCCGGTTTTCCTGCCAACGTCAGGCTTCCCCCAGCTCGGCTTCAATCCCATGGGCCTGAAGGATCCGCCGGTATACCTCGCCGTCCGACGAAGAATACACCCGCACTTTCCCGCCCGGGCCAGGGTTATCCAGCCCCTCCTCCCGAAGGATTTTCTTCAGCTGGCGCACCATGCCATACATTCCGTCAAAAATCCGGCATTCCCCGGAAAACATCTCCCGGGCGATGCGGTAAATCGTCCCGGAAACAAAGGAATAGTGCGTGCAGCCCATGACAATAGCGCCGATTTCCTGCCCGGCAATCCCGGCAAATTTCTCCCGCAGATATTTCGCAATGGCAGGATTCTCAAAGTCGCCGCCCTCCAAAAGCTCCACCAACCCGCCGCAGGGCAGGTCAATGAGGCGTTCCCGGCAGCCCACCCGGTCCACCAGGCCCTGATAGCGCGGCCCCGCAATGGTGGCCGGCGTCGCCATGACGATGATTTTTCCCGAATTTCCGCAAAGGCTGGCCGGCTTTACCGCCGGTTCGATGCTGATGACCGGAATCCTGTATTTTTCCCGCATGCGGATTACTGCGGCGCTGGTGGCCGTGTTGCAGGCCATGACAATCGCCTTGACCCCTTTTTGAAAGAGAAACTCCCCGCACTGCAAAGAAAGCTCCTTGATCTCCTCTTCACTCTTGGTTCCATAGGGCGCATGGGCGCTGTCGCCATAATATACAAAATTTTCCCCGGGCATTTCCTGAACGGCATGGCACAGCACGCTGAGCCCGCCCACACCCGAATCAAAAAAGCCAACCGGCCGTTCGCGTTTTTCCACTTTTCTCCCCGTTCCTCGGCGCATATCTTTGCCCCAGGACAGCGTCAAGGGGCAAGAAATTTTCTATATTCTACAAAATAGTATACACGCTTCGCATCCTTTTTTCAATCCCGGCCGCCTTCTAAACTTTTTTTACGACCTGACTGATGGATTTTGCCAAATGGGGCATGGAATTGAGCGCCTCCTGGAGCGTATTGGCGTTATGCCCTACCTCCACCAGCAGGCACATATCCGTGATGTGCTGGTTATATCTTCCCGGCTTTACACGGATATCCCGGGTGAATTTTTCATTGATGCTGTCCAGCTGCTCGGTGATGGACTTTGCCAGCGTATAGTTTGCCTCCCAGTTGGGGCGCGGATTATAGCCGCCGTTGGTTCCCTCCCCCGTGCCCACAACAAACATGAGCCGCGCGCAGCGTTTGCCGTCAATGGTCACGACGTCGTCCTGCTGGGTCTCCACATTGGCGGCGTCCCGGTGAACGTCGATGAAAATATCGATATCCGGATATTTTTCCTTATAGGCCTCCATGGTTTTTACCGATCGGCTGTAGGCAGTGGAGAGCTTTGGCGGCTCATGGTTGGTGGTGTCGTGAATCACCGTGAAACCATATTTCTCCAGCTGGGTTTTCAGCTCCTCGCCCACGCGGATGATGTTCTGGTCGGTATTATCCGTCCGGGAAGTGCCCGTCGCCTTATAGGTATCCTCCCCGTCCGGCCGGTATGCCTCCGTGGCGTGGGTGTGGTAGATCAGGATATTTGTCTCTCCGGAAATCTCATAGGTCCGGGTGGCAATCTGCTTCAAATATTCCGCCGTCGGGCTTTTAGTGCTGCTGTTGTCCTTCGTATCCGAATCCTCCTTCGCGTCCTTTTCCGAAACGCCGGGCAGGAGAAAATCCGTGATATCTCCATCCGCCGTCACAGGCTGGGCGTCCTGGGAGCCCGCAGTTTCTCCGCTTTTGGGAACCAGAAGGGAAAGCATGGCCTCCTGCCCGCCGGAAGGCTCCTCTTCTTCATCCTCCTGCGGATAGAGCTTGAGAATCGTCTCATTATAGGCCTGCACTTGTCCCTTCCCTTGAAAATGGTCGATCATGCTCTGACCGATACAAGCCAAGACCGTCACCATGAGAATCACACAAATTTGAAAACATTTTCCGTTGCCTGCATTTTTCATTTGTCTAACCTCCCGTACCTATCTGTATGTGGGAGGGCAGGCAAATATCACTCCATAAAGGCGCGGATCTCTTCCTCGCTGATGGTGGGATGCAGGGCGGTATTCAGCGCCTTTGCCAGCAGCTCTGCCGTTTTATCCACCAAAAAATCGATATTTTTCGGGGTAACGATGAGTTCCCCGCCCTTTGCCGCATATACAGCCCCGAGAAGCTGCTCCATATCCGCCGCATCCGCCGACGCCCCCAGGGCGTTTTCCAGAATATCTCCCGCGATGGTTCCCGCATAGGCCACCATGGGAACGCCGATGCCGATGACTTTCACCCCCAGCGTCTCCCGGGAAAGGGCCCTTCGATGGTTGCCGATGCCCGCGCCGGGCGCAATGCCGGTGTCTGCAATCTGCACGCTTGTACCGATTCGGCTGGTCTTGCGGGCCGCCAGTGCATCGATGGCAATGACCAGACCGGGATGCACCTCCTCCACGATCCCCTTGACAACCTCAAAGGTTTCTAGTCCCGTCACGCCCAAAACCCCGGGGGCAATGGCGCATACCGACCCAGCCCGGCTGTCGATGGCCTCGGGCAGATGTTCTTTGATGTGCCGCGAAACAAACACCTGTTCACAGACCTTGGGGCCCAGGGCGTCCGGCGTCACATCCCGGTTGCCCAGACCAATGATGAGTACCGGGCGCGTATTTCCATCCTCTGTCATCATTTTTTTCAGCTCCGAGCCTATCTCCCGGGCAAATTCTGCCCGCTGCCGCGGCGTAACCTCTTCCAGCTGCCGTGTCTCCAGCGTCAGATAATTGCCCATGGGCTTTCCCATGGCCCGGGCGCCTTCCTGGCTTTGAATCTTCACCCAGGTCAGCTTGAGCCCGGCCTCGGTCTCCCGTTCCTCGCACTGCACACCCTCCTGCCGTTCCGGCAGGTTTTCGCGGATTTCCACCGCCATATCCGTCCGTATATCACGCATATCGCTGCTCCTCTCTTTTCACGGTTCTTATCCTGTAGTATGCGCCCAAAAACTTGAAAAATTCCCTTGCAATCCCTTTTTAAATATGATAGTATAGAACACGTTGAAAAAAAGTATTAGTAAGGGGTGAAACCATGCCGAACATCAAATCAGCAAAAAAGCGCGTCAAAGTAATCGATAAGAAAACGGCGCAAAATCGCGCCAATCGCTCTGCTCTGAAGACGCAGCTCAAAAAGTTTGACGTAGCGGCGGAAGCCGGCAATGCAAAGGAAGTGTTTGCCGCAACCGTCAGCACAGTTGACAGCGCTGTTTCCAAGGGCCTGATCCACAAGAATAAGGCGAATCGTGCAAAAGCGCAGCTGGCAAAGAAGCTCGAAGCTTCCGGCAAATAAGGGTTCGCTATAAAACACACCCCCAACGTTTTATAGATTTAAACCAAAGCAAAAAACCGTTTGGCACCCTCCAAACGGTTTTTTTATTTTCCCAACAAGCAAAACAATCTTTTAAAAATATGCTGCGGCTTGCTCCCCTCCCTCAGAAAAGGTGCAGAGAGCCAAAAACTGCGGCGTTTCAACGGATGGCGCAGATGGCAAATTTACAAGGGGCACTTGGCAAAAGGATGCCAGACAGAAGATGGTATCTTTTAAGGAACACGGTGTGCCATTACCTTCCAAATAATTTGCATTACCCGGCTGTCATGGCAGGAGCCAAGAGAAACGAACCATCCCTTCTTCGCCATCATCTCTGTCGCCAGTGTAAATAACTTCCCATTCATTTTCCTGCCCATGGGAGAGAAGCCAGCGGCTTTCTTTGGCGGCGGATATTCTCTTGTCCCCCGTTTCCCGCCGGACAGCTCAAATTCTTAGATAGCCGCCAGGCCGTGCGCAGACTGCATAAAATATAGAACTTGACCCTCCAGAATGCCCCACATCCGCCTCTTTCCCATACACTTTTTCATATTACGCCATAAATTTTGAGCATCATGGGCTGGCATCCCTCGTCCACACCGCCGGATTTCAGCGCCAGGTCATATTCATCCAGAAGCGCGATGGAGCGCCGCAGCTGCTGCACGGTAAAATGCTTGCATTCCCGGACAGCCAGCTCCGCAGGGTACCGCTTGAGTTTCGCCCGCTTCACCAGCTCGGCTGCCGCGGCCGATTCGCTGTAACCCGCGTTCAAACATGTTTTCGCCAATACCATGGGGGTAAATTTGGAGGCGATCAGGCCCAGGAATTTCATATATTCCGGCCGGCTCCGGGCGATCTCCCGAAGAATCCCGAAGGCTTTCTCATATTTTCCCTCCAGCATCAGCCGGTGAAAGCTGAAAGTATCATATTCCGTCGTCCGGCTGGCCAGAGCCTCGATATCCTCCCGGCTCACTTCCGTTCTTTCCAGGGTGGCGAATTTATCCAGCTCATGGAGCAGCGTCCGCATATCCGTTCCCGACCGCTCCACCAGAAAACCCGCATCCTCCCGGGAGAGTTTCAGCTTCCTGCGGCGGGCGGAAGTAACCACCCATCGAACCAGCTCCCCCTCCTTCAGCGGCTTTGCCTGGACGCAGACTGCGTTTTTTTCCAAGTATTTATAGAGGGCGCGCCGGGCATCCGGCATATGGTCCAGCAGGAACACAATCTTTGTGGTGGCAGGAGCCTGCCCCAGATATTCGGTGAGTGGCTTGGCCTCGCCCTTTTCAAACAGCTCCAGGTTATGGAGCAGCACCACCCGGCATTCCGCAAAACAGGGGAGTTGCTCGCAGACCGCCCGGATCTCCGCAGCCGTTGCCTTTCCCTCCCGGCTGTCTACATTCATTTCCCGGTTCGCATAGGGGAACTGCTCCATCAACCGCTCCAGGGCCGTCTCCCGCAGATAATCCTCGGTTCCATAGAGGAAAAACAGCTGTCTTTCCTTATATTCTCCCATGGTCTTTAAAAATTCAGCGACTTCCATACAGCGTCTCCACCTTTCCCTGTCGGTCCAGCCAGATCCGGATTTTCCCATGTACTTGGGTATTGTATAGGGAAAATACCTGGCCGGCCGCGTCATATTCCTTTGTCGATGTGCAAATTACGGTTTCCGGATGGAGATTACCGGCGTTGCCGGAAAACTCCGTCCACTGCAAAATGGGAATCTCTCCCACCTGCCCCTCTATTTCCTGTATATAAAGTTCGTCCGCGCCTCCTGCAAACAGACAGACGGCCTCGCCGTCCACCCGCAGCAGCAAAAGCAGAACCGAATCCTCGTAATCCAGCTGCAAATCGCTGGCATAAACCACCTCCAGCCGGCAGCGCGGGCTGATATCCATGCCGTCCCCGGTAGATAATCCCTGAACCGGGATCCCGTATTTCTGAGAAAACTCCGGGGCCCGCTCCGCCGCGCTGTAGACCTCTCCCAGGCGGTTTCCCTCCCGCAGGTCTATGAGCCCGCCAATATCGGCCTCGCTGTCTCCCAGAAGAAAGGTCTGCTCCGGCCATATTCCTCTTTTGGCCAGATACCCCGCCACGCGGCTTCCATTCCCCGTTCCCAGAAGGGTTTCGCTCCCGTCGCCGCCATAGATGACCACCGCGCTGGAACCAGCACAGTCCAAAAACTCCAGCGACACCTCCCGGCTTTCCAGCACAGGCGCCAAATAGGCTCCCGCTGCCGCAAGCCCCAGCGACAGAACGGCAATTCCCTTGCATTTGGCGGATATATGAAAATACCAGGAACAGAGAAACACCAGCATAAATACGGCAAAAACGACCCATCCCGGCAGGCTGGGAACCGCGAAGCCCAGGCCGGGCAGCGCATCTGCCGCTCCCGCCATCCATTCCAGAACCTGCACCAAAAATGCCCCTATCGGCCCCAGCCAGGCCACCGCAGTGCCCAGCAGACAATAGAGCAGGGTAATGACGGCGACCGCCGGAATGAGGAAGGCAGCATAGGAAACCGCCGCCACATTCACCAGAATCGTCAGCGGCCAAAAGGCGTTGTTCATATTGATGATAATGGGGAGCGTCCCGACATTTGCCGCCAGCGTCGTTCCCAAAATCCCGGAAAGGCCTCTTCCCAAGCCCCGAAACAGCCGGGAAAAGATGGGGGCCAGGCAGAGAATGGCGAAAACCGCCCCAAAAGATAGCTGAAGCCCCGCGTCAAAAACCGCGGCGGGATGCAGTCCCACCGCCGCAATATAGGCAACGGAAAGATTGGTCAGCCCGTCGCCCCGTTTCCCCAGAAATTTTCCCGTCTGCCAGAGAAAGCACATAAGGGCCGCCCGCAGCACAGGCGTCCGCCCTCCGGTCAGCAGTACATAAAAGGCCAGAAGCGCCATGGTCGTGAAATACGTCGCATGCCGTCCCGCCCGCAACTGCCGGAGCAGAAAATACGCTGCGCTGACAATCAGGCCCACATGCAGGCCGGAAACTGAAAGAATATGGGAAATCCCCGTGGCATTGAAATCCAGCTTGAGTTCCTCGTCCAGCTCGGAAACGACGCCGATGAGGAAGGCCTTTGCCGTGCCCGCCTGGGCCCCGAAAAGCTCATCCATCCGCCCGGAGATCCAGGTGCGCAGGCTGTTTATCCCCGCCAGAAAATCGCCGACGCGGCCTGTTTTTTCGTCGCTGCGGGAATAGGCCCGGAAAAGCACATTCTTTGCCGCGCAGTATCTGGCGTCGTCAAAGCCGCCGGGATATTCCGCGGCTTCGGGAAGGCGCAGCCAGGCATCTGCCCGAAGGAGATCGTCCAGCTGATACTCCCCGTTTGCAGATTTCAGAAAAACGTCTCCCGAAAGCTCCTGCTCCCCGACGCGGGCCTCCGTGAGCCGATAGAGCGTGCCATCCGCCTTGGGGGAGATTTCCGCGACACGCCCGGTTACCTCTTGATAGTCCGAAATAGAAACAACCGGAAGCGCAGGGCGCAGTTCCACGGAAATGCCGCCCATGCCGATGAAAAAAACGGCGATCAGTGCCAGCCACCCTCCATAGCTTTTTTTCCGAAGAAAAAGCGCCCCCAGCAAAAAGACGCCGCCCAGCAGGAAATGCAAAAAGGCGGGAAGCCGCAAATTTGCTCCCGCCAGAATCCCCATCGTATAAAACGCCGCCGCAAAGAAAACAGGGCGCTTTGCCAGCATGGTTCTTCCTTCCATTTCTGCCTCTCCGCCGGCGGACGGCAGCCCCGTCCGCGCCTATTCTTGGGACTTCTCCTCTTTTTCCGCCCGGTCCGCAGCCTCTTTTTCCGCTACCGCCGCCAATTCCGCCTTGATCTTTTCCACCACGCCGCCCTGCGTAAAGGTGCGCGCCTGGCGGATGGCGTTTTTGATGGCGTTGGCGTTGGAGCTGCCGTGTGCCTTAATGACGCCGCCGTTGACGCCCAGCATCAGGGCGCCGCCATATTCCGTATAGTCCATTTTCTTTTTGAAATTGGAGAAGGCCGGCTTAGCAAGGGCCGCCCCCAGCTTGGAGCGGGTCGAGGACATCAGTTCGTCTTTGAGCATGCTCATGAGAGCCTTGGCGCAGCCCTCCAGAAATTTCATCACCACATTGCCGACAAAACCATCGCTCACGGCAACATCACAAGCTCCCAGCATGAGGTCGCGCCCCTCCACGTTGCCCACAAAGTTGATATCCGTATCCTTCAAAAGGCCAAAGGCCTTCTTGGTCTGCGCATTGCCCTTTTCCTCCTCGGCGCCGTTGTTAATCAGGCCGACACGAGGATTTTCCACACCCATCACCGTCCGCATATAGATGCTTCCCATAATGCCAAACTGCCGGAGCTGGCTGGGCTTGCAGTCCACATTCGCCCCGCAGTCGACAAGCAGCATGCTGCCCTCCGCCGTGGGCAGCACCGGCGCCAGCGCCGGACGTTCCACGCCTTTGGCCCGGCGGATGATGAGCGTCGCCCCGGCTACGGTGGCTCCGGTGCTGCCGGCCGTCAGAAAAACGTCTCCCTTTCCTTCGGCCACCAGGTTCATCCCCACCACCATGGAGGAATCCTTCTTCGTGCGAATGGCGTTCACCGGCGGTTCCGCCATCTCAATTTCCTCCCGGGCATCGACCACATCGATCCGCTCGGGGTCGTATTCCCGGCCTCTCAGATGCTCCGCAATGACTTCCTTCTTTCCCACCAGACAGATGGAAATATCCTCATATTCCCCGAGGGCCAGAAGCGCTCCCTCAATAATCGCCCGCGGTGCGTTGTCTCCGCCCATTGCGTCCAAAACAATCCGAATCATATCCGTTCCCTCTCTTTTCTCGGTTTTTCCCCTAGCGAAGCAGTGCCCCCGCCGGAAAAGACAATCCCCATCTAAGCATCGCATAAATGGGGACCGCCGTTTTTTGCCATTACTTCATCTGTTTGCCGAATTTGACCTTGATGATAATCCAATACACCACAAACACGATCAGGCCAAGGCCGGTATAGCACCAAACGACCCACTCATTTGCCGCTTCGCCGAACACCTTTAAATAGTCCAGCACGCCGCCAACCGTCATAATCACGCCAAAAATCAGATAGGTGACCCGCAGGATCTTGCGGATCGGCTCCTGCAATTCCTTGGGATAGCTGTTTTTATAGGCGCCCCCATCCCCCTTGATTCCGGAATAGAGCGCATAAACGCCGATGATCACGCTGAATAGCTGTACGATGGATTCCCCGCTGAATACGTCCATTTTTCCTCCTGTTTTCTCCTTAGACTCTCGTTATTTTTACGCCCTCCGGCGTGTCTTTCAATTCATAGCCCGCCTCTTTTAACTGGTCGCGGATGGCGTCCGCCCGGGTCCAGTCCTTGGCCTTGCGCGCCTCTGCGCGCTCCTCTGCCAGCGCCTGAATCTCAGAAGGGATTTCCTCTTCCCTCTCCTCTTTGATAAACCCCAGAACGCCCAGCAGCTCATCCAGCATGCCGAGCCCCTCTTTGGCCTGGGCTGCGTCTCCTCCCTGGCTGAAGGCCGTATTCAGTTCCTTCACCAAATCGAAAATCACGCCGATGGCATCCGCCGTGTTCAGGTCGTCGTCCATAGCGTCGATAAACCGCTGCCGGAAGGATTCAAGATCCAGCTCCTTCTTGGCCTCACTCTTCCCGGCCTCCGCCACAAACCGGAGGTTTTCCCGGCAGTTGGCAATCCGCGAAAGGGCGGCCTCTGCCTGCACAATCAGATCCCGGGAGAAATTGATGGGATTGCGGTAATGAGATGAGAGCATGAACAGCCGCACCGCCAAAAGGTCAAACTCCTTGGAAATATCCCGCACGGTGAAGAAATTCCCCAGGGATTTGCTCATCTTGCGGTTGTCGATATTGATATAACCATTATGCATCCAGTAGTTGGCAAAAGTCTTTCCCGTGGCGCCCTCGCTCTGGGCTATCTCGTTTTCGTGATGGGGAAATTTCAGATCCTGCCCGCCGCCATGAATATCAAAGGTATCCCCCAGATATTTCTGGCTCATGGCGCTGCATTCGATGTGCCAGCCCGGCCGCCCCTCGGAAAACGGGCTTTCCCATGCCGGTTCCCCGGGTTTCTTCGCCTTCCAAAGCGCGAAATCCATGGGATTCTTTTTCACATCGTTGACCTCGATGCGCGCCCCCATTTCCAGATCGTCCAGATCCTGCCCAGAGAGTTTTCCATAGTCCTTGAAGCTCTCGGTATCGTAATATACGTCGCCGTTTTCCGCCACATAGGCGTGCCCTTCCTCGATAAGCCGGGAAATCAGGCGGATAATATCCTCGATATGCTCAGTCGCCTTGGGGTGCACAGTCGCCGGGCGGATATTCAGGCCCTTGGCGTCTTTAAAATATTCCTCGATAAAATGTTCGCCCAGCTGCTTGACGGTAATCCCCTGCTCATTGGCGGCCTTGATCATCTTGTCGTCAATATCCGTAAAATTCTGGACAAAGGTAACCTTATAGCCCCGGTATTCCAGATACCGGCGCAATGTGTCAAAAACAATAAAAGGACGGGCGTTTCCGATATGAAAATAATTGTATACCGTGGGGCCGCAGGCATAGATCCTCGCTTCCCCGGGATGCACGGGAACGAACTCTTCCTTTTTTCTGGTCATGGAATTAAAAATTTTCAAGTGAATTTCCTCCATATGTGATTCTGTTTTATTATATAGTTTACACGTCCAAAAGTCAATTCATGCGGAACCAGGGGGCTGGAACGCAGTTTATATCATTTAACAAAAACCGACCTAAAAATATAATCTCACCACTGCTTTATCTATTCACGCATTATCATTCCAAACATTTTTATGAAAATCTATTACATCGCATAATCAATCCATTTATTCATATCCAATTCTTTTTTAGCTCCTTGAAATAAAAGTGCTATTTTGTTATGATTAAAATGATCTCTATCAAAAAAGAGGATTTTAATATGAACAAATACATTAGAAATGATTTGCTTAAAAAATTTGAGTTTTATAATTACGGTCATGCATTAGAGATTTTGTCGGAAGCGTTTCCAGTCGAATGGGATAATATTCAAGATTGCCTTGAGAATTTATCAATAACGACAGACGATCTTATTGCGGCTGGCGGAAATGAAACTGCTATTCCCAAGAAGTTCGACAATGTTTTATATCCGCTTGGGTGGAGTGAAATCAGAATAACAGGAGATCTCCTGGTTAAAATGTTTCCACGCGGGAAATCACGGGGACGTTTTTTAAATAAACCTTTTGATGAAAAAATAGTTGAGGGATATATAGATGGGCACAACATAGATTTCATTAAAGGGAAAGTAGCTTTTGATCTGGAATGGAATAGTAAAGATCAAACATTTGATCGGGATCTTTTAGCAATGCGAACATATTTTGATTGCGGCTTAATTGAAGTAGGAATAATTATAACCAGATCGGAAGAATTAAATGATATTTTTTCCGAATTAGGGATCCGGGCAAAATATGGTGCCAGTACAACATGGATAGGAAAGTTGAATTACAGATTGAAATCAAGGAGAAATGGCGGCTGCCCAATATTAGCTATTGGAATTAAAAAGCCGTGTGTCGAGGGGTATAATTGATGGAGAATTGCTACACAATTAAAGAAACAATCGAAAACTTTTATTCATTTACAGAGGGAAAAAAGTATAAAACTATATATGCCGATCCACCATGGCAGTTTGCAAACAGAACCGGCAAAGTAGCCCCCGAGCACAAGCGGTTAAATCGATATCCGACAATGAGGTTAGAAGATATCAAAGCATTACCTGTTTCTGATATTGCAGACGAGAAAAGTCATTTATATTTATGGGTTCCCAATGCGCTATTACCAGAGGGATTAGAGGTGATGAAAGCGTGGGGATTTGAATATAAAACCAATCTCATTTGGGAAAAAGTCCGAAAAGACGGTTTCCCAGACGGCAGAGGGGTTGGTTTTTATTTCAGAAATGTCACTGAAATATTATTATTCGGCATCAAAGGTACAAACAATCGGACACTATCAGCCGGTAGATCACAGGTTAATTTAATACGTTCAATGAAGCGCGAGCATAGCCGAAAGCCTAATGAATTTATTCAACTCATTGAAAGTTGTTCTCCCGGGCCATACCTAGAGTTATTTGCACGGGGCAACAGAGAAAATTGGGACATGTGGGGAAATCAAGCGATAGACGGTTATGAGCCAACGTGGTCGACTTATGCAAACCATACTATTGCAAAGCCGTCAATTCCAGCTAAAATCGCAAAATCAACTTAATCACGGATTCTACTATGGGATATTCATGTAACACCAAAAAAAGGGTAAAACAAAAAGGCGGTCTTCCATAATAAATTCCGCCTTTTTATTTTTCTCTTATATAGGCTTTGCATGGGAGAGGAGATACTCTTCCGCCTCCCTGCTCCAAAGACCGTTATGCGCCTCGCAGATCTCTGCCAGCCGCCGGAACATGGGATCGGTTTCCCCCAGCTTTCCAAAATCCGCAATGGCTGTCATGGGCATGGAGATCGTGTTGTATTCCAGCTTCTTGCCCCCGGGAATTTCCGGCAGGTGCAGGATGGTATCCACCACCGAATCCAGCCCGCCCACATGGGTAACCATAGACGCCGGATTGATGCGCCTGGCTGCCGCCATATCCAGGGCTTCCTGCATATCATCCGCATTGCCTCCGGAGTTTCCGCAGATATGAATGCGGTTATAGTGAACCTTATAAAAATTGATTTTGGCGGAGAAGGCATGGTCGATGGGGCCCGCAAAGAAATTCATGCAGCCATCCACACCTATGATATCGCTGGCCTGCTGGATCACGTCTTCCACCGGCGCAAAAATCAGGATATCGTCATAGCCCTTTCCGCCGGAAAGCTGCATCATATATTCCGTCATGCCGGGTTTGGCCGTATTCACATAATGAAGCGCAATGCCCAGCTTCTGCGCCGCTTCCACAGTGTAAATGGAGGCCGCCCGGGCCAGCCGCTCCTCGTTGATATCTGTTACCACCAACAGCTTCGGTGCATTCTCGCAATGCAGGGCATAATCGATGGCTCCCAGCCCCATGGGCCCGACGGACGCCAGGAGCGCCAGGTTTCCGCCCTTTTTTGTGCCCAGAATATGCTTATATTCTCCTTTCACCGTGTGAAAATTCGTGTGATAGGCGCCGATGATGCAGCTCATGGGTTCGGCCAGCGATCCATAAAAGTAGGCGTCCTGCTCATAGTGCAAAAGGCAGTTGTTCTCCATCGCCTCGGGCGGGAGAATGGCATATTGGCTGTTGCCGCCGCAATAGGGATAGGAATATCCCGGCGCAGCCAGACTGTCAATATTGGGCTGCATGGCGAATTTCTGCCCCGCCTGATAGCGGCCCTTCCATTTCGCCCCCACTTCGAGAATCTCTCCGCAGAACTCATGCCCCAGCATGACGGGCATCTGGGCGACGTTATTGGGCACTTTGCTGTGTTCGCTCCCCTGTTGAACCGCCTTATAGGTAGACATGCAGAGACTGTCGGAAACGACGCGCACCAGGATCTCATCCTCCCGGATCTTGGGAAGCTCCACTTCCCCAAACAGGAGTTGGTTTTTTCCAGCCATTCGAACCGCTTTGGTTTTCATAAAATCCTCCTCTGTTTTCCCGCGCCCTTTTGCCTCTATCCTATTCCCATCGCAATGTTAAATCAATGCACAAAACTCACAAAATTTGTTTTAATTGAAAATTCAAAAAATCACAAGATGTCAAAAAATAGTCCGTATTCTCAATCCGTATCCGCGGTTCCATGTGAAATTTTGTAAAATCGCCATGGACGTGGCCATAAATGACCGTTTCCACCCCAAATTCCCCATAGCACTGGGTAAATACCGATGGGCCGCGGTTCGCCAAAAACGGCGGATAATGCGACATCCCAATGATCTTTCGCCCCGTCTTTTTTGCCTGCTCCAGCGATAGCCGAAGCCGTCCGGCCTCCCGCCGGTATATTTTCTCATCCTGCGGCGTAAAGCCTTCTTCCTGCCATTGCTTCCAGCCCCGGGTTCCGGCAAACACAAAATCCCCCAGCTCTATGGCATCGTTTTGAATAAAATAGGTATGGTTCTCCAGAAGCTGCCGCGTCTTTTGCAGGGATGCATGCCAAAAATCGTGATTTCCCTTAATCATCACCTTGGTCCCCGGCATGGCGCAGATGGCCTGCAAATCCGGCAGCGCCTCCTCATACTGCATGGCCCAGCTGATGTCTCCCGCAATCAGAACCACATCCTCCGGCTGCACCTTGCTGCGCCAGTCCTCGGCGATGCGCTGCCAGTGGTTTTCCCAGTGCGGGCCGAATATATCCATGGATTTCTCTCCGCCCAGCGACAGATGCAGGTCGGATATTGCAAAAATCTTCATTCTTCCTCGCTTTGTAAATAAGGCTCCAAAATCCCCAGCAGTTTTTCCTTGCCATAGCCGTCCTCGGATGATAGCGGAACGATCTCATAGGCAAAGGATGAAGGGATCTGCCGGCGCAGCCGGGCGCACTCGTTAAACCTCTTGGATTTGGCAATTTTATCCGCCTTGGTCGCCCCGACGACATAGGGAATAGCAAAATATTCCACAAACTGCACCATCATCAAATCCTCCGCCGTGGGCTTATGACGGATGTCCATGAGAATCAGCACAGCCTTCAGATGCCGGGCCGCTTCAAAATAGGAGCGCATCATTTCATCCCAGCTCTTTTTTTCCTCCTTGGAAACCCGGGCAAAGCCATATCCCGGCAGGTCCACCAGATAAAACGCGTTGTTCAAAAGAAAATAGTTGACAAGGCGGGTCTTTCCGGGCTGTTTGGACACCCGGGCCAGCTTCCGGTTGTTGGTGAGCATGTTGATGAGCGAGGACTTCCCCACATTGGATTTCCCCACCACGGCGATCTCCGGCAGGCCGGGATTGAAATACTCCCCGCCCCGGCTGATGCTGCGCACAAATTCCGCTTTTTTGATTTCCATTCCCGTCTCCCGTGTTTCTCTTATTCGGCATCCCGGAGAGCGATCTGCAAAACCTCCCGGAATTCCCTTACCGGCTTAAAAGTAATTTTATGAGCGAGATCCCTGGAGATTTCCTCAATATCCCCCCGGTTATCCTCGGGGATGATGATCGTCCGGATTCCCGCCGCCAGGGCCGCCAGGGCCTTTTCCTTCAGCCCGCCGATCGCCAGCACGCGCCCGGTCAGCGTGATTTCTCCCGTCATGGCCACATCACAGCGCACCCTGCGCCCAGTGAGGGCGGAAACGACTGCCAGGGCCATGGTGATGCCCGCCGATGGGCCATCCTTGGAAACCGCGCCTTCGGGGACATGGATATGGATATCCTTTGTCTTGTGAAAATCTTCGGGGATGCCGAGCTCCTTCGCCATGGAGCGCACCAGGGAAATGCCGGTCCTTGCGCTCTCTTTCATCACGTCTCCCAGCTGCCCGGTGAGTTCCACGCTCCCCGAGCCTTCCATAACGGCCACCTCGATGGGAAGCGTCGTGCCGCCGGCCGCCGTCCAGGCCAGGCCGATGGCCGAGCCTATCGGGTCCTCCTTGGGCAGAACCGCATCCTTATATTTCCCCGCGCCGATATAGTTATGGAGATTGCGCCGGGAAATGACGATTTTCTTTTTGCCGTCGATATAATTCTTGGCCGCCTTGCGGCACACCTCGGCAATCAGCCGTTCCAGCGAGCGCACGCCGCTTTCGCAGGTATATTCGCTAATCATCGCCTGCACGGCGCCTGCCTGGAATTTCAGGATCTCCGGCGTCAGCCCATGCTGGGAAATCTGCCTGGGGATCAGGTGCCGGATGGCGATCTGCTCCTTCTCCTGCGCCGTGTAGCTGGACAGCTCGATGATCTCCATCCGGTCATAGAGCGGCCGGGGGATATTCCCAATGTCATTGGCCGTGGTGATGAACAGCACGTTGGAGAGATCCAACTCCATATCCAGATAATGATCTTCAAAGGTGGAGTTGATCTCCGGGTCCAGCACCTCCAGCATGGCCGAAGCCGGGTCGCCCCGGAAATCGTTGCCCATTTTGTCAATCTCGTCCAGCAAAAACACCGGGTTCATGGTGCCCGCCAGCTTGATATTGGAGGCGATCCGCCCGGGAATCGCGCCGATGTAGGTGCGCCGGTGCCCCCGGATCTCCGCCTCGTCCCGCACGCCGCCCAGGGACATGCGCACAAATTTCCGGCCCATAGCCTCCGCGATTGAGCGGGCGATGGACGTTTTCCCCACGCCGGGAGGGCCGGCAAAGCAGATAATCGAGCCTTTCAGGTTGTTTTTCAGCTGCATAACCGCCAAAAATTCCAAAATCCGCTCTTTGACCTTTTCCATGCCATAGTGATCCCGGTCCAAAACCTCCCGGGCATGGGCCAGATCCAGGTTATCCTCGGTATATTTTCCAAAGGGAAGGGATGTCACCCATTCCAGATATGTCCGCAGAACGTTATAGTCCGGCGACTGGCTGTTCATGCGTTCCAGCCGCGAAACCTCCTTCAGCAGCTTTTTCTGCGTGGCCTCGGGAACCGGCATAGCCTCAATGGCCGTCTTAAAGGCGCCGATCTCCTCCGCCTCCGCTTCGCCGTCCCCCAGGGAATTCTGGATGGCCCGGAGCTGCTCGCGCAGGTAGTGCTCTTTTTGCAGCTTGTCGATCTGAAGCTTTGTCTGGGCGGCAATCTCCCGCTCAATTTCGGAGATCTGGATCTCCTGGGTTGTCAGCCGGAGCACCTTCTGATACCGCTCAATCACATCCAGCGTTTCCAAAATCTCCTGCTTGTCCTCGGTTTTCTTGAGCAGGTTCATGGCCACGGTATCCACCAGCTTTTCTGGTGAAGCCATATCCGAGAGGGCCAAAACCGTCTCCGGCGACACTTTTCCGCTGCTGGTGCCATATTCCTCGTATTTTTCCACCAGTGCCCGCATATGCGCCTCGGCTACCTCATCCCGGTCGATGGTCTGCTCACAGCCCGAAACCGTCGCCATAAAACAGCCGTCCAGCTGGCAGCTCAACACCCGGGCGCGGTACTGCCCCTCCACCAGAACGCGGATGGCGCCGCCGCCCAGCTTTAGGATATGGCGCACCTTGGCCACGCAGCCCACTGCATAGATATCTTCCAGGCCGGGATTTTCTATGCGCAGATCCTTCTGCGCCACAAGAAAAATCCGCTGGTCGGTCTCCATCGCCCGCTTGAGCGCCTCCAGCGAGGCATCCCGGGCCACTTCAAAATTTATCACTGTATAGGGAAATACCACCAGGCCCCGCAAGGGAACCATGGGAAGGGTTGCAATTTCTCCCTGCATATTCAAAAGTCCCTCCTTCTTTCTCCTGTTTCCTCTTTATAATAAATTAATTATACATGATTTCCCCTTTTCACACAAGCCGCCGCACCCTTGTAACTCCGGGCACATGGCAAAGACAAATACGCAGAAGAAACTCCATTTTGCCTTGTCCCGTGACAGGAAGGCGCCTATTTATATCTCTTCGACACGAGGTGGTATTCCCCCGTGCAGTTCCGCTTTTCCCCCTTTCCTCCCTTTCTCGACAGACGGCGGCAGAATTGGCTTCCCTGCAATTTCGGGCAAGCCTTGTTTTCTGCCATCGGGTTTTGCGGAATGTGTCCGGTGCATGGGAAAACTTTTTCCTGAGAAACGCATTCCTTTTCGTTTTTCCGGGCGCTTTGTGTCCCGCATGCCTGCCGGTACCAACGGCAAAGCACACAAAATCCGCCTTGTCCCGTCTGTCGAATGGAAGGGTATTTTCGCTTTGTTTAAACAGTCGCAGAATGGTGATGGTTTTCGAGGCTCGCGGGCTAGAGCTGCACCGTATATTTTCATGCTTTCAAGGCTCTGGCTCTGCCGATTTCCCCATTATGCACCCTGCCGGATGGTTTCTCCAAAAACCTCTTTCAGCACTTGGGAAAAGTGCGATACCGGAACTGTCCGCAATTCCCCGGTATATTCTCCGGCATTGTCTGCGGGGATATACGCGGTTCGGACCCCGGCCTTTTTTGCCGCTTCCAGCTTTTCCCGCACACCTCCCACCGGGCGGATCTCTCCCCGCAGGCCCATCTCTCCCGTAAACGCCGTCTCGCCGGGCACCGGAATCCCGCAGATCGCGGAATAGAGGCAGACGGCAATGGCAACGCCGGCGGACGGCCCATCAACCATCATTCCGCCGGACACATGGATATGCAGGTCATACTCCCGGATCCGGATGCCCGCGCAGGCTTCCAGCATGGTGGCGACGCTTTCCATAGACGCCATGGCGGCGCTCTGCCGGCCCAGCCGTTTTCCGCCGCCCTCCATTTCCTCCCGCTCAGCAAATCCCGTCACTCTCCAGCTCCCCTCTCCCGAAGCGGCCTTTTTTGCCACTGCTTCGATTTCCAATAAAATGCCCTGGCTGGGCCCGGCAACCGCCAGGCCGTATACGCACCCCACCCGGCTGTCCGGCTTTGCTTTGGGCAGATAGCGCCTGGAATACCGTCCATTCTCAATAATGAACCGGACGTCGCCCTTCTCAATGAAACGCTTGTCCCCGGCTTCCGCCAGCCCCACCGCCATCTGCACCATATTGACAGCGTCCCGTCCATTTTCAGAATACTCCGCAATGAGTTGAAGCGCTTCCTTATCGATGGGCAGTCCGCCCTTTTTCGCACCATTGGCCGCAATATAGGTGAGTTCCTCCGGGTCCAAGGGCCGGAAAAACACCTCCACAACCCGGGAGCGCAGGGCCGGAGGGATTTCCGATGGTTGCCGGGTAGTCGCGCCGATCAGCCGGAAATCCGCAGGCATGCCCCGCTGAAAAATCTGATGAATATATTCGGGGATGTTTTTATCTGCCTTGCTATAGTAGGCACTCTCGAAAAATACCTTTCGGTCCTCCATCACCTTCAAAAGCTTGTTGAGCTGCACAGGATGCAGCTCCCCGATCTCATCCAGAAACAATACGCCGCCGTTGGCCTTGGTCACAGCACCAGGCTTGGGCTGAGGCAGTCCTGCCTGCCCATAGGCTCCTGCTCCCTGATAGATAGGATCATGGACGCTCCCGATCAAGGGATCGGCAATGGACCTTTCATCAAAGCGGATACAGGTCGCATCCATCTCAATGAATTTCGCATCCGGCGCAAAGGGTGTCCCCGGGCTTTGTTTCGCCATTTCCAGCGCCAGCCGCGCCGCGCAGGTCTTTCCCACGCCCGGCGGGCCATAGATGAGAATATGCTGGGGGTTCTTTCCGCAGAGCGCCGCTGTCAGCGCCCGGATCCCCTCCTCCTGTCCCACGATCTCCCCCATGGCGGAGGGGCGGGTCTTTTCCGAAAGAGGCATAGCCAGATGCACATGGCGAAGGGCGCGCAGTTCTTCCAGCTTTTCTTCCGCATGCTGTTTCAAAACGTTTTTCTTTTCACCCCGGGATTTCATGTTGGAAAGCACAAAGACAGTCATAGCGCAAACAAAAAACACCTGGGTTATGAGCAGTAATTCCGTCAATTTTTTCACCTCATTTCTGCCTTTAGTTTGCGAAAACCCGGCGGCTTTATGTGTGCTTCTCCCGGAAAAACCCTGTCGGATTCTTCCAAATCACAGCGCCTTATGCATCGCATATTTGTTCAAAGTCGGAAAATTTTATTCCCAGCCGCACCTTTGGAGCAGCAAAAAGTGCATATACATCCGTTCCATGTTCCCGCCAGAGCATTCCGCCGGATCCGCTCCTTGCACGTCCTCCCTCTTGTCTTTTCCCAGCTTTTTTGAGCAACAAAAAAAGGATATCTGCCAGGAGATATCCTTTTTGGTTCTTTCGTTTTATTCGTTGGCGGCCGGAAGGGCTTCCTTCGTTTCGATAAGCTCGGGCTTTTTCGCTCCGCGCACGGTTTCTTTGGTCACCACGCATTTTGTCACGTTCTGGCTGGAAGGCACCTCATACATGGAATCCATCAGCAGGGATTCCACGATCGCCCGCAGCCCCCGGGCGCCCGTGTTGCGTTCCAGCGCCAGCTTGGCGATTTCCTTCAGCGCATCCGGCTCGAAATCCAACTCCACGCCGTCCATTTCAAAGAGGCGCTTGAACTGCTTTGTCAGCGCGTTCTTGGGCTGGGTCAGAATATTGATCAGCGCCTGTTCATCCAGAGCCTTGAGCGTCACAATCACCGGGACACGGCCGACAAATTCCGGGATCAATCCAAATTTCAAAAGATCTTCCGGCAGCGCCTGTTCAAACAGCGCGCCCAGATCCCGCTCTTTCTTGGACTGCACCTCCGCACCAAATCCCATGGTCTTTTTGCCGATGCGGTTTTCGATGATATTTTCCAACCCGCCGAATGCACCGCCACAGATAAAGAGGATATTGGTGGTATCAATCTGCAAAAACTCCTGATGGGGGTGTTTGCGGCCGCCCTGAGGCGGAACGCTGGCCACCGTACCCTCGAGAATTTTCAGCAGCGCCTGCTGCACGCCCTCGCCCGAAACATCCCGGGTGATGGAGGGATTATCGCTCTTGCGGGCAATTTTATCGATTTCATCGATATAGATAATGCCCTTCTGGGCCTTTTCGATGTTGTAATCCGCCGCCTGGATGAGCTTCAGGAGAATGTTTTCCACATCCTCGCCCACATACCCCGCTTCCGTCAGCGAAGTGGCGTCCGCGATGGCAAAGGGCACCTGGAGAATCTTTGCCAGCGTCTGCGCCAGCAGCGTTTTTCCGCAGCCCGTCGGCCCCAGCATGAGGATATTGCTCTTTTGCAGCTCCACATCCTCGCTTTTCGGCTGTTTTGCCGCAATCCGCTTATAGTGGTTGTATACGGCCACCGCCAGATATTTCTTTGCCTTTTCCTGACCGATGACATAGTCGTCCAGCGTCGCAACGATCTCCGCCGGCTTGGGAATATCGTTCAGGTCTGCTGCCGTATCCTCCACAAAGTCCTCGTCGATGATCTCCCGGCAGAGCTCCACGCACTCATCGCAGATGAACACGCCGGGGCCGGCGATGATCCGCCGCACCTGTTCCTGATATTTTCCGCAGAACGAGCACTTGACCGGCTTGTTTGGTTCATCGCTTCGATTATTACTCATTCATTCACCTCGTTTTTCAGCGCCGGGCAGGAATGATCTGATCGATGATTCCATATTCCTTCGCCTCTTCGGCGGACATATAGAAATCGCGCTCGGTGTCCTGTTTCACCTTTTCCAAATCCTGTCCTGTGCGCTCAGCAATAATGCTGTTCATTTTTTCCTTAATCTTCAGGATATGCCGGGCCTGGATCTCAATATCCGTGGCCTGGCCCTTGGCTCCGCCCAGAGGCTGATGAATCATGATTTCGCTGTTGGGCAGCGCTTTGCGCTTTCCCTTGGCCCCCGCCGTCAGCAAGAAAGCCCCCATGGAAGCCGCCATGCCCACGCAGATGGTGGTCACATCGCATTTGATATACTGCATGGTGTCATAGATCGCCATGCCCGCCGTGACCGAACCGCCGGGGCTGTTGATATACATGGAAATATCCTTATCCGGGTCCTCAGCCTCCAGGAAAATGAGCTGTGCCACGATAAGGTTGGCCGTCAGGTCATCAATTTCCCCCGAGAGAAAGACGATCCGGTCTTTCAAAAGCCGGGAATAGATGTCATAGGAACGTTCCCCCCGGTTGGTCTGTTCTATTACTATGGGAACATAACTCATAAAGTGTCACTCCTTTTCTCAGCGCGCCTGTTTTCCCGCTTATTCCTCTGTTTTTTCCTCTTTCGCCGGAGCTTCTGCTTCTTCCTTCTTTGCCGCCGGCTTGCGCTTGGCAGGCTTGCGCACCTTTGCCGCGTCCACAAGCATCTTGATCAGCTTGTCGTAAACGGCTCTGTCCTTAATGTATTCAAGTTCGTTATCTTTCATTCCCTTTTTGAACTCGTCTACATCCTTGTTCTGCATCTTGGCAAATTCCGCGATCTGCGCATCCAGCTCTTCGTCGGAAACCTCGATCTTCTCCGCCTCTTTCACAGCTTCCAGAACCAGCTGGGTCTTGACCTTCTTTTCCGAAGGCTCGCGATACTGCTCCCGCAGCTTATCCATGGTCATGCCGGTATACTGCATATACTGCTCCAAATTCAACCCCTGATACATCAGGCTGTATTCCATTTCCTGGATCTGGTAGTTAATCTGGTTTTCAATCATGCAGTCCGGGATATCCACCTTCGCGTTATCCACGATCTTGTTGACCACGGCATCCTCCAGCGCATACTGGTTCTGCTTTTCCCTGCGCTCCTCCAGCTTCTTCTGGACGTCCGCCTTGTATTCCTCATAGGTGTCGAATTCCGAAACATCCTGGGCAAATTCATCGTCTGCCTCGGGAAGCTGCTTTTCCTTTACGGAGGAAAGCTTGATGGAGAAAACAGCCGGCTTGCCCGCCAGCTCGGCGGCCCGGTAATCCTCGGGGAATTTGACTTCGATATCCTTTTCCTCGCCGGCCTTCATGCCGATGATCTGTTCCTCAAAGCCGGGAATAAACGTGCCCGAACCGATATCCAGCGTCTGCGCCTCAGCAGTGCCGCCGTCAAATTTTTTGCCGTCCACGCTGCCGGAATAATCCAGAACCACCTTGTCGCCGTTCTGAACGGCCCGATCCACTTCCTCAAAGCGGGCGTTCTGCTCCAGCGCACGGTCGATCTCGGCCTGCACATCCTTTTCCTCCACCGCCTTCTTTTCAAAGGTAACGGTGACGCCCTTATAATTGCCCAGCTCCACCTCCGGCTTCACATAGACTTCTGCACTCACGACCATGGGCTTGTCTGCCTCCATGGAGACGATATCCACATTTTCCGGGCGGGAAACCGCAAACACATTTTCTTCGTCCAGCGCCTTTCCATAAGCATCCGGGAAAGCGATCTCAAAGGCATCCTCAAAGAACACGCCCTCGCCATAGAACTTCTCGATCACGGCTTTGGGGGCATGGCCCTTGCGGAAGCCGGGAACGCTGAATTTTCCCTTGTTCTTATTGTATGCCTGAAGCGATGCGCTCTTCAAAGCATCCTGCGAAATCTCAAATTCAATCTTAACCTTGTTCTTTTCAATCTCTTTTACGCTGGCCATAAACTAACTTCCTCCTACTTATCTTTCAACCAATTTTATAAAATCGAATCTACATATCAGCAGATTTTATCACAAAACCCTGGAATCCTGCCAATATACAAGTACATTTAAGTTTAGCACAAAGCCCCCTCTCACGCAAGGTATATTTGACTAAAACTGGCTGTTTTCTTCCTTTTTCCCCGCCCATTTCCCCGCTTCTTTGCAAAAGAACGGCGCTTTTCCCCTGAAAAGTGCCGGCTTTGTCAAAAATACAGTTTTCCACAGGAAATCCAGAGCGTAAAAAAGGCGCAGGCCCTGTGCGCCCTCTATCCGCGGATCAGGCAGTCCCGGCCCTTTCCAATCAGGTCACGGCGGCCTGCACGCAGCAGCGCCTTTTTCACAAGAGGATAGTTTTCCGGCTTATTGAATTGCAAAAGTGCCCGCTGCATGGCGCGTTCCTCCCGGGATTTGGGAACATAGACCGGCTCCATCGTCAAAGGGTCAAGGCCGGTATAATACATGCAGGTGGAGAGGGACCCCGGCGTGGGATAAAAATCCTGGGCCTGGTCGGGAACAAACCCGCTCCTTTTTAAATATACCGCAAGCTCTATTGCGCAGGCAATAGTCGAGCCGGGGTGTGAAGCGATAAAGTAGGGAAGCACATACTGCTTTTTTCCCGCCTTGCGGCTGGCGGCCTCAAATTTTTGCACAAACCGCTCATATACGTCAAGATTCGGCTTTCCCATGAGGCGCAGAACCTCCGGCGCGCAGTGCTCGGGAGCCACCTTCAGCTCTCCGCTCACATGGTGCCGGGCCAGCTCCCGAATGAATTCGCCGCTCTTGTCTGCCATCACATAGTCATAGCGGATGCCCGAACGGATAAAGACCTTTTTCACCCCCGGGACCGCCCGCAGGGCCCGCAGCGTGGCGATATACCGCGAATGGTCCGCCTTCAGGTTTTTGCAGGGCGTTGGAGCCAGGCAGCGCCGATTTCGGCACATCCCCGCCGTTTTCGCCTTTTCACAGGGCAGGGAGAGGAAATTGGCCGTCGGCCCGCCCACATCATGGATATAGCCCTTAAAATCCTTTTTTCTCGTCAGCTCTTCCGCCTCGGCTACCAGGGATTCCTGGCTGCGGCTCTGAATATATTTTCCCTGGTGGAAAAATATTGAGCAGAAAGAACATCCCCCATAGCATCCCCGGGAGGACACCAGGGAAAACTTGACCTCTTGAAGCGCCGGTATCGGCTCTTTATAGGAAGGGTGCGCCTCTTTCGTGAAGGGCAGGGAATAGACAAAATCCATCTCCTCGGTGGAAAGAGGCTCGGCCGGCGGATTCTGAATCACCACATGATCCCCATGGGGCTGCACCACCACTCGGCCCTGCCGGTAATCCTGCTCCAGATACTGCATGCGGAAGGCCTCGGCATATTTTCTCTTATCCTTCTTCACCTCTTCAAAGGAAGGCGTCATGATTTTTTCTTCATAAACCCGGCTGTCGTCTTTGGCCCGATAGGCGGTTCCCCGGATATAGGTAATGTCGCCGATGGCGAGCCCGCTGTCCAGCGCCTCCGCCAGTTCCTTCAGGGGATGTTCTCCCATGCCATACATCAAAAGATCCGCCGGCGCATCCTCGAGAATCGAGGGACGTACGGCGTTATCCCAATAGTCGTAATGAGCGAACCGCCGCAGGCTGGCCTCCACGCCGCCGATGGCGATGGGGACGTCGGGATAGGCCCGGCGCAGCATCTGGGTATAGACAATCGTCGCCCGTTTGGGCCGTCTCTGGGCTCCGCCGGGAGAATACAGATCCTTTTTCCGGGGCGCCTTGTTGGCGGTATAGCGGTTGACCATGGAATCCATGTTCCCGCCGGACACCAAAAAGGCCAGCCGCGGCCTTCCCAGGACCTGATAGGCCCGAAGATCGCCGAAATTGGGCTGGCAGAGAAGCGCCACGCTATAGCCCAGCGCCTCCAGATAGCGCCCGATGAGCGCATTGGCAAAGGAGGGATGATCCACATAGGCGTCCGCGGATACCAAAATAAAATCCGGCTGCGCAATCCCCCGCTCCTGCAAGTCTTTCTTTGTCATAGGCAAAAAATCACTGTTCATGCCTTCATTATAGCAGGAGCGCGGGAAAGTGCAAGCCGGGCTCAGGCAAAGGTATAGCAGATTTCGTGGTCGGCGCCGTCGTCCCGCAGCTCAATGGGCGGCGATGCCTGTCCTCCCCGCTGAAGTGTGATGTGATAGCGGCTGGCGCCGAAGGTATAGGTCAGGGAAAACCCCTCCCATTCCTCGGGAACGCAGGGGGCAAAGGAGAGGTATCTTCCCCATTTTTTCATCCCCAGGATATAGGTGAGGGCGGCATGCAGCAGATAGGCGCTGCTTCCCGTATACCAGGTCCATCCGGCCCGCCCGGGGTCGCGTTCGGTGTAATAAACATCCGCGGCGACGGCATAGGGTTCCCCCTTATAGGTGAGCGCCTGGGCCTTGGACCGGGTATGGTTGATGGGGTTGAGCATCTCAAACAGCTCAAATGCCTCGCTCTTTTTATTGAGCAGGCAGGCGGCGATAACGCCCCAGGCGGCGCCATGGGTATATTGCCCGCCGTTTTCCCGGACTCCCGGCGTATATCCCTTGATATACCCCGGGTCTTTTTCTGTCTTATCAAAGGCGGGATGCAGGAGGAGCAGCACTCCTTCCTTTTCCTTTTTCAGCCGCAGCAGGGCGTTTTCCATGGCCTGCCGGGCGCGCTCCGGGCTGGCTGCTCCGGAAATCACAGCCCATGCCTGAGAGATCAGGTCGATCTTGCATTCCTCGCCCGATGCGCTGCCAAGAGGCGTACCATCGTCAAAAAAGGCCCGGAGATACCATTCCCCATCCCAGGCATTTTCCTCAAGCGCCTCCTGGAGAGCCTCCTTGATCTCTTTGTATTCCGCGGCCTTCCGCTCCCGCTTTTCCTTTTGGAGCAGAGGGATCAGCTGGTCGAGAATATAATACAGGAAAAATCCCAACCAGACGCTCTCTCCCTTTCCCTCTGCGCCCACGCGGTCCATGCCGTCGTTCCAGTCGCCGCCCTTCATCAGCGGCAGTCCGTGGCCGCCGAAAGCAGCCGCATGGTCCACCGCCCGCAGGATATGCTCCAACAACGGCTCACAAAGCGGGCTTGCAGAAAAGCTCTGATAGAGGTCATGCTGTCCCTCGGGGATCTCCGCAGACGCCAGATAATGCGCCTTTTCAAAGAGAATCGTGTCGTCCCCGGTGACGCGGATATACTGCAGTGTCAGAAAGGCCAGGAACAGAAGGTCGTCCGACATATGCGTGCGCACGCCGATGGCCTCGGGGTGCCACCAGTGCAGAACGTCTCCCTCGGCAAACTGCCGGGACGCACAAAGAAGAATATGTTCCCGCACGCGCTCCGGCTCTATGAGCAGAAACGCCAGCATATCCTGGAGCTGATCCCGGAATCCCGTAGCTCCGCCGGATTGAAAATAGCCGGTTTTGGCGTCTACCCGGGAAGCGGCGGTCTGATAGAGCAGCCAGCCGTTGACCAGAGTGTCAAAGGAGGGAGAGGGCGTATGCACCCGGATTTTTTCCGTCAGTCTTTGATAGGTATCCGGCGGCAGGGCGAGAGCGGCCCGGCGGGCATCCTCCCCCGCCGCTCCGCTTTCGCTCCAACCAAATACCAGAGGAATTTCCAGGCTTCGGCCCGCGGGAATATAAAATTCCGTGGAGAGCAGCAGATAGGGGTCCATCCCCGCCCCGGTTTTTCCCGAAAGCTCCGCGGCCCAGATGCCCGCCGGAAGCTCCTGCCCGAAGATTCCCAGAGCCTCCCCGGCATCCCCCGTTCCGTGGGTCCGGTATCCGGGAATGGCTGCATAGGCGCATCCCGGGATCCAGGGATTTAAGGGGGAATGGGCGCAGAGGGCGCCGTCCCGCCATTCGGTGACAATACCCCGCCGCTCGGCTTCGTTCTGTTCGCTGAGCATCGGCCGGATGCCATAGTATATCTTGAGCCTCCGTCCGCCGCCGGTATTCCGGATGGTCAAGCGGGTAACCTTGGCATCCTCCTTTTTTGGAACATAGACCTCCGCGTGGGTGGAAATCTCGCCGGCCGTATCAAACTCCGCCTTTCCAAAAGAGAAGCGGACGCTATAAGAATCCCGGCTCCATTCGCTGGGCAGGGGGAAGCAGTATTCCCCGGTGACCGGATCGGCCAGGCAGACCCATTCGCTGGCCTTTTCCCAGGTGGGATCCGGGGCAAAGGGCGTCAGGCGGAACATCCGGCTGTTCTTCATCCAGGTATAGGACCAGCCGCCCGCCGTCACCACACTGCCAAAGCGCCCGTTGGTCAGAATATTGCTCCAGGGCCGCGGAAGCGGGTTGTCCGCATCTATTGTCATGATATAGCTTGTGCCATCCGGCGAAAATCCGCCGAATCCGTTAAAGAACTGCAGCTCGCCGGCGGCAGGCGCCTGATTGCCCATAGGGCTGGGCTGCACCCGCCGGGCCGGATAAATCCCGGGGGCCGCCTGCAACTGCCTTTTCAGACTTTTTCCCGCAAAAACTACCATTCCGGCCGCCGCCAACAGCGTATTCACCAGGACTGGGGCGCAGGTATTTTTCACCAGAACGCGGATCCCCTCGATATTTTCCTGTAAATAGCCGAGATTTTTCCCCAGCAGGGCCACAATATCCGCATCCAGGCCGCGGACCCGCCAATATTCCGCCACCCGCTTATATTCCTTCAGAGCAATTTCCTCTTCCCGGCCCGGCAGCTCCAGAACCAGCAGCGGCTTCTCACCGGAAATTCCCAGGGCATAAAGCTCCTGGCGGTTTCCCGCCCGCCGGATTGCCTCTGCCTGGTTTTCTTTCCAGTTCCCGCTATGCAGAACACGGGCGGCCAGTTTTTCATAGAGAAGCGCCGTGCGGAAAGAGAACCCCACATACTGCAAATGCGCCTGATCCAGCGTCTCCGCCATTTCAAAGGCCAGTCGGCGGGCATCCTCGCCGGCAAGCCGCCGCATCTCTGCCGCCAGAACATCCCGATCCTCTCCATAGCCCAGATGCAGGTGGAATTCCCGCTTTTCCCCGGGAGCCAGGACGATGCTTGTCTGACAGGCCAGGATGGGATGGATCACTCCGCCATCACCTCCGTTCATCACAAAGGGATGACGCATAAACTCCGCCCGATCCGTCTCAAATTCCAAGGGTTCGTCGCCGCAGACCGGATATATGGCCAGATATTTTTCCGAAATTTCGTCATAGCGGCCCCGGCGCCGGGCAACCGCCATTCCCTCTTCCAGTTTTGTATCAATAAACAGTTCGGAGAATGCAGGATGGGAAATATAGTCTCTTTCCGGGCAGAGAAGGGGCACGGCCGACGCCGCGATGGTGATTCGCTTTTCTTCTTCGCTTGTGTTCTGAATGCACAGACTGTGTATCTCCATGGGCAGAGAAGGATGAACGCACACTTCCCGGGTCAGGCAGAATCCCTCCATTCGCTTTTCGTACTGCACCTTTCCCACCTGGAACGTAGTCAGAAAGTCCCCCTCGCCGTCGCAGCAGGCGTCGATCACCCGGTCTCCCTCCCGGATTTTGAAAGAAATTCCCTCTCGGGTCATGCAGGTTTCGCCGATGCTCCCCAGGCAGCGTCCCATGGCGTCCGCCCGCAGGAGATATTGTCCGTTGGAGAGCAGCCGGCTGTTCCATGGATCCGTCAGTGGGTTGAATGTCTCCCGGTATTCCTCCTGCCGCCGGGGCTTTTTCCGGGAAGTTTTCTCCTCGGGGCTTACATTGCGGATGACAATGTTGCGCGGCGGAATCTTTTCCTTTAGGAGAATATCAAAGGCGCGGACGGCGCTGCTGGCATAAAAATCCCGGCGGATGCGGTCCTGCATCCGAAAATTGGCCAGAGCCACCAGCGACATCCCCTGGTGATGCGCCATAAAGCTGCGCACCACCTTTCCGCCTGGCCCGCCCCGGTCGGTATAGTCGACGGCCTCATAAAAACCGTATTTTCCATAAGCCCCTTCCCCGCGCAGGCGTTCCAGATTGCGGATGGCGTCCTCTGGCGCCGTACGCATCATAAGGAACGTGGCATACGGCGCTATCACCTTCTGCCCCAGGCTGCTGCTCAGGCCCAGCTTGGGCACGCCAAAGGCCTTATATTGATAATAGAGATCCCGGTCAAAGGCATAGTAGCCAGATTCCGAAATGCCAAACGGTAGTTTTTTGGCAAAGCTTTTCTGGGCCGCCACTACGCCCTGGGCCGTTTCCCCAAGAAGCGTCCCCGGATAGGCCGGCATCAACAGGGCGGGCATGAAGTATTCAAACATCGTTCCGCTCCAGCTGATGAGCGCCCGGAGTGTACCCAGATTGATCAGCGGCCGCGCCATGGCAAACCAATGCTCGGCAGGAACATCTCCCTTGGCGATGGCAATAAAGCTGGCCTGCCGGATCTCCGAGGCAAAAAGATCATAATAATTTTCCGAAAGCTGCTCTTCCGGCAGACTTATGCCGATATGAAACAGCTTGCTGGCGGGGTTATAGAGCGGCGCAAAATCCATGGCGTCAAACAGCGCCTGCAAACGCCGGCACAGTTCTTCGGCCGCTTCTGCCGGGCCGCTGTCCCCGTCATCCTCCGCTTCCATCCTCTCCAGCATCCGCCAAAAGGGCTGAAAGCATTTGTCCATGAGCCGCGGCATGGATTTCGCCCGGAGCTGCTCCAGAAATTCCGTAAAATCCCCGGCGTCTATCCTATCCCGGCCCAAATACGTTTCCGCCAGACGGCAGACCCCGCCGTCGTCCTTCTGCTTCGCCTTTTCCATGCACATGCCGATAGTCTCCCGGAAAGCCTGCATCCGGCGGCGATAATCCGGCGTCTCTCCCGCAATCCGCCGCAGGCCGCCCTGGGCCGCCAGCAGATAGCAGGCCAGGTTGCCGCTGTCCACGGAAGAGACGTATTTGGGTTCCAGCGGTTCCAGACTGGGCAGCTTGACCCAGTTGAGCATATGCCCATGCCATTTTTCCATCCGCTCCAGCGCAGCGGTGATCTTTTCCGTCCGCTCCAGCAGCGTCTTTTTTCCGATATATCCGCAGTCATAGGCGCATATGCCCGCAATGAGGGAATAGGCGACATTGGTGGGCGACGTCCGCTGGGCCGGCGGCCGCGGCGGCGCAAACTGGACGTTATCCGGGCTGATCATCGTCCTTCGGTCAGCCGTCTCGTCAAAAAATCGCCAGATCCGGCAGGCCGCATCGCCCAAAAATTCCTCTTCCTCCCGGCGCAGCCTGGGCTGCCTCTCCTCCAGCGGCAGGCTCAAAAAATAGGCCAGAAAAGGCGCCGCCAAAAACAGGATCCCGATGGCCAGCGAATAAAAGAAAAAGTTAAATCCGCAGAAGGCGTCGAACATCACCTGGAAAACGCCGAATACCGGGGCAAACCACATGGCACGGTAATACGCCGAAAGCCGCCCGGCGTCCCGGCGCTCCGCCTGGTCGGCCGTCGTCCATTCCAGCATGTTTTTATGGGAAACATGCATCCGCCAGAGGGCGCGGCAGATGGCGTCGGCCCGCAGGGCGCAGGAATAGGGCAACAGACAGAAATTGATGACCCCTTGGAGAAGCGTGGTTTTCCCTTCCAGCCAGGCGTCCCGGAGCGTCGCCCCTTTGCCCACATTTTTCAGCAGCTCGTTGATCCCCCGGTTGAAATTGCTGATGGGTTCAAAAAACCAGGGCAGCAGCGCCAGAATCTCCGCGATCAGGCAGATATATCCCCCCGCCCAAAAGCCAAAGGGAATGAGCAGCAGGCTCAGAATGGGAACCAGACTCCGAAAGAGGTTTTCCCATATTTTAAATTTCGTCAGAAAGCCCAGGGGATTGGAAACGCTCTCCCCTGCCTCGTTTTTCACCCGCCGCCGCAGCCATGGCGCCGTCTGCCAGTCGCCGCGGGTCCAGCGGTGGTCCCGTTTTCCGGCAGACAGGACGGTTTTGGGCAGGCCGTCCTCCACCCGCACATCCGACATGAGGCCCGCCCGGAGATATCCCCCTTCCAAAAGGTCATGGCTGAGGACAGTTTCCGCGGGGAACCGCCCCTTCAGCAGGCGGTTATATATCTCCAGGTCAAAGATCCCCTTGCCGGTATAGGTAGCTTCGTCAAACAGATCCTGATACAGCTCGGAAACCGGCGCGGAATAGCTGTCCATTCCCGCCCGCCCGGCGAAAATTTCCGTATACGGCGTCTGCCTGGCCGCCACGACATCCACGTCCACCATAGGCAGCAGCAGGGCATGACCCCGGGTCACGATCCCCCGTTCTTCGTCCACCTGCGGCCGGTTGGCCGGATGCAGCATGCCGCCGATGAGCTTTTTCGCGGCCCCGGGATTCAGCTGGGTGTCTGCATCCAGCGTGATGACATAGCGTATGCCCTGGGGAACCCCGGAAATGGCAGCATATTCTTCCTCTGCTTCTCCCAGCAGCAGTGAGCAGAGCGCCAAAAGCGCCCCGCGTTTGCGTTCCCTTCCCGCATAGCGCCCCGCCCGGTTTTTTATGGGCTTCCGTTCAAAAAAGAAAAATTTTTTCCCGTAAATGCCGTTGAGCCGTTCCACCTCCAAAAGAGTGGCCCGGCGGATCTCCTCTCCCCCGGGCGGCTCGGGATTCTCTCCGTCCGGCATATCTCCAAACAGGGCAAACAGCAAATTGTCTCCCCGGTTGGCCAGGCTGTATTCCTCCAGCCGGGCCAGCTGCGCCAGGGTGCCCTTTTGATCCGTCAGCAAAGTGGGAACCACCACCAGCGTCCGGGCATCATCCGGGATCTCATCCACCCGGATCCTGGGGATCATCCGGGGAGGATTATGCTTTAAAAGCAGCCGGGAAAAATAGCTCCCCAGAATATATTTATAGGGGATAAACGACAAAAGGGCCATTCCGATTCCCAGAGCCACCGTCCGGTCACAAAGCCATCCCGTGAGAACGGCAGCCAGGGCCGGGAGGATATAGTGCGTGAGCAGCAGCAGGTCTTCGGGTTTTTTCCGCTTATCGGGAAGATGAAAGCTGGCCGCCAGCTCACTAGCGCCGTCGCCCAGAATATACCAGGAAAGGTCTTTTCCCGATTCCCCGGCCAGCCGGACCGCCCGGCGCGCCACTACGTTTTCTTTGAGCTTCCATTTCTTTGCCAGCCGCTCCACTTGCATTATGTAGTAATCCCGGGAGGGATCGTCCATATGAGCAAATACATCGTCTTCCATCAGAATGGCAAAGGTGCGGGAGAGTCCGGTTACCAGCTGCCGCCGGTCCAGGGTCGCAAGGTTTTTCAAAGAATTCACACTGTCCCGCATGATGTTTTTCAGCTGCATCCGCTTGATATGTTCCGCCCGGACCGCTTCCTCCACTGTGGTATCGTGCATCGCCAGAAGGCTGAGAATTTCCTCCCGGACTCCTTCTTTTTCCCGTTCCCTGCCCAGCCGTTCCCAAAGCATTTCCAAAAGCGCGCTGTTTTCCTTCTGTTCCCGGTCCAATGTTTCGGAAAGCGGGCTTCCTCCGCTGATTTTCTTTGCAGCTTCCGCGGCCTCCCGGCGGGTTTGGATCATATCCTGCATATATTCCACCGCCGTCGCCAGCAGCCGCAGGATTGCGGCCTTGACATATTCCACAAAGGCCAGCAGCTCCCGGACAGAAAGCGGCTTCAGCTCCTGATAGGCTTCCAGAAAAACCGTAATCTTTTCATGGGAAACGTTGCCCTGGGAAAGCTCCGCCAGCGATTCGGCCAAGGCGGAGATCCGCGTCCGCCCGGCGTATTCCCCCCGCTCCATCACCGGCGCCGGGGCCAATACGATATCATAGTAGGCAATATCCAGCTCCCGCAGGGTTTTCTCCAAAATATAATAGTTATCCCGGAACCAGGCGGCTGCCGGGAAATCAGCCTCCATCTCCCGGGTGATCTCCTTTTTTGCCCTGAGAAAAATCGCTTCCTCCTGCGCCAGATCTCCGATTCGGCGTTTGCGCGCCTGAATATTGGGAATCAGCGCCAGAGCGCGGCCGCGTTCAGCCAGCCCCTCCAAATCCGCGCCTTCAAAAAACAATCCCATTTTATGATAGGTATGATGCTGCATTGCACACTCCCCCATTTTTCAAATACTCCCATCAGTATCTGCATTTTTGGCGGAAACATGCGCATTGATATGGGATAAATTGTTAGATTGCAAATAAAAACACCATCCTGAATTCCCTCTGCATTGCGGGAACCGAAAAAACAGGTTCCCAAAAATTAGACGTACACAGGGTTTGTTTGTTTGATAAAACGGTTCCTGCTGTATTCGCTTCATTTCATAGCAAAAAATATTTTGGTTTTTCGGGCGTTCGAGGGATCCGGTTTTATAAAAGCCTGCCACAGCTTGAAAAATATTTTCTATCCCGGAATCCGGGTAGGTTCTTGCATTTTCCCCGCAAAACCGCTATACTGTTTCTATAGTCATTATAACGATATATGGTGTTTTTCCATTTTTCCGGAGGAAATCTCATGATTGATAAAAACAGCTCACTGCCCCTCTATCATCAAATTATGCAGGAGCTTAAACAACAAATTAAAGATAAGAAATATGAGCCAAACCAGGTGATGCCTTCCGAGGCGGAGCTTATGCGTATTTATGGCGTATCCCGCATGACGGTCCGCCTGGCAATCGACGGTCTGGAACGCCAGGGCTATGTCACCAAGGTGCAGGGCAAGGGTACGTTTGTAAAAAAGCGGAAAATCGTGCAGGAACTTTCCATGATTACCAGCTGGTCGGAGAGCCTGCTCTCTCAGGGGCTGAACACGCAATCCGAAATCCTTGCAAAAAAAGAGGTCAAGGCGGATGAGGACGCGGCAGAGAAGCTCGGCGTCGCTATGGGCACACCGCTCTATTATGTCGAGCGTATCAAGTCCGTTGACCATGAGCCAGTGGGATGGGGGCGGATCTGGGTAAAGAAAAGCCTGTTCCCTGGAATTTTGGAACAGGAAAATCTGGGCGATTCTGTCTATGATGTGATGGAGAATATTTATCATGTGGAGATGGACCGGGCAGTAGAGGTGGTGGAAGCCATGGCGGCAGATAAACGGGCCGCAGCTCTGCTGGGTATCCGGGAGGGTGAACCGCTTTTACAGGTAAACCGCGTCACCTATAATACTGCGGGCGAGGCGATTGAAATATCCCGAATCGTTTCCCGGGCGGATATGTATGCCTATCGGATGGAGCTGCATGGGCGCAAGCATAAATAAATCAAATAAAAACGGCATGGAAAAATCCATGCCGTTTTTATTGCCAAAAAGCGCAGGTATCAGAAAACAAAATGCAATCGCCGTTTTTTTGAAACTCATTCCATTTATTACAAAAAAAGACGCGGATGCGCCTTTTTTATTTATAAAAATATTTGAGACAGGCCGTAAGCCGAGTTCTGTCAAAGGATGACCATCTATCTAGGCCGCCTGTCGCCAGACGGCTCATGCGATTACATGAAGCTTAGCGGGCCGCTATTGAATGCTCCCCTACCAATCTTGCACCGGACGGGGTTTACAGGATTTCCCAGTTACCTGGGAAACCGGTGAGCTCTTACCTCGCCTTTCCACCCTTACATTTCGGCAAAGCCGAAGTTGCGGTATATCTCTGTTGCACTTTCCTTGGAGTCGCCTCCACCGGACGTTATCCGGCGTCCTTGCCCTGTGGTGCTCGGACTTTCCTCACTTTTTAAAAGCGCGGTCATCTAGCCAGCTCAAATATTTTTATTCCTATTTCAATATCAGAATTCTCCCGCAGTTTTCACATTCCACGGGCTTATCCGAACTCATGACAGCCGCCGCCACGCCCGAGGGAAGCTGCATATTGCAGCCGCCGCAGCGGTTTTCCGACAAAATTGCCACGGGATTGGGCCGAAAGCCCTTGATCCGCTTATATTCGCTGATGAGGATTTCCGGAACCTGCTTTTCCATAGCCGCCAGCTTTTCCTTCAGCTCTTTGAGCGCGCCGGAACTCCCCTCCATCTCCTTGTTATATTCCACCCGCAGGCCGTCGTATTCGTTTTTCGCCGCTACCATTTTTTGCAGCAGCTCCCGCACGGCCTTATCCGATCCTTCCACTTCCTGCTTAATTTTGGAAACCTGTTTTTTCAGGCCCACAATCGCGTCGTATGTCTTTTCCGTATTTTTAACCAGCTGTTCGATTTCCTTTTGATCCAGCTCGTCGTCGCCGCACTCTGAATAATATCCGATATCCTTGTTCAGATCCTCCAAATCCTCCAAAAGCGCCTTGTTCTGCGTTTCTAGGTCAGACAGCGTGTTTTGCTTCACCACCGCCATCTTTTCCAGCTCCGCAATTTTATTCTGACTGGCTTGCAGGAACCGCTGTAATTTCACCAGCTTTTTCCGCGTCGGCGTATTTTTCAGCTCTTTTTCGCATCGTTCCACTTCCATGTCCGCCTGCTGATATTCCCACAGTATCTGTAAATTATCCAAGCCAAATCCTCCTTTTCCGTTTGTTGCATGTTCCGCCCGCAAGCGCTCTGCCTGCGCTTGTATTCCGCTATAAAACCCGATATGGGCGCTCGCCCTTCCGGGAAGAATGTACATGTACTATATATTGTACCCTATTTATGCGTTTTTGTAAATAATGGCTTACGGCGTCTACAAAACCCTTCTCGGTATCATAGTGCCCTGCTTCTGCCAAAACGATACCCATGGCCGCTGCATCCGCGAAATGATTGTATTTTGCCTCCCCCGTCAAAAGCACTTCTGCCCCGGCCCGCCGGGCTTCCGGGAAGAATTCTCCCCCCGCGCCGCCGACGCAGGCAACGCGCCGCACAGTTTCAGCCGTCCCGCTGAAACGGATCAAAGGCGCTTCCAGCTTTTCCTTTGCCATCGCCAGAAAATCCGCAAGAGGCATCTCTTCCAAAAGCTCGCCTACAACGCCGATGCCGACGGGTGTTTTGGGATATACCAGAGGGATGATGTCAATAGCCGGCTCCTCATAGGGATGAGCCTCCCGCGCCGCCGCAGCCGCTTTTTCTGCCAATCCTTCGGGGCACATACATTCGATGCGCAGCTCCGGGACCTGCTCCAGGCTGCCCGCGCGGCCCCGCGCCGGATGCGACCCTGCTCCCGGAAAAAATTCGCCGGTTCCCGGCGTCGAAAAGCTCACCCGGGAATAGGCGCCGGCGCCTCCGGCTCCTGCGGAAAACAGGGCTTCCTTCACTTTCTCCGCCGCCTCCTGCGGGACAAATACCACGATTTTGCAGAAGCCGTCAGTCCGCTCCTGCGCCAGCAGTCTCTGACGGGTCAGCCCCAGCTTATCCGCCAAAACGGCGTTCATCCCCTTGGGGGCGCAGTCAAAGGAGGTGTGGGCCGCATAGACGTTGCAGCGGGCCTGCACGGCCGCCAGCACCAGATTTTCCACCGGGTCCGCTTTCCGAAGGCCCTTGATGGGCCGAAATACCATCGGATGATGGCAGACGATAGTATCGCATCCCAGCGCCGCCGCTTCCTCCACCACCGTCGGCGTCACCTCCAGGCAGACCAAAATGCGCTCCACATCGTCGTGGAGATACAGATTCACGCCGCTGTTGTCCCAATCATACGCATAGCGCAGCGGCGCCAGCTCCTCCATCCAACTTTGCAGCTCCTGAAACTTCATTTTCTCGCCCCTTTCCTCAGCATCTCTTCCCGATATTGCAGATACAACGCCCTTCTTTCCCCGATTCCGGCGGTATCCGCCCCGCCCCGGCGCATTTCCTCCATAATCCGCTCCGCCTGGGCGATTTTATAATCCAAAAATTGCAGCAATCCCGCATCCGGCTGCTCCCATCTTCCAAAGAGCAGCTCCTCCGGGCGATAGGACGGGCATGTTCCCGTTTCAGCCAGGAACACGGGATAATACTTTCCCTCCTCGGGAATCATTTTTTCCCGGGGAATCCGCCAGCCGTTCTTCAGCAGATATTTCCGCAGGCGCTCGGGATAGATGTTGGGGGAAAGAACCAGGCGCTCTGCCGCCCGGGCCACATCCATCTGCTTTTGGAGGATTTCCGCCATCAGCGGCGCTCCCATGCCCGCCAAAACAATGGTCTGAGCCTCCCCCGGGCGCAGCACCGAAAGTCCGTCTCCCAGGCGGCATTCCACCTTTCCTGAAAGGCCCCATTCCTCTGCCCGCCGGCGCGCCTTTTCCAGAGAAGGGGCGCTGATATCGGCGGCGATGCAGGTTTTTGCCAGCCCCCGCAGAACCAGCTCCACAGCCACCTGCCCGTGATCGCATCCGATATCCGCCGCCGTCTCCGCCGGACTGCAGAGGGAAAGGATCGCCTCCATCCGATTTGTCAGTTTCATAGTTTCCCCCTTGGAAAAAAAGAATCTGCTGTCCCTACGGCAGCAGATACTCCATCTGCATACGCTGCGGCCCTGCCGCATCCTCTGTTATCGTGGCATACCCTTTAATAAACGTTGCCCCCGCCGACAAACACACCGGCAAGCACAATCCCTGCCGCCGCCATGAGCACACAGACAACGGCAAACGCCCATCTGCTTTTTGCCCTGAGGGCCATTTCCGGATAGATCACCAGCACCGGCAGCATATACCTTGGAGCACTCAAAAGCCAAGTCACGGAAACGCTCATATAATAGAGGGGCAGGGCCTGCGCCATCATTACGCTGTTTTTCCGGCGCGCCGCTCCCAGCAGCAGCCAGAGCACCACAAAAATGGCAATCAGCTCGGGCAGGAACAGTTCCAGAACCAGGCGAATATCCCGGGTGAACACGCAGTTTGTGAGCACGCGCAGGGTATAGCCGATAAAGCACATTCCCTGGGACCAATGTTCCCTCTGGGCCACGAGAAAATGCAGGGCGTCGCCAAACACGGCATAGTTGATGAGAAGATATACCACCGTTCCCAGCGGGATGAGGATGACCTTCCATCCCCGCCGCACAATCCGCCAGATAATTTTCCGGGCGCCGCCGCCCTCGTGCAGCGCATCCAGCAAAACCTGCACGCCAAAGGGAAAGACCAGCATCACGCCCACGCTCCGGGTGAGTGCCGCAAAAAACCCCAGAACCGCCGCAGCCCAAAGCCGCCGTTGGCGCAGATAGTACATAAACGCCGCTGTCAGCAGCAAAAACAGGCCCTCCGTATAGGCAATGGTGGCAAAAAATGCCGTTGGAAACAGCACCATCAATATCTGCGACCGCCGCGCCGTCTTGGCTCCATAGTCTCGGAAAACCAGCTTATAAACATAAAACAATGCTCCGGCGAAGCAGAGCATGGAGACAATGCTCCCCGCAATAAAATATTCCCCCGTGAGGAAGGACATGGCTTTCATGAGAAGCGGAAATAAGGGAAAAAAGGCAATGAACACGCTGTTTTCTCCCGTCGCCACATAGCCGTCTTTGGCAATATCGATATAGTGAGGCGCGTCCCATCGGTTCCAGGCATAGGCTGCTTCCATTCCGAAGCCCTTCCCCGTCACAACAGCGCCGAGTATTGCCAGCGCCAATTTCAGCAGCAGGACATAGAGAAGCGAACGCGCAAAAATGCGCAGGTTGCTTTCCCGGCAGACCAGGGCTTCCTCCGGCTCTTTGAAATATTTTATTCCGCTTTTTACCGAAAACACCAGACAGAGCGCAAAAAGCACTGTCCCGGCGGCCGCAACGGCATATTGAAAAATCGTGATATAGGCTGGCATAACCGCTTCTTTCCGTCAAAATACTGCGCATCTATGCGTATAATATATGATACCATAAAAATCCCTTTTTGTTAAGGGAGTCCCGGTTCTGCGCGGGTATTCTTTCTTTTGCGTTGCTCCTCCTTTATCTCATAGCGGTATCCGCGTCTATCTGTTTTTCGCCATTCCAGCCCAAGCTGCGGTTATATCACAAAAGCTCCCCGCCTTTTCCCGGCGGGGAGCTTTGCTGCTCTGAAAATTCTCAGGAAAGCTCGAGCTTTCCGGTATAGAGCTGGTAATAGGTGCCCTTCAGCTTCAAAAGATCTTCATGGGTGCCGCGCTCAATGATCCGCCCATGCTCCAGCACGATGATCGCATCGCTGTTGCGGATGGTAGACAGACGGTGGGCAATGACGAAAACCGTCCGCCCCTTCATCAGGTTATCCATACCCTGCTGCACGATTGCCTCCGTGCGGGTATCGATGCTGGAGGTCGCTTCATCCAGAATCAGCACCGGCGGGTCTGCGATTGCTGCCCGGGCAATGGCCAGAAGCTGCCGCTGGCCCTGAGAAAGCTCCTCGCCATCCCCAGTCAGCAGCGTGTCATATCCCTTGGGCAATCTCGTGATAAACTGGTCGGCGTGAGCCAGCTTTGCCGCCTTATAGACTTCTTCATCCGTCGCATCCAGCTTTCCATAGCGGATATTTTCTTTGATGGTCCCGGTAAACAGATGGGTATCCTGCAGCACGATGCCCAGGGAATGGCGCAGATCTGCCTTTTTGATCTTGTTGATATTGATATCATCATAGCGGATCTTTCCGTCCTGCACATCATAGAAGCGGTTGATCAGATTGGTGATGGTCGTCTTTCCGGCGCCTGTCGAACCGACAAACGCCAGCTTCTGCCCCGGCTTGGCATACAGCGTCAGGTCATGCAGCACCATCTTCTCCGGCGTATATCCAAAGGACATGTCATAGAACCGAACGTCGCCCTTCAATTCGGTATACGAAACACTTCCATCCGCCTGATGGGGATGCTTCCATGCCCACATGCCGGTTCTGGTTTCGGATTCCACGATGTTCCCGTTCGCATCCTTTTTCGCGTTCACCAGCGTCACATAGCCGTCATCCACCTCCGGCTCTTCATCCATCATATTGAAGATACGTTCCGCACCGGCCAGCGCCATGATAATGGTGTTGAACTGCTGGGCAATCTGCATAAACGGCTGCGTAAAGCTTTTGGTAAACTGGAGATATGCCACGATGGTTCCGATGGTCATTCCGCCGACCCCATTTAACAGCAGCACGCCTCCCAGGATTGCCGTGAGTACAAACAGAATATTGCCGATGTTGCCCATAACCGGCCCCATGATGCTGGCAAAGGTATGCGCCCGCGAGGAGCTATGATAGAGCTTTTCGTTCAGGCTGTCAAATTCCTCTTCGGATCTTGCCTCATGGTTGAAAACCTTGATGACCCGCTGCCCATTCATCTGTTCTTCCACATATCCCGTCACATCTGCCAGGTCAATCTGCTGGCGGACGAAATACTTTCCGCTGTTGCCGCCCAGCTTCCTGGCCACCAGGAACATGACAAAGATCATTACAACGGCCAGAACCGTCAAAAGCGGGCTTAAAACCAGCATAGCGATAAACGTCACAACCACGGTGAAGGACGCCATCAAGACCTGTGGAATCGACTGGTTAATCATCTGCCGCAGCGTATCCGTATCGTTGGTATACAGGCTCATGACCGAGCCGTTGGTATGTTCGTCAAAATACCGGATGGGAAGCGTCTGCATATGCTCAAACATTTCATCCCGGACCCGCTTCAAAACGCCCTGCCCGATTTTTACCATCAGCCGGCTGTAGGTAAACGAGCCGATCACGCCGATGATAAAGATGCTTGCCAGAACCGTCAGCGCCTGGTATAGTCCGCTGAAATCGGGATTTGTCTGCCCCACCAGCGGCAGGATATAGTTATCCAGCAGGCTCTGCATGGAAAAGGACACCGCAATCGAGGCAAAGGATGCCAGCAGGATGCAGACAATGACAAAAATAAACTCTTTTTTATAGGTGCTGGTCACATATTTCAACAGGCGACCAGCTGTTTTCATTGTATTCTTCTTGGGTTTTCCCTGCTTGTTATTCATCTTCAGACCTCCCTTTTACCTGCGATTCATATACCTCCCGGTAAATCTGGTTGGTTTTCAGCAGCTCTTCGGATGTGCCAATTCCGTTGATCTCTCCATTATCCAGAATGATGATCTGGTCTGCATCTTCAATGGAAGAGACGCGCTGGGAAATAATGATCTTTGTCGTATCCGGGATTTCCTCCCGGAACGCCTGCCGGATCAGTGCATCCGTCTTGGTATCCACCGCACTGGTGGAGTCATCCAGGATCAGAATTTTCGGTTTTTTCAGAAGGGCTCGTGCAATGCAGAGCCGCTGCTTCTGTCCGCCGGAAACGTTGTTGCCGCCTTCCACAATCGTGGTATCGTAGCCATAGGGGAAATCTTGGATAAAGCCGTCGGCCTGCGCCAGCCGGCATACCCGCTGTACTTCTTCATCACTGGCGTTTTCATCACCCCAGCGGATATTGTCGTAAATAGAACCAGTAAACAGCACATTTTTCTGGAGCACCATTGCCACCTGGTCGCGCAGAGCCTCCAGGTCATATTCGCGCACATCGGTATCTCCCACTTTGACGCTGCCTTCCGTCACATCATAGAGCCGCGGGATCAGCTGCACAAGCGTTGTCTTGGAGCTCCCCGTCCCGCCAAAAATTCCAATCATCTGGCCGGATTTGATATGCAGGTTCACATTTTTCAGGGACAACTTCCCATCTTTTCCAGCGTAGCTGAAGCTGACGTTTTCAAAATCGATATCCCCGTTTTTCACTTCTGTGACCGCATTTTCCTTATTCTGCATTTCAGGCACTTCCTGCAGAACCTCTTTGATACGATCGGTAGAAGCCTCTGCAATCATGATCATGACAAACACGAAGGACACTATCATGAGCGACATTAAAATCTGCATGGCATAGACCAGCACGCTCGTCATTTGGCCCGCATCCATGCCGCCCAGAACAATCGCCTGCCCGCCGATCAGCACGATGGTGAGGATCACAGAATACATAACGAACATCATAACCGGATTGTTAAAGGCCACGATCTTTTCCGCCTTGGTGAACAGATCGAAAACCTTTTTGGAAATCTTCTGGAACTTCTGATTTTCGTAATCGCCCCGAACATATGCCTTGACGACACGCGCCGCGTTTACATTTTCCTGCACGTCGTTATTCAGCACATCATATTCGTCGAATACTTTAATGAAGTATTTATGCGCCTTTTTAGCAATGAAAATCAGCGCAAATCCCAGCACCGGAATGGCAATCAGAAAAAGAACCGCAATATCAGCATTGATGGTAAAGGTCATAATCATCGAAAGCACAATCATGATCGGCGCCCGGGCCAGCATCCGCACGCTGAACATATAGGCCATCTGCACATTGGTGATATCTGTCGTCATCCGGGTCACCAGACTGGGCGCGGAAAAATGATCGATATTTTTGAAAGAAAAGGACTGTATTTTATAAAAAATATCATGCCGCAGATTCTTCGCATATCCCGCACCGGCCTCGGCCGCAAATTTTCCAGCCAGTGCGCCGAACAAGAGCGCCAGCATCGCCATAGCCACCAGCTCCAGACCGATCTGGATCACATAACTGATGTTCTGCCCCTGAATGCCAACGTCGATAATATTTGCCATCTGGTATGGAATCAATACTTCCATAAATACTTCCAAAATAACAAATATTGGGGCCAGAATCGACTGCTTTTTATATTCCCGTATGGACTTAAAGAGTAGTTTATTCATGCCTTGTCCCTCCTCTAATCTCTTGGTTTATCCGGTTTGGAAAGGTTCGCGTACAGCCGCTTTAAATACCGCCGCAAATCCCCCTCCATCTCTCCGGAAAACCCATCTAAAAGTTTTTTCTCCATTGCTTCCCGGCTGACCATGATCTGCTTAAAAAATCCCTCCTCCTGTCCTGTCAGGGTCACGATCCGCATTCGCTTATCCTTCTCGCTGGTGGAGATATTGACAAATCCCTTTTCCTTCAGCAGACGCATCGTATTGACGGTTGTGGGATGCGAGGTGCGCATATAATCCTGGATATCCTTCTGGCTGGTCACCTGTTTTCCCTCCCGCAGTTTGAGAAAACGGAGAATCTTCATCTGCTGCATGGTCAGATTGAATTCCCTGCAGGTTGCGTTCATCTGCCGTTCAATGGCTTCGCTTATAATTTTTATCATTCCGCCAATGCTGTGCCTATCCATGACAAACCATCCACTTTTTGTAGGATGCTACATTTTTTGTGTAGCACAATACATATTATAAAAAGAAAATTATTATTGTCAACCCCGTTTTTTTAAAAAATTTTCCCAGATAAAATTATGCCAATATCCCCTCTTTCCTCTCGATTTTGTATAGAAGTCTGCCAATTTCAGAGAGTATCCACGCCTTGTCCTTCTATTCATATAGCCCCATTGATTTCCTTTATTCTGATGAAGGCTCGGCAGGCGAATATTGTGAAAGAAAAAAGCAATGGATTCATAATGAATCCATTGCTTGCCAGTTTGCTTTTACCTCACAAAATATTATTTTCTATTCCAGGAAATCCCGCAGTTTTTTGCTCCGGCTGGGATGCCGCAGCTTGCGAAGCGCCTTGGCTTCGATCTGCCGGATGCGCTCCCGCGTCACCTTGAATTCCTTGCCTACTTCTTCCAGCGTGCGGGCCCGTCCATCATCCAGGCCGAACCGCAGCTTCAGAACCTTTTCTTCCCGAGGCGTCAGGGTATCGAGAACATCCATCAGCTGTTCCTTCAGCAGCGTGAAAGCAGCGGCCTCTGCCGGCGCAGGGGCTTCCTCATCGGGGATGAAATCGCCCAAATGGCTGTCCTCCTCCTCGCCAATAGGGGTTTCCAGGGAAACCGGCTCCTGGGCAATTTTCAAAATCTCCCGCACCTTTTCCTCCGGAATATCCATTTCTTTCGCCAGTTCTTCGGGCAGCGGATCACGTCCATACTGCTGAAGCAGCTGCCGGGAAACCCGGATCAGCTTGTTGATGGTTTCCACCATATGCACCGGAATGCGGATGGTCCGCGCCTGGTCGGCAATCGCCCGGGTAATGGCCTGGCGAATCCACCAGGTGGCATAGGTTGAAAACTTATAGCCCTTGGTATAGTCGAATTTCTCCACGGCTTTTATGAGGCCCAGGTTTCCCTCCTGGATGAGATCCAGGAACAGCATGCCCCGGCCCACATACCGCTTGGCAATGCTCACTACCAGACGCAGGTTGGCCTCTGCCAGCTTGCGCTTTGCCTCCTCGTCGCCTTCCGCCATCCGGATGGCAATTTCCCGTTCTTCCTCCGCCGTCAAAAGAGGAACCTTTCCGATCTCTTTCAAATACATCCGAACCGGATCGTCAATATTGGCGCTCTCCGGAAGCACGGACTCCAGATCCTCTTCCACTGCCTCGCTTTCCAGCTTAGGAAGCTCCTTTTCGATATCCTCGTCGATGATATCGATGTTCATATCCTCCAGAACGTCATAGAGCTTTTCCAGCTGCTCGGGCTTCAGCTCAGTATCGTCCAGAATATCCGTAATTTCCTTATAGGTAATGACGCCCTTGGACTTTCCCAGCTCGATAATCTTTAGGACATTCTCTTCCTTTTTGTTTTTGGGCTTTGCCGCCTTATTTACATTCTGTCCGGATTCTTGCACTTTTTCGCTCAAATTCTATCACCCTCTAAAATTTTCTGCCTTGCTAATTTCTCTATTCAGCGCGGAAATTTCCCGCAGCAGCCGGGCCCGCTCTTCTCCCGTGCTTACGGCCGTCTTTGCAATCAGCTCCTGCCGCTTGTCCAACATTCGGGCCTCGCGCAGCTTGCGGATCAGCATTTCCGCATATTCCTCCTGCCCCATCATTCCGTCCGGCGGCTTGCAGGCCATCAGTTCGCTGAGATCTGCCCCGCCTTCGCAGGAAAAGTCGGATACTAATTCGGCACAAGAAGGCAAAATTCCTCTTTTTATTTGCTCTTCCATGGAGAAAAAAATTTTTTTATAGACCGGATTTTGGAAAAGCTCGGGCGTAAGGCCCCGGATTTTTTCCAGAAGCTGCGGATTGTCCATCAGAAACGACAGCAGCCGCGCTTCCTCTCCCGCCTCCTTTTTTATCAAGTTTGACTCTTTTACCGGCAGAATATACCCTTTTTCTTCCTTTCCCTTTCCCATTTGGGAAAAAAGGCTTTCCACGGATATTCCCGTTTCTTTGGAAAGAAATTTGATATACCGTTCCTTTTCCAGCTCGTTTTTCAGCCCCCGGATCAGCTCTACGGCCTTGGTTCCATACTGCACCACTTCATCGGGGTTTTCCATGTCAAAGCCCCGTTTGAGCATGAACAGCCGAAAATTTGTCGCCGCAGGCGCTTTTTTCGCCAAAGCATAAAAGGCGTCCGCGCTGTATTTTTTCACAAACTCGTCCGGGTCCATCTTGTCCGGCAGGACAATGACGAAAACCTGCAGCCCTTCCTTTTCCAGGATATCCACGCCCCGCAACGCCGCATTCAGGCCAGCGTCATCGCCGTCATAGCATAAATAGACCTTTTCCGTATACCGCTTGAGCAGCCGCGCCTGCTCCTTGGTGAGAGAGGTTCCCAAAGACGCCACGGCCGTTGCGATTCCGGCGGCCGCCAGAGCTACCACGTCCATATATCCCTCCACCAGCAGAATACTCTTCAGGTTGCGCCGCTTTTTTACCGTGTTCAGCGCATAGAGATTATACCGCTTGTTAAAAATCACGGTTTCTCCCGAGTTCAGGTATTTAGGGATGCCGTCGTCCATCACCCGCCCCCCAAAGCCGATCACGTCCCCAAAGACGTTTTGGATGGGGAACATCACGCGGTTGCGGAACACATCGTATACCCGGCCATCCTTCTGTTTGACCACGCCCGCATCCAGCATCTCCTTGACCGTATACCCCCGGGCCTTAAGAAAGCGCAGGGCATCGTCAAAGCTGTTTTTGGCGTATCCCAGCCCAAAAGGCATGATCTGCGCCGCCGCGCCGCGCCGCTTCATATAGGCAAGCGCCTCCCGCCCCTCTTCGCCCTTAAGGGTATGATTATAATACACCGCCAGTTCCCGCATTAAACCATGCAGCCGCTTGCGGTACGCCTTTTTTTTCTGATAATCCTCGTCTCCCGTTTCCTCGGGCAGAGTCATCCCTACCCGCTCGGCCAGCAGGCTCACCGCCTCCACATAAGAGAGCTTTTCATTCTCCATGATGAAGTTGATGACGCCGCCGCCTTTTTTGCAGGAAAAGCAATAAAACATCTGCTTATCCGGGCTGACGCAGAAAGAGGGATTTCGTTCCGCGTGCCAGGGGCAGCTTGCCCAAAACCGGCTTCCCTTGCGGGTAAGGGTCACATATTCCCCGATCACCTGCACAATATCGTTTTTGCTCAACAGCTCTGAGAGCCATTCCTCGCTGAATCTTGCCAAATTACACTCCTGCTATCATATGAGCCAGAGGCTCTGTCAAATCACACATATCAAATGCCAAAGAGCCAGAAAAACGCCGCCCGTCCATGCCGAATAAAAAAGGCTGAAATTTCCCCGTGCTTTGGAGGGCAACTCGTTTTGGAGAAGGACATAGAGGCTCAGCCCGGTCACACAGATCCCCAGCAAAACGGCTTCCAGGCGCAAAAACACCTGCGCCATGGGAACCTCCAGAGCCGCTTTGCTCAAAACTGCCGTAAGCCCGGTTCCCGCCAAAGCCCAAACCAACCCTATGATGGAGGCGCACATACTCAGCCCCCATATCTTCCCATAGCGGATGCCCCGCGGATTATGGAATTCCAACACACACCGTTCATAGCCCCAAAAACAGACGGCCGACGCATAGGCAACAAAAACCGCCGCTGCCACAAGCCCCAAAGGCAGAAATAGCCGCGCCCCGGCCAACGCCTGCCAAAGCGTCCGGGCAAAATATGTCATAGCTTCTCCCTTACAGCATAGTCCAGCTATGGGGAACGAACAGCTCCTGAAACTTCATTACAGCGAATTTATCCGTCATTCCAGCGATATAGTCCATAATGCAGACAATCCGCCCATCCTCTTCCATCCGCCGGCGGTCTGCCGCCGGGATTTCGTCGGGATGCTTCATATAATAGGAAAAGAGCAGGTCAATCACATCCTGCACCTTTTTTTCTTCCAGCTTTGCTGCGCTTTCCACATAGACTTCTTCAAACATAAAATTGCGCAGCAGATCCGTCGCCTCGCCCACTTCCCGGCTCATGGCCAGATGATCCCTGTCCATGCTCTGTTCCACAATATCCAGAATCATGGTGTTGATCCTCCGGCTGTGGGTATCTCCCAGGATTTTGATACATTCCCGGGGCAGATCCTCCTGCCGGATGATATGCGCCCGCAGTGCGTCGTCGATATCGTGGTTCAGATAGGCGATCCGATCCGCAAAATTCACCGCCATCCCCTCTAGGGTACACGGCTTCATATTCTTTTTATGGTTCAGGATCCCATCCCGCACCTCAAAGGTCAGGTTGAGCCCCTTTCCATTTTCCAGCTTTTCCACAATCCGCAGGCTCTGGACATTATGGGAAAACGTCATGCCCTGCGCCTCCGAGCAGTTTTTCAAAAAATGCGCGATTGCCCGCTCGCCCGCATGCCCAAAGGGCGTATGGCCCAGATCATGCCCAAGAGCGATGGCCTCTGTCAGATCCTCATTGAGCATCAATGCCCGGGCAATGGTGCGCGAGATCTGGGAAACCTCCAGCGTATGGGTCAGGCGTGTCCGGTAATGGCTGCCCGCAGGATTGATGAATACCTGGGTCTTATCCTTGAGCCGCCGAAAGGATTTGCAGTGCACAATCCGATCCCGGTCCCGCATATATTCGGTGCGGATCTCGCTCTCCTCAATGGGAATTTCCCGGCCCCGGGTATTTTTGCAGAGCATGGCAAAGGGGGAAAGGGTTTCTTCTTCCTGCTGATACAGCCGTTCCCGGATCATCGCCATCCCTCCGCTTTTGTTAGATACTTATATATTTTGACACATTGCAAGAAAATCCTTCTTTCCGACAAAAGTTTTTCTCCCGCTCCTTGCATTCTCCAGCAGGATGTTTTTCCCGGCTCCCAAGGCAATTCCGTCTTTTTTGCCTTCGCTGCATTTCTTCTGCTCCGAAAATTTCCAGGAAAATAAAATTCCCATGCGCTGTTGCGCATGGGAATTCTTCCATAGGAGGGGCTTTTCCTCCTTTTGATTACTTCGCGTAATCGACCGACCGTGTCTCCCGGATAACGTTGACCTTGATCTGTCCCGGGTAGTCGAGATCCTTTTCGATTTTCTTCACAATGTCTCTGGCCATGAGCGCCGTCCCGACATCGTCCACATCTTCGGGTTTTACGATGATGCGCACCTCTCTGCCGGCCTGAATCGCATAAGACTTTTCGACACCTTTGAACGAATTTGCAATTTCCTCTAAAGCTTCCAGACGTTTTACATAGTTATCAAGAGATTCTTTTCTCGCACCCGGACGTGCGGCAGAAACGGCGTCCGCTGCCTGAACAAGGACAGCCTCCACGGTTTTTGCTTCGATATCGCCATGGTGTGCTGCAATCGCATGGACGATTTCCGGTTTTTCCTTATATTTTGTGGCCAGATCCGCACCGATTTGGATATGCGGGCCTTCCACTTCATGGTCCACCGCCTTGCCGATATCATGGAGCAATCCGGCGCGCTTGGCAATCTTCGCATCGGCGCCGATTTCCACAGCCATGATATAGGCCAGATGGGCGACTTCCAGAGAATGCTTCAGCACATTCTGCCCATAACTGGTGCGGTAGCGCAGTCTTCCCAGGAGCTTCACCAGCTCGGGATGCAGGGAATGAATGCCCACATCGAACACAGCCGCTTCACCGGCCTCGCGGATCTGGTTATCCACTTCCTTCTGCGCCTTGCTCACCATTTCTTCAATGCGGGCAGGATGGATTCTCCCGTCGATAATCAGTTTTTCCAGGGCAATCCTTGCCACTTCCCTGCGGACGGGATCAAAGCCGGAAAGGATCACTGCCTCCGGCGTATCGTCAATGATGAGATCTATACCCGTAGCGGTTTCAAGAGCCCGGATATTGCGGCCCTCTCTGCCGATGATTCTCCCCTTCATTTCGTCATTGGGCAGCGGGACAACGGAAATGGTCGTCTCTGCCACATGATCCGCAGCACATCTCTGAATCGCCAGGGAAAGGATGTTGCGGGCCTTCTTTTCGGCCTCATCCTTTGCCTTTGCCTCCACATCGCGCAGCATGATCGCCATGTCATGGCGTGCCTCCTGCTCCACCCGTTCCAGCAACAGGCCTTTCGCCTGGTCGGTAGACATATCAGCAATTTTTTCGAGTTGTTCAACCTCTTTTTTATATAATTCCTGAATATCTTCTTTGGTTTTGGAAACCTCTTTTAACCGCTTATTGAGCGAGTCTTCCTTCTGCTCCATAGCGTCGGCCTTTTTATCGAGGGCTTCCTCTCTTGCCAGAAGCCGTCTCTCCAGCCGCATTTGTTCATTACGTCTCTCTTTAGATTCCTTGTCAAAATCGTTTCTTAGTTTATGGACCTCTTCCTTTGCTTCCAGAACCGTTTCCTTGCGGATTGCCTCGGCGCGCTTCTGCGCATCCTCAATCAGCTTTCCAACGGTATCTTCCGCACGGCCTATCTTCTTTTCCGCAACGTTTCTGCGGTACAGGTATCCCAGGCCCAAGCCCAGAGCCAGACACACGACACCCGCGATGATAGCCCATATTACGTCCACTCTCCTTGTTGCACCTCCTTCTGCCGGCAGAACCCTCTTCGGCCTGCCTTTGTTATTTCTCATTTCCAAATCAGGATATATGTATACTGGTTTTGTATAGGATATATCAAACTTATTGTAAAGGTTTTTCCGGCATTTGTCAATCCAGCCGGGAGAGAAAAGCGGCATCCCGCGTCTTTTTCCGCCGGCCCTCCCGCCTGTTGTCCTATCCGAAAAATCTCCCCGCCCATTCCGCTTCTCCCGGAGCGCCCTGCGTCCCGCAAGGGCCCAGGAAATCATCCCGGGAGACTTGCCGCTCCTTCATGCTTTTTGTCTTCCCAGAACGCAGCTCTCCCCCGCCAGATAACCCGTGGAAAAAGCAATCTGCAAATTAAATCCGCCGGTATACGCATCCAGATCCAAAACTTCGCCGGCAAAAAACAGTCCTGCAATTCTGCGGCTCTCCATGGTGGAAGGATTCACCTCCCGGACGCTGACGCCGCCCCGGGTGATAATCGCCTCTTCCATCCCCCGCAGGCCCTGAACTGTCAGGGGAAACGCTTTGGTGGTTTCCGCCAGCCGCGCCCGTTCCTCCCGGGTAATGTCATGAACTGCCTGCCCGGGCGCAAGCCCTGCCATGGCGATGACTTCATCCACCAGCTTATGGGGAAACAGGCCCATGAGGGCGTTATGCAGCTGCTTATTCTGCGCCGCGGAAAAATCCCGGAGGATGCGCGCATCCAACTGCTGCGGCGAAAGGCCGGGCTTCAGATCAATGCAGATTTTCGCGTCTGCAAAACCATAATCCTTCACATGGGCGCTGGCCGAAAGAATGAGCGGCCCGGAAACGCCGAAATGGGTGAACAGCATTTCTCCCAGCTCACTGAATTTTTCCTTTCCCTTTTCCAGAAAGGTGACCCGGACATTTTTCAGGGAAAGCCCCGTGAGACGGCGGCAGACCTCCTGTTCCCGGATGGTCATGGGCACAAGGGAGGGATGCAGCGGCGTGACCATGTGCCCCAGCTCCTGCGCCATGCGGTATCCATCCCCGGTGCTTCCCGTGCGGGGATAGGAGGCCCCTCCGGCTGTTAGGATCACGGCGTCAAAGGGCTGCCGCTTTCCCCCAGCCACAACGCCCAAAACCGCGCCGTCTTCCGCCCAAACCGCCTCCACCGGCGTGTGAAGGCAGATCCGCACATGGTGCCGCGCCAAAATACGCTCTAAAGTGCGGATAACATCGCTGGATTTATCGCTGGCGGGAAACACCCGCCCGCCCCGTTCCACCTTGGTGGGACAGCCGTTTTCCTCCAATAAGGCCACCATCTGCCGGTTAGTAAAGGAATACAGGGCGCTATAGAGAAATTTCCCGTTTCCGGGTATATTGGCAAAAAAATCCTCCGTTTCGCAGTCGTTGGTCAGGTTGCACCGGCCTTTTCCCGTGATAAACAGCTTTTTGCCCAGCTTCTCGTTCTTTTCAAAAACCGTGACCCGCGCGCCCTGTCTTGCCGCGGCATAAGCCGCCAGCATCCCGGCGGCCCCGCCGCCAATCACTGCTGCCCGCACGGCTTATTCTCCTCCCTGCTGGTCCTTATGCATGAAATCAAAGTCATGCTTGGCATAGACGTTTTTCTCCCGCCAAACCTGCTCCATCACGCTGAAATTCTCCACCAGATAGTCCTTGCGTGCCAGCCCCGCCATGATGATGAGAGCGTTGATGATGCTCAGGGGCGCCACAAGGGAATCCACAAAGGAATTCATATCGCTTTTGGTCAGAATGCAGTTGTCCGCCAGCTCATAGAGAGGCGAAATTTTATTGTCCGTAATGGTGACAATCTTGGCACCCCGCCGCTTGGCGAACCGGAGACCCTCCACCGTCTGGTTGGAATACCGGGGAAATCCCATGCCGATGACCACATCTTCATGGCAGACGTGCACCAGCTGAGCATAAATATCCGAGGTTCCCAGCGTGATGAGCTGGGGGCTTTCAAAAATATAGCTCAGATAATACACCAGAAACTGCGCCAGCGGGGCACTGCTGCGGAAGCCGATGACAAAGATCCGCCGCGCTTTCACCAGATCGTCCACCACATTTTTGAACATGTTGATGTCCAGATCCTGCCGTGTCGTCTTCAGGTTGTTGATCTCCATTTTTAAAACGGTATCAATAATCTTATCCGCTTCCAGGCCTTCCATCAGGTTGAGCCGCTGCACGGTTGTCAGCTTATTCTTGATGATCTCCTGCAAATGCTTTTGCAGCTTGGGATAGCCCTCATAGCCCAAAACGCAGGCAAAGCGAACCACCGTCGATTCACTGACCCCCACCGTCCGGCCCAGGGCTCCGGCCGTCATAAAGGCGGCCTTATCGTAATTCTCCATGATAAACGTCGCAATGGCCTTTTGCCCCTTGCTCATCCTGGGAAATTTCTGCTGAATATGTTCAATTAAATCCATATTTTCCATGCGGTTCTCTCCTTTCAAAGGGCTGGGCCCGCCTTCCCGCCAAAAGAAAAAGCGCGGCGGCATTGTTGCCCTTCGCGCTTTTTATTATAGCATATTTCCTGCAAAATGCAATTTCTATTTTTCCATCATGCAAAATCTGCTTGAAACATCTCCCGCAGCCGGTCCATATGCCTGGCCAGCAGGCAGTCATATCCAATGGGCGTAATCGTTATATAGCCCTCCCGGAGCAGGTATTCGTCGCTCCCGGCGTCCTGCGTTGCGCGCAGGCGGCCATAGAGCTGATAGACGGCTTTTCCGTCCGCCTCGCTTTGCAGCGTATATCCCTCGTCGTAATCCAGATCGGAAATCGTCGCCAGACGCACACCGCGAACCTTCTTGGTATCCGCATCCGGGTAATTGATGTTCAGGATTCCCCGAACCGGCCAGGCCGCGTCTCCAATCCCCTCCAAAAACCCCGCCATAAATTCCGCGCAGGGGCCATAGTGCATGGCGTGCCCCGCGTATTCCAGACTTATGGCAATGGATCGGACGCCCAGCATGGCTCCCTCCAGAGCCGCATTGCATGTCCCGGAATAGGCGATATCCGTCCCGATATTTTCCCCGTTGTTGATGCCCGAAATCAGAAGATCCGGCTTTTGTCCGCAGAGCACACGCACACCCAGCTTAACGCAGTCTGCCGGCGTCCCGGAAACGGCATAGGCTGCAACCTGAGGGAATTCCGCCAGCCTGCGTTTTTCCACGGTAACCGGCGTATGGATAGTGAGAGAATGGGAAAATCCGCTCCGCTCGCTTTCCGGCGACACCACCGTGAGATTATGCTGCGGCGAAAGGGCCCGTACCAGGCTCAAAATCCCTTCACAGGCGATTCCGTCATCGTTTACCAGTAAAATATTCATAGCTTTTTTTCAGTTTCTCCTATAAAAAAGGGAAGCCCGCGTGGGTTTCCCTTTTTCCATTGTCATCAAACGGGATGGATCCGGTTTTCACTGTCCAGCTTGCCCGCGTCCACCTTGTATTTCTGGGCTCTTCTGTATTCAAAGAACTTGGGAGCCACCTGCGGGAACATGGCATAGGAGAGAATGTCCTCTTCCTGCTCCATCACGTCTTTCAGCTCTTCGCGGTATTTGGGCAGTTCCGGGGGAATATCGTCCGCCGGACGATGATCGATCACGGGATCGTCGCCAATGCACTTCTTGCGGATATCCGGATCCACTTCGCCGGGCAGGCGGCCATATTCGCCGCGCAGCAGGGCTTTGGATTCCTTGGTTACCATTTTATACCGCTCGCCGGACAGGACATTCAGAACGGCCTGAGTGCCGACGATCTGGCTTGTGGGGGTAACCAGCGGCGGATAGCCGAATTCCTTGCGGACACGCGGAACCTCTTCCAGCACTTCCGTGAGCTTTTCCGAAGCGTTGGCATTCTTCAGCTGGCTGATCAGGTTGGAGAGCATGCCACCCGGAACCTGATAGAGCAGCGTGTTAATGTCCACGCCCAGAACCTTGGCATCCAGAAAGCCGTCCTTTTTCAAGCGGTCGGCCACCGGCCGCATGATTTTAGCCGCTTCGGTCAGCTTGCCAAGATCAATGCCCGTGTCATATTCCGTGCCTTGCAGCGTCGCCACCAGAGATTCCGTGCAGGGCTGGGACGTGCCGTTAGCCAGAGGAGACAGCGCGCAGTCCACGATATCCGCCCCGGCTTCAATGGCCTTCAAATAGGTCATATCTCCCGTGCCGCTGGTATTATGCGTATGGATATGAATCGGAACGCTGATCTTTTCCTTCATGCTCTTGACGAGCTTATAAGCGTCATAGGGCAGCAGCAGGTTGGCCATATCCTTGATGCAAATGGATTTGGCGCCCATATCCTCCAGCTCTTTGCCCAGGTTGGCGAAGTATTCCAAGCTGTGCACCGGGCTTGTCGTATAGGAAAGCGCCGCTTCGCACCAGCCGCCGTATTTGTTGGTGGCGTCAATGGCCGCCTTCATGTTGCGCGTATCGTTGAGGGCGTCAAAAATGCGGATCACGTCGATGCCGTTTTCAATCGCCTTTTTCACGAACAGATCCACTACGTCGTCAGCATAGTGCTTATATCCCAAAAGGTTCTGGCCGCGGAGCAGCATCTGCAGCTTGGTGTTGGGAGCCGCTTTTTTCAGCTTGCGCAGCCGTTCCCACGGATCCTCGTTCAGGAAACGCATGCAGGCGTCAAAGGTGGCGCCGCCCCAGCATTCCAGAGACCAATATCCCGCACCATCCAGGATCTTTGCCGCTTCCAGCATTTCATCCGTCCGCATCCGCGTGGCGGCCTGGGATTGATGCGCATCCCGAAGGATCGTATCCGTAATATATACCTTACCCATAAAATGAGCCTCCTTATTTTAAATAATTTTCTGGCTAAACTCAGCCAAACATGGAAAGCAGGATGCCTGCCGCCACAGCCGAACCGATAACGCCGGCAACGTTGGGGCCCATGGCATGCATGAGCAGGAAGTTGCGCGGATTATCCGCCTGGCCAACCTTCTGGGAAACACGCGCCGCCATAGGAACAGCGGAAACGCCGGCCGAACCGATGAGCGGATTGATTTTGCCCTTGGAGAGCTTGCACATGATGTTTCCAAGGATGACGCCGCCGAAGGTTCCGAAGGAGAATGCGATGAGGCCCAGAACAATGATATACAGCGTCTGGGGATTTAAGAAAGTCGCCCCGTTGGCCGTCGCGCCGACGCTGATGCCCAGGAAGATCGTTATAATGTTCAAAAGCTCGTTTTGGGCCGTCTTGTTGATTCGCTCTACAACGCCGCTCTCCCGCATCAGGTTGCCCAGCATGAGCATACCCACAAGCACGCCCGCAGAAGGCAGCATCAGGGAAACGAAAATGGTAACCGCAATGGGGAAGATGATCTTCTCTTTGCGGCCCACGGGCCGCAGCTGCCCCATCACGATCATTCGATCCTTCTTGCTGGTGCATAGCTTCATAATCGGCGGCTGGATAATGGGAACCAGCGCCATGTAGGAATACGCCGCCACGGCAATCGGCCCCAAAAGCTCGGGAGCCAGCTTACTGGTCAGGAAGATAGCCGTCGGGCCGTCGGCGCCGCCGATGATACCGATGGAAGCCGCCTGCTGGTTGGTGAAGCCCAGAAGCAACGCCAAAATAAAGGCCATGAAAATGCCCAGCTGCGCTGCCGCGCCCAGAATCAGGCTCTTGGGATTGGCGATCAAGGGGCCAAAGTCGGTCATAGCTCCCACGCCCATAAAGATCAGCGGCGGATAAACCCCCAGCTTTACGCCCAGATAGAGTATATCAATCATGTTCGCCTGGCCACTTTGCACCAGCTCTCCAAATTGTTCCATATTGCTGTATTGCACGGCCAGATTCGCTCCCGGCAGGTTTGCCAGCAGCATGCCGAAAGCAATGGGGAGCAGCAGAAGCGGCTCATATTGCTTCACGATGGCCAAATACAAGAGAATGCAGGAAATTACCAGCATGACTGCCTGCTGCCAGGAAATGGTGGCAAACCCGGTATCCTGCAGGAATTTCACAAAAGTTTGACCTATATCCATTTTGTACCTCCTTTTTCATTTTGCCGGCAGAAAGCCGGCACATCATGATTTAGCCAATCACCACAAGAAGGTCACCGGAATTTACAGTCGCGCCTTTGGCCACGGCAACCGTAGCCACCTTGCCCGCGCAGGGAGCCAAAATTTCGTTTTCCATCTTCATTGCTTCCAGGATCATCAGGATATCGCCCTCTTTTACCTCATCGCCGACATTTACGCGGACATCCAGGATATTTCCGGGCATGGGGCAGTTCACCTTTTCGCCAGCCGCAGGCGCCGCGGGAGCGGCCGGAGCCGGAGCGGCGGGCTTCGCCGCAGGAGCAGCAGGAGCAGCGGGAGCCGGAGCAGCAGCAACGGGAGCGGCCGGAGCGGCAGAAACAGCCCCGCCGATTTCTTCCACTTCTACTTCATAAGAATTCCCATTGACATTTATCATGAATTTACGCATTGTTTCTATCCTCCAAAAAATTTTTTACTGTTTCTGCCGGTTAAAAACGGCTGGCAATCTGTTCCCGCCGCCCGGCTGTTGCCCAGATAGAGCGGGTATTGGTCTTCTTATAGGAAGAGATCCGCACCCTGGAGGCGCTGGTTCCCATCATAGCGGCACACGCCGCGCTCAAAACTGCGATAAGTTCTGCGTCATCCGCGGGGGCCGCAGGCTGCGCCTGCTGCACCGGAGCGGCCGGTTTCGGCGCTTCCTTCCGGGGCGCGGGTGCCTTTGCTTCGGCTTCTTTCTTCTCCGCCAGTCTGGCTGCTTTTCGCACTTCCCTGGCCTCACCGGCCTTCTCGATCTTTCCGGCAATGACTCCCAGCAGCTTGATAATATAGATTAGAATTATCAAAACCAGGAATACAACCACCAGGCCTATGAGGGTAACCTCCAAGCCAAACAATATCTTATCTAAAACATTCATGTTCTACCTCCAAACCTACAGCGGCAGTATGCTGTGTTTTTTCGGCAACTTCTGTTCTCTCTTATTGGAAGCCATTTCAATCGCTTTAATCAGCATCAGGCGCGTATCCGCAGGCTCGATGATGTCGTCCACAAGACCCTGCTGCGCCGCCGCCAAGGGGCTTGCAAATTTTTCTTTGTATTCCGCCGCCTTCGCCTTGGTGTCAAACAGGATGATGCTGCCGGCTTCCGCTTCCAGGCAGGAAATTTCCGCCGTAGGATAGGCATAGACGATATCTGCGCCGCAGTTCTTGTTGCCCATGGCGATATACCCTTCGCCCACAGCCTTGCCCGTGATCACGCTGACCATGGGAGCGCCGGATTCAGCATAAGCGCTGACCAGCTTGGCAAACGTCCGAATCTGGCAGTGCTGCGCGCCCTCCAGGCTGACTTCCACTCCCTCATTATTCACCAGCGTAACCATGGGGATGTCATAGGCATCCAGCAGGCTGATGAAGCGGGAGGCTTTGCGGCAGGCCCGGAAAGAAATGGTTTTTCCCGGTGCATTGGCGATCACACCCGCCGTATATCCATTCAAAGTAATAAATCCGGTGATCATATCGTCGCTATAGTCCGCTGCCACTTCCAGGAATTCGTTGTTATCCGCAATATCCCGGATGAGGGCGCGGGCGTCGCTGCCGTCTGCCACGGTGGCCCGGGCAGCGTCGTCTTCCACGATCTCATAGGGAGACTCTTCCAGGTTGTTGGAGGGCAGATACCGCAGCAGGTCTTTGAGCGTATCCACCGCCTGTTCCTCGCTGGCGCAGGCAAACTGGGCAATGCCCGTCTCTTCAGACTGTATCTTCGCTCCGCAGATGGCATCCTCGTTCACGTCGATGCCCGCCGTGGAAGCCAGAACCATGGGGCTTACCAGGCTCACCGCAGAAATTTTCTCCACCGCGATGGTGAAATCCGTGAGCGCTGCAAAAATCGCCGCACATCCCAGCATGCCGCCCGCCGCAATAGAAATCGTGGGGACAACGCCGGAGATATCCGTCAGCTTCTTCATGATGGAGGCATAAGCGCCAAGAGCCGCAGCTCCTTCCTGCACCCGGGCTCCGTCCGAATCCCAGACGCAGATGACCGGCAGGCCGGCTTTGGCCGCCATGTCCATAACCTTTGTGATCTTTGCCGCGTGCGCCGCGCCAAGAGATCCTTTTAATACGGTGTAATCCTGGGCAAAAAGATACACCGGGCGGCCTTCAATGGTCGCCCATCCGGCGACAACGCCCTCTCCCGGCGCACATACATCCGGATAGCCCAACACTGCATTGGAACGCTCAAGATACTTGTCGATCTCAACAAAACTGCCCGTGTCGACAATTTTCCCGATTCGTTCTTCCGCCGTCAGCTTGCCGAGCTTGTGCTGCTCTTCTGCCTGCTTCTTGCTGAATTCGCTCATAAGCTAGTCCTCCATAATTTATGAATTGAGTATTTGAAAATATTTGAATAAAACAATTCTACCCTATATTCGTAATTCTACGTTTGGTACCTATTTCCTTCTTTTTCACATATTATTTTTTGACTTTTTTCCCATTTCTCTTACTAAAAATTAACACGCCCCCGCTTTTTCCGCCTATACTTTATGCACGGCAAAAAAGGTGGGCGGGCAATGGGGTTCGTTGATATATTCATGAAACAGAACCTCCGCCTGCCTGGGCGGTATCCCTTTGAGATAGTCATAGACCTCCCGGTATTCCTCATTGCAGATGGGATCTCCCCAATAGGCCGCAATACACAAAAGACCATCCCGGCGGAGCAGCCCAAGCCCCGCCTCAATGGCGGCAATGGTGGCACAGCTTTTGGTATATACCGTGCGGTCGCTGCCCGGCAGCCGCCCCAGATTGAACAAAATGGCGTCCACCGGCTCACGGACATACAGCCCCATGCGGGCGTGGGAATCATGAATCAGGCGTACCCGCTCCCGCAGGCCCCGATCCTCCAGCCTTTTTTTCGTGCTGGCAATGGCCTTTTGCTGCACATCAAAGGCATATACCTTCCCCTCCGGGCCTACAAGCCCGGCCAAAAAAGCCGTGTCATTGCCGTTTCCCGCCGTCGCGTCGATGCAGACGCTGCCCGTTCCCGCCGCCTGGGCGGCATAAAAATGCGATAATTCCACAGCGTTGCGAAACATCATATCCTCCGCAGATAATCCACTTCTTCCGGGGTGAGAAACCGATATTCCCCCCGTTTCAAACTGCCCAGATTCAACTCGCCCACACTGATGCGCTTCAGGAATACCACGTTCTTCCCCAGGGTTTCAAACATTCGCCGCACCTGCCGGTTGCGCCCCTCGTGAATGACCATGGTGAGCTCTGTCCGGCTGGGCTCCGCTTTCATGACTTTGATCCGGGCGGGAGCCGTCTTGCCCTCCTCGAGAAACACGCCCTTTTGCAGTTTATCGATCTCATCCGGGGAAACATAGCTGTCCACGACAACATAATATCGCTTGCCGACTTCATGGCTGGGATGCGTGAGCTTGTTGGCCAGCTCGCCGTCGTTTGTCAACAGCAAAAGCCCCTCGGTTGTGAAATCCAGCCGGCCGACGGGATAGATGCGGCAGTCAATATCCCGGATATAATCCAGGACGGTTGCCCTTCCCTTGTCGTCCGAGCAGGTGGATACGCACCCGACGGGCTTGTTTAACATAATATAGATTCTCTCCTGGGAAATCTGAAGAACCCGGCCCAAATAAGTCACCTGGTCCTGCTCCGGGTCAACCTGAAGCCCCAGCTCACTCACGGTCTTTCCGTTGACCTTCACCTTTCCCTGCAAAATCAGCTCTTCCGACTTACGCCGCGACGCCACTCCCGCCGTCGCCATGAACTTCGCTATCCGCACTTGTCCTCCATCCCGGAACGCCCATCCACCGGTTCAATACCCTCCAAAGGTTATATAGGTAGGAGTTTTCCGGAACGTCTGCTGCCGTCAGAATCGGCGCTTTTGCATAAAGTTCCCCATCCAGCCAGAATTCCACCGTGCCGATCTCTGTTCCCGCCTTCACCGGAGCCACAAGCTCTTCCTTGCAATTTACTTTCTTTTCTATCATTTTACCCTCTTCTTCCGTCAAAGGCAAGGAAATACTTGTGCCCAGCTCTGTCCCCACACTCTCCAAAATCCCGTTTTTCACGGGAATTTCGCCATAATCATCGCCTTTTGCCGCAATCTGCGTCATTTTATAATGATCAAAGCCATAGGAAAGCAGGGTCTGGCAGTCGTCGAACATGCCATAGTCGTTCAGCACCACGGCAATGAGCTGCATGCCGCCGCGTTCCGCGCCGGCGGAAAGGCATTTGCCCGCCGCCTTGGTATACCCGGTTTTCACGCCGTTGCCGCCCTCAAATTGATAGAGGATCTTGTTCTTGCTGCGCAGATACCGGGCCGGGGAATCATCGTCCGCTTCCAGGTTCATGGACTTCGTGCCCACGATTTCCCGGAAGGTCGCGTTCTGCATGGCCGCCGAAGAAATGAGAGCAAGGTCATAGGCCGTCGTATAATGGTCGTCGTTGGGCAGGCCGTTGGGCGTGACAAAATTCGTGTTCATCGCCCCGATCTCCCTGGCCCGTTCATTCATCATCTTGGCGAAATTTTCCACACTTCCGCCAATATGCAGGGCAATCTGCACAGCCGCATCGTTGCCCGAAGCCAGCATCAGGCCATAGACCAGCTCCCGGAGGGTAAGCCTCTCCCCCTCCCGCAGATACATAGACGAGCCTTCCTGCCCCACAGCCTCTTTCTGCACGGTGATGATCTCATCAAGGTTTCCCTTTTCCACAGCCAGAAGCCCGGTCATCACCTTGGTCGTGCTGGCCATGGGCAGCTTTTCCTCCGCATTTTTCGAGGCCAGCACCCGCCCGGTGGAAGCCTCCATCAAAACATGGGCCTTGGCAGAGGTCGAGGGAGCGGCGGCCTGCGCCCCTCCCCCAAAAAGGCACCCTGCCGCCAGGGCCAGCGAGCAGATGCGCTTAGTTATTCTGCGGCATCTGGAAGGCTTCCTTGGCCTGCTGCTGTTTTGCATTCTTCTTTCCCTCCTGACTGCATAGCATGTCCTTCACTTCCTGCATCATTTGGGGCACGGTTTCCAAAACCTTATCCACCACGCTGCGCTGGCAGGTTGTCAGAAGTTTGACGCAGTTTTGGTCCGCCGTCATGAAAGCCACCGGCGTGATGGAAATGCCCGATGCCGTTCCGCCCGCAAAGGGGAAGCCATTGCCCTGGGCATTAGATGCCTGGCCTTTTGCGTTGATGCTCTCTCCATATTCGCCGCCGCCCGAAACAAAGCCAAAGCTGACTTTGGAAATCGGGATGACAGTGCAGCCGCCCGGCGTGACAAAGGGATCGCCGACGATGGTGTTGACGTCCACCATCTCTTTAAGCTCGGACATGGTCGTGTTCAAAATGGTTTCTATTGGGTGCATATTTTTCACCGTCTCTTTCTTTATAATATACGCTGATAATGTCTGCAAACCGGACGGTAATTATACCATCCAGAGAGAAAGAAAAGAAATTTTCCCCATTTCCAAAATCTGGGCGGATGAAAATGCGGGATTCTTCTATCTTTTTTTTGAAAAACAGGCAGAGCAGCTGGAAAAAATTGTTGAGAACGCCGCAGAGCAGCGCCGTCGCCGCCGCGTCCTGGGCATTGAGCACGGCAGAAAAATGCAGCCGGCTCACCCTGCATGCTTTTCCCAGGGACTTTATCCAGAGATTTGGTTTCTTTTTCTTCTCCTTCTTCTTTTTCGCATAGCGGAACAGAATTTTAAACTTCCGCCCCTTTTTTGCCTGTATGATTACCGGATTCACATAATGCTTCAGCCGCAGATACAGGCAGGCTTTATATAATGGAATCCTCCAAATCCGCAGCTCCAGCATAAAAAAGTTCCGCCGCCCTTCCACGCTTTTTATATGCAGGTGGATTCTGGCGAAAATCAGAAATGCTGCCAATGCCAAAAACAGCAACAAAAAAAATACCCACCACATATCCGTCTCCTCCGGTTTCATGCTTCTATGGGTATTTTATCCAATTCCGTATTTTTTATCCGCTGTTATGCCTCTTGGGGCAGCGGAGGCAGTTCCTCCAAAGAGGACAGGCCAAAATGCCGCAGAAAGCCTTCGCTTGTGGCATAGAGAATGGGGCGGCCCAAGGCTTCCTTGCGGCCGGCCTCGTGAATCAGGTTCTTTTCCAGCAGCACCCCCAGCACATAGCTGGTGTTTACTCCCCGCAGCTCTTCGATTTCCCCGCGGGTCACCGGCTGCTTATAGGCGATGATGGAGAGGGTTTCCAGCATGGCCCGCGTCAGTTCTTCTTCCGACGACTCGCCAAACAGCGAAAAGAGCATCTCCGCATATTCCTCCCGGGTCGCCAGCTGCACCCGGTCTTCAAACCGCTTGATGACAAGGCCGCTGTCCTCCCGCTCCCGGCGGACGATTTCTTCCTCCAAAAGCGCGGTGAGCTCGGCTTCGTCCTTTCCCAAAAAGGCGGCCAGTTCCCCGATCCCCATGGAATCCCCGGCCGCAAACAGGATATTTTCAATTTTTCCCATCAGTTCGGCGTCTCTCATTTGCTTCCCCGCTTTTCAATTAGAATTTCCCCAAAGGCCGCCTTCTGCGCAATGGACACTTTTTCGGCATGCAGAAGCTCCAAAAGGGACAAAAATGTTACTGCCAGCTCCTCCCGGGAAGGTGCTTCCGACAACAGCTCCTCAAAGCAGACCCGGCTTTTGATGGTGAGCCGCGCCAATATCACACGCATTTGCTTTTTCACGCTGAAATGGTCCCGATAAATGACGACACTTTCCGGCTTTTGTTCCAGCCGCTTTACCTTTGCCAACACCTTCAGATAGGCCGCCATCAGGGCGTCTACACTGCTGTTGGTAAAAACCGTCTCCTGCTCGGCCCCGGCGAGAATCTCTTCGGGGAGCTTATAGCGGCTTCCTCTGGCACGGGATTCCAGCTCCTTTAATTCTTCGGATACCATTTTGAACCGCTTATATTCGTTGAGCCGGGCCACCAGCTGCTCCTCGGGCGTCAGGCCGTTTTCGTCCACCTCTTCGCCCCGCCGTTTTTCCGGGAGCAGGGCACGGGACTTGATATAGACAAGGGTCGCCGCCATTTGCAGAAAATCGCTGGCGCTCTCCAGATCCAAAAACTCGCAGCCTTCCATATATTGAAGATACTGCTCGGTGATCTGGGAGACAAAGATATCCTGAATCTCAATTTTTGCCTTGCTGATGAGATGCAGCAACAGATCCAGCGGGCCTTCAAAATTGGCCAGCTTATATGCATATGCCATACGCGCCCATCCTATACAAACAGAGAGAAAAAGCTATAATACAACGATGTAAACCAATTGACCACGGGTGTAAGAATATATCCCAGCACTCCGGTGAATAACAGAATCAGCAGAATCCAATATCCATATCTCTGCAAAAACTCTACCACTTTATAGCTTTTCCGCACAAACAGGCTCGTGACCACATGGAAACCGTCCAGCGGCGGGATGGGCAGGACATTGAATATAGCCAAACTGATATTTACAGAATAAATTGTTGCCAGAATATACAACACCACAGGCGCACGGAACATGAGCGCCGGCTGCAAGAAGAAATAGATACCGTAAAACACAAAGGACAGCAGCAGATTGGTCACTGGCCCGGCCAGCGAGATCAAAACATCGTCCCGGCGGAAATTCTTCAGATTGCGAGACCCAATCATAACGGGCTTCGCCCAGCCGATGCCAAACAGCACAAAACAGAGCATGCCCAGGAGATCAATGTGTTTTAGCGGGTCCAGCGTCATCCGCCCCATATTTTTTGCTGTCGGGTCGCCCAGCTTATAGGCCGTCCAGGCATGCGCGCATTCATGAAAGGAAAGACCGATGCACATGGCCAGAAAAATGGAAAGTATATAAATCAGTGCCTGGGTAGGGCTTTCCTGAAACATTTGGATCAGACGCATAGCAATAGTCTCCCCTCTAGGTAATATCACGATTATACATGAATTTTTCCAAACATTCAACTATACTAATTTTTCGTCTTCGCACATATAGTTAGAAAAAACGTCATTGTGTTTCTTTATGGAAAATTCTGCCGAAAGGCAACGCCCCTTCCGGAAATACCTCTTAGAAAGGAAAGATCATATGAGTGGAATCACTGGAATTTATCAATATGAAAAAGAGCCCTCCGCCTATTACGACAAGGTTTCCCACATGCTTCTGACTCTCTCCCACCGCGGGGCAGCCCATCAAAAGCGGTTTACTGCCGGGCACATGGCCATGGGCATCTGTTCGGCGCAAAAAGAGTTTCTTGCCACCACCTTTTCCTTTGAGGGCGTCACCTATTCCCTCCTGCTGGACGGGGAAATCTTTCCCACCTTTCGCCTGGCTGAAACATTGGATTGCTCCTCCCATGCCCTTTCGCCCGAAGAATGCCTACTGGCGTATCACCGCCTGGGTAGCGGATTTTTAAAGCTGGTAGACGGCAGCTTTGCCCTGGCCATCTATAACCACACGGCGGATGAGCTGTTCCTTGCCCGGGATGCCATGGGCGTCCGTCCCCTTTTCTATGCCCAGCGGGACGGTGTTTTTTATTTCAGTTCGGAAATCAAGGCTCTTTTGCAGGCCGTTCCTGCCGTTCTGGATGCCCGGGGAATCACTGAGCTTTTCAGCCTTTCTCCCGCCGCATCCCCCGATCATACTCTTTTCTCCGGCATTCAAACGCTCCCCGAAGGCTGTTTCCTCCGGGCCCGGCATGAAAGCGTCCACATCGAGCCCTATTTTTCCCTGTCCTATCAGGAGCATCGGGACAGTCTCTATGAAACCGGCGAAAAAGTGCGCCATCTGGTAGAACGGTCTGTGCATAACTATGTGGACTGCGAGGGCCGGCCCGCCGCCTTTCTCTCCGGCGGATTGGATTCCAGCATCCTCTGCTGCCTGGCCTCGGTATATGTTTCCAACCGCAGCAAAACTCTCCAGACCTTCTCCATCGCCTATAAGGATAATGAAAAATATTTTTCCCAAAACAGCTATCAGCCGGATATGGACGACAGCTATATCGCCCTGCTTTTGAAGCAGCTGGACGCAGAGCATCATACCATCCTTCTGGAGCCCCGGGAGCTGGCCGACGCTCTGGAAGACGCCGTCGTTGCCCGGGATCTTCCGGGCATGGCGGATATCGATTCCTCTCTGCTCCTGGCCGCGCGGGAAGTCGGTGCTTCCGCGGACTGGGTGCTTTCCGGCGAATGCGCCGATGAGGTTTTCTGCGGCTATCCCTGGTTTCACCGGGAGGACCTCCTGGCCGGGGACGTATTCCCGTGGTCAGGTTCTCTTCGTCTGCGGCGCATGGTCCTGAGCCCGGATCTGGCTGTCCTTCCCATCGAAGAAACGGCCCGGGCGGCTTATCAGGGCTCTCTTTCCCGCCATATGCCCCCTGTCGGAGTGGCGGGCCGGGAGCATCCCGGACTTTATGAAACCAATCTCCAGTGGTTCGGCGGCTGCCTCCTGCGGCGTAAGGACGCCATGACCTCCTATGCCGGACTCACCGCAAAGCTCCCCTTTGCCAGCCCCTTTCTGGCCCAGTATGTCTATTCCATCCCGCCGGAAATTCTGGAAACCGGCAGCCGGGAAAAAGGCATCCTCCGCTATGCCTTTTCCGATCTGCTGCCCCGGGAAATTTTCCTCCGGAAAAAGAACCCCTATCCCAAAACCTTTGATCCGGCCTATGCGGGATGCGTCCGGGAACGCCTGCGGGATGTCCTTTTAGACCCCAATGCTCCTCTTCGGCCGCTGGTCGACCGGGACGCCCTTCTGGCATGGATGGATTCCGGCGCCGCCATGGATACCCCCTGGTTTGGCCAGCTCATGCGCGGCCCGCAGTTTTTCGCCTTTCTATTGCAGGTCAATATCTGGCTGGAAAAATACCATGTTTCCCTGCGCCCCGGCAGCAATCCCCTTTAATACCCGCAAAAAAGCGGAACGCACTCCGTTTGCGTTCCGCTTTTATTTTTATTGCTGCAGCCCGGGATTGGGCATGAGCGGCGAATACAGGTTCAGATATCCGCCAACCTTCTCGACCCGCTCTCCCTCGAATAAAAACTGGACATCCCGAATGGTGTCCATCCGGGAAACGGTATTCACGATGGAATACACCAGCAGCCGCAGCTTTTTATCCGACATTTTTTCCATCTGCGTCCGGAAATTCCCGGAAAAATTGATGGTCAGCGTGGAGCCATGGATTTCCGCCCCCAGAATATCTTCCATGGTGATTCCCTCGGGAAATGCGGGCCAGACATCCTCTGCATCCACCTCTATCGGCCCCCGCACCAGCTCCTCCAAATAGGTCCTGACGGATTCGGATGCGCTCTCCCGAACTGTCCGGGAAACCGCCTTGAGCGAAGTCAGATTCACATTGGGATAGTAGATGGTGACCGTTTCTCCCAGATATTCCTTTGCAATGTCCCGCGTCATCACCTTGGGAGAACCCTCAATCTCGCAGGTCAGCTGCTCGGTATTGGATAAAAACCCGGCCAGAGTATAATACAGGCAGGAAAGAGCCGCCATATTGTCCCCGCTCCCCGAAGCAAACGGCATTTCGTCAAAGGACAGATAACGCCGGTTCACCGTCTGCGAAGGGATTTCCCGCATCTGCTGAGATGGGATAAATTCACCCTGCATAAACCCCGTCAGATATGTCTTATAGGTCGGCCCTATCGCCAGCTGCTCCAGAATTTCCTGCACATAGTTCTCCCCCGAAAAGCTCACCCGGCGCACCTCCGGAAGGATATAGCGGCCGCTTGGGTCCATAAAATACAAAACGATGTTGGTTTCCCGGGCGCCTCCCTCTTCTTTGGCATAGGAATCCGAATATTTGGAAACATACTGCCGATAGAGCGACGGAACATCCCCGTCGGATTTGGTCATGGGGCCGCAGGGCACGCCGTCCATGGTGAAAATCTGGCCGTTTATATAGACGCAGACATATTTGACGCCAAAATAATCGATCACCGTATCCGCCACAGCCCGGACGAGAATGAATTGCTGTTCCAGTGTTTGCGGCTGGGGGGAGGTCACATAGACATTGGCGATTTCTTCCGTGATTTCAATATCAGCGAGCTCCAGTCCGGAGCCCAGCACCGTCAGGCTGGAATCCCGCGGGCCGCGGAACAGCGCCTGCAAGAGCTGACCGCCTACGTCCTCCTCCGCGCCGATTTCCAGCTCCCGCATTTCCGCCACCAGCTTTTTGGTTTTGGCATCCGGAAAGTACAGAGCGGCGTTAACCGTCCGCTTTTCCTCACTGGGCTGCGTCTCATGCGGAGCCAGAGACGGCAGATCCGCTATATTATTATTTTCATGCAGCGATGTGCATCCTGCAAACAGAAACAGCAGCGCCAGCAGCGCAGCCGCTAATTTCTTCATGCGTCATTCCCCCTGAAAAAACAGCTTGACAAATTCCTCATACTGCATTTTCCACATTCCGCTTTCCTTGATGAGCCGCACGGGAATATTCGTCTTTTCCGTCTGCTCCTCGCCTTTGAGCTTATATGTAATATCCACCATAATCACTGCCGTATCCCGGCCCGCTCCGATGATCACATCCCCGATAACATATTGCTCCATCACTGGATTCCGCTCCCGGGCAATGGCCAGGAACTCTTCTTCATCCGGTTTGGCGTCGCCTGTTTCCCCTTCATAGGAAATATAGGTAAAAACATTCTCATAGTTCTGGTTCGCTACGGCCTCAAACAGCAGCCGCAGCGTATTCTTGGGATTCAAAACCACTTCCCCGTTCCGCGCCAGCGGCTCCAGCACGCCGCTTCCCGGGAAACCCACGTCCTCCAAACGGATGCGCTGTCCCGTGCCGCCATCTTCGGACTCCACCAAAAGCTGCACACGGGAATATCCCGACACCTCGACCATGGTGTTGACAATGGAATATACCGCCAGCTGTTTGCGCTGGTTCAACGAATTTTCCAAATTATTGCCCGAGAAAAAACTCCAGTCCAAAAAATCCCGGCTTAAAGTGATGAACAAAACGTCCCCACTGCTGGCAATGCTCACAATGGCCGTATTCTCGTTGATCAGCCGGTTTCCGGCCACATCCCCCTGGCTGGCAGGCCCTTCGCAAAGGGCCTGCAAAACGGCATATTCCTCATTTTCGTTCACCGGAATGTCCAGCTCTCGGCTCTCGCTCACCAGCTTTGTAAAGCTGGGATCTGCGAAATAGAGATTGACGGCCAGCTTGTCCTTCTTGCTGAGCGCCCCTTCCTGGGGATTGATCTGGGTAATTCCCTCCTGTTCCCCGGATTCACGGCCGGAGCATCCGGCCGCGCCCAGAAGCAAAATGCAAACCGCCAACAGGGCGCAAGTCAAACGTTTCATGCTTTTTTCTCCTCCTTTGCCCCCATATCCTGCCCCGCCGAAGGCCCGGCAATGGGCAGGAAGAGCCGGAAGGTGCTCCCCTGGCCCTTTTCACTCTCGACTTCCACTCTCCCTTCATGGAGAAGAGCGATGCACTGCACAATATAGAGCCCCAGGCCCGTGCCCCCAGTTTCCCGGGAGCGCGCTTTGTCTACTCGGTAAAACCGGTCGAAGATATGCGCCTGGTCCTCCTTGCTGATGCCCTCGCCGGTATCCTTCACCACGATGGCCACTTCCTCTCCGTGTACCTCCAGGCCGACATCCACCCGGCCGCCGGCAGGAGTATATTTCACGGCGTTATCGATCAGGTTATTGACAGCCTGCCGGATCCGCATGGGATCGCAGGTGATGACAGTATTCTGATTCCAGGTGAAAGATAATTCAATATCCTTCTGATCCGCCAGAGGCTTGAGGGCGACGACCGCTTTTTTCAGCAACAGATCAATGGAAACCTGCTGGCGGTCCATCTTTTCCTTGTCGTTTTCGATTTTTGTCATGAGCAGAAGATCGTTGATGAGGTTGGTCAGGCGGTCGATCTCCTGGTTGATATCCCCCAGAAATTCCTTATATACGTTTTCCGGGATATTGTCCTGATAGAGCAGCGACTCCGTCAGGATTTTGATAGACGCCAGCGGGGTTTTCAGCTCATGGGACGCATTGGACACGAATTCGCTGCGCTGCTGGTCCAGGTTCTCCAGCTTTGCCGACATGGAATTGAATACCTTCCCCAGCTCAGCGATCTCGTTTTTCCCTTTGATATGCACCCGCGTTGCGAAATTCCCCTTGGTGATCTCCATGGCGCTCTCCCGGAGCTGGGCCAGCGGGCGGGAAATATGGTTGGTCGAGATATAGGATAACCCGAAAATTACCACCGTCGCCCCGACAAAAATCATCAGAAACTGGTTCCGGATCAGGCCCGCCTTATCCACCAGATCCTGCACATTTTCTGAAAACACAGCTGCACCGATGGTCTGGGAATCCAAAATGACCGCCGAAGCGTAATATGCCGCCCAGAAATCCTCTCCGCTTTCGCTTTGAATCCGGTGGTATCCAAAAGAAGCATCCTTTTCGCCGCTCAGCACTTCTACAACCTCCCGGCTGGTAATCTGCGCGCCGTTTAAAACCGAGAAACTGTCGATCTGCACAATCCCGCTCTCATTGACAATCAAAACGCGGCCGGAAATATCCCGTCCCTGTGCAATGGCGGATTCATAGAGAGATTCTGCGTCCGTGCGGGAAAGCGGACCCGAAACGTTCACGGAAAAATCGTTGACCTCCTGCATGCGCTGGTTGACCCTCTGATTCAAAAGGCTGTCCTCCACAATACGCGAGGTAAACAGGGTCACCAAAGAAAAGGCAACAAGGCTGATGGCTATATAGATGATGATGAACCGCCACCGGATGGAGGTCCGAAGCCTGCTGATTCGAATAATAGCGTTCCACTCCCCTGCGCTCCGGCAAAACCGCAGATTCCGCCGGGCCTTTTTGTCTCTTCTCCCCGCCGGAGTGCGGCGGAAAAGAGCATATTTGATTTTAGTATACTACAATCCGCCCCCAAACTCAATCGTCCGTATCTTGCCGGGCATCTCCTGCGCGGATAGACCCTATACTGGTTATGGGCATTCCTTCCCGTTGCCCTGGGGCGGATTCAAATTCCCAAAAATATAGAAAAAAGCATCGCTTCCCTTCCGGGGCCGCGGCGCTTGTTCCTGTAAAAGTCTTTGCAAAACACCGGCTTATGCATCAAAAAAAGGAAGCCCGTCCTTTCCAGGATCGCTTCCTTTTCCTTTTCAAAGCTACTTGTTAAAGCTACTTATTGGAGAAGAAATACCCCACGCCCCATTTGGTCAAAATAAATTCGGGATGGGCAGGATTTTCCTCAATTTTTTCCCGCAGGCGGCGGATATGAACGTCAACCGTCCGCAGGTCCCCCTTCTGCTTCCAAATGATATCCAAAAGGCTCTCCCGGCCAAAAACCGTGCCCCGGTTGGTGATGAACAGCTGCAAAAGGTCAAATTCCTTGGCCGTCAGATATACCTCCCGGTCGCCAATGGTAACGCTGCGGCTGATAAAATCCACCGTCATATTCTTGACCTTTACCACACTGACATTCTGCTTGCTGCGTGTGGAATCCGTCCGGCGGAAGATGGTCTTGATCCGCGCCTTCAGCTCCAGCATATTGAAAGGCTTTGTCATATAGTCGTCCGCTCCGGTCTCCAAGCCCATGATCTTGTCGATATCGTCCCCTTTGGCCGTGAGCATGATAATGGGAACATCGGAAATGGCGCGGATCCGCTGGCATACTTCCAACCCGTCAATTTTGGGCAGCATCAGATCCAGCAGCACCAGGTCATGCTTCTCCGAATCAAAAATGGAGAGCGCCGCCTCGCCGTCATATGCGACGTCGATCTTATATCCCTCCTGCTGTTCCAGATTAAAGCGCAGTCCTTTCACAACGCTGGGCTCGTCATCCACAATCAGTATTGTTTTTGCCATGCTCCCCATGTACCTCCAGAATGCCTTGAAAAGAAAGGGGGTTCCAAAAAATGAGCCCCTCTCCCCTTTTGCTCTACTTATCTAAGTATAGCATATTTTTTCCAAAATAGAAACAAAAATGTAAGCAAAGACTGCCGTCTTGTAATATTCCTCCCGAAAAGCGGAGCAATCGTCCCTTTTCTGTTACGGAAGGATAAAGGTATCCGGGTCGTCGCCCTGGCGTTTTCCCGTATTCATGGCAACCAGCTCCGCCATGTCCCCGCTGTCAATCTCAAAATCAAAGATATCGATATTTTCCCGGATTCGGCCTGGGCGGACGGATTTGGGAAGGACGACGACATCATTTTGAAGCAGGAAACGCAGGGCAACCTGCGCCGGCGTTTTATGATATTTTGCGGCGATTTCCGCCAGCCTTTTGTCCTCCAGCATATTTCCCGCGCGCATCAGCGGTTTCCAGGCCTCCATGACGATGCCCAGATCCTGGCAGAAATTGATGGTTTCCCAATCCATATAATAGGCGTTCATTTCGATCTGGTTCAGCATGGGCAGAATCTTCGCATGTTCCATCAGCGTCTCGATATGGTGCTTCAAAAAATTGGAAACGCCGATGGCCTTCACCCGGCCTTCCTCATAGAGGGTTTCAAACGCCTTCCAGCGGGAAATAAATTCCCGGGCAGGCCAATGGATGAGCAGAATGTCCACCTTCCCCAGTTTCTTTTCACTCTCCTCAAAGGAGCGGATGGTGGCGTCATAGCCCTCCACATCGTTCCACACCTTGGTGGTGACAATCATTTCCTCTTTTACGCCCATCCTGTCAAGCGCCGCGCCGATCATGTCTTCATTGGCATAAAACGAGGCGGTATCCAGGGCGCGGTATCCCGCGTCATAGGCATATTGCAGAACCTCGCCCATATCGTCGTGATCTTTCACATGATAGGTTCCAAAAAAGATTTTGGGAACCTCCATTCCGTTCAACAGCTTAATTGTATCCATCCGCCTTCTCCTTTTCCTTTTTTGCAATCCGCTTTTGCAGCTCCACAACGATAGCCGAAACAATACCCACATCCTGCCAGCTGCATGTCAGGGTCAGCGTGGTCTTTTCGCCATAGGCGATATCCATAATCACCTTTTCGCTCCCGCGTTTTTTCACTGCCGTATCCACCAGCTTGGCCAGCAGCTCAATCTCGCTGTCCGTGCCGGTAATGGTGAGCTGGGTCGTCTTTCCTGCCAGATCTGCACGCAGCTGGGAGGGCTTCTCCGGTTCCGGCTCGCTATACCGCTCGTCGATAGCCAGCCCAAAGGGAGCCTCCTCGGGCGCAGGGGGCGCTTTAGGCGCGGCTTCCGGCGCAAACGAATCCACCGGCTCCGCCGCCTCTTCCCCGGCATAGGCTTCCCCAGCCTCTTCCCCAAATTCCCGAACTTCTTCCTCCTCCATTTCGGGCTCGTCCGCATAATCTTCTATAAACGGCTCCCTGGATTCTGTTCGGTAATCCGCAGGCAGGCTGTCCGCCTCTTCCATATATGTCTGCCATGCGCCGCGGTTGCGGTTTTTGCACTTCACCAGCAACAGGATCAGCAGCACCAGCAACACGACAGATGCGCCGCCAAAGGCATACATGCCGTAGCTTCCATGGGCAAAGGTCAGAACCTTCCCCAAAAATCCCACATAGGTTTCCCCGCGGCCGCGGATATTCTGCGCGGGAATCAGAACGCCCTGTTCACCGTTTTCGTCATATCCTTCATAGGCGCCTTCCTCGGTTTTCGCACCCGCAAACCGCACGGCAATTTTGTTTTTCCCCTCAATGCCCGGATCATAATAGACGATGGGCTCTCCTTCGGAAAATTCACTGACGCCCCGGCGCGTGATAATCGCGGCATCCTCGGGAATGGAGGCGAGCTCTCCCCGGGAGGCATAGACCGACCAGCCAAACACATTCGGCATATCGCCGGTTCCCCGTCCCGTAACGCTCACCCAGGTCATCACCCCGCAGACCAGAAGAAGGAGTATCAGAAATATACTTCCCACTACATAGGGGGCGCTGCTCTTTCTTTTGGGCGCCAGATCCGCCGCCCGCTCTTCGTTCAGATTGATTTCCATTTGCATATCATCCTTTATGCCGTCCGCAGGGAAATAATCCCCCGCAATCCGATTTATAATCTATATGGTTTTATTATAGTATATTTTCCCCACAAAATCCAGTGGTTCTTATACCATTCCATTTTTCCCGGAGAAACAGAAAAATCCCCTGAAACCGGGCATAATTTCCGATTCAGGGGAAGCGTTGGAAAAATTTTGCATCATAGATACATCTGCATCGGATAGGTCATATACTCTGCTTCCGGCAGCTTTTCCACGGTATAGTAGCCGGCCGGTGCCATCAAAACCGACAGAATGCGGTTGACCAGCGTCGCGCAGGTGTGTTCGACAGTCGCGGGCTTGACCACATGAAATTCGCTTGTCGGCTCGCCGACGATCTTCCAATCGCACATATCTCCGTCATCCGGGCCATAGACCTTTCCGATGCACTGGGTTTCAATCACCGGCCCCTGGAAAGTTTCGGTGGTCACCACGGCGCTCATTCCAATGCAGTTGCCCTCCGGGATGGTCTCGCCCAGCGTGTTGGAATACAGATCTTTATCATAAAAATAGGGCACGCATTTCTGGCTTTGGCTCTTGATCGTCCATCCCATTTTGGAGCAGATGGCCTCATTGGAATTCCATACATAGGCCGGCTCCAGCGTCTCGGGATGGGCAATCTGTTCCTCAAACTGCTGGGGCGTCAGGCCCGCGCCATGGGCTTTGGCCAGGGCCAGGCCATAATCCTCCACATTATAGCTCACGGCGCCTTCGATACGCTGGATATCCGCATGGCCGCCCGCCACGCAGGCGATCAGATTGATCCAGAAGATATCCTGCATCCCGGTGCCCGCCACCGTGCAGCCATATTCCTTGGCCAGGGCATCCAGCCGGTTGGTCAGATCCGGAGCTGTCGTCCAGGGATAAATGGCCTCTTCCGACGTGGTGATGACGTTGATTCCCCGCCGCACCAGCTTCTCCACATGGGGATAGATATCCTTGACAAAGCTGAACAGCGTCACCACGGCAATGTCCGCATCGCAGGAATCAAGAACCTCGTCGGCGTCGCTTTGGATTTTCACGCCCAGCGTCCGGCCCAGTCCGGCATATTCCCCCACATCCATGCCCACGACCTCGGGATTTACGTCGATTGCGCCCACGATCTCGGCACCCTTTTCATAGAGATAGCGCAAAATATATTTGCTCATCTTTCCGCAGCCATACTGCACAACGCGAATCTTTTCTTTCAGCATTCCAAATCTTACCTCGTTTCTTTTTTTCTATAGTATCCGCATCTTCCCCCGTTTTATACAGCCCGCAAATCCTGGAAAGGATTCTTTTTCCCCGCGAATCATCCGCCATATTTTTCCATATATTAAAAAAAGCAAAGAAAAACCCCAACCGAAAGGAGATTCTATGACCATCCACGTTGTTCAGCCCGGAGAAACCCTCTCCACCATTGCAGCGGAATACGGCCTGACGTCGCAGCGGATTGCCGCCATCAATTCCCTGCGCATTCCCGGACGGCTGACTGTTGGCCAGACGCTGGTGATCCGCATTCCGGCCCAGACACATACCGTTGCCTATGGCGAAACCGTTTATTCCATCGCCCGGGCCTATGATATCCCCGTCAACCAGCTTTTTCGCAATAATCCTGCCCTGCGCGGGCAGAATCTGATCTACAGCGGGCAGAGTCTGGTCATCCGCTATGCGGAGGAAATGCCCCAGCAGGCCATTACGGTAAACGGCTATGCCTACCCCACCATCAGCCGCCCCCTGCTCCGGCAGACGCTTCCTTTTCTCACCCATCTCACGCCCTTCACCTATGGCTTCACGCCGGAAGGGGATCTGATTCCGCCCCAGGATGCTGATCTCATTCAAACCGCCTTTTCCTATGATGTAGCTTCTCTCATACATCTTTCCACCCTGACGGCGGACGGCAGTTTTAACAGTGAGCTGGGCCATGCCCTGCTGAACAGCCCGGATGCGCAAAAACGCCTTCTCGCAAATATCCTTGAGAACATGCGCATAAAGGGCTACACCGGCCTGGATATCGATTTTGAATATCTGCCTCCCGAGGACGCCGTTCCCTACGCCCAGTTCATTACCCAGGCCGCCGCTCTGTTGAATCCGCAGGGCTATGAAGTCATCGTGGCCCTGGCTCCCAAAACCTCCCCGGACCAGCGGGGAAAGCCCTATGAAGGGCATAACTATGCTCTGTTGGGCGCGGCAGCCAACCAGGTTTTTCTCATGACCTATGAATGGGGCTATACCGCCAGCCTGCCCATGGCCGTCGCTCCCATCAACCGGGTGCGGGAGGTTTTGGATTTCGCTGTCACCCAGATCCCTCCGGCAAAAATCCTCATGGGCATTCCCAACTATGGCTATAACTGGTCCCTGCCCTTTATCCAGGGGGAATCTCGGGCTCCCTCCCTTTCCAACGAAGCCGCCATGGAGCTGGCCGTGCGCGAACAGGTCCCCATTCTGTTTGATGAAACCGCCCAAACGCCCTATTTCACCTATACGGACAGCGAGGGGGTCTATCATGAGGTCTGGTTCGAGGACGCCCGGAGCATTTTGGCAAAGCTCAAGCTCGTCCGTGAATATGACCTTGTGGGCGTTGGCTATTGGAATCTGGACCGTCCTTTCCCCCAGAATTGGCAGGTCTTGGACGCCACCTATCAGATTCAGCAGACACTGGGATAACAGAATCCCCATATCGGCAGACACTTTCCCGGCAAAGCTTGCATTCACTTTGCCCGCATCCACGGCAGCGTCTCTTGGAGAATCCTCCTTTTCAACTCCCGATGCCTTTTTACAGGCATTTTTCATAATCCTGCCCATGGATTTTGGGCGCACCGGGGAAAACCGAAATTTTGGAGAAACCCGGGGCCGCTGGGGCAAGAGACAGGGGGCTGTCTGCGCCTGTCGCCATCGTCCCCGATTCTTTGATAACCCGGCGTGTTTTTTCGTATTTTGGGAATCAAAAAAGAGGAGGCAGCCCTCCTCTTTTTTCTCTTTATTCCTGTTCTGCCGAATATTCAAAAACGCCGCCCGGTTCCAGCGCCACCGTCTGCACGGCCGCCCCGGTATCCTGGTTTACCTGCGCCAGATAACCGCGGAATTCGTCTACCTGGGCGTTGGGCAGATGGGTATAGTGGCAGGCGACCGCCACCTTCAGCCCCAGCCAGCGGGAGGCCAGGCTGGCCTCATACGGGCTCATCTCCGCCACGCAATACTGCGGGTCCATCTCAAAGTCGCCGGTGACGTTCATCAGGCCGATATGGGGCCGATATAGCTCACCCTGCAATTTCATATCGCTGAAAATTGCCGTATCGCCGCTGTTATATACCCGGGTGCCGTCCTCCAGCGTGATAATATAGCAGACCGGGTTGGAGGAAATAATCCGCCCGTCGCTCAGGGTCACATTGGAGCGGTGGTGGTTTTCAATGCACTTGATGCGGATATCCCCCGCCTGGTGTACTACACCCCAGATCATTTCCACAATCTGCTCCGCGGGAACCCCCCGGTCCAGCATCAGCATCTTCACGTCATAGGGGCAGATGACCTTGCTCCCATGGCGGATGGCAATTTTCGCCGTATCCCCCACATGGTCAAAAGGCCCGTGGGAAACCAGGATCATATCCACCTGTTCCAGGGAATCCGACTTGAACGGCGCATGGGGGTTATCGTCCAAAAACGGATCGATCAGGATATGTTTTCCTTTGGAAGTCGTGATATGAAATCCGGAATACGTCAAAAACTGAAATTTATTCTTCATCTTTCTTCTCCTCTCTTATTTTGCAAAATACTGTTCCCGCATTTTCTTCAAAAACTGGATGGAGCGATCCATTTCATCCAGCCCGTTCATGCCGTCTTCAATGGAGATCCAGCCGTCAAATCCCGCGTCTGCCAACTGGCGGCAGATCTCGGGATAGTCGTTGAGTCCTTTTCCCACCTCGCCATGCTGCAGGGCCGGATGGTATCCCAGCTCGCCCTGATAGCCGACGACTTCTTCCCACGAGACATCCCCGGCGATATAGCGGTCGCTGGCGTGCATGGTTTTGACCCGGTGTTTGACCTTTTTCAACAGCTCCAGCGGGTCCTCTCCCGCCACCAGCGCATTGGAGGGGTCAAACTGCACGCCGAAATACGGCGAATCGATCTGGCCGATGATCTCCAAAAACACATCGCTTTTCTGGGCAAATTCCGGGAATTTCCAATATCCGTCCTTATAATGGTTTTCCATCACCAGGCTCACACCCTGGGCCTCTGCTTCGCCCAGGCATGCCTGAATGCTCTCTACTACCATCCGGACCCCCGCTTCCCGGCTTACCTCCGGCCGCCGCTGGCCGGAAAGTACCCGGCAGAATTTCCCGCCCAGCCGGGCCGTGACGCGGATCATCTCTTTCTGTTTTTCCACCTCCCGTGCCCGGAGGGCATCGTCCGGAACTGTGAAATCCGGGGAACAGCACATCATGGGAAGTTCCATTCCCCGCGCATGCGCCCAGTCCCTCACCCGATCCAGATAGGCGGGGTCGTGGGATTCCAAAAAGCCGCTGTACATCTCCAGCCCGTCACAGTGAAGCTGCGTTGCCGTTTCCATCCAATCCCAAAGGCTCATGCGCCCTTCGCAGATATCCTCCAGCCAGCACTTGGGAAAGGCGCTGATCTTTACCATGCTTTTCCCTCCTTATACGCCCAGGCGCGCCGCCAGCTCCCGGAAATCCGCCACTGTTTCGTGGTCGTATTTCGCTTCCGGCTCCACATGGTTGTTCACCGCGCCATATTCCAGCGGACGGGGCACATAGAGAGTCGGGCATCCGATGGCATGGGCGCCGTCCAGATCCGAGGGATGCGCCGCCACCATCAGAACTTCTTCCGGGCGGCCGCCCAGAAGCTCCACGGCATCCTCATAAATCGTCGGGTCCGGCTTGAACTTCTGGAACTGCTGCCCCGCCAGGATAAAGTCCCAGGGCAGCCCCGAGCCCTTTGCCATGTTGAGAAGCAGGCGGAAATCCCCATTGGAGAAAGGCCCGATGCTGTATTTTGTCTTGAGGCGGCGAAGGCCTTCCTGCACGTCCGGCCAGGGCAGAAGACGGTGCCAGAGGCGGTTGAAATGATCGGTTTCTTCCTCCGTGAGCTTGAGGCCATAGACATCCAGAAGCTCATCCAGCTTGCGCCGGTGCAATACGTCCACCGGCTCCCAGGGCCGCAGCCCCTGGGCCACTTCATACATCACCTTGATATAGCCTTCTTCCCGCCAGACATTGGCAAATTCGTGCCAGTCGATGGAAACGCCCTTGGCCCGGCCCAGCGCCTCTCCTTCCTGCACAACGCTTTCATGCCAGTTGACCACCGTTCCAAAGGTATCGAAGATGACGATACGAACATTTGATACATCCACTTGTTTTTTCCTCCCTATTTCAATATGCAGACGTTTTCATAAACGGCATATTATTGCATTTTTGTTCTTTTTATTTTAAAGCCGTCTCGTGGAGCCGCGCTCTATCAGCCGCACGGGCAGACAGATGCTCTGCCGCGCCATCCCCGGCTGCCCCTCCATGCGCAGCAAAAGCAGGGAGAAGAGCGCCTCCGCAATCTGCGGCATGGGCTGGCCCACATAGGTGATTCCCGCCCCCACCAGCTCTCCGTTGACGATATCGTCAAAGGAAACAAGGCCCAGATCTTCCGGCAGCGACAGATTCTTTTCCCGGAGCGCCTGCAATACCCCCACTGTCAGAATGTTGTCCAGCACCAGCAGGCCATCCGGCCGGGACTGCCGGGACAAAAGCTCATCTGCGGCAGCTTTTCCTGCGGCAGGTGTCGTTCCCCGCGCCCGCAGCATCCATTTTTCCTCCAGACGGATTCCCGCCGCATCCGCGCCCTCCTGGCAGCCCTCCAGCCTCTCCTGGGCCAGAGACGTTTCCAGCGGCGGCAAAATCATGCCGATGCGCCGATATCCCCGGCACGCGAGATGCTCCATCGCCAGCCGCCCGGCCTGCACGGCGTCTGATTTTACCACATCCAGCGAAAGTCCGGCCAGATCCCGGTTAAACAGGGCGATGTTCCGCTTTCGGATATGCTGCAGGTATTCCTCCTCCGGCGACCGACGGGGGCCGGGCACCAGAACCGTTCCATCCACCAGGCCGGCATCCAGCAGCTGGACATATTTCCGCTCGGTTTCTATATTCCCATCCGTCGTGCTGATCATCACATGATATCCGTTCCGGTCCGCCAGCTTTTCCAGATTCTCCAAAAGCTCCACTGAAACCGGATTGTTCATGGAGGGCAGCACAATGGAGATCCCGTGGGACCGCCGGGTACGCAGCCCGACTGCCAGGGGATTGGGCGCATAGCCCAGCTCTTCGGCTGTCCTAAATATCTTCTCCTTGAGCTCGGCCTTCACATAGCCAGAGCTGCGCAGCGCACGGGAAACCGTGGCATTGGATATATGGAGCTTTTCCGCAATGTCATTGATGGTCGCCATTGCGGTACTCCCTTTCCAGCTTTCCGATGAGACCGCGCAGAAATGCCAGCCCCTCTTTGGCGTCCTCCCCAAAATCCCGGGTATATGCCTCCACGCTGATCCGGCTTTCATAGCCCGCCCGGATCAGATTCCCCAGAAAATGCGCATAGCCCGCATCCTCTTCCTCGCTCTTCGGGAATGCCCGGGGGGTAATTCCCGAAAAGTGAATATGCTGCAGCCATGGGCCGGCTTCCAGCAGAACGTCCGGGTTTTCCCCATCCAACCCCAGATGGTAGTAGTCCACTAGCAGGCGGATATGAGGATGATCGGCCTTCCTGACAAATTCACATGTTTCCTTTGCGGAGACCAGAAGATTGCTTTCCCCCGCGTTGATGGGTTCCATGGCAATGAACAGACCATGCCGCGCGGCTGCATCTCCCAGCACCTGCACAAAATCCAGCAGCTGCTGATAGGCTGTCTCCCATGGGAATCCGTTTTCCACATTTTTGGAGAGCGGGCTGCCAAACACGATGGATTCCGCCCCCAGGGCCTCTGCCCGGGAAAACGCCTCTTCGATATATTCCATCACCCGGGGAACATCCGTGTCCCGCCCCGTCACCCGCAGAGGCGGGGGAATCAGGTTATTGCAGGATTCGCAGGCGATGGGCGCCCTCTCCACCCGGCGCCGCAGGTTTTCAAAATCTGCCGGCGGGAGCGCCGCCAGATCCCGAAGGGACAGCTCGATATAATCATATCCCAGTTCCGCGAGCGGCTCCAGGATTTCAATGCCAACAGGGTCTTTTTCCGGGCAGATCATGCTGCCGCAGCAACCGATGCGCATGGATTTCCTCCTTTTATGCAGACGTTTACACATTTGATAAATTTATCATAGCATGCCGCGATTTTCGTGTCAATATGAATCCGGTATTTTTTTCATATACCGAAATTTTGCAGGAGAAGCACAAATCCCCCGCCGTATCTTCTCTTTTGGCTCCTTTGGCCGGATGCAAAAACCTGCCGCTTTTATTTCGTGCATATGAAAAAAACAGGCAGATGCCTGTTTTTCCACTTTTATTTCTCAATATCCGTTTCCGGCAGAATCTCCTTTTCCTCTTTTCGGATATGCACGTCCAGCTGGTTAAAGGGAATTTCCATATGGGCCGCATCAAAGGCGTCCTTCACGCCCTCCAAAAGGTCAAAGCGGACATCCCAATAGTCCTCGGTTTTTACCCAGACCCGCGTAATGATTCCAAGGGCGCTGGGGCCATGTTCGTTGAGCCGCACCACCGGCGCAGGGTCCGGCAGCACCTTTTTATGCCCCCTGACCACATCCAGAATCAGCGCCTCGGCCCGGCGGAAATCCTCTCCATAGCCAATGGAAAAGGTAATGTCCAGCCGCCGCTTCTCCATGGCGGAAAAATTCGTGATCCGGGCATTCGACATTGTGTTGTTGGGAATTTGGATAATTTTATTGTCATAGGTATGCAGCCGGGTATAGAGCAGATCGATATAATCCACCACACCGCCGGCCTCGTCTTCCACTTCAATATAATCCCCCGCTGCAAAGGGCTTGGAAAACAGGATAATCACCCCGCCGGCCAGCGCCGATATGTTGTCCTTCACGGCCAGGGACACCGCCAGGCCCGCCGCCCCCAGCGCCGTGATAAAGGGGCCGGTGGGGATCTTCAAAATGTCCAGCACCACGATGAAGAGAAGAACCCGCAGGGCAATCCGGAGGGCAACGAGAATAAAACGGTGAATGGAAGCGTCCATCCGCGTTTTCCTCAGCGCCTTCCCTACCAGGCGGTTAATCAGCTTGATGAGAAAATGCCCCCCTACCAGCACCACCAGGGCGACCCCCAAGGTGGGCAGGTAATTCACGATTTTTCCCCAGTTTTCCTGCCAAAATGCCTGCATTTTCTGCCCCTTTCCCCAAAAATAATATAGGGATAGTATACCATAAATCGTCAAAAGATACACGGCCGCCTCCTAAAAAATTCCTGTTGGATTCCATATAACTCGTTCCAGTATATGCTTTCCCAAAAAGCGGCATGCGGGGCATGTGGATATCATAGTATAGTATCAGAAATCTTCTGCAAAGGAGCCTACCATGGATATGCAAACGCCAACGATTCCCAAAATCGATATGACAGCCCGGGGGCTTACGCCGGATGAGGTTGCCCGTTCCCGCAAGGAATATGGAGAAAACCGCATCACCCGCCAGAAACGCAAGGGGTTTCTCCGCCAGTTTGCCGCCAGCTTCGGCGATCCCGTCATAAAGATCCTGCTCATCGTGCTGGCCATCAACATTGTTTTCATGTTCCGGAATTTTAACTGGTTTGAAACGGCCGGCATCGCCATGGCCGTCTTTCTGGCCACCTTTATTTCAACCCTCTCGGAATATGGGAGCGAATCCGCTTTTCTCAAGCTGCAGGAAGATGCGGAGAGCATTCTCTGCCGGGTCAAACGTTCCAAAGGAATTTTTGAATTGCCCGTGGGAGAGCTTGTCCGGGGCGATCTGGTGCTTTTGCAGGCTGGCGAGCGCATCCCGGCCGACGGCATCCTCATCTCCGGCAAGCTGAGCGTAGACCAGTCTCCCCTCAACGGCGAAAGCAAGGAGGCCGCAAAAAACCCTGCCGCTAATCCTCCCTCCACATGGGATCTGTCCCACCAAAACCAGCTGTTTCATGGCTGCACCGTAGCCTCCGGTGATGGGATCATGCGGGTGGTAAACGTGGGCGACGCCACGCTCTATGGCGATATGGCCCGTCAGATGCAGGAGGAAACCCGCGAAAGCCCCCTGAAGCTCCGGCTGGCGGGGCTGGCCCGCACCATCAGCCGTCTGGGATATTTCGCGGCGGTGCTGGTCATCGTTGCCGATCTGTTCAACTCCATCGTCATCAGCAACGGCTTCCAGCTCCCCGCCATTCAGGCCATGGTCAGCAATTTTCCCGTACTGTTCGGGCACCTGATCCATGCCCTCACCCTGGGAATTACCGTCGTCGTCATGGCGGTTCCGGAGGGGCTTCCCATGATGATTACCGTCGTCCTTTCCTCCAACATGCGGCGGATGCTCAAGGACCATGTCCTGGTGCGCAAGCTGGTGGGCATCGAAACCTCCGGAAATATCAACGTCCTTTTTACCGACAAAACCGGCACCCTCACCAAGGGGAAGCTCCAGGTCAGCCATTTTATTACCGGCGGCGGAAACACATTGTCCGGCGAAAATATCAGCAATTTCCCCGGGCTTTACCGTCTGGTGGAGCTATCCTGCTATTATAACTGCGCCAGCAACATCTCCGGCGGCCATGCCATCGGCGGCAACGCTACCGACCGGGCGCTTTTGAATTTTATCCTTCCCCTTTCGGGTTCGCTTCCGGGAAACTATCAGAAAAGGGAAACCATCCCCTTTGACAGCTCCCGGAAGTTCTCCGCCAGCCATATCGCCGGGGAAACGGATATCTTCCTGCTGAAAGGCGCTCCCGAGCGCATCCTCCCCCATTGCCGCTCGTATTATGACGAGAAGGGAAAAGTTCAGTCCTTTGCCAGCCACGGCCGTCTGGAGGAGCTATGGAAGGAGCGGACGCAGAATACCGAGCGCGTCATCGCCCTGGCTACCGCCTCCTCGCCCATTTCCAAGGACGGCCCCTTCCCCTCGCTCTGTCTGGTGGGGCTAGTGTGTATCCGCGATGAGATCCGCCCGGATGCCCGGGACGCCATCCGGCAGATCCGGCAGGCCGGTGTCCATGTGGTAATGGTTACGGGCGACAACAAGGAAACCGCCGCCGCCATTGCCCGGAGAGTCGGGCTGCTGCGGGAGGGAGATTCCCTAGGCGTCATCACCAGCCAGGAAATGGCAAAAATGACGGATATGACCCTTCGGGAAAAGCTGCCGGGCATCCATGTGGTGGCCCGGGCGCTGCCTTCGGATAAAAGCCGGCTGGTCCGTGTCGCCCAGGATGCCGGTCTTGTGGTGGGCATGACGGGGGACGGCATCAACGACGCTCCCGCCCTCAAAAAGGCGGATGTGGGCTTTGCCATGGGCACAGGCACAGAGGTTGCCAAAGAGGCCGGAGACATCGTCATTTTAAACAACAACATCTCTTCCATCGGCAAGGCGATCCTCTATGGGCGAACCATCTTCAAAAGCATCCGCAAATTCATCGTCTATCAGCTGACCATGAACCTCTGCGCCGTGGGCGTTTCCATCATCGGTCCCTTTATCGGCATCGATACGCCCGTCACCGTCATTCAGATGCTCTGGCTCAATATGATTATGGATACCTTTGCCGGCCTGGCCTTTGCGGGCGAAGCGCCGCTTGCCGAATATATGAACGAACCGCCCAAGCGCCGGGATGAACCCATCTTAAACCGCTATATGATCAATCAGGTGGCCGTCATGGGAACCTATACCGTCGTGCTGTGTACCCTGTTCCTCAAGCTGGATTGGACGCGGAACCTGTTCGGCTTTGCCGCCGATCCCATCTACTTCCTCACGGCCTTTTTCGCCCTGTTCATCTTCTGCGGAATCTTCAACAGCTTCTCCACCCGCACCAACCGGCTGAACCTGTTTTCCCATCTGCGGGGAAACCCCTCCTTTATCGGGATCATGCTCATGGTCACAACCGTGCAGCTGGGCATCGTCTATTTTGGCGGCAGCCTGTTCCGCACGGCGGGCCTGCCTTTTCGGGAACTGCTGCTGGTTCTTGCGCTGGCCTTCAGCGTAATCCCCGTCGATTTTCTGCGGAAATCCTATCTGAAATCCCGCAACCTGCCCCGCAGCTTCTGAAAGCAATTCAACGCACGCATACCCGGCTCCTTTTAGGAAGCCGGGTTTTGCCTGTTTTCCGGATTGCCGGGCGCGGCGGTATGCGCCGGAATTATGGAGTTCATATCGCTTTTATTCGTACATTCTCCCTTTTGAAACACCATGAACGCAAAAATATTTTTAAAAAATATTGACAGATTCTCTTGCCTCTCTTATAATAGGATTAACGTTAATCCTATTTAAAAATAGCCGCACTGCGCTGACAAAAATCTAAATACTGCTATCTTCAATGCTTCTTTGTGACATATAAAAAAACAGATTCCATAAGGAGAACGCCATGACAGGCAACATCGTGCAAATCCAGCGATTCAGCACCCAGGATGGGCCGGGCATCCGAACCACAATCTTCTTTAAAGGCTGCAACCTGCGCTGCGCCTGGTGCCATAATCCCGAAACCATTGATCCCAAGCCCTCTTTGGGCTTTTTTCCAGACCGCTGTGTGGGCTGTGGCCTCTGTTCCCAGGCTTGCCCGGAAAATGCCATCGGCCCCCACCGTCAGTCTTTCTCGCCGGAGAAATGCCGCTGCTGCGGGATATGCGTTCAAACCTGCCCGGAAAACGCCCTTTCGCTTTTTGGAGAAAAAAAGACGGTCGGCGAGCTGATGGCCCTCCTTTTGCGGGACCGCCGGTATTTTGACAATTCCGGGGGCGGCGTGACGGCCTCGGGCGGCGAGCCTATGCTGCAATGGGAATTTATCCGGGAATTATTTGCGGCCTGCCGGCAGAACGGCATCTCCACCGCCCTGGACACGGCGGGAAACGTCCCATTCGCCCACTATGAAGCCCTTCTTCCCCTCACGGATCTGTTTCTCTTCGATATGAAAATATATGACGATGCAAAACATCGGGAATATACGGGAGTCGGCAATGCGCGCATTCAGCAGAATTTGAAACAGCTGTTGGATCGGGGGGCGGCGGTGGAAATCCGGATCCCGGTTCTCGCCGGGGTGAACGACAGCCCGGAGGATATGAAAAAAACGGCGGTATTGCTCGGCAATGCCCCGAAAAAAGTGAAACTGCTCCCCTATCACACGCTGGGATTGGAAAAACATCTCATCGTCGGGCAAAACAACACAAGAAAATTCCAGACCCCGGAAAAAGAGCATTTGCAGGAGCTTGCAAAGCTGTTCGCATGTCCCGTGGAAATATAGAATGGAGGTATCCTATGGAAAACAGTTTAAAACAGCGGATCGACGCCTGGCTGGATCAGGATTATCGTCTCGTCTTTTATGAGCGGATCACCCTCTGCCGGGAGGCCGAGGCCATGTTCCGCCATCTGCCCCCGGCCCTGGCCTATGCAAAAACCTTTGCCTATCTTCTGGAAAACATTACAGTAGAATATGAAACCCAGGGAATGTTTGTGGGCAAGGTCAAACAAATTATCCCAACAGACGAGGAACGCCGCGCTGCTTCCGCGCTTTACAGCCGCTGGTGGGATATGCCGCTGGAAGAATTCCAAAAGACAGCATATTTCTGCTATTCCTTCAAAAAGAATTCCCGGGAATGGCTGGCCTCCCGCCCGCCCTGGCTCATCACCCAGGGGCACCTCTCCTTCCAATGGAAGGAGCTGGCGGAAAACGGACTCTCCTATTTTGAAAAACGGGCGCAGGATCGCCTTGCCCGGGAAAACGACCCGGAGGCCCGGCAATATTTGGAAGGCATCTGCCTCTCCATACAGGCGATACAAAATTATATCCTGCGCTATGCCCAGGTGGCCGGCGAACACGGCGATCCGGCCCGGCAGGAGCTTTTGCAGCGCCTTTCCTGCCAGCCCCCGGAAACCCTCTTTGAGGCTCTCCAGCTCATCCTCCTGGTCATGCTCTCCATCAAGCGCACCATCAGCTATGACGCTCCCTGCATGGGCCGCATCGACCAATACCTTCTCCCTTTCTATGAGCGGGATATCGCCGCCGGCCGCCTGACCCGGGAGCAGGCCCTCTCCATGATTGAAGAATTTCTGTTTAAGGATATGGAAGGCGCCGCTCTCTATGACCATATGTCTCCGGATTCCCTGGAAACCGAGGTTCGGCTGGACGTCTCCGGCGAGGATGTTCCGTATTTCATCGTGGGCGGGCGCACGCTGGACGGCGTTTCCTGCGTCAATCCCCTGTCCCATCTGTTTGTGGAGGCCATCGACGAGCTTCATATGCTGAAGGCCCCGGTTATTATCGTCCGCACTTTCAACGGCATTGAGGAGGATTTTTTCCAAAAGGTCTGCAAGGCCATGGCGGATAACGCCTCCCTCTATGTCTATAACGACGAGACGCAGATTCCCGCCTTCATCTATTATGGCATCGCGCCCGAGGACGCAGAGCAATACTGCATGTTTTCCTGCAACAACCCGACCATTCCCACAAAAATGGGTTCTCTGCGGCAGATCTGGTTCAACCTTGCCATCCCGCTGGAACTGGCCCTGAACCGGGGCGTTCCCTTTGCCGAAACCGGGAAACCGCGGCCGGAAAAGACATGTGAATTTGCCCTGGGCGACCGGCTCATGGGTATGATGGAGAGCGGTTATTATGGTGTGGATACCGGAGCCCTGGAGGATATGCGCTCCATGGAGGATTTCCTCGCGGCCTATAGCGCCCAGCTGCGTTACCTCTTGGCGCAGCTGCGGCAGGGGCTCCAGGCCGACGGCGCTGTTGAGCGCGAAGCCAACCGGGGCCGCATGCGCATTGAGGACTGCTTCCTGGAGGGAACCGTGGAAAATGCCTGCGATTGGGTCACCGGCGGCACCAAATATCACCAATTCATGGTCAACGGCGGCGGCCTGGCCACGGTGGTGGACTCTCTCTATGCCATCGAGCAGCTGGTTTTTGTTCAGAAGCAGCTGACCCTCCCCCAGCTGGCAGAAATTCTGCGCAATGACTTTTCCGGGCAGGAGCTGCTGCTGCGGCGCCTGCAAAATAAGATGAATAAATTCGGCAACGATATCCCGGAGGTCGACCGCTATGCCAAAGTTGTCGTGGATCTGTTCACCCAGGCAATCCAGGAGCAGAACCGGCCGGAATATCTCTATACCCTGATGGGCGAGATTTCCACCCTGCGGGATTTTTCCACCGAGGGCTGGTATGTGGGTGCCACACCCAATGGGCGCAAAGCAGGGGAGCCTCTGAGCGAGAATCAATCTCCCTGCACCGGCGCAGATATGGAGGGCCTTACAGCCATGCTGAATTCGGTTTCCTCTATCCCCTTCTATCATATCACCGGCGGCCCGCTGAATCTGCGTATCCATCCCAGCGTCATCAACGGCCCGGATGGGATTCAAAAGCTTTCGGCCCTGTTTCGTACATATTTTGAAAATGGTGGCATGCAGCTGCAAATTTCCGTTGTGGATTCCGAAACCCTTCGCCAGGCGCAGCGCGAGCCCGAGAAATACAAGAATCTCACAGTACGCGTCACGGGCTATAACGCCTATTTCACCCATATGGGCAGGGAGGCGCAGGATGAGATGATCCGCCGCACCGAACACGGCGCCTTTTAGTGCGGAACCCGTGCTTTTCATCTGAACCGCGCCAAAAGAAAGACCTTTTAAAAAGACCGGCACAGTATGACTTGTGCCGGTCTTTTTAAACGATAAACCGCTTGGTTTATTTCCCTTCGCCTGCCGCAACGCATCGCACTGCCACGCGGTTCTCCCCTCCATAAGTGCAGGTAAAAAGCGTCAAGTCCCACGCCTCATCCACCAGCGCCTCCACGGCGACTGGCTCAAGAATCTCTATTCCCGCCACCTCATAAACAAATCCATTCCCCTCCATATTCGTAAATTTTACCTGTGCACCCGGGGATAAACTGCGCAGCCCTCCGAAATGGGCGCGGTAATTGTGCCCCGCAATCACCATATTTTCCTTATAGGCCGAACCATAATAACGGCAAGGGGCAGTTTTCAGATTTTTATAGCTCCATTGGCTCATGACCGGCAGAGAGATTTGCAGGGACGGTATCTCCAAAATGCCGATATAATCCTGGCCCCCGATTTCAGAAACGGGCATCTCCTGCTCCGGATACAGCATATAGTCGGGGACTTCCGGCCCGGCAGTTTGCAGCAGAGTTTCGGGCACCTGCCGCTCCAGTTCCTTCCGAACACGCTCCGACTTTGCGCCTGCCTGCTGATCCTCCAAAAGATTCATGCCGGTCAAAACGAGGGCCGCTGCGAGCAGCAGCAACCCTCCTGCCATAAAAAAAGCCCCGCCTTTTTTTCTTCTATTTGTCATTCTCTTCCCTGTTTCTGCGCCGCATCCGGCAGCCCAGCACCACAAACAATAACCCGCCGCAGACCAGCAGCGGCACTGGCCACCACAGCATTCCCGTCTGCGGAATTTTGGGCGGCGTATCCGGCGGATAGGTATTGGTCATCAGAAAAGTGGTTCCCTCCCGGGCCACGGAAACGGTATATCCCTCCGGCGTTTTATATTCCGCAACCTGCCATTGGGAGCTGCCGTCCAGATTTTCCCAGGTATGCTCCCAATGATTCTCCTTATTTAGGACCACGGTATCCACAACCTTGCCGTTCTCCAAAAGCTGCACGGAGATTTCCTCCGGGCGCTTTGCCTCGTTTCCGTCGTCTTTCCATATTTTCAGCACACGGCGTGAGACAGTTCCCGGAGAGATGCTGTCAAATTTACAGGAAACTTCCACATCATAATCCCATGCATCTTCTGTCAGGCCGGGAAGGCATGCGAGCAGCGGTTCCGGCGTATGGATATATCCTCCCTCCTCATGTGGTTCGCCTTTTACCAGATATAACCCGGGGATAAGTCCGGAAAATTCCGTCCAGCCTTCCTCGTCGGTTTTCACGTTTTGCAGAGGCGTCAGACCGTCCCGTGCGGCATAGGAATCCAGTGTCTGGGCCAGCGCCCGCCATTCCGAGCTGGTCAGCCCTTCCAAGACCACAGGATACTCTTTAAAATCCCCGGTCAGACGATAGCCGCCTGTTTCCGTCACATCGGCAACGCGGTATATGCAAAACATAGAATTTTCATAGCCCTTTCCCTCTTTTCCAAAATAGATGCGCAGGGATGCGTTTTTTTCAGGATCGATATTTTCATAGGCAAAAGCAGCCGTCAGGCAGGATACGCATGCCAGCAGAAAAAACAGAATCGCTGTTATGCTACGCCAGCTTTTTTTTGCTCTCATGATTCATCACCTCTTCGTCGCTCTATTTTCCTTTGCCGGATGAATGAAATGCCGATCCCAGCAGAAGGAGCAGCAGAATCGGCACCGCCAAAGCCATCGCCACCAGTCTGGGATCCATTTGAACCGCATCCGCCGTAATCCGGGCAAGGGAACCATCCGTCTGGTTCTCGATGCGGTGTCCCCGCACCAAAAGGCGGTGGGAATTGACGCCATAGGGAGTGCAGGTAACAAGGGTACAGTAATCTTTCCCCTCTTCCAGGGCCAGCAAGGAGAGATCATCCGGCTCGACAATGCGGATCTGATCCACCTCATAGGTGAGCGTTTCGTCCAACACCCGGAGCATAAATATATCTCCCTCTGTCATCTGGTCCAAATCTGTAAACAGCTTTGATGAGGGAAGGCCCCGGTGCCCTGAAATAACACAGTGGGTGCCCGGCCCGCCCACGGGGAGGGAGGAACCCTCGATATGCCCAATAGCGATCTGCAGGATATCGTCGTCGGTCCCGTGATAGATGGGCAGGGAAACGCTGATGCCGGGGATTTCCACATAGCCCATTATTCCCGTTCCCGTTATATCAAGCAGGTCCTCATATTCCTTTTCCCCATCCTTTCCGGGATGAAACCGCGCCTCATCCTCGGGCAATGCGGCATTATATGCCTTCGCCGCATTGCGCATCGCCTCATAAGAACTGCTATCCATTTCCTCCACCGCATCCATATATGCAGCAATCGCCTGCGATTGATGAAGGGAATTCCAATACTCGCTGAGAATCGGATACAGCAGCAGAGAAACTCCGAGGAGAAATATAGCTGCCAGGAATATGGTTGTTTTTCTGCTCTTCTTGGCGCTCTCCTTCTTCATGCGGTGCTCTCCGTATCGCGGGGAAGAAGAGCCCCGGATTTATTCAGCGGCATATAAACCCTGTTTATTCCTTATGTCCGGATTTCATTCGTCTTTTTACAACCAGCAAAATTCCTGCGCCCGTCACCATGACTCCGCCCAGCGCATAGAAGATCGTGGTTCCAATGCCGCCGGTTTCCGGCAGCTCCACGCCCTGGTTGTTAACCACCACTGTTTCCAGCGAACCCCCGGCAGGTTGCGCTGTAAAGGTAAGCTCTCCCGTCGCTACATTGCCGGACAGAGACGTAAGGGCTGCATCGTGTTCCGCTGTCACAGTAAATTCTATAGGCGCAATGGTGTTGTATCCCTGCGGTGTCTTGGATTCCGTCAGCCGGTAATCCCCGTCATCCAGGCCGGCAAATGCAAAAGTCGTGAGATCCCCGCCGGTTCCCAATACTGCAACTGTCTGCCATGTATCCTCCGGTTCCCCTTTAATTTTCTTCTCCAGCGTAAATTCCGCGCCGGGCAGGGCTTCCTGCCGGTTATTTACCTTATCGACAATGACTTTATATGTGAAAACAATTACCGTATCATCCGGAGTTTTTCCCTTTCCCTCTCCGTTGGGGTTATTGGAAAAGGTAATATGCATCGTGTTAGGATTTCCTGCTGCGCCAATGACTGCGTTTTCATTGAGCACCGACTCATATTCAACAGTTATGGTGCTGTTATTTCCAGCCTGCACGCCTTCAGCAGCCGTAATCCCCTTTAGATTATCAAAGCGGACTTCAAACGTATATCCATCGCTCAGTCCTTCGGTGACGACGCTGTAATCTCCCGCATCGACCAGCTTGCCGTCGATATAGGCTTTTACAGAGTCTCTCTGAAAAGACAGCCCCCGGGTTTCCGTGTCGTGAAACGTCAGTGCATATTCTCCATAGGTATTATAATTCGCCGGCAGAGTCGCCTTCAGCTGAAATGGAATGCGGTCGCCGATATCATAATCTGCGGAATCCTGCCAATCCGTATAGACAGAGCTCTGGGAATCATTGATATCTTTTACCTTTTTTTGCGATGTAGTTGTGCCCGATTTCGGCGCCATTTCTACATTTTTGATCACCTTAATGATGTAATTCGTATAGGTTTCCGGTTTCCCTTCCAGGCTGCTGTCCTTATCTTTCACCAGATAATATCCCGCGGGCAGTCCGGAAATCGTATATTTCCCGCCGGATGGTGCATCGGCGCTTCCCTTGGGGGATGTGAGAAATCCCTCCGCCGCCTGGGCAAAGACTTCGGCATCCGCAGCGGTGGCTTCTATTCCCTCCCCGCCGCTCAGCGCTTCCGCCACTTGAGCGGCGGTTGTGCAGCTGCCGTATTTTTCGTTGTCTGCCGACTGGAGCGCGGCCAGCAGACCCCCGCCGTTTACACTGTCTCCCCACACGACGTTGGATAAAATGCCCTCGCCGGAAAGATCTCCGGCAAAGATTTGATAGGCCTCATAGATATGGCCTTCCGATCCGTTGTCAATGACAATGGCATATTCATTTCCCGCCGCAAATACGGGAACTGCCAACAGCAGGGTCATCAACAGCGCCAGAAGAATAAAAGCTGGTTTTCGGGTCCGTTTCATCGAATATTTCTCCTCTCATCTTTCTCCGTGTCTTTTGTTTTTTCTATTTCAGGAGGTTTCTCCTTTTTTCCCGCGCTTGCGGCGCAGATATTGGCCGCCCGCAAATGATGCTCCGATCAGAATCAATCCTGCCGCCGTGTAAAGGGCCGGCCCGGATCCGCCGGTTTCCGGAAGAACATATTCTGTTCCCTTTTTGTTTATAATAGTGAGCGTCCCGGTCTGAACCCCCTCGGCATTATTGGGGGAATATGTCGTTTCATAACCGGAGATATGTTCTTCTTCCACCGTATAGCGGTATTCGCCGCCGTTTTCAGCGGTTTTGGGAAGCTCTGTCCATGTGTGCGACCATCCGTTCTCCCCGTTCAGTTCCACCGTTTCATATTTGTTTTTCTCTTCACCATTCCATTGATAGAGCGTCGCGGTGACCTTTTCCACCTCCGGCGTTTCCAATAAAGCCCCGTCTTCATCCTGCCATACCTTTTCCACAGTAAGGGAAACCGGGTCATTTGGAATATTTAAGCTGTCATTTGTGGAATACTCGATGAATTTGACTCCAGCAGAGGGGATGCCGGTCCCTGCCCAGGTATCCTGCATCTGAGCAATCGTCTCCTCTCGTGTCGCCCCTTTCTCCATCCAAACAAAGTAATAAGGCTCACCGCCCGTCTCATAGCCCGGCGGCGCTTCCACCTCTGTCAGTCTGTAAAGAGTGTTATACAGTGAGCCGTCCTCTACATAGTCTACAAAGCTCAAAACGATATATCCATTCTCATTCACAACAAAGGTTCCATCCGGGCCCTGCGCCGTCAGGGCTGTTAAAGCCCAGTCATGGCTTCCATCCGCTTTATGTTCATATCGTTCCAGTTTAAAGCGGGCGCCAGACAAAAGGTCAGCGGCGTTTTCCGAATCATATTTATAAATCGTCAGTGTGGCCTTATTGACAGATGCTCCTGATGTCTGTTCCTCTATAATGATGCCGGAGCCGGAGGACGTTTCCGCCTGCCCGCTCAATGTCGCCGTATTGAAAACCTCAATATCCACGGCGGCCGCACTGCCCCTCTCAATCGTATATTCATAAACCACAATGCAGGGCGTGCTGTCTGGCAGAGTAAAAACGATTTTGTCGTTTTGGCTGTCGAATTCGACGCGGTATTGCGCCGGGTCTATGGGATTGCCGCAATAGTGATCCTCCTCTGCATCGGGATCATAGCGGTAGACCGCTACAGTTTCCAGGCGCAGTGTGGCTGCGCTGCCCGCCGGGACTTTCATCTGATCCGTCAGAGTAATGGCCGCGCTGTCGGGATGCAGATCTCGTCCATCCGGATTTACCGCAACATAGTAGCGCACTCCGTCTGTTGGTTCTCCGTTCTCGTTAAATATTTGTTCCCCGGTTTTTTCCAATATCGGAAGGGTTTTGCGGACCGTTGTCGTTGTGCTGTCCGTTTCGCCATCCCAAACCGCATTGTTTTCATATATCCGAGCCTCTCCATTCTTCCATGCCGAGTCATCCGCAAAGGAAACGTCATAATAGATGCCGAACATAGCATTTTGAAAATCACTCTGGTGACGGATGGTAAATGTTACCTCTGTCGTCCCGTCATCTTCTTTCTGTGTTTCAACAGAAAGATACCATGCATCGCTTGTGGAGTCCGTAAAGCTGCCGTCTCCGCCCGCATGATTGCGCAGCACAACGGAATCCTGCACCAGTTCTGTCCCCGCGGGAAGGGTATCTTTGACGACAATTTCCTTTCCGTTGTCATATCCCGAAAGCAAAATCCGATAATGAAGCACCCCTCCAGTATCCCCGGAATTCAGCGTCAGCGGGTTGTCGGTATAGGAGCCGGTATCGGTGCTTCCCTCCACCACTCCCGTGGGGCTGACCTGCTTGTTTAGCCTCTCGTGAAACATATGGGATGTAGAGGCATAGAAAAAGTCAGCCGGAATTCTGGCCAAATTCCCCACGGTCAGTTGTATATCTTCCGGCAGTTTTTCTTCTGCCAATGTCGTCTGATAGTGGATTAAAATAGACTGCCCGTTCAATTTCTCCAGCGCGCCCCGGGTAAAAGTAATTTTCAGCATAGACAAAGGTTCATCCGGTTTTCCCGAGGCATATACTTCATCCAGCCCATACCAGGTAACCATACGGTCGATGGCCGCATAGTCCATGTACAGATAAGCATAGACGTCCTTTATCCCGCTCACATCCGGCATGGCGCTCTGAGGGACTACCTGCACAGTATAATCCTCGCCGTATGTCAGCAATATTTTTTCATCTGCGCTCGTAAGATACGCGCCGGACAGCAAATTTGCCGTCGTATAATGGGTGCCGCTTAGAAAGCTTTCGTCCTCCTTCATTACGTCCAGAATCCAGTCCACATACGTCAGGCTGTCGGGAATTACGGCACTGTCCTGCGGATAGGTGATCAGTGAAGCCCAATTCATCGTTTTGCTGCTGTCCGCCGTTCCCCAGAATGCTTTCTGCACGTCGTATTCCAGTTCGCCGGGCATCGGAACCGCCACTTCCGCTTCCGCCTCATACTGTCCGAATATCACTTTATTCTGAAAGGTCAGCGCCGTTCCTTCCGGCACGCCCTCCGGAAGATCCGTTTCATAGGTGATAAGATAGCTGCATGTGGCATATTCATCCGAAAGATTTTCCGGGAAAGTATAGGGCAGAGGAATTACAGAGCTTTCCCCAATGGGATTGGAGCCCAAATAAGGCGTGATGCTCACTTCCTCCGGCAATGCAACAGTATAGGTCTTGCCTGACGCATCCCGGCAAACCAGTGTATCCTTCAGCACATACCCCCGGATATCCTGCATATTCTGATTCAGCGCAATCGTCCAGCTTACCTTTCGGGCCACCGCGTCATAAGTTCCCTCTTTATAGGCCATTGCCTTGGAAACCACAGTGTTTATCTGCGCTTCGGCCTCGTTTTTATTGTCCCGTGCCATGGCCCGGTTCGTAAACTGCAAATACCCGTCGCCCGGCTCTATGCTCTCAAAATCCGGCACAGCCGCATAAGTAATCGTATAGGAATCTCCCGCCTTCAGTGCCGGCAGACCCGTAAGAGTAAAAGATGCAGGCGAACTATCGCTGACAGAAAGCTGATAGCCGGTGATCTCCTGTCCGTCTGCTCCGGTAATTTTAAAAGAATACCCGGAAAAGTCCATGTCATAGGAGATATTTCCTGTCAGGAAGGCGTCTGTAAGGCTCACCGGGCCGTCCGTCCCTTTTTCCGAAGACACTTTAATGGTATAGCCAATCGCCTGAGCACTCGCCTCATACCATCCTGCCTTTGCAATGCTTATATCGCTTTCTTCCTCCTTTGGAGTCACAGTGATACTGCCGCCCGAGCCGCCAAAGATGATTTCATCATCCTCCTCTCCCCCAGTGGCTGTCACCGTCCCCCCGAAGGTCAGATCTCCCGTGAACGGCTGGTCATCGGCAAAAACATGATCGAATGTCATGGTAATCATCCCATTTGTATCAATACTGTAGGTGCCGACTGCGTCCGATCCGTTCATAACAGTCCCTTCTTCCCGTTCACGGAGTCCAATCCCCTGGGGAAGCTGATAGTGTATTGTCCGGGAATCCTCACCTACAATTCCCGCAGGAATCGTATAGGAAATAGTCACCCGCACGGAATCACCGCTGGTGAGCTGACCGGCCTCTACCCAGGAACCGTCAACCTCTTTCTTTATGGAAACTTGGGTAATATACTGGCCAAAATCCGTGCTGCGTCCTGCATTGGCCCGGGCAGCGGCAAACCGCCCTTTTTGCATGACAAAACCGGGTTTGCTGACTGTTGCCCAGCTCTCATCCTCCCGCGCTGATGCGCCGGATGCTTCCTCTTCCGTCTTTTCGGGAGGAATACAGCTATCGTCATGCACATGTTCCCTGATCTCGGTTTTTCCACATATTATATTGCCGTCAGCATCAAAACAGCCGGAATCGTGGGTATGAAGAAGAATTTCCTCCTGCCCGCAGGCCAGTTCCCTGCGAAGCTCATAACAGGCCTCTCCATGCACATGGCCTTGAGACTCTTCCTTTCCGCAGGTTAACTCCGGTTCCTTTTCATAACATGATTCGTCGTGGGTATGTCCTTCCTGTTCTTCCTGGCCGCAGATGAGTTCCTTTTGGTTTTTATAGCAGGCATCGGTGTGTATATGGTCCTCCGCTTCCTCCTGACCGCAAGCCAAAGTAGGTACCTCCCGGTAACAGGCTTCTCCATGGCTATGCCCCTCTGCTTCTTCCTGGCCACAGATGAGCTTTCCGCTGTTCTTCTGCTCATAACACGCATCTGTATGCGTATGCCCTTGGGTCTCTTCCTGGCCGCAGACAAGAACCGGAATCTCGCGATAGCAGGAAGCGTCATGAGAATGGGTCTTGATTTCCTTCAACGGACAAATCAGAGTGCCGTCCTCGCTATAACAGGAATCGTCATGTGTATGCACCACAAAATCCGCATATCCGCAGATGATATTGCCTTGATTGTCATAGCAGGCATCGGTGTGCTCATGGAGCTCTAATTGGCATTGCAGCATGGGCGTCCCGTTTTCCATAGTCAAGGCAGGCAAAACCAGCAGGGCGGTTGTAATCACTGCCACTGCCGCTCCCAGTATGAGCGCCAGCTTCCGCCACCGCCGCTGGATTTTACGCTCCTGTATATGTTTTAACCCCTGGGGTTTCTCATTTTTTGAGCTCATGAAAGGTCCCCTTTCCCGATAATCACTCTATTGCTCCGATTTCTCCAAAAGGCCAGATCCGAAAAGCCAGTTTCCCGACAATCTGCTCTTCCGCAACACACCCCACAGCCACATTTCTCGAATCGCTGGAAACGCTGCGATGGTCTCCCATGACAAAATACCGCCCCTCAGGCACCTGATAGGGAAAGGCTATGCTGCATTCCCCCAGGGCTTTTTCCTCCAGATATGGTTCCTCCAAAGGTAGCCCGTCGATATGCACGCTGCCGTCGTCTCCAATTTCGATCCACTCCCCCGGCAGCCCAATCACCCGTTTCACTAAAATTTTGTTGTTATAATAAAATGCGATGATATCGCCGCGTGCAAAAGAGCCGCTTTTTTGCGCGATTACGATATTGCCGTCTTTCAGCGTCGGTGTCATAGAGGAACCATAGATTTTCAAAACCGGCAAAAATAGATTGGATACGAGAACTGCAACCGCCGCTACAACAATCAGAGCCGCAACCGTGCTGCGCAGCATTTTTCTATACTGTCTCCGGTAAGATTCCCGTTTATATTCCGCTTCCAGCTGCTCCACTGTCGGCAGGGATAACTTGGTTTCTCGTTTCATGCAGCACTCCGTATCAGATCTGCGCAGAGAAGTGCAGCAGCTTCTTCAGTTCCTGATGAGTTTCATAAAATGACTGCAACCGTTTGGATACTTCTTGCCAATATGCCTCCGCACTTTGTTTTGCCTCCGCTTCCATCCGTTCACATTTCTTGTGGCATTCCATCTCCTGCAGTTCACATCTTCGTTGAACTCCGGCTTCCATCTCCCGGCATTTTTCTGCAACGTCTTTCAGCATGCGGCCGGCTTTCTCCCTGCTTTCCGCCTCTCTTTGAGCACAGATAGCCGTCTGTCTCTCGTTTAACTTCTTGATGTTCTCAATATATTGCTGGCTGGCTGCCTGAGCAACCTCAAAAATTCCGTTGATTTGCAGAGCAGCTACCGCGATGGACCCCGCCTCATCAAGGGCGATCTCACGGCTTTGTAAAGCCTCCTTCGCCTCGTTCAGCTCTTTTTTCAGGGCCTCCAGTTCTCTGCCCTGTTCTACCATGATTTCCAAAAGGTCTTTTCTGTTTAAACGCTGCAATTCCTGTTCTGTCATTTCTTTGCCGCGCCTCCTTTGGTATTTCCGGCAATACACCGGCAGAGATCTCCATTCTGTAGAAGTATTCCTTTAAATAACTTCTATGTTCCTGTCACATATGGATATTCCGGGCTAATTGCGTTTATGCTCCGGGGAATATATTTCATCACTATTCAGCGATCTTTTCCATTTGCCGCTTTCCAACGCAGAATAAGCGGATAGTTCATGAGTAATTTCAGGCTTTTTTCTGCCATTACCACATAATTTGTATTATGTGGCGGATAAAATATAAATTTAGCATGAAATAGGGCCGCAGCAGGCATAATTCAGCAACATATGAAAATCGGACATATAAAATTGGGCCTTCTCGCAGATTTTTTGGAGAAGGTTTATTCCATATGTCCAAAACTGAAAAGGTGCGGGCTGTCCGCATTGACAAGTTTAGATAATTCTGATATGGTTAATGTAAACTGTGGAAGAAATAGTAGTTCTGTTGTTTTGTGTATGCCACATAATACAAATTATGTGGTTTTCATTTTTATATCACCAATCCCAGGGCATCGATTCTCCTGCGGTGTTCATACCCAAAGGCGGCAATATAAATGCGCGTTGTATTGATGCTTGAATGGCCCAGTATATCCGCCAGCCGGACAATATCCTTATCCAAGGAATAAAAGCATCTGGCAAATAAATGCCGCAGGTTATGGGGAAATACCTTCTCCGCCCGTACTCCCGCATTTTCGCATAGACTTTTCATCATTTTCCAAATGCAGAACCTGTCCATAGGGCGGCCCGATCTGGTAGTAAAAACAGGTCCAGAGACAATTCCTTCCCGGCATATATAGGTTTTCAGTGCTTTGCGCAGCCTCCCCGCAATCAGAACCGTCCGGTTCTTTCCTTTGAGGCAAATAGCCGCCTCCCCGGAAGCAACTGCCTCTGTCGTGATAAATTGCAGCTCGGATACCCGGATGCCTGTGCCGCAGATCGTCTGAATAATCAGTGCCAGCTTTTCATTTCCCTTTTGTTTCGCGGTTTCCACCAACCGCAGGTATTCCGCCCTGCTCAGCCTTTTTTCATTAGAACAGAAGGGTTTTTTCTGAATTTTCAATAGTTTTACGCGCAGCTGGGAATTCCCTAAAAATGAAAAAAAGCCGTTGATAGCAGCGAGTTTTGTATTCACACTGCCCGGCTGATATCTGTTTTGCAGCAATTCCTTATACTGAATGACGACCTCCTTCGTCAACCTCCTGTCCCCAAGAAAGGATAGAAATTTTTCTATATCCCGCCTGTACTGTTCCCTGGTCGCCCGGCTCTTTTCTTCATATTCCAGAAATCGTATATATTCTCTCATTTTCTCTCTCATAATCCATCCTCCTAAATTGATATATTGAACAGTTTTTGTATTTTCCCATGCGATTATTCTCTGCGGCCGGTTCGCTGCCCGGGCAAATCCGGAATATTTTTCTTTTCCTCCCCGCCACATCGCATTCGCGACATAAAGCGACTTTTTTTAAAAATGGCCCGTCGATCATCCGATGCAGTGTTTTCCTTGCATCATCAACAACCGAACGTTTTTTAACTCGGCAGCATATTCTTTTTTTCAGAGGAAAACTATATGATTGAGCGGCGGTCTTTTTAAAGTTGAAAATTTCATAAGGGGCTGTGTTCTTATGATGCAAGAAATATGACCGGCATACATTTTACAAATATTTTTAGTATCCCCTTCATAAAGATCCCCTTTGGCAGCCGAAGAAAAAAACTGCCTAAAGGCAGTTTTCTGAAAACAACCCGCTATGTTGTCTGGCCTAAGAAGAGTGTCTGCGGAATCACGATTTCTTTTTTGTCCGGCAGCGGTTTTCCACTGTCCCTTTGATGTTCAATGAGCATAAGCAGCATATCCATCGCCTTTTCTGCCAATACCTTGCGGTCGATCACAGCGCTGGTGAGAGATATGGGATAGATGAAATCCCGCTGCATGCCGTCCATTCCTGCCAGCAGGATATCTCCCGGCACCCGCCGGCCAATCTCGCGAAGCGTATAATATGCCTCAAACCCCATCATATCACAGAACGTCAGAATGGCATCATAGGGCTGCGGCTTTTGATACAATCGCTTTAAGGCTTCCCGGGTCTTTCCATATTCCATGGAAACCTCCAGAATATGCGGCTGGCCGCCATATTCCTTCAGCGCCCGCAGATAGCCCTGTTCACGGAATTGCGATGTACAGATAAAGGAAAAGGAGTTCAAAAACAGAATTTCCCTTGCGCCCCGCTCCAAAAGATGCCGGGTCGTCAAATAGGCGCCCTGTTCGTCGTCGGCAATGACGCTATAGGCATCCACACCCTGGAATCTCCGCCCCAAAAGGACAAAAGGCGTCTTTTGCCCCATAAGCAGTTTGACCGCCTTGGTATCCCGCTGGATGGGGGAAAAGAGAATGCCGTCCACATTCCTTCCCAATACCGTCCGGCAGGCCGCCACCTCCTGTTCCGCCGATTCGCTGGTAGTGGCAAACAGCACAAAATATCCCAGTGACCGAGCATATTCCTCGATAAACCGGGCAAGAACTGCAAAAAAGGGATTGCGGAAATCCTGAAAAATCACGGCAATGGTTTTTGTTGAGCCCGTCCGCATGCTTTCCGCCAGACTGTTGGGAATATATCCAATCTCCTTTGCGACCCGGGCAATCTTTTCCCGAAGGGCCAGGGAGATCCGGGTGCTCCCCCGCAGAACCCGGGAAACCGTGTTGGCAGAACAGCCGCAGATCTCCGCAATATCCCGGATGGTAGGTTTTTTATTCATAAAAAAATCTCCTCATTCTCTGGCTTTCCAAGGTTCCCTTGCCTATAGATAAAATTCGTTTCTCTTTCTCTCCCGGCAGGCGTCGCCCAGTCTTTGAATCAGCCCTTCCACATACGTCTTTGGTATGCTTCTGCTGTTTTGGGGACATAGCTGATTGCATCGCATGCAGGCAATACACAGCTCATCTTTCAGATGCCGCCCATCTGGAGAAATCGCCTTCACGGGACATTTCTGCGCGCACAGCCCGCATTTCACGCATGTCTTTTCGTTTACCAAAATGGGGGGCTTTCCCCCATGCCGTTCTTTATATGGACGGCTGCCCGGAAGCAGCGGTCTTTCTGTCTCCCCCGCGTTTATCTTTTCGGCAGCAGCGTTGGAAAAGCGCCGGATCTCTTTCCAATCCAGGCTGTCCGGCCGCCCCTGCCCGAAAATATGCATAATATTATGCTCCGCCGACACGGCGCATCCCGCAATTACCCGGAATCCATTCTTTTCCACGCTGTCCGCCAGCTCCAGCAGGGCATCTTCAAAAGCCCGGTTTCCAAAGGTTATTAAGACAATGGCCGGCGTTTGCTCCCCATGAATATGAGAAAGCCTTTCGGCCGCTGTCTGCGGAATTCTTCCTCCATAGCAGGGAGCAGAAAATATGCAGATATCCTCTTTCCCAATCTGCATTTCTCCCACCGTTTCTTCACACAAGTCAACAACCGTTTTTTCGTTGCTGAATGCTTCGGCAATCCCCTCAGCAACTCTCCTGTTCGTCCCTGTTGGACTAAAACTAATCATGTATAGCTGGTTCATTTATTTTTCTCCATCCGCTTTTATATAGCAATATACTACCATATCCCAGCATTTTTTCCAAGATCGCCGGCCTTTCCCCAGCTTCCCCGGCAGCAAAAAAGGAACAAGTACTATCGTTCCTTTTTGTTTGGCATTATGGCAACGCAGCTGCGGCGCCATTGTGCATGCTGCTTGATATCACAGGGCAAACTCATTTATGCTAAAATTCTTACCCCTAATAATTGTGCCTTTCCGTTCTCCCATTTATCAATATCCGCGAATTTTTGCGCAGGTAATAAAAAAGACCTTATACTTCGGTTTCCCATAATACAAGGTCTTTGGTTTTATTTGAGAAAACTTTTTTAGCTCTTGGGGTTTGCCGTTTAACACTTGATCCCTTTTATCAGACTTCGCTTTCGTCTGTTATTCTCTATTGAAACAGGCTCTCCTCAGATAAGCTATTCTCATAAAATCGCAATTTTATAGGCAAAAATAGACCCCAGAGGATAAACCTCTGAGGTCTGATTTTTTATCTTTCTGATGAATAGCGGATTTTCCCTCAAACAGGATATTCGCCAGTGCATCGAAACAAGTTAGAGCTTACTGCTGCTTTTCCAGAACTACCGCATGAGCCGCAGCCAGACGGGCAATCGGTACACGGAAGGGCGAGCAGGAAACATAGTTGAGTCCCGCATTGTGGCAGAAGATCACGGAAGACGGATCGCCGCCGTGCTCGCCGCAGATGCCCAGCTTGATATCGGGGCGAGTCTGTTTGCCCAGCTTGACCGCCATCTTCACCAGCTGGCCAACACCCTTCTGGTCGAGTCTCTGGAAGGGATCGGACTCATAGATCTTCTTGCTGTAGTAATCCTCAAGGAATTTGCCAGCATCGTCTCTGGAGAAACCGAAGGTCATCTGGGTGAGGTCGTTGGTGCCGAAGGAGAAGAACTCGGCTTCCTGCGCGATTTCGTCCGCGGTGATGGCAGCGCGCGGGATTTCGATCATGGTGCCCACCATGTATTTCAGGGTGACACCCTTTTCCTTCATAACCTCTTCCGCCGTCTTAACGACGATATCCTTCACATATTTCAGCTCTTTCACTTCGCCAACGAGAGGAATCATGATCTCGGGAACGATGTCATAACCGCATTCCTGCTTCACTTCGATAGCCGCTTCGATAACCGCGCGGGTCTGCATCGCAGCAATCTCCGGATAGGTAACCGCCAGACGGCAGCCGCGATGGCCCATCATGGGGTTGAATTCGTGCAGACCTTCAATGGTGGCAACCAGTTCTTCATAAGGCATTACCATTTCATTCGCCAGAGCCTTGATATCCTCGGGATCGGTGGGCAGGAATTCATGGAGCGGCGGATCCAGGAACCGGATGGTTACGGACTTGCCTTCCATCGCCTTATAGATGCCCTTGAAGTCTTCTCTCTGCATGGGCAGCAGCTTGGCCAGAGCCTTTTCTCTCTGCTCAACCGTCTTGGAAACGATCATCTCACGCATAGCCGCGATCCGGTCTTCCGCGAAGAACATATGCTCGGTCCGGCAGAGGCCAACGCCCTCGGCACCGAATTTCACCGCCTGCTCCGCATCCTTGGGAGTATCGGCGTTGGTATATACCTTCAGCTTGCGGATCTCATCCGCCCAGCCCATCACCGTGCCGAAATCGCCGGTCACCTGGGCTTCCACAGTCTTAACATATTCCGCATAGACATTGCCCGTGCTGCCGTCCAGGGAAATTTCCTGGCCCTCGGTCAGAACGCGGCCGTCCGAAAGCGTCATGGTCTTTTTCTCTTCGTCGATAACGACTTCACCGCAGCCGGCTACGCAGCAGGTTCCCATTCCGCGGGCCACAACAGCCGCATGAGAGGTCATGCCGCCGCGGGCGGTCAGGATACCTTCGGAAACGTGCATGCCTTCGATATCCTCCGGAGACGTTTCCTGGCGGGCCAGAATGACCTTTTCGCCTCTGCCGCTGGCAGCGATGGCATCTTCCGCCGTGAAATACAGCTTACCAGCCGCAGCTCCGGGAGACGCAGGCAGGCCCTTGGCAACCGGCTTGGCCGCCTTCAGGGAAGCCGCATCAAACTGGGGATGCAGCAGAGAATCCAGCTGGCCGGGTTCTACCTTCATGATAGCCTGCTCTTTGGTGAGCTTGCCTTCCTTTACCAGATCCACAGCGATGCGCAGGGCAGCCGGAGCCGTCCGCTTGCCGTTACGGGTCTGGAGCATATAGAGCTTGCCGCCTTCGATGGTGAATTCCATATCCTGCATGTCCGCATAATGGTCTTCCAGCGTCTTGGCGATGTTGACAAACTGCTTATAAACTTCCGGCATGGTGTTTTCCAGAGAAGAGATGGGCTGGGGTGTGCGGATACCGGCAACAACGTCCTCGCCCTGGGCATTCATCAGATATTCGCCGAACAGGCGCTTTTCGCCGGTTGCGGGGTCTCTCGTGAACGCAACGCCTGTGCCGCAGTCGTCGCCCATGTTTCCGAATACCATGGACTGCACGTTAACAGCCGTACCCCAGCTGCTGGGGATGTCGTTCAAGCGGCGGTATACGATAGCGCGGGGGTTGTCCCAGGAACGGAACACGGCCTTTACGGCTTCCATCAGCTGCACCTTGGCATCCTGCGGGAAGTCTACGCCCATTTCCTTCTTGTAAAGCTCTTTATATTTGACGACGACGTTTTTCAGGTCATCGGCGTCCAGCTCGGTGTCCATCTGCACGCCCTTGGCTTCCTTAGCGGCGTCGAGGATCGCTTCGAACTTGGATTTTTCAATGCACATAACAACGTCCGAGAACATCTGGATGAACCGGCGGTAGCTGTCATAGGCAAAGCGGGGGTTGTTGGTCCGCTTCGCAACCGCTTCCACAGCGACATCGTTGATGCCCAGGTTCAGGATGGTGTCCATCATGCCCGGCATGGAAGCCCGCGCACCCGAACGAACGGATACCAGGAAGGGATTTTCCGGATCGCCGAATTTCTTTCCGGCAATCTTTTCGGTCTTGGCAATCGCCTCATAGATCTCCGCCACGATGTCATCGGAAATGGTCTTTCCGTCTTCATAGTATTTCGTGCAGGCTTCGGTGGTGATGGTAAAGCCCTGGGGAACCGGCAGGCCAATGTTAGTCATTTCCGCCAGATTGGCGCCTTTTCCGCCAAGCAGGTTTCTCATGCTCGCGTTGCCTTCGCTGAACATGTACACGTATTTTTTGCTCATTGCAAATCCTCCTATATTTTTTTAATAATCGACATACTGAAACCACCAAAAAAATAATTCCTTTTGGCTCGATATTTAATTATACCGTATCCCTGCCACATTCTCAAGGGCAAAAATGGATATTTTTGCAGAATTTCACGTTTTCATAACAGTTTTCAAAAGAGCCAGGCTTTTTGGTTCGCTTTCCAATGCATCCGAAAGCCAGCGCATGGCCAGGCTGGCCCGATTTGCATCCATGGGGATTTCCGTCTGCCCAATGGCCTTGGATGGCGTCGTCAGGATTTTCTCCATGAGCGGGATGGTGTCAGGCGGCACATCCTCGCCCGGGCAGCTCGCGCAGACCGCGCCGCCCGCCGCCAGATTCAGGCGGGAAGCCGCCGGCGCCCCGCAGAGCGCGCAGCGCCGCGTCACCGGGCGCAGTCCCAGGATATCCAGCAGCTTGACGACAAAAAAGAAAAAGACGCTCCGGGGATCCTTGCCGCCGTTCAGGGCATAGTTTGCCCCGGCCAGCAACGCAAACAAGCGGGGATTGCCCTCGGCGGGCATCACCACCCGCTCGCAAACCTCGCTTAATACCGCCGCCGTCATGAGCGCCTGCATATTCTGCCGCAGTGCAAAAAAATTTTCCCGGATGGCTGCCTGGGTCACAAAATAGCGCCCTTTATGCACATGAAAGGCAAAATCCGCGCAGCAGAATACATCGCAGGACGCCAGCAGCGGGCTTCCCTGCTTGCGGCAGCCCCGGGCCAGCGCGTCAATGCGGCCGTGTTCCCTGGAAAATAACGTGAGCATGCGGTCGCTTTCCCGATAATTTGTCGCCCGCAGCACCATGCAAAGTGAATTTTCGTCCATTTTTCCCCGCTATACGTTTAATCATCTTTTTCAAGCTCCCGGTAAAGCAGAAAATAGTTGATATTTCCCGTCTTTTCAAAGAGCTTATATACTGTTTCTTTCGCGTCCATTGGCATCCCTCCCGTTTTCTTTGCTGTTATTCTGCACCGCTGTCGGGCGGGGCATGCCTTGTAAAATGTTCCGTTTTTGGGAATCGCTGTTCTATTCCTCGCGGTAGCCCAGTTCTTTCAGCATAAACTGGGAATTGCGCCAATCCTCCTTGACTTTCACCCAAAGCTCCAAAAACACTTTGGTTCCAAACAGCATTTCCAGATCGGCCCGGGCCTCCGAACCGATTTTTTTCAGCATCGCGCCCCGCTTGCCAATGATGATGCCCTTATGGGAATCCCTTTCGCAGTATATCACGGCGGCGACGTTTGTGATATTTTCCAGCTCCTCCACCCTCTCGATCTCAACGCCCACGCCATGGGGAATTTCATCGCGGAGATTGAGAAGCGCCTTCTCCCGGATCAGCTCGGCGGCAATAAACCGCTCTGGGCGGTCGGTCACCATATCCTCGGGATAAAACTGCGGCCCCGGCAACAAAAAGGGGAGAATGGCTTCCTGCAGCTCCCTTAGCCCGGTTTTCTCCTTTGCCGAAATCACATAAACCGCGCTCTGCGGCACGCCCAGTGCTGTGAGCCTTTCTTGCAGCTCCTGAATCCGCTCCCCGCGCGCGATATCCGCCTTGTTGATGACAGCCAGAAATTCCGGGCCGTTCAGCCGCCGGATGATTTCCTCATCCCGCTCCCGAATTCCCATTTTCGCATCCAGCACCATCATGGTGAGATCCACGTCCCGCTGGGCGTCATAGGCAGTTTTTACCATGAATTCTCCCAGCTTGGTTTTTGGCGTATGGAGGCCGGGCGTATCCAGAAAGACGATCTGATATTCCTCTGTCGTGAGTATCCCCACCACTTTATTGCGCGTTGTCTGCGCCTTTTCTGTAACAATCGCCACCTTTGTCCCAATCAGGGCATTCATCAGCGTCGATTTTCCCACATTTGGGCTGCCCATGATGGCGACAAAGCCCGAACGATATTCCTTTTCCAACCGTTTTCCTCCTCTGCGCGGCGGCAGATATTCCCATATTTGCTTTCCGCTGTCCCTTCGCCTGGCCGGTGGCAGAACAGTTTCGCCCCGCCAGACCTATTTTCCTGTCTTATTCCATTTTTATTCTATTTCTTTCCGTCGGTTTATACCCATGTTTTTGCCCGCCAGCCGCTGAAATGGATTCCCTGCCGCTTTATTTCCCGGCGCATTTTTTCCCGATCTGCACCGCACGTCCTGTCCTCGCAGCTTTACGCGGTTCTATGGCATTCAAATTCAAACGAACAGCCTGAATTACACCCGAAAGACACTTCTTTTCCCGCTGCTCCAGCAGTTGCTTCCTTCACTAGTTCTCCACCGAGTCATGGGACACCGCCGAGGTGCAGTATACTGCTCTCCGCTAATTTTTCAACTCGCGTGCCGTATCCGCTTCCTCCCCCGGATTCTCGCCGAGTCATGGGACACCGCCGAGGTGCAGTATACTGCTCTCCCCTAATTCTTCAACTCGCGTGCCGTATCCGCTTCCTCCGCCGGGTTCACTCCGAGTCACGGCACACCGCCGAGGTGCTAGAAGATGAGCATGTTGGAAATTTGGAAAATAATTACAGTTACCAGTACGCCGATCAGCGCCCCTACGGCCACCTCCGTGAAGGTGTGTACATTGGTTTCCAGCCGGCTCTCTGCCACGATCACCGCCATAATGGCGCTGAAGGATGTCACCACCGGGTCCTTCCCCACCAGCGACATGGCGGCAAACAAGGAAAATGCCAGGGCCGTATGCCCGCTGGGCATGCCGCCGTGGATATAGCTCCCCCTCTTTTTGATGCTCCGAGCCTTGATGATTATTACGATCAGCCCCACCACTACCAGACTGGCAAAGGTCAGATGCGCCGGCAAGTGCACCATATAGCTCAAGGAAACAAAGGAAAAGCTGTTGATCTTGCGGTAAAACACAAGATAGCCCACCACCAGGGCGTTTAGGGCCGCAATGAGAACGGCGCCCGCCGCCACATTCTTGGCGACCTTGGCCAGCTCGTGGTATTTCTCGGTGACCAGATCCACCACTGCCTCCACCGCCGTGTTGAGCATCTCCGCCAAAAACACAAAGGTTATGGTGATGGAAAGGGCGATCATCTCATAGCGCGTGCTGTAGGTGAGAACCGCCGCCAGCACGGTCAGGAGCGCCACCACCACATGGATTTTCATGTTTCCTTCGTTTTTAAAGGCATGCACGATCCCCGCAAAGGCATGGTTCACGCTGTTGATAAATCTCATTTTCTGCCCAGCGCCTCTCTTTGTTTGCGCCGCATGACGGCTTCTTCGTCCTCCTGCATATGGTCATATCCCATGAGGTGCAGCATGCCATGCACAGCCAGGAAGCATAATTCCTCCTCCAGCGTGTTTCCATATTCCGCGCCCTGCCGGGCGGCCTGCTCCACGGAGATATAGATATCCCCCAGGGCAATGCGCTTGCCCTCCACATCCATTTCCGGGCAATACCCCTCATCCAGCGCCTTTTTGAGCGGCTCGTCCAGCTCATTTTCCGGGAAGGACAGCACATCCGTCGAGCGGTCTACATCCCGATACTGCCGGTTCAGCTCATGGAGAAAATCGTCGTCCGCCAGGACAATATACGCCTCATAAGCCTCAATTCCCTCCAGCCGGGCCGCATTTTCCGCCGCCGCCTGCACCGGGGCAAAGAGGGCCTCGTCCACTGCAATATCGTCCCGCGCCTTTTCCACAACACAAAATCCCAACTTCTCCTGCATACCAGCAGTCCCTCCTTTTATTCCTCATCCTCGGGATAGATAATGCGCTCATGGTTGGCCCCCTCAAAAATATAGAGGAATGCCGCGGCAATCCGCTTCAGATCCCGCCGGTTCAGCGGGCAGTCGTCCAGCTGTCCGTCTTCAAATTTCGCCTTAATCAGCTTGTCGATCTGTTCGCGGACATTTTCCAGGCCCTTTGTCCCATTGGCCCGGATCGCCGCTTCCACCACGTCTGCCAGCATCACGATCCCTGCCTCCTTGGTCTGGGGCTTGGGGCCGGGATAGCGGAAATCCGCTTCCTCCGCTTCGCCGTTCTGCTTAGCCTTATAATAGAAATACCCCGCCAGGCTGTCGCCATGGTGCTGGGCGATGATGTCCCGCATCCGCTGGGGCAGCTTATATCGGTCCGCCAAGGCCACGCCGTTTTTCACATGGCTGATGATGATTCCCGCGCTCTCCTTGGGATCCAGCTCATCATGGGGGTTGCCGATATGCATTTGGTTTTCCTTGAACATCACGGGGCTCGCCAGCTTGCCGATATCGTGATAATACGACGCCACCCGTGCCAGAAGCGCATCGCCGCCCACGGCGTCCGCCGCCGCTTCCGCCAGGTTGGCCGTCATGATGCTGTGGTGATAGGTTCCCGGCGCCTCGATCATCAGCCGCTTTAAAAGCGGATTGCCCGGGCTGGAAAGCTCCAATAGCTTGGATGGCGTAGCCAGGGAAAATACGGATTCCAGAATGGGGAGCACGCCCACGGATAACAGCCCGGAAACCAGGCCGCCCGCCATGCCAAAGCCCATGGCCATCAGGCATTTCTGAACGGAGGCCGCCTCCATGATGGCATAGCACAGATATACCACAGCGCTCGCAAAGCCTGCCACGGTGCCTGCCAGGACATATTCGCCCCGGTGCTGCTTCTTGCGCAGGACGAGAATTCCCGCCGCCGTTCCCAGGATGCTGGAAAGCAGCATCCGCAGAACCTGCCCGTCAAAGACAAATTCCGAAACCGGCGCCATGATAAAGGAAATGATAATCGAGTTAAATACTCCAAATGCCAGGGCCGTGCGCCGCCGCAGGAACACTGCGCCCAGAATGGCCGGAAGGAACACCAGGTTAAAGCGGATATCGATCCGCTTGCAGATCAGCGCCAACACCACGCCCGCCGCCGTCAGCAGGCAGACGCTGGTTGCGGTTTTCGCCGAATCCAGGAGGCTGCGGTCCGCCACGCCTGCATAGAGGAAGGCCGCCCCAAACGTTAGCCCCATCAGCAGGATCCCCACAGTCCACCGGGGCAGCATGGAGGTCTGGTCGCTGGTTAAGCCCAGCTGTTTGATGAGGGCATATTGCTCTTCCGAGATGATTTCCCCCTGCCGGACGATATTTTGTCCCTTTTTATATTCCACCGGGACGATATTTTCGGCCGCCGCCTGTTTGGCAGCCTCCGTCGCCTCGATATCATACACCAGGTTTCCCTTGACGATATTCACCACCAGCGTCTCTGCCAGCTGCGCCTGCGCCGCCGTGAAAAGCCCGCCGCTGACGAGGCCCGAGCGGACGGTTTCCGCCAGCTCTTCCACATCGTCGTCCGTAATTCCCCGCTCCATCTGGGTCCGCACCCGCTCAATGAGCGCTTCCCGGAGGGAAATCATCTTGTCCTGAGACAGGGCGGCGATGGTATAGATCTCTTCTTCGGTGATATACGACGGCGCCAGCTCCAAAAGTTTTGTCATGTTGACGCCGGTAAGAACTGTCTGCCAGTTCACCTTCTGTGCATTGATATCCGCATCGCCAGCCAGGGAGGCATACTGTATATAGGTGTTTTTCGCTGCCGTCCGGACGGCTTCCAGCTGAGAAAACGCCGTCTCCAGCCCGGTTTCCACCTCGCCCCAGATATCCTCATTGCGGGCATAAACCGGCTGCACCTTCTGCATGGCCTCCTGCTGCAGCCGCTGGGTCGCCGCCTCATCCACAATGTCGCGCGGTGCCGTCACAGTTTCTTCGCAGAGCTTTCCCGCGGCGAATTCATGCCGCTCCGGGACGGAATTCACCATCGCGGCCAGCGTGCAGAAAATAAACAGTGCAATATACAGCAGGATCGGCACTGTCCGTCCATTCCATTTTTTCTTTTCCGGCGTTGCGCGCCGTCTCTTGGTTTTTCCCATCTGGTTCTCCCCTGCGGCCTCCCGGCAGTTTCTCCGATATGCGCATTATACATCATTTCCCCATCGGAGGCCATGGCTATTTGCGGGTCTGTCTAAAAATTCCCGAGCATAAGTTCCCGCTGCAAAACCGGAAACACTTTTGCTGTTTTTTCTATTTTCTCATAAATTCTCTCTTTTATCAACTTTTGCCGTTTTCTCTGCCTTCGATTCCGGGGAAATAGAAAAGAGCGCCTTTCCCCGGCGCTCCATGTCTTTGCTATTTTTTCCTGGGCCGCTGCTGTTTCCCCGGCGCCGGGCCCTTATCCGCCTCCGCCTTCTCAAATGCCTTCACGATATCCTTTACCAGCTTGTTTCGCACCACATCCCGGTTGTTCAGCCGCATGATCCCGATGCCTTCGATGGAACTCAAAATGGACGCGCATTTTTCCAGGCCGGATTCCGTGACTTTGGGCAGGTCAATCTGGGTGACGTCTCCTGTAAGCACCATTTTCGAGCCTTCGCCCAGGCGTGTCAGCGCCATCTTCAATGTCGCCAGAGAGGCGTTCTGGCTCTCGTCAATGATGATTCTTGCCCGGCTCAGCGTCCGTCCGCGCATATAGGCCAGGGGCGCAATCTCGATCTCACCCCGCTCCCGCATTTTCTCCGCCTTTTCCGCTCCAAAGATCTCAAACAGCGCGTCATAAAGCGGCCGCAGATATGGGTCCACCTTCTGCGCCAGATCTCCGGGCAGAAAGCCCAGCCGTTCTTCCCCCGCTTCAATGGCCGGGCGGCTCATAATGATCCGCTCCACCACGCCCTGCTTCAGCTCCTGGGCCGCCTGGGCCACGGCAAGATAGGTCTTTCCCGTTCCGGCGGGGCCAATGCAGATGGTCACGGCGTTGTCCCGCAGGGATTTTATATAGTTCTTCTGTCCCAGCGTCTTGCATTTGATGGGGATGCTGCGGTGGGTCAGGGTAATCACATCCCCCATGGCCTTAAAGATCTCCTCCAGGCCCCCTTCGGAGGCCTCATCGATCAGGCGGTGAACCACCTCTTCATCCACGGTGTCCCCCGTCTCATAGAGGCGGAGCATGGAGCGGAGGACATCCGCCGCCATTTCCACATTTTTATCGGACTCCCCCTTGATCTCCACCACCGAATTGTGCAGGCCGATAGTGACCATGAGCGCCCGTTCCACAATGGCAATGAGCGTGTCATAGGCCCCGAAAACCGCCTGCTGCTGGTCAATGGTAATATCTTCAAGCTGCTCTACTTTCATGGCAACCTTCCTCTCTTTCTTTCCCGGATCTGCTTTTTGCAGCCCGTGCCGGCTTTCATTATAATATACTCCCCCTCCCTTTTTCAAGAGGCGCCGAAGGGTTCCGGCGTTTTGCCAATGCTTCGGGGCGCAAAATCGGGAAGGAAGAAACCGCCCATTGCTGCTGTTCCAAAATTATGGAGCCAGGCAGTCCGCATACCCGCAGAATTTATAGCTCCGGTTCCCGGCGCCTCCCAAACGGCGCGCCCGCGAACAGGCAGAAGTCTGCCTGACCGTTGACGAATATTTTTTGCAATCCATATTTTCACCAAAGACCGGGCACATACGCCTCTTCCGGAGCCCATTCCTCAAAAAAGCGCACCCCGCGCCGCTTTCTCTTTGCCGAGAGACCCGCAAAAAATTTTTCTCCCAGCCGCCGTCCTTTTTCGGCAAAGACAGCCGGAGCCTGTCCTCCTTTTTCCGCAGAATGGGAAAACCGCCTTTTTCCATGGGTAGCGAATATCGGGGCACTCCATGCCCGTCCTTTCGCGCTTCTTTCTGTCTGTCCACTGCCGGCTTCGCTCAAAAGCGCAGCAGATAAGCCGCCCATCCCCGTCCTCGCATATGACAAATATATCTTGGCTTTTCTGTCCGTATGCCAGGTGTCGTTATTGCGGGAGAGACAAACGCCTCCGCTGTCTTACTCCTGCGCCCCGGCTTCCGGCTCCGGCGCCTGCTGTATGGCGATTTCCCCTGTCTGCCCGATCTCTTCCAAAACAGTGAGCGTCGCGGTCACCGTCACGGCGCCGTCCTCCTCCAGCACATGGAAGCGGAATCCTTCCACCGGCAGATTTTCGGGGATTTCCCGGAGGGCCAGGTTATAGGCGTTTTCCTTGGCCTCAATTATGGCCTTTTCCTTGTTTTCCTCAGAGGCCGTCTTTTCCGCCTCATAATATGTGATTTCAATAATCTCGGCGTGGGCGGGCATATTTTCCCCCAAATTTTCCGCTACCCGCTCTTCCTTTATATATACGGAAAAGGGATTTTCCCCATCAATCTTGGTCAGACGTCCGCCCAGCCGCATCCATCGTTCTGTTGCAGTACGCCCGGTGGGCCGGAGCGTTTCATCCTCATAGGTTACCCGGCTTGTGGCCAGATAGTCTACCCGGGCGGTCACCATTCCCCGGGCCGTCACCAGGAAGGGGACCTCGTTCATATAAAAACTGCCGTGAATCAGAATGTCTCCCTCGCTCACCCTGTCTCCCACCTCCACCGCCGCCTGCCCTTCCAGCACGGTGATTTTCTCAATCACTCCCGCCTTTTTTGCATAGACCGTCGCCGGCTCGGTGGAGCGGATCTGGGGTGGGAGCGATCCTTCCGCCACCCGCACCACCAGCTCCACACCGTCAAAAGAGGCATGGGCATAGGATAGCTTTGGATATTTCATGCGCAGCGCCAGGGAGATCTTTTCCAGATCTATTGTGCTTTTGGGGGTAAATTCCCCGCCGCCGTTTTCCAGAATTGTCTGATAAACGTCGTATTCGTTGATGGTTTCCAGCCCCTCAATGCGGATGTTCCAGCAAAAGGAGGACAATATTCCCATGGCCAGAATGACGGCTGCACAGCCCGCCGCCAGCCACCATCGCTTCCGGATAAAGAGAAAGGCCCGGGTCATGCCGCCGGCCCGCAATACCTGCAGGGGGCACAGCCCCTCCGCCAGCTTTTTCAGGCGCAGATAGCCGGGCAGGCTTACGCGCATGCGCAGCACAGTATAGGAACGGCGCTCCACCTGCTCCATCCGGATGCCCGCAGCCGTCGCCCGGTTCAGCAGCCGTTCCATCCCCAGCCCCCGGGCCTCGACAATCACATAGCCTGCCAGCAAATTCCAAAAGCCGTACATGCCAACCCCTCCTGCCTTTTTTTCCGCCCTCAGGCGAAATCCTCGTAAATAATCTTGGAGATCCGTCCGGTGACCGAAATGGAATCCGCCGTCAAAACCTCCAGGGAAAACCCCTCTCCTTCCAGACAGATGCCGCCGATTTTGGTCTGGACACGGATGCGTTCCTGGGTGTAGGAGAGGATATCCGTATAGCTCTCGATGACACACCCGGCGTTTTCAAATATATGCAGGTTCACCCCGTGCAGCACAACATCCGGTGGAAATTCAAAAAACTCCGCCGCCTGGATTCTTTTCTTTTTGCTCTTTGCGTCCTTTTTCATGCTTTCACCATCCCGCCCCGCAAATCAATACTTATTCTTATGCGTCCTGCGGGTGGGAAATGAATGGCGCTGCCGGCGGGTGAAACATCCGGATTTTCAAATGCGTCGCCATGGGGCGTTTCGGGTCCGCGTTCCCGCGACCCTCTTTTCGCCTCGGCGAGGGGGCCGCCGGGCAGGAAGGAATGCAAAAAAATAACGGTTCCCGAAGGAACCGTTGTTTTCTCGTTTCGCTTAGTGCTTGCGCTTTCTGGCAGCCTCAGCCTTTTTCTTTCTCTTTACACTGGGCTTTTCATAATGCTCGCGTTTGCGAATCTCAGCCAAAACGCCGGCACGCGCGCATTTTCTCTTAAAACGGCGCAGAGCGCTTTCCAGAGTTTCGTTTTCACCAACACGGATTTCAGACATCTTTTTCCCTCCCTCCCATATTTAACTACGCAAAATTACCACGCTGTTTAAAAAATCGGGAGTATTTTGCCAAGCGCCGGCGAAGCTCCGCTCCGCCAACGCCTATTATTATAAAGCATCCCCGGGGCAAAGTCAATCATTTTTCTGGGGGTTCTCTCCCGCAGAGACAAAGTTTTTTGCAAACTTCCCGTTCTGGATCACTGCCGCGCAGCGGGTTATGGCTGCGATATCCTCCAATGGGTTTTCGGCAAACAGGGCAAAATCCGCCCGCTTGCCCGGCGCAATGCTGCCCCGCTCCGCAAAGACGCCGCAGAGCTTCGCGCTGTTCACCGTCGCTGCCCGCAGCGCCTCTGCCGCCGTCAGGCCGCATTCACACATGGCAGCCAGCTCATGCCCGGTTCCGTCGTGGTCGTTATAGGGCGAACAGGCGTCTGTTCCGACGCAGAGCACAACCCCTCTTTCCCGGGCCGCCAGCAGGCTCCGGCGCTGCACCTCAAGATCCCGCTCCGCCTTGTCCGCCATCTCTTCCGTCACGCCCGGCTTGCCCCGGTTGTTCCGGAGAAAATAGCTGATCGCCAGAGTGGGGACATAATAAATCCCCTTTTCCGCCATGAGGTCCAACGTCTCCTCCTCCAGAAAATAGCCGTGTTCGATGGAGGTCACGCCGGCCATGGCGGCAAATCGGGCCGACTCCCCGCCCATGGCGTGGGCCGCCACGCCCCGCTCCAGGCGGTTTGCCTCTTCTACCACCGTCTGCATCTCCTCCAGGGAAAACTGGGGAGCATAACGGCTCGTGCGGGGCGTTTTGGAGCCGCCGGAGGCCATGAGCTTGATCCAGTCCGCGTCTTTTTTGCACTGTTCCCGCACTGCGCGGATGCAGGCGGCTTTTCCATCCACCTCCACGCCGTTCTGCCAGCTCTGGCCGCCGGTGGCCGAAAGGTTTTTTCCGCTGGCCGCCATCTCCGGGCCGGGCACCAGCCCTTCGCGCACCATATTCCGAAGCTCCAGATCGACATAGTCCGCCCCGCCCATATCCCGGATATAGGTGACGCCGGAATCCAGATATTTCCGCAGGTTTTTGACGGCAGACAGTGTAAACCGGGGCTGGCTGGCATAGATTACCGCGCCCGCCGGCGTACTGTCAAACTGGATGTGCGTATGGACATTGAACAATCCGGGCAGGACGACGCTTCCCCGCAGGTCCACAGCATCCTGCGGTGCCTGGCCGCGGCTCAGCCGCGTGATCCGGCCATCCTCCACCCATATTTCCGTTTCCGGGCGCAGGCATCCCTTTTCCACGTCGATGATCCGCCCGTTTGCAAAGCATTTCTCTTTCATTTCGTCCACCCCTTCCCTTTTGCGTCCTCAGCCGGGAGGCCAGCCCAGTTCCCGTCCGCCCAGCAGATGAAAATGCAGATGCGGCACGGTCTGCCCCGCCGCCAGCCCGGTATTGGTCACCAGACGGAACCCGTCCTTCGCAACGCCCAGCTCTTCGGCCAGCTTTTTGACCACAGCAAAAATATGTGCAGTCAGCGCGCCGTCCTCCTCTCCAAGCTCCAGAACCGAGCCCACATGCTTTTTGGGGATGATGAGCACATGCACAGGCGCTTTGGCGTCGATATCCAGAAAGGCCAGCACCTGTTCATCCTCATATACCTTCTGGGAGGGAATTTCTCCCGCAATGATCTTGCAGAAAATACAATCCTGCATTTCTATATCCTCCTTTCCTGTTATGGAAATCATCCATTCTATAGCTCCTTGCGCTGCTGCGCAAACATACTCCGCAGATTCTTCCCGGCTCTTATGCTTGGGTACAATGCCCCCTTTGGTTTAACCTGCGTTGTTGATGATAAAAAGCATTCGCCTTTTTATTCGTATTCTTTTCACGAAGCTCACTTGGCTCACACAAAAACATTCCCTTTTACTTCCTGCTGCGGCGCGCAGGAATAGCCGCCGCGGGAAAAGCATCGTTTGAAATGCCCTTCGCAAGGAAGGATTCCCTGCCCTGTCCGCGCACTCCCTGCCGCATTCAGATTTTCTGCGTTTCTCATCTTCCCGGCCACGAGTCCCGCAGTGCTTTAGGTCCCTGAATATGGTAGGCAAACCCCGATGAAAAGCCGTAAATCAGCCGGGTATAAGATGCCCAAAAAGGCTGTCCCCCTCCACTTTTTCAATCTCTGCCCGCACGATCTCGTTGGGACATGCACCCTTCATGCAAACGCGGCAATACCGCTCGTTATGTCCGACGCTGATGTTCTCACCGTCAATTTCTTCGACCAGCACTTCTTCCGTCTTTCCAAGAAAACTTTGAAGATATGCCCGGCTCATTTCCTCGGATGCCGCGGAAATTTCCGCTCCCCGGCTGCGGCGCAGGGCTTTGGGCACGGGATTCGGCAGTTTCACCGCCGCCGTCCCCTCCCGCTCGGAATAGGGAAACACATGGATTTTGGCAAAGCCGATGGAGCGGACAAATTGCAGCGTCTCCTGATGCTCCTCCTCCGTCTCCCCGGCAAACCCGGCGATCACATCGGTGGTGATGGCGGGGTTTTCAAAATACCGGCGCAGATTGGCGATATATCCGGCGTATTCCTCCGGCGTATAATGGCGGTTCATTCGCCTGAGCACCCCTGCCGACCCGCTCTGCAAGGATACATGGAAATGCGGGCAGAGGCTTTTTACGCCGCTGGCCCGGCGGCAGAATTCCTCGGTCAAAAGCGACGGCTCCAAAGAACCCAGCCGGATGCGGAAAATCCCCTCCACCTGCCCAACCGCTTCGATCACGTCGATGAGAGAGATTCCCTTCAAATCCCGGCCATAGGAACCCAGATGGATCCCGGTCAGCACCACTTCCTTTACTCCGCTTTCCGCCAGGGCCCGTGCCTCTTCCAGAATATCCTCCAGAGGGCGGGACCGCACCGGCCCGCGGGCATAGGGAATGATGCAGTAGCTGCAAAAATTGTTGCATCCCTCGCAGATTTTCATGTTGGCCCGGGTGCGTTCCGCGCTTCGGGAAATGTGCATCCGCTCAAAGGCACGTTCCGCCCGGATTTCCTCCACGGCGTCAATCTTCCCCGGCTCCTCCTGCAATCTGCGGAGGATTTCCCCGATGCGGGCCCGGTTCTTTGTTCCAATGGCCGCCCGGACGCCCTCCATTTCCAGAATGGTTTGGGCATCCCGCTGGGCAAGGCAGCCGCAGACGCAGAGGATGGCCTGCGGATTCCTCTCATGGGCGCGGTGAATCATCTGGCGGGATTTCTTGTCCGCCACCGCCGTCACCGTGCAGGTATTTATGATATATACATCCGCCTTCTCGTGAAAATCCACCAGGGTATACCCTTCTTTTTCCAGGATCTCCGCCATGGCGTCGCTGTCGTATTGGTTCACCTTGCATCCCAAGGTGTAAATCGCTGCTTTCATCTAACACTCCGTCTCATAGGCCACGATGGCCGCCAGGGCAATCGCCGCCGTCTCTCCCCGGAGAATCCGCCGCCCCAGGCTCACCTGCCGGGCGCCGGCCGCCTCAATTTCCGCCGCCTCCTCCGGGCTGAAGCCCCCTTCCGGGCCGACCACCAGGGCAATATCCTCCGCGCCGCACAAGGCCTCCTTCAGCGGTTTTTGGGACTGCTCATAGGCAAACAGCGTGAGCGCATGCCCGGAAATCTCCTGTAAGAATTCGGAAAACGAAAGAGGCATTCCCACCTCCATGGCCCGGGTCCGCCCGCACTGCTTCAACGCCTCAAAGGCGATGCGGCTCATCCGCTCTCTGGCCTTCGCCGCCGCCTTTTCCTCCGGCACCTTGACGCACCGGCTGCTGATAAAGGGCCGCAGGGCGCTCACCCCCAGTTCCACGGCCTTCTGCGCCACGATCTCCATCTTATCCGATTTCATATAGGCAAGATACAGCGTGATCCGCCTGCGGGGATCGGCCAGACAGGGCCGGGTCTGCAAAATCTCGGCCTCCGCCCGCTGTTTTTCCACCTGCACAAGCCGGCAGACATATTCCTCGCCTTCCCCGGCCACCAGGATCGGATCTCCCGCCTTGAGCCGCAGTACCCGGGAAAGGTGCTCGGCCTCGCTCCCTGTCAAAACTGCCGTATTATTTTCTATTTTCTCTGCAAAAAAGCGCCGCATCTATTTCCAGGCCGCGGTAATCGCCGCCCATTCTCCTTTTTCGCTGATTTTTTTGATGACAAAGCCAGCCGCCAAAACAGCCGCCTTTACGTCTTCCAATCGTTCCGTGATAATGCCCGAAGTGATGAGCGTTCCACTCTCCTTCAAATATTCCCTAAACAGCGGGCACATGGCGATAACCACGTCCGCCACGATATTCGCCACAACGACGTCATAGCCGTCCCGGATGGTTTCCCGGAGGGCTGCATCCTGAAGCACATTGCCGCGACGGAGCGTAAACCGTTCCGCAGGAATCCCGTTGCGCTCGGCGTTTTCCCGGGAGACACGGATGGAATCCTCCTCAATATCCACACCCACGACGCTTCCTGCCCCAAGAAGCATGGCGCTCACGCCCAGAATCCCGCTTCCGCAGCCCATGTCCAGGACTTTCGCCCCGGGCTCCACGGCTTTTTCCAGCTCCTCCATACAGAGCCGGGTAGTCTCGTGGGTCCCGGTTCCAAAGCTGGAGGAAGGATCAATTTCCAGGATGCGCCGGCCCGCGTCCATTCCCTCGGGAACCGCTTCCCAGGAGGGCTTCACCAGGATTTTCTCCCCGATGGCCACCGGCTTGAAATACTGTTTCCAGTTGTTCGCCCAGTCCTCCTCCCGCAGGTTTTCCAGCGCATATTCCGCATCCCGGGCCAGGGCAATGCCCTTTGCCTGTTCCAGCATGTCCGCCCCCTGGGCGTTGGCCGGAAGATAGATGGTCACGTTGGCCGGGCTCTCCTTCAGCCGCATCACGTCGTCTTCAATATAGTCATAATAGACTGAGGTTTCCAGAAATTCCTCAAATTCATAGGGATCCTCGATAGCAAAACCCCGGATTCCCACTCCCATAAGCTCTTCCACCAAGGCATCGATCTCCTCGGAGGGAAGGTATATTTTCATGCTGACCCATTCCATCAGACGCGTTTCCTCCTTAAATATGTGTGTATTTTTATTTTATCTCAAAAAGGAAAACTAAGCAAATTTAAAATATACATAAACTTTGCACGCTTCCTGTTGTTTTTTTTCGGAAAATGTCTATAATAAAATTGTTAACTTTTAGTAAGCGAGGTATGAATTTTGCAAAGCAATCGATTTGACCGGGATGCGTACCGGAAGCGTTCAGCGGAAAGCCGGGAACGGGCGCGGCAGCACCGCGTGATGAAGGCGCGCAACCGTTTTATTATGTGGATCGTCATCGTGTTTTTTGTGGCGTTGGCTATTTTTGCCGTGGTTCGCTGGGCCCTGCCCTCCTCGGAAGGCGCCATTGACCTGCCCGCAGTTTCTCCCGTGCCTTCGGCCGCGCCGGATTCCAGCGCGTCGCCTTCGCCCTCTGCGTCGGCTTCCGCATCGGCAACGCCGGTGCCCATTACAAAAACCGACAGCAGCTATCAAAGCGAAAATCTGCAGATCACCATTGAGAAAAAGGTGCTGGAAAATGTGGATGGCGATAAAAAGACGGATTATTATGTGGCAGATATCGTATGCAAGGATATGAGCCTTTTCAAAACGGCTTTTTCCGGCGACGGGGACAGCATTCCCCGCAATTCCTATGAAGATCCGGTGACGATTTCTGAGCGGTATAACGCGCTGCTCTCCATCAACTGCGACAACGCCGGCTATCTGACCGACGGCATCATCGTGCGGAATGGAACGCTCTATCGCTTCAAGCCCTCCGACCGTGACCTCTGCATGATCTTCAGCGATGGAACCATGAAGTGCGTCAAGGAAAATACCATCAAGAGCAAGGATGAGATTGCCTCCCTGATCGCCAACGACGGCCTGCTCCACACTTTCTCCTTCGGCCCTGCCCTCATCACCGACGGCGTTGCCAAGGGCGATTATTCGGACAGCCAGGTGCAGACCTTCAACCCCCGTTCCGCCATTGGGATGGTGGAGCCCGGGCACTTTAAGCTGGTGATCGTGGATGGCCGGACGGATGAAAACCGCGGCGTACGCCTCATTCAGCTGGAGCAGATCTTCAAGGATCTGGGCTGCACAGAGGCCTATAACTTCGACGGCGGCCAATCCTCCATCATGATTTATGATGGGAAGATCCAGAATGATATTGCCGGCCGGGATACGCCCCGCAGCCTTTCGGATATCCTGTATTTCGCGGAAAGCGCCCAGTAAACAATAGAATAAAAGGAGGCTTGTGCGTTTGAATATTCTGATTCCTGCCTATAAGCCGGATGAGCGCCTGCTGGAGCTGGTGCATCGTCTGCATGATGAAACCGAATATAATTTGATTGTCGTCAACGATGGCAGCGGCAGCGAATTCGATGCCGTCTTTACCGCCCTTCCCTCTTATGTCACGCTTCTTTCCCATGCGGTCAACCAGGGCAAGGGACGCGCCATGAAAACCGGCTTCTCGTATATCCTGGAAAATCTGCCGGACAGCCAGGGCGTCATCATCGTTGACGCTGACGGCCAGCATCTCCTAAAGGATATCAACCGGGTCTATCAGGGCTTTTTGGAGCATCCAGACAGCATCATCATCGGTTCCCGGAAGTTCACGGGGGAAGTTCCCCTGCGCAGCCGTTTTGGAAATTCCCTTACCCGCCATGTTTTCGCCCTGGCCAGCGGCGTCAAACTGATGGATACCCAGACCGGCCTGCGGGCTATTCCCATTCAATATCTGCGGGAGTTTATCGACCTGAAGGGGGAACGTTATGAATACGAGATGAATATGCTGCTCCAGGCAGCCGAGCTGGGTATTCCCATGCACGAGGTTTTCATTGAAACCGTCTATATCGACGATAACAGTTCCTCGCATTTTCATGTCATCCGGGATTCCCTCAAAATTTATGCCGTAATTTTTAAGTTTATCATGTCATCCCTCATCGGGTTCCTGGTGGACTATGTGCTTTTCAACCTGCTCTATGCCCTGCTGGGCGGCATGTCCAATGCCGCTCTGCAAATGCTGGTGAGCACGGTGGGAGCCCGAGCCGTCAGCTCGTTTGTCAACTATATGGTCAACAAGAAAGTGGTATTCAAGAGCCGGGACGGCATGGCATCCACGTTGGTGAAATACTATACGCTGGTGGTTGTCATCCTGGCGGCCAACTATGGCCTTATGCTGCTTTTGTGCAATGTTTTGGGAATGGCAGCTCCTCTGGCCAAGATTCTCGTGGAGGTGGTGCTTTTCGTGGTCAACTATCTCGTCCAGCGCACCTTTGTCTTCAAAAACAAACGGGCAGCGGCATAGGAGGAATACAGCAGAATGCGGGAACGGGAGGAAGCGGTCCGCCGCTGGTTTTCCATGTGGCTTCATCAAACCGACACGGGAATCTGCGGGCTTTTCACGGAGGACTGCGAATATATCGAAAGCTGGGGGCCGCGGTATGTGGGTTCCCGGGAAATTGCCCATTGGTTCCAGGAATGGAATACCCGGGGCAGAGTGATCCGCTGGGATATTCAGGATTTTCTTCACTGCGGCAGCCAGACCGCCGTCACCTGGCATTTTGAGGATCAGATGGCAGACGGCGCCTCCGAAAATTTCGACGGCGTTTCCCTCATCCGTTGGACAGATGAAAACACCATCTGTTTTTTGAAGGAATACGGCTGCCGTCTTCCCCATTACGATCCCTATCGTGGACATAAATAATACTTCTCTCGCAGAGCAGAAGAGATATACAAGTATATATAACCCCATCAAAAAAACGGCGTCTAACCCGCCGTTTTTTGCTTTCTTATACTTTTCCGGCCCATAAAGCAAGGCCCGCTCGAATCAATTCTGCGGCGCAGCTTCCGCCGCCCTGTTGCCAGGCCGCTCTCTTATTTCCCGCCGAAATATCCGGTTTCTGGCCCCGTCTGGGAATTTCATGAATCGGCTTGCCCATCGCCGTGAGAACCCCTCTGCCTCCGGGGCCAACCCATCCCGCAGAATTTCCTCCCTTCCCAGTCAGCCGGTTCTCCGCCCGGTGTATCGAAAAGATCAGCGTCCAAAGCGGCAGCTTTTCCGATGCCGGCAATACCGCGATATGCGGGCCAGCGGCCGCCCGTTTGAACCTCTTATTCCGGCACTTCAACCTTTCTGTTAAACTTATCGAGAAGAAGCGCAGCAACCACCCCAACCACCAGGCAAACCACATTTACAACGCCGGAAGTGACGCTTTCGACGAAGCTGGAAAAGGGAATAATCACGAGAGTGGCCGCCACTACAATGCCGATAATTCCATGGAAGGCGAGATTATAGTGGTTTTTCATCAGACTGTCTACGGCCTTCGCCAGCAGGATCACCGTCAATATCGCGCCAATCCCCGCAGGAACCAGGATCCCGAAATCAAAATCCCCAATTCCCGTGACAAGCGGCGTATACAGCCCCAGCGGCATCAGCAGCGTGGAAAAGCTCATTCCCGGCGCGATCATGCTCAGAGCAATGCAGAAGCCGCAGAACAGATACCATCCAAAATTCGGAGTAATGGTGACATGAATCAGGTTGATCCCCAGCAGCAGCGCCAGTGTAACCGAGAAACAAATGGCGAGGGAGATGAAGGAACCCTTGCTTCTCCCCTTCTCCCCGGCTTCCCGGAAGAGCGATGGGATCATCCCGCCGATCAGCCCTATAAACAGGCATACCGAAGGGTTTGGGTATTTTTCCAGCAAAAATCCCAGGATTTTTGCGATAATGACAAATCCGAAACAAAGGCCCACCACAAGGGGAATCAGCATGCGGTATTGTTTCTTTAGAGTTGTAATCGGATGAGACAGCAGCTCCATAATGGTCCTGTAGACGCCAAAAACAACGCAAAGGACCCCGCCCGATATCCCCGGAAGGACAGCCCCGAGGCCGATCAGTGCCCCCTGCAAAAACCGCAGCCCGACCATCTTTCCGGAATTCTTGGTTTCCTTTGTATTCCCGGGCTCTTTATTTCGTAAATGATCATCCATTATAAAACCTCCTGATAGTCTGTTCCTATTCCCATGCCCTGCCGCAGCGTTTACTGCAAACGCCGCGCCCCAAAGCGTACTTTACTGAAAATGGCAAGGCATCTATGTGTACAGATAAAAGCAACCGCCCTGGCCGAAAAAACGCATCCTCCGGGGAAAGGGACAGCCGGCATAAAAGCCGGGCCCCACCAGTATGGATGCCCGATAATGATTATATCATACTTATCCATATTTTCAATATACGCCGCAGACCCCCGCCCCATGCCGCCCTCCGCGGCTTCTCATCCGCCAGGGCGTTTTGACAAAAAGCAGCCCTGCCCCTTTCCATCGGCCTTCTCCTGGCAATGCTTGGGGTTCTCCTGCCATCCGCGCAGAGACGTTTCAGAGGGGTATGCCAGATGCAACCCCTGTTATTTTCTGGCTTTTCGCAGGCGGCAGGCTCATGCTCATCATAAAAAATTTATAGTTTGTTTTCATTGTGTATCCCCTCAAAATTAAATTTTCATTCCCGCCAAAAGAAAAAGCCCTCTGAAAATTTCAGAGAGCTCCCCTGTCTTTCTATTTTACCTTGGTTTCTTCCCGCTGTGTTTTTGCACCAGGGTTTTGGACCACCTCTGCAAATCCTCCAGCTTCCCTTCCTTCACATGCTCTTTATTCAAAACCACCGCCTGCGTCTTATTTACATAGAGAAACAGGAATTTCCCGGTTTCCCGCACTGCGGCGATCTCGCTCCATTTATAGGTCTTGTGCTGGGCCGTCCTCTTGTTGAGCGTAATGATTTTTTTATCGCTGATCTCGAACCGGACGGGAATGGGATCGGTTTTCAGCTTGGCCAGCGCGATATATTTGCGCATGGTGCTCTCCACCTGCACGACGTATACCACCGGCAGGGCGACAATAAAAATTACCGCCACCAGAACCAGCTGGCTGTATCCTGCCGTGATGCAGTAGATAAGGAGAGCAGCCAGCAAAATCTCCCCAATCGCCAGGACCAGCGCCTTGCTGCTCTTAAAAAACGCATCATAACGGTAAAACGCCCGATAGGTAGGCGCATCGAAATTGGATTCAATCAATACCATGTTTTTTTACCTCGTCCGTATTTTCCTTTTTATTATAGCATTCGTCCCACATTTTGAACAGCCTTGTTTTTTCCCGGTGTTTTTCGTTTTTTTATGGCTTTTTTATCCTGTTTTCCGGCATTTTTACAAAAAATTTATACCCTGCCCTTTTCTTTTTCCCCCAGCCGCTCTATAATGGGAAAAGCAATTCTTTTGAGGAGGATTCCAATGGATTTAGACAGTGCATCGTTCAACTTCGATTGCCGCTCCTGCGGAACAGAACACCGGGTAGACGTCAAAAAAGTCGTCATCGCGCCGGGGGCTACCGCAGGAATAGAGGATCTGGCTGTCAGCCTTGGGCTCACGCCCAGCGAGGGCATCGCCGTCTATGATACCAACACATTTGATGCGTGTGAAACGCATCCCCAAATGAAAAAAGAAGTAATCCTGAACGCCAAAAACCTTCATGCCAACGAGCAGGGAATCGCCCATTTGCGGGAGAAAACCTCTTCCTGCAGCTTCATGGTGGCGGTCGGCGCGGGAACCGTCCATGACCTGACCCGGTATACGGCTTTTAAAATGGGTATCCCATTTTTGTCTGTCCCAACGGCTTGCAGTGTGGATGGTTTTGCCTCCCATAGTTGCTCCATGACCCTCAACGGGCTGAAAACCACGGTGTTTACCCGCATGCCTATGGCGATCTGCGCAGATGTGGATATTCTGCGAAAAGCGCCTCTGCGCCTCTCGCTCTCCGGCCTGGGGGATATGGTCGGCAAGTATACCGCTCTTTGCGACTGGCAGCTGGCCAGCCTTCTGGGCGATGGCGCCGAGGCCTATTGCCCCTCCATCGGCCGCATGCAGAAGCAGGCGGTTTCGGATGTGATGCAGACGGCGGACAAGCTTCCCGAAAAGGATGCCGATGCCTATGCAAAACTCATCTATGGCCTTCTGCTTTCCGGCATGGCGATGCAGATGGCGGGAAGCTCCCGCCCAGCCGCCGGGGCAGAACACTATATCTCGCATTTCTGGGAAATGGAAGTGCTGGGCATCCCCACAACCGGGCTCCATGGGGAACGCGTGGGCATCGGCACGCTGATGGCCCTGCGGGTATACCGGGAAATCCTGGAAGCCGGGCCCTCCTATTTTTCCCAATACCGCGGGAACCTCCTCAGCGAAGAGGAGCAGCAGGAAATTTTCGGCAAGCTCTATGGCAAAATCCGGATGGAAAACGCCCAGGATACTACTGCTTCCCTCACCCGGGAAATCCTTTTGGAGAAATGGCCGCAAATCGCCGAAATTCTGGGGCAGCTCCCGGAGATCCATGCGCTGGAGAGTTTTTACCAGGCTATGGGTATGCGTTCCTCTATGGAGGAAATCGGGCTTCCCAGCAGCGAATATGAGCATACGCTGCGCTGGTCCCCCTACGTCCGCAATAAGATTACCCTGCTGCGCATTGCGGGAAGAAGATAAAACAGCAAAAAAATATCCCCCGGAAAACCGAGGGATATTTTTATAGGAGCAGAACGAGGTTTCAAAAACAACAGGAGCCGCTTTTGAAACCGAAAAGTCAACGACAAAAAATCCAAAATCTTCTTTATTTAGTGCTGTTTCTTGATTTTGTTGCAGGCAGGGGCTCTGTTCCCGGCAAACCCCGCCGTCCCCTTTTCTCTGCCGCTGTCAGCAGAAAAAGGCTGGCGTCATTCTCCATGCTTGCCGGCAGTCCCGTATGTCCAATATGTATGTTTCCTTTTTGTCCCTTTTTTGAATCCGTTGTTTTCCCAGCCCGCCTGAAATTTTAAAAACGTTGAAAAAATCAAAGTCCTGTCCAGCCAGACGAACCAGCTGGTACTGCCGCTGTTTCTCTCGTTCTTCGTCCCGGGATATTATCTGTTTGCGAAGTATTTCCCGTAAATACATAGACAGTGAACCCCAGTGATTGTCACACGGTCATCGTCCGTCTTTGTCCTTCGCCGTCCATCTCAGATTCGAAATCCTCTGATATAGCAAGGGCACGGCCCGCTTGCATGCGGCCGCGCCCATATCGTCTTTCTATTCCCTTTCCGCTCCGGCAACCTCCCGCATCAGCTGGCAAAACTCCTCCAGTGTGTTGACCCGCACCACTCTGTCCCGCCAGCGGGCCGCTCCCCGGATGCCTTTCAAATACCAGGCGCCATGCTTGCGCATCTCCCGCATAGCCACCCGTTCACCTTTATAGCGGCAAGCAGCCTGTGCCTGCCGCACCGCCAACTCCATCCGCTCGGGAAGTGTTACGGGGGTATAGGCCCCGGTTTTGAGAAATTCATGGATCTGCCGAAAGAGGAAGGGGTTCCCCAAGGCGCCCCGGGCCACCATAATGCCGTCCGCCCCGGTTTCTTCCCAGATCTCCTTGGCGTCCTCTGGGCTGAAAATATCCCCGTTGGCGTTCACCGGAATGCTTACCGCTTTTTTTACCCGGGCAATGGCCTTCCAGTCTGCCTTTCCTTCATAGAACTGCGCTCGAGTACGGCCATGAACAGTGATTCCATCCGCCCCGGCCTGCTCCGCCATCTGGGCAAAGGCGACGCAGGTATCCTCCTCCTTATCAAATCCTTTCCGGAACTTCACCGTCACCGGGAGATCGACAGCCGCCTTGACAGCGCGGATGATGCGTCCCGCCAGCTCCGGCTCCCGCATGAGGGCCGAACCCTCCCCATTATTCACAATTTTTGGCGCTGGGCAGCCCATGTTGATGTCAAACAGGGCGATCTGTTTTCCCGCCGTTTCTTCCAGCCGAGCGGCCGTTTGGGCCAGGATCTCCGGTTCCCGCCCGAATAGCTGCACGCCCGCCTTCCCCTCTTTTTCCCCGATCTGCAAAAGGGAAAAGGTCTTTTCATTTTTATACTGGATTCCTTTAGCGCTCACCATTTCCGTGAATGTCATCCCCGCTCCCTGTTCCCGGGCCAGCTCGCGAAACGCCATATCCGTAACTCCGGCCAGGGGTGCCAGCAGAACGCGGTTCGTCGCAAATCGATATGGATCCATTGGTTTTTCCTCCCTTTGGGCAAAAAAAGCGGATGGTTTCGCGCCATCCGCAGACCGTCTATTCTTCCTCACCGCCGGAGGTGTCCTCCGGTTCCGGCGAAACCGTGGTTTCCGGAATTTCTTCGTCGTCGTATACATCCGAGCTTGGCGGCGGTGTCGGGATGGGAAGCACGCTCTCAGGCGTGATCTTCTCGATCAGCTCCATGGAATTCACCTTCCAGGAGCCATCCTCTCCTTTGACTACCTGCACTTTATAGACCCCGCTTTCGATAAATTCCGTCACCGGGTTGAAGGTAAGCACGCTGGAAGTATCCACTTTGGATTTGATATCCTGCACAATGTTTGTCACCTGGATTTCCGCAGAAGTCTGCCAGGGAAAGATCACGGCAAAGGAGATATCCGTACGCTCGTCATAGTTCATAATGGTATAGCTGGCATTGGTCTTTTGCGTATCCAGCCCCGTTTCCTTCAAAAAATCTTCGGTAAAGAGCTTGTCCAGCATTTCCGTATCGTCGTTGTCCATCGGCTCCAATATCACCGACGTGCGCTTTGCAAACGCGTCTTTGGTCATAACAAACACATCCATGCTGTTGAGCGCCGTGAACATGGCAAATATCACAAGGCCGATGGAAACCGCAACCACCAGTAGCTTTCCTAGAATATAGGAAAAGAATTTTTTGGAATCCACAGCAATTTTTTTCTTCAAAATCGTGTCACCTCAACTGTCTCTTTCTGCTCTTGGGAATCCTGCAAAACATCCTCCCGTCTTTGCCGGGAGCACGGCGCAGGTATTTTTCCCATGGCACAAACGACATATGCCGGAATCCGCCGCCCTGTCATCATGGGAGGCATTCTGTTATTTATTGTACCAGAGTGCGGCATTTCCTTCAAGTGGCATTCCCGGAAATCCCGGAAGGGCGTCTGCCCGGCCGCAGATTCTACATAAATTTTTTCCTTTTTTGTTTTGGCAAGCATCCCGCTCCGTCTTTGCATGCAAAGTGGAGAAACGGCCATACTAAACAAAAACTGAAAGGAAACAACAGTATATCCATGGAATCACTTTGGTCTAAAACGGCGTCTCTGCCGGAATTTCCCGTCCCGCCGGGAGACAGGAAAACAGATGTTTTAATTATTGGCGGCGGTATTGCTGGGCTTCTCCTGGCATATGAGCTGCAAAAGGCGGGTGTGGAATATATGCTTGTGGAGGCATCGGAAATTTGCAGCGGCATCACCAAAAACACCACGGCTAAGATCACCTCACAGCACGGGCTTTGCTATACAAAGCTGGCAAAACGGCTGGGAGACGGCGCCGGCCTGTATCTTCGGGCCAACCAGGAGGCTTTGGAGGAATTTCGGAATATCGCCCGCCGGGTTCCCTGTGATTTTCAGGAAAAAGACGCATTTGTCTATACCCTCTCCTCCCCGGAAAAAATACGGCAGGAGGCAGAAAACCTCCGAAAACTGGGCTTTCCCGCCAAAATTGTCCACGAACTGCCCCTCCCCCTGCCCATCCAAAATGCCCTGTGTTTTCCCAAACAGGCGCAGTTTCATCCCCTCAAATTCGCCGCCGGGATTGCTCCCGGGCTGCATATCTATACCCATACAAAGGCATTGGAATTTTTGAATGATGGACATCTGATTCAAACAAACCGCGGAAGAATATCCGCAAAAAAAGTCGTTGTCGCCACGCATTTTCCCATGAACAACAAGCATGGGGGCTATTTTCTCAAACTATACCAGGATCGGTCCTATGTCCTTGCCCTGGAGAATGCCCCGGATATGGAGGGAATGTATATCGATGAATCGCCGCAGGGATATTCCTTTCGCAATATCGGAAACCTCCTGCTCCTGGGAGGCGGCGGGCATCGAACCGGCAAGTCTGGCGACGGCTGGCGGGACTTGGAGGCCTTTGCGAGAAAGGAATTTCCCGGAGCCGCGGTCCAGGCCCGCTGGGCCGCGCAAGACTGCATGAGTCTGGATGGCGCGCCCTATATCGGGCCGTATTCCAGGCATACGCCGGATTTCTTTGTAGCCACCGGCTTTAACAAATGGGGCATGACCTCCTCCATGGCGGCGGCATTGCTCCTAGTGGATCTGGTGCAGGGAAAAGAAAATCCTTATGCTCCGGTGTTCTCTCCTTCCCGCAGCATTCTCCATCCCCAGCTTTTCGTCAACACATGGGAAGCCCTTTCCAGCCTTCTCAGGCTAAAGCGGCCCCGCTGCCCGCATATGGGATGTGCCCTGCAATGGAACAGTGCAGAGCAGACCTGGGACTGCCCCTGCCATGGCTCCCGTTTTGATGCCCAAGGGCGGCTCATCGACAACCCGGCAACGGATGGCTTGCAGACAAAATAAAATGCAGCCCGCAGTCCTTTTTTCCATCAAAGGCGGCTTTGCTGCAAATTGATTGAGAGCTGCGCTTACGCTTGTTTTACCACTCGAATTTTCCTAAAACAGACCCATTTTCAGAAGCGCACCCTATGACGCCGCTTTTTTGGGGTTATGGAGATTTGGCGTATAGATGGGCAGGAGCGGCAAATATAGCTAATATTAAGACGCAGCCGAACCAAGTGTATTCCATATATTCCCAAAACAAAACCAGGATGCTGTCTTCTCGGTTTTTACAGCATCCTGGTTCATCTCTATATTTCCGTTCCTGGCATTCCGCCATACCTTGTCTCAGCGCGGCGGGCAATTCCTGCAAAAATACAGGCGTCCTTTGGGGTAAAGGGGTAAATTTCCTTTTTTCACAAACCTTTATATGCCCGCAAACCCGCATGGTTACTGGGTTTTTGCTCGCCTTATTTCCCAATCGGTTTCATTGTCGGAAAGAGGAGAACATCGCGGATGGAATAAGCGTCCGCCAAAAGCATGACCATCCGGTCGATGCCGATGCCGATCCCTCCCGTGGGCGGCATGCCGTATTCCAGAGCGTTAACAAAATCCTCATCCATCATATGCGCCTCTTCGTCGCCCTTTTCCCGCTCTTTCAGCTGCGCAAGGAAACGCTCTTTCTGATCCACCGGGTCGTTCAGCTCGCTGAAGGCATTGGCGATCTCCCGGCGTGTGATAAACAGCTCAAACCGCTCGGTCAGCCAAGGCTCGTCTGCCTTGCGTTTGGCAAGCGGCGACACTTCCACGGGATAATCCATGATAAAAGTGGGCTGTGTGAGCTTTTCTTCCACAAATTCCTCAAAGGCCGCGTTCAGAAGCGTGCCCCGCGTCTCATCGCCGCTCACTTCCATATGCAGAGACTTGGCCAGCTCCCGGGCCTCTTCGTCCGACTGCGCCGCCGCAAAGTTGACGCCGGTATACTGCTCGACGGCCTGGGCCATGGTCATGCGGTTCCAGGGCGGCGTCAGATCGATCTCCTCGCCCTGATAGGTGATTTTGGTGGTGCCATAGAGCTTGTTGGCGCAATAGGCAAACAGATTTTCACAAAGCTCCATCATGCCGTGATAATCCGTATAGGCCTGATACAGCTCCATCGTCGTAAACTCGGGATTATGCTTGGTATCCATTCCCTCGTTGCGGAAAATTCGCCCGATTTCAAACACCCGCTCAAAACCGCCAACAATCAGCCGCTTCAAATGCAGCTCGGTGGCGATGCGCAAATACATATCGATATCCAGGGTATTGTGATGGGTGATAAAGGGGCGGGCTGCCGCGCCGCCGGCCGTAGCATGAAGAATCGGCGTTTCCACCTCGATAAATCCCTTTTCATCCAGATATTCCCGGATATATTTGATGACCTTGGAACGGATGACAAATGCCTCCTTGACCTCCGGATTCACGATCAGATCGACATACCGCTGGCGATAGCGCAGATCCGTATCCTTGAGGCCATGGAACTTCTCCGGCAGCGGCTGAAGGGATTTGGCAAGGAGCGTAACCTCATGGCATTTCACCGAAATTTCCCCTGCGTTGGTCCGGAAAACCTCCCCCTTGACTCCCACGATGTCACCGATATCATAGGTTTTATACTGGGCATAGGGCTCATCGCCCATCACATCCCTGCGGGCATAGCACTGAATTTTCCCCGCTCCGTCCATAATATGGAAAAAGCTGGCCTTTCCCATAACACGCTTGGAAATGATCCGCCCGGCAATCGCCGCCTCGCTGCCCTCCAGCTCCTCAAAATGATCGAGAATTTCTTTGGAATCCGCCGTGCGGTCGAACTTTACGATCTCGAAGGGGTTCTTCCCCTGCTCCTTCAACGCCCTGAGCTTTTCCTGCCGGACGCGAACGACCTGAGAAACATCCTCCTGCGCCGCTCCGTTATTCTTTATCTCCTGTCCCATGCTCTTTCCTGTTCCTTTCCCTGGTCTCAGTCGTTCCCATCCGCCTTGGATATCTCCAAAACGACAAGCTTGATCTCTCCGCCGGGAGCTTCCACAATGACTTCTTCTCCCACGGACTTGCCCAGGAGCGCCTGCCCTACCGGGGATTCGTTGGAAATGATATTATTCGCCACATCGCTTTCCATGGAGCCGAAAATCTGATATGTCTCCTCTTCGTTTGTCTCGGTATCCAGAATCCGGACTTTTGTGCCGATGCCTACCTTTTCCAGGTTGATCTCGTCGTCATCCACAATCGTCGCCGTCCGCAGCGTCTTTTCCAGTCCCTGAATTTTTCCCTCGATGCGGGACTGCTCATTGCGGGCCTCGGTATATTCCGCGTTTTCACTCAGGTCGCCAAAGGAACGCGCCACCTTAATCTGCTCGGAAATCTCCGCCCGCTTGACGGTTTTTAAATATTCCAGCTCCTCCTCCAGAGCCGCCTTGCCCTTTTTGGTCAATACAAATTCATTTGCCATTCTTCTCTTACCTCCGCCATTCTCATCCTATCGAAAACAGCCTTTCCGGCTGCATGTGGCTAATAGATTTATTATATTTTATGGCCCCGCGAATGTCAATCGCCGGCCCGTTCCTTCCGGTTTTCCTGCAAATATGTTTCCAGCTTGCTTTTCACCCGCTGCAGGGCATTATCGATGGACTTTACCCGCCGGCCCAGCTGCTGGGCGATCTCCTGATAGGACTTGCCCTTCAAATAGAGACTCAGCACCTTCCATTCCAGATCCGAGAGCATCTCTCCAATCTTCGCCTCGATATGCGCCAGATCCTCCCGGTCGATGATGATTTCTTCGGGATTCAAAACCTTATTGCCGATGATAACGTCAATGAGTGTCCGGTCGGATTCCTCGTCATAGATGGGCTTGTTCAGCGACACATAGGAATTGAGCGGCTTATGCTTCTGCCGGGTCGCGGTCTTGATGGCCGTGATGATCTGCCGCGTGATGCAAAGCTCGGCAAAGGCGCGAAAGGAGGACTGCTTTTCGCTGTTGTAGTCCCGGATGGCCTTATAGAGACCGATCATCCCTTCCTGCACCAGATCCTCCCGGTCGGCGCCGATGAGGAAATAGGAACGCGCCTTGGCCCGGACAAAGTTTTTATATTTATTCAAGAGATAGTCCTGCGCATGGCTGTCGTCGCTGTTGGCCAGGGCTGCCAGCTCATTATCCGAAAGCTGGGCATATTTCTCGTCAAATTCCAGCTCCTCCTCGGGAATTTCTTCCTCCTCCAGCTGCGCCTGCATTTCCTCTTCCAGTTCTTCGTCGATCCGATAATCCAAAAAGCTACTCCCTTTCTATTTTTTCTTTCCCGCGTCCTGCCGCACCTTTTCATAGAGCAGTACGGCTGCCGCAGCCGAGGCATTCAGCGATTCCACATGGCCCCGGACGGGAATACGAACCGTGAAATCACAGCGTTCCTTCACCAGACGGGAAACGCCCTCGCCCTCTGCCCCGATGACCAGCATGAGCGCGCCGGTCAGATCGGCGCCAAAAGCGTCCTGCCCGTCCATATCCGCCGCGGCTACCCAAACGCCCCGTTCCTTCACCTCGTCGATAGCCGCCGCCAGGTTGTTTACCCGGGCAATGGGGATGTATTCCTCCGCGCCGCAGGCCGTCTTGCAGGCAGCCGCCGTCATGGATGCGCTGCGCCGCTTCAGAATCACGACGCCATGGGCGCCCAGCACCTCTGCGCTGCGGACAATCGCCCCCAGGTTCTGGGGGTCCGTAATCCCATCGAGGGCGACAAGAAAGGGCGGCTCTCCCTTTTCCTCAGCCCGCTTGAAAATATCCTCCAGTTCTGCATAGACAATAGAGGAAACCTGGGCGACAATTCCCTGGTGATTCCCCGGGCGGCCCTGATAGCCAAAGGGCATGGACAGCTCGTCCAGCTTGCTTTTCACAGTTTCCTTTACGACAATCCCCTGTTTTTTTGCCAATGCCAGAATTTCCCGCAGGCTGCCGTCCCTGCTGTCCTTCGCAACAAAAACCGCGTCGATGCTGCGGCCGCTTTTGATGGCCTCCCGGACTGTGTTCCGGCCAATGAGTATGTTTTCCTTTTCCAAACCTTACGCTTCACTTTCCGGCAGAATCGCCTCAAAAATCTCGTGTAACCGGCCATATTCCCCCACGAGGAATAAATACCCCACCACGGCTTCCAGGCCCGTGGCCTTATGATAATCGCCGATATCCATATTTTTGGGCGTGGTCGCCGATTTGGCGTTGCGCCCGCGGCGGTAGATATCCGCCTCATCCTCCAAAAGCATGGGCAGGAGCTTGTCCGCCGCTTCCGCCTGGGCACGGGCATTCACCACGCCGCAGACCCATCGGTTTAAAAGGTTCACATGCTCGCCGCTGGCCTTGACCCGGCTGGTGCGCACAAACAGATCGTATACCGTATCGCCGATATATGCCAGCACCAGCGGATTTTTCATCCGGGCCTCCTGCTTGGAAATAGGACTCAAAAGGCCCTCCGTTATCTGCTTTTCCTCGATTGCTTCCCTCATGCGTTTGTTTTGGCCTCCGCCAGATAATCCTCCATGCCCTCCATAATCGCCTTGACGATCTTGATCTGATAGAATTTTTTGCCCAGGAGGATTTCCTCCTCGGGATTGGAAAGAAACCCGCATTCCACAATGACCGCCGGGGCCGCTCCTGACTTGACGATATAATAGTTTCCTTCTTTATGAGAAAGGGGCTTCTTCACTTCCAAATCTTTGTTCAGCCGTTCCTGGATGCACCGTGCCAGCTTCTCCCCTTCCACGGAGCCCGGCGCATAAAACACCTGCGGCCCGCACACATCCGGGTCTTCATAGAAATTCTGATGGATACTGATGGTCAGATCCTGCCCGCTCGTCTCGATGATCTCCCGGCGCTTGGCCATATCCTCTTTTTTTGTCGGCGCAATCGCTTCTCCGTCGCTTCGGGTCATCACCACTTCCGCTCCCGACTTTATAAGGCCATCCCGGAGCTTTTTGGCAATTTCAAGATTGAGATGATCCTCTTCTACCTTGGTGTTGGTTCCCGAGGTCCCCACGTCGAAACCGCCGTGTCCCGGATCAATGACAAATTTTTTCCCTATAAATTCAGCCGTTGCACCCACGGTCGCCGTCTCTCCCAGAGAGGTGAGATAGAGCACCAACCCGGCCAAAACCGCCAATAAAACCCCAAAGGTGACAAACAGCTTCACTCTTTTTTTATCCATTTGCTTTTTCGTCCGCTGTTTTCCCATATTCTCTCCTCCCTCTTTGCCCTTTTCCGCCGGAAAAGTCCTGCGGTTCATTCTATGCGCCGGTTCCCCGCAATATTAAAGCAGGGGAAGCGAAGGATCCGCATTCAGGGACAGCTGCGCCGCCGGGCTTTGCAGCATCCGGTAATAGGCCGCGGAGCCGATCATCGCCGCGTTATCCGTGCAATAGCAGAGCTTTGGAAGATAGAGGGCAAACCCGCCCCGGGCCGCCTCTTCTCGCAGGGCGGCATTGGCGCTGACGCCCCCCGCCAGGGCGATTCTTTTGATATGCTCCCGTCGGGCCGCTTCAAAGGTATTTTCCATCAGAGTTCTCACCACGGTTTTCTGAAAGCTGGCCGCCACATCCGCCGGGTTAAAGCTTTCCCCGCGCTGCTCCATGCGGTGAACCAGGTTGATTACCGCGGTTTTCAGGCCGCTGAAGGAAAAATCCAGATGATGTTCCCCCCGGAAGCTCTTGGGGAAATGATAGGCATCCGGATCTCCCTGCTCCGCCAGCTTTTGCAGATGCGGCCCGCCGGGATAGGGCAGGCCCAAAATCCGCGCCACCTTGTCAAACGCCTCGCCTGCCGCGTCGTCCCGGGTCGCGCCCAGGGGAACATAGCGGCCATAATCCTCTACCTTCACGATATTCGTGTGCCCGCCGGACACCACCAGGCAGAGGAAGGGCGGCTCCAGCTCCGGATAGGTGATATAGTTGGCTGAAATATGCCCCTCCATATGATTGACCGCGATCAGCGGCTTATCCAGCGAAAAAGCCAGCGCCTTGGCATAGGAAACTCCATTCAGGAGCGCCCCCACCAGCCCCGGTCCCTGGGTGACGGCCAGCGCGTCGATTTCTCCAAAAGTGCAGCCCGCCTCGCGCAGAGCCTGATCCACAATATAGGGCAGCTTTTCCAGGTGGTTGCGGGAAGCTATCTCGGGCACCACGCCGCCGTATTCCGCATGGATGGCGATTTGGGTAAAAAGCGTGTTGGAAAGCACTCTCCGGCCGTTTTCCACCACCGCCGCCGCCGTCTCGTCGCAGGAGGTTTCGATGGCCAAAATGCGCACATTTTCCTTTTTTCGCAGCTCCCGGATCTGCCGATCCGCGCGTTCCTTATACCGCATTTCCTTTTCCTTTTCGTCTTTCGTGCCGGCGGGCCAACCATGCCCCCAAAAGCAGGAGCGCCAGCGTCCCCACGCAGGCAAAAGCGATGCGCATGACCAGGTCAAAGAAAAACTGGCCGGGCACCATTTGAATTAAAATATCCGTGCGCGGATCCAGCAGCCATAGGTCGTTGGTGAAAAACACACGGTGAAAATTCGTCCAGAAGGTATTAAAATCCAGCGCCGCAAACAAAGCCAGCAGGCCAAACAGCAAGAGGAACGCCCAGTTTGCGTGGATATACCCCATAAGGGCCGCCTGCCGCTCCCGGGAGAAGAAGATCGCCCAAACAAAATAGACAAGCCCGGCCGCAAGAGCAATCCACCCAAAGGTCATCGCCCCCAGATACAGGTTTCGCACGTCTGCCATGTGCAGCGTCTCCCGCTCGTTGAACACTTCCCGGCGCTCGCCCCGGATCTCTGCCGTGACGGACAGATCCTCCCGGGCGCCCCGGGTATAATCCAAAAGCGCCTGCGTTGCCGCATCCAGATCCTCCTGGCTCATGCCGATGGAAGCCGCCGTGCCCAGCTTGGCATATTCCCGGGCATAAAAGCCCTTGTCAAAGCAAAGAATCCCAATCCACTGGATCACAATTCCCAAAATCACCAAAAGCCCGGCAGCGACAGCGCCGCCCTTTATGAAAGCTGCCTTCTTCATCGCCTTAGTCCGGCTCGATGAGGCAAGCCCGAACCGGGCTTCCATCCGCATCGATCTTCAAGGGCGCCGCGCAGAGAATATAGCGGCCTTTCTCCACATCTTTGAGATCCAGCAGTTCCAAAACGGCGCATTCATTGCCCAAAAGCAACTTGTGTACCTGGTCGTTTCCAATGGAGAGCGCCGCCGTTCCCACCAGATGCACCCGATGATCGATGAGCCACTGGGCTTCGTCCAGGTTCAGCCGTCCCTTGCCTTTCAAAATGACCCTGTGGCAGCCCGGCTCCACCATCTTTATGTTATCCGTCACCAGGCATTTCCCGACAAACTGTTTAATGGGCAGCTCTGCCGCCGTCTTGCCCCCTTCGATAAAGTGGCAGGGCGCATCCATATGGGTCCCCGTGTGGGTTCCCATCCGGAGTTTGGAGAGCATATAGCCGTTATCCTGCACGGTGCTCCATGTTTCCATGGAAAACCGCGGATCCCCTTCATAGATGGCCACATTCTCGTCCAATTTATGGGTTATGTCAATGACTCGCATACTTTCCCCTACTTTCTTCCTAACATACGGTTTCCATTATAAATGCTTCTCCTGCTTTTTTCAAGTGCGCCGCGGCGTTAAAACCCGCAAATTCGACAACCAGATTCTGCAAGCTCTTTCCGTTTCGAACCGGCGGCATATTCCAAAAAATCTGGCTCCGGCCATTGCTCCCTCTCTTTCCCGGCCTTCGGCCCATCCAAATTGCAGAATAGGGCGCAGCTTTTCTCCCCGGCCAGGCGGATGCGTCCATTCTGGGCGGCTCCGTCCCTATTCCACCAGCGAAGCCCGGAATTGGGATGATCTCGGAAATCCCTCTATATTTCCGTTCTGCTCCTGTGCTCCGACGGCTGGAAGCACATTCATTATGGTTTCATAGGCTGCCTGTTCCCGGCTTGGCGGGCTGTCTTCCATACCGGCCCTCATGCGCAGCTTCTACTCTCCGGCGGCTCCCTTCTCCGTTTGGCGCGAATTTCGGCGGTCCACAAAGGCAGTATTTCTCTTTTCTCGTATCTCTGCCCTTTCCGGCTTTTCCTTCCCTTCCAACGCCATGCCGCAGGCCAATAAAAAAACGCTGAATTTCTTCAGCGTTTTTTCTTCTGTCCTTATTTTGCCGCATCCACGTTTACAACAGCCTTGCCGTTGTAATACCCACAGTTCTTGCAAACTCTGTGGGAAAGCTTCATTTCATGACACTGGGGGCATTCCGCCATGCCCGGCATGGAAAGCTTCCAGTTTGCTTTTCTGCTGCGCGTCACCGCTTTGGATGTTCTTCTCTTGGGTACTGCCATGTATCTACACCTCCCTCGTCCTAGTCAAATAATCCTTTTAATTTTTCAAACGGATTGTCTTTTTTCACCTCGCCGTTTGGCTTGCATCCGCAGGGGCCTGCATTCCGGTCCTTGCCGCAAATCGGGCAGAGTCCCTTGCAGTCCTCCCGGCATAAAAACCGCACGGGCAGATGAAGGGATATTTCGTCGAGGATCATTTTGTCGAGAAGGACTTCCTCCCCGTCAAATCCATATTCGCCCTCTTCTTCGTCCGGCTCCCTTGAAAACGCGTCTGCAAAGGGGATATCCATGGAATAGAGGAATTCCTTGAGGCAGCTTCCGCACTGGGCCTCGATGTCCGCATGGATCGTGCCCCGAAAGATGACGGCTTTTCCGTCAAAGACATATTCCGCCTTGACGGCGATGGGCGATGCAAAGGATACATCCAGCGGATCTTCCCAATCCACGGGCATTTCGGCGGCCTCCAGGGTATAGACCCGGCCCATATTCTCCAATGCTTGTTCCACGGATTGCTTCATGCTCCACCTCGCCTCAACAGCCAACAAGTGAAATTATAATAAGAATCCCGGCGAATGTCAATAGTTTTTTGCCGCCCCGGAGCCTTATTTGCCGCAGATCTGCGCCGTTTCGCGGGCGATCATCAGCTCTTCGTTGGTGAGCACCACCATGGCCGTAACCTTGGAATCCGGCGTGGTGATGATCTTTTCCTCGCCGCGGCCGTTGTTCTTTTCCTTATCCAGCTTGACGCCCATGAATTCCAGCCCTTCCAGGCACCATTCCCGAACGTCCCAGTCGTTTTCGCCCACGCCGCCGGCAAAGGCGATCACGTCCACACCGCCCATGGCCGCCGCATAAGAGCCGATATATTTCTTTACCCGGTAGCAGAACATCTTGAGGGCAGTATCCGCCTTCTTGTTCCCCGCCAGACGGGCTTCATGCAGGTCGCGGAAATCGCTCGACACCCCGGAAACGCCCAGCATGCCGCACTTTTTGTTCAGGAAGGTTACGGTTTCCTCCGCCGTCATGTTGTATTTCTTCATGAGATAGGGAATGGCCGCTGGATCGATATCGCCCGAGCGGGTACCCATGGCCAGGCCTTCGAGAGGCGTGAGGCCCATGGAGGTGTCCACGCATTTGCCGCCGTCTACTGCCGCGATGCTGGAGCCGTTGCCCAGGTGGCAGGTGATAATCTTCAGATCCTTGGGAGCCTTGCCCAGAACCTCGGGAACCCGCTGCGCGATATAGCGATGAGAGGTTCCGTGGAAGCCGTATTTGCGGATCTTGTGCTTCTCATAGGCGTCATAGGGCAGCGCATAAAGATAGGCATAATCCGGCATGGTCTGATGGAACGCCGTATCAAACACAGCCACATTGGGCTTGCCGGGCATAGCCTTCATGCAGGTTTCGATGCCTTTGATATTGGCCGGGTTGTGCAGCGGCCCCAGCTCGATATATTCCCGGACGCAGTCCAAAACCTCGTCGTTGACGAGCGAAGGCGCGCTGAAGGTCTCTCCGCCGTGAAGCACCCGGTGCCCGATGGCATCGATCTCATCCATAGTTTTCACTGCACCGTATTCCGGGTTGGTCATGGCCGCGATAACTTCGTTCATCGCTGCTTCGTGGTCGTTCATTTCCTTTTCAATGGTCACCTTGTCCTTGCCGGTGGTGGTGTGCTTCAAAACCGAGCCCTTGGCGCCGATACGCTCCACAATGCCCTTGGCCTTGACGCTCTCATCCGTCATGTCGATGAGCTGGTATTTCAAAGAAGAGCTGCCTGCGTTGATTACTAAGATATATTTCATGTTTTCCTCCATCCAATCGCTGTTTTTGCTGTTATTCCGCCTGCTGCGCCTGCACGGCCGTCATGGCCACAACGCTCACGATATCGCTGACGCTGCATCCGCGGGACAGGTCGTTGACCGGCTTGGCCAGTCCCTGGCAGATCGGCCCGATCGCCTCGGCGCCCGCCAGCCGCTGCACCAGCTTATATCCGATATTTCCCGCCTGGATATCCGGAAAAATGAGAACGTTGGCCTTTCCTGCCACGCTGCTGCCCGGGCTCTTTAACTGCCCAACGCTTTCCACCAGCGCCGCATCCGCCTGCAGTTCTCCATCTACGTTCAGCTCGGGATGCGCTTCCTTTAGGATATTCGTCGCCTCCACAACCTTATCCACCAACTCATGCTTGGCGCTTCCCTTGGTGGAGAAGGACAGCATGGCGATCCGGGGATCGATGCCGGCAAGAGCTTTGCCCGTTGCCGCCGAAGCTGCCGCGATGGCCGCCAGCTCTTCCGCACTGGGGTTGATGCAGATGGCGCAGTCGCCGAACACCAGAACGCCGTTGTCTCCATAGGACTTATCCGGCACTTCCATGAGGAAGCAGCTGGAGACGATGGAGATTCCGGGCGCCGTCTTGATGATCTGGAGAGCTGGGCGGATGGTGTTGCCCGTGGAGTTGATGGCTCCGGCAACCATGCCGTCTGCCGCGCCCTTTTTGATCATCATGGTGGCATAATACAGGGTGTTCTTCATGGTCTCCCGGGCCTTTTCCGGGGTCATGCCCTTCTTTTTGCGCATTTCATAGAAGTCGTTGACATATTCGTCAAAGTTCGCCTGCTTCTCGGGATCAATGAGATTCACGCCCTCGAGGGATTTCCCTGCGGCCACCTTTTTGATCTCATCCACATCGCCCAGCAGCGTCACCTTGGCAAGGCCCTCTTTCGCGATGATCCCCGCCGCCTCGACTGTACGCGGCTCGGTTCCCTCCGCCAAAACGATGTGTTTCACATCTGCCTTTGCCTTCGCCTTGATTGCATCCATCAATGCCATAACAAATTTACCTCTTTTCTATTGATTACCCGTTTGATAAAAATTTCGTCTGGGGGTTAAAAAAATCTGTTATAATAACTTATAATTGATATTATAACGGAAACTTTTCCATTTGAAAAGGAGTTTTTTATGAAAATATCCGCCGTCATCGCAGAATACAACCCGCTGCACCGCGGCCACGCCTATCATATGGCTAAGACGCGGCGGCAAACCGGCTGCGACGCCCTCATCGTTCTCATGAGCGGAAATTTCGTCCAGCGGGGCGAACCCGCCGTATTCGATAAATGGATGCGTGCCCGGCTGGCCCTCCGCACCGGGGCGGATATGGTCATCGAGCTGCCGGTTTCCTATGCCTGCGCCAGTGCCGAACGGTTCGCCATGGGAGCGGTGCGTATTCTCAATGGTTTACACTGCATCGATGCATTGAGCTTTGGCAGCGAGGCGGCAGATCTCTCCCTTTTGCAGGAGCTGGCAGGCATGCTGGCAGAGGAGCCGCCGGTCTATCAGGCGGCTCTTGCAGACGCCCTCTCCCAGGGCCTGTCCTTCCCGGCTGCCCGCAGCCGGGCCGTGCAGGCCGTATTCCCTCATCCGGAGGTTCGGGATATTCTCGCCTCTCCCAACGCCATTTTAGCCTTGGAATATTTGAAGGCCCTGAAAAAAACCGGGAGTGCCATCCGGCCCGTCGTCATTCCCCGGCGGGGTTCGCAGTATCTCGCGGAGGGGCTGGACGGTGAATTTTCCAGCGCCCTGGCCATTCGCCGTGCCCTGCGGGAAGGCCGGGAGGCCGAAGCTGCCCTGACCGAGCCGCCGGAGTTTTATCCGCCGCCCGTATTCCCGGACAGCCTTTCCCTCCCCCTGCTCTATGCCCTGCGCTCTGCCGCGCCCGGTGAGCTTTCCCAAATCTATGGCATGGCGGAGGGATTGGAAAACAAGCTGGCCGCGGCGAGCAAAACCGCCAGAAACCGGGAAGAACTGCTGACCGCCATGAAATCCCGCCGCCATCCCTATACGCGGCTTTCCCGCCTGCTTCTCGCCTGCTTTTTCGGGATTACCACAGGACAAATACAGTCCATTGACGCCCAACCGCCCTATGCCCGGGTTCTCGGCATCCGGCAGGAGCGCCGGGACCTGCTCTCGCATCTGGCGCAGCATTCCCGCATTCCCGTCATCACCCAGCCTCGGGAGGACCGGCTCTCCCCCGGCCTGGCCCTGGATATCCGTGCTTCGGATCTCTATGGCCTGCTCTGCCGTCCTATCCAGCCCGCCGGACGGGACTATACCCAGGGCCTGCTCATCGAGCCGCCGCGTTAAATACGCCCCGGGGCGGCAGGAATGCGGCCTGCCCTCCATATCTTCTTTGGGCTTATCTTTTGTATTTCCTATGCAAATGGAAAAGGTCTTTTTCTTTTCTTTTGCACGACGCTTTATCCTGCCGAATAAAGATGTTGAATCCTTCCTGTCAAAGTATTGAAGAATAATACTCCACTGCCGGTTTTGCCAGATGCGTTTGATATTCCCCTTTCGTTTCCTCTGTAATTTCCCTGCGCAAAAAGTTTTCCTTTGCCCACGCTTTTCCTCCTCTCCATGCCTTTCCGGAGAGTCTATGCGTTTTGCCGGAAATGACCGGAAAGAACCAGGGGCAAATTCTGCACCGCTCCTTTCCCGGAAAAAACGGCTTGCCGGATTTATATTGTTGCGATATTCTTGCTGTCCCGCGAAAATACATATTTCGCCCTGTTTCAGCGGCCTGTCTTCCAAACATTTTCCATCTGCACGCCATAAGCCCCATACCTCACCGTCCATTTCCGCCCGCACATTTCCATTTTTCCAAAAAACAGGCGGAAAGAAATCCTTCCGCCTGTTTCTATTGTGTTTTTCTTATTCGCCGATTTCATCCGTCTTATAGATGAATTTTACGCTTCCCGCCATGCCGTCCCGCAGGCCGGAATAGTTGTTATACGCCTCCGCCGCTTTCTGCATGGCCTTGAAATGCTCCACCAGGCCCTGCAAATCGCCATCAAAAGCGTCCACCAGCTTGCGGATACCTTCCTCGTCAAATTGAGCCATACCGTCCCGCAAGGTCAATGCACCTTCCTTGAGCTGGCCGATTCCTTCAATTAAGGCTCCGCTTCCGTCTTTCAGCGCACCAATGCCCGCGTTCAGCTGGCTGCTCCCCTGCTGCAGGGCTGCCGCCCCCTGACTGGCCTCCGCCGAGCCCTGATAAAGCTTCTGCGCCCCATCATTCAGCGCCTGGCTTCCCGCATAGGCCTGGTTCAGTCCGTTCTGCAAATCACCGACGCCGACCGAAACCCGGCCGATGCCCTCCTGCAGGGCCGCGGCCCCATCCGCCAGCTCCCTGCCGCCGCTTTGCAGCGCCAGTACGCCGTCCTTCAATCCCTGATTCCCGGGTTTTAGGGATGCAGCGATCTGCTTCTGCCCGGCAATCGTCTGCTCCAGAGTGCCGATCATGGTTTGAATATCCTCCGAGGGCATCTGGGCATAGACAGCCTTCAGCCCTTCCAATACCTTCTCGTTAGCTGCAATCGTCTGGGTCAGGCTGCCATAGGCGGTGTCCATGCCTTCCGAGAGGCTCTGCAGCCCGGCCTGAGCCGCCGCAACACCATTGGAAAGCTCCCGGGCCCCCTCTGTCAGCTGGCTGCATCCCTGCTGCAGCGCATTGCCGCCAGCCGCCGCATCCTTGAGCCCGTCCGTCAGGCCGGACATATTCGAGGAAAGATCCTTCATGCCGCTGGCCAGTTCGCCGGTTCCCGCCGCCAGGCTCCTAGAACCATCTTTCAGCTCCCGGGAACCCTGATTCAGCTTGTCAATGCCGCTGGTCAGGGTTCCGGATTTCTCCGCCAGCTCACTCACGCCGTCATAGAGCTGTTCGGTTCCCTCCACAAGCGCCGTGGATGCCTGGGAAAGATCGTTCAGAGAGTCCGTCAGGTCCCCGATATCGTCGATATCCGCCAGATCCAGTTCATCCAGAATATTCGAGAGCGCCACGCTCACGCTGGCCGTCAGGGAAAAATCGGTAACATCTGCCGTGATCTCCACATATTCGGGAATCTCTATCTCCTCCCCGGTCAGTTCCAGGCTCTCCTTCCATCCCGGCAATGCCATGCCCGTGACAATATAGCGGTCGCCGTCGTCCAAAACCTTGCCGTTTTCCACGGTGACATTCTTAAAATGATCGCCTTCCAGAACCAGCCCGGTCATCACGACAAAGGGCACGGAAACCTCCATCTGCTTCCCATCCACTGCCACCGTCACTTTCTGCTTGTTGACATAGTCAAAGCGCATGGTGACCTTGCCGCTCTTTCCCGCCAGCTCCTCCGGCGCGATCTCCCGGCCGTCCAGCGTATATTTCACATGCATATCCAAAGGCAGCTCTTTATCCGAGGTTCCCTGATAGTAGATGTCGCCGCCATTGGCTGCCCAGACCATCTCCCCGCCCTGGGTTGTAAAGGTTTCTTCCCCCTTCACATTTTCGATATCCGAAAGACTGCTGGAATCCGGAATCGAAGCCGCGCCCTCCGGATTTTTCAGATGGTCGCTGACGATGATCTGGTTCACCGAGCCGTCCGCTTTGGAGAGCACATAGACCGTCTCCTCCTTTTCCATGCCGGAAACATTCGCCTGAGCCGCTGCGGTTCCATTTTCCGCCCCGGCATAGGCGACTCCCACGCAGCCCAAAGTCATAGCCGCCGCCAAAAGCAGGGCCGTCCACCGATATTTTTTGTGTTTCATTTTATTTCAGCTCTCCTTCCCACTATCCTTGTTTCCTTCCCAGACGCCGCATTCCCCAGGTGCTCCGGCAGATCAGCTTATCCAGCAGCAGGAACATCGATGGCAGGATGAACACGACGCACAAAACGCTCACCAGCGCGCCCCGCGCCATCAGGCGGCACATCGAACCGATCATGTCCACCCGGGAATACAGCGCCACGCCATACGTCGCGGCAAAAAATCCCAGGCCGCTGACCGTGATGGAGGGAATGGACGCCCGCAGGGCAATGCCCACAGCCTCTTTTTTATCGTGCCCGTTCTGCCGCTCCCGAATATAGCGGGTGGTCATCAGAATGGCATAGTCCACGGTCGCCCCCAGCTGTATGGTTGTGATGCAGATGGGCGCGATAAACGGCAGCTGCATGCCCGTGTAATAGGGGATGCCCAGGTTGATGAAGATAGCCAGTTCAATGACCGCCACCAGCACCACTGGCAGAGACACGGATTTCAGCACCAGCAGGATGATGAGGAAGATGGAAACGATGGATATAACGTCCACCACCTTGAAGTCATGGGCCGTGATGTCGATGAGATCCTTCATGCAGGCCGCTTCTCCGATGAGCATGCCGCTTGCGTCATATTTCTTAAGAATCTGATTCAGCTCTCCAATCTGCGCGTTCACCTCATCCGACGAGGCCGAATACTCCGAATTCACCAATAGGAGCTGATAGGTATCTCCCTTTAATATGCTTTCGATGGATTCGGGCAGCACCTCTTGCGGAACCGAGGAGCCCAGCAGAGAATCCAGCCCCAGGGCAAATTTTACGCCATCCACCTCATCCATCTCTTTGAGCATGGCTTTCGTGTCTTTGGAGGACATGCCCGCATCCGCCAGAACCATATGCGTCGAGCTGATATCAAAATCGTCCTTGAGCTTTGTGTTGGCGATGACGCATTCCAGGTCTTTTGGCAATTCACCAGACAGGTCATAGTATACCGGCGTCTGGGCATAGCCGATGAGAGCCGGAATCAACAGGACCACGAACGCAATCAAAAACACCTTATTATGCTTGACAATGAAATCCGAAAGGCGGTCAAACTTCGGCAGAAGCGGGCGGTGCCTCGTTTTCTCAATGCCTTTGTCAAAAATCAGGATCAGCGCCGGAAGCACCGTCACGCAGCCCAGCACGCCGAAAACCACGCCCTTTGCCATGACGATGCCCAAATCCCGGCCCAGGGCAAAGGTCATGAAGCAGAGGGCCAAAAACCCCGCGACTGTCGTGATCGAACTGCCAACGATGGAAGTCAGGGTTCCGGGGATGGCCCGGGCCATAGCCTCCTGGCTGTCATGGCAGAGCTGCTTCTGCTCCTGATAGCTGTGCCAGAGAAAGATGGAATAATCCATAGTCACGCCCAGCTGCAATACGACAGCCAGCGCCTTTGTGATATAGGAAACCTCGCCCAGGAAGTAGTTGGTTCCCAGATTATAGAGGATCGCCATGCCAATACTCGCCAGAAACAGGACGGGCAGCAAATAGGAATCCATGAATACCGCCAGCACAATTCCCGTCAAAACGGCCGCAATGATGACATAGGCCACTTCCTCCTGCTGGCAGAGAGTCTTGAGGTCGGTCACGACGGCGGAAAGCCCGGAGACAAAGCACTGTTTTCCGGCCAAGGAACGGATCTGCTCCACGGCCTCCATTGTCTCGTCCGAGGAAGTCGCCGCATCGAAGAACACCACCATCATCGTGGAATCGCCGTTATTGAACGCCTCATAGAGATCGTCCGGCAGAAGCTCCATGGGAACTGAAATATCCATGAGGGAATCATACCAGATGACGCTGTCCACGTGGTCTACGCCCTCGATCTGTTTCTTTAATGCCGCGACGTCCTTCTCCTCCATGCCCTCCAGCATGACCATGGAGAATCCTCCCTTGCCGAACTCATCCAGCAGGATATCCTGTCCTTTCATGGTTTCGATATCCTTGGGCAGATAGCTTAAAACGTCATAGTTGATTCTTGTGCCGAGCGCGCCCAAAACGGCGGGAATCAGCAATAAAATGCTTACGATCAGGATGGGCACCCGGTATTTCACGACTGCCTTTCCAAATTTCATATAGGAAGCCCCCTTATTTGTCGTATATCGCAAAAGCCATCCGGCTTATCCTTCTTCCTGCGCCCATTGCCGGGCCAGATCCGTCTTTTCCCACGGGAGATCCCGGGTGTTTTCCCCAAAGTGCCCATAGCAGGCCGTCCGGCGGTAAATCGGCGCCTGCAGGCCCAGGCGTTTGGCGATGGCCGCCGGGCGCATATCGATATCCCGCAGGATCCGCTCCCAAATCCGTTCCGGCGCAATATGCTGGGTCCCAAAGGTTTCCACAAACACGTTCACCGGCTCCGCCAGGCCGATGGCATAGCCCAGCTGCACCTCGCATTTTTCCGCCCAGCCGGCCGCCACCACATTTTTCGCGATATACCGCGCCAGATACGCCCCGCTGCGGTCCACCTTGGATGGGTCTTTGCCGGAAAAAGCGCCGCCTCCATGGCGGGCATAGCCGCCATAGGTATCGGCAATGATCTTGCGCCCCGTGAGGCCGGAATCCCCCGCCGGGCCGCCCACCACAAACCGTCCCGCCGGGTTGGCAAAGAACACCGTGTTTTCATCCAGAAGCTCCGCGGGCAGCGAGGGAATCATCACCTTATGGAGAATGTCCTCCCGCAGCTGTTCCAGGGGGACTTCCTCGGTGTGCTGCGCAGAAAGCACCGCCGTCACAATGCGCCGGGGAACGCCGTCCTCATATTCCACGGTGATCTGCGTCTTCCCATCCGGCAGGAGATAGGGCAGAAGCCCGGTGCGGCGGACGTCCTCCAGCCGCCGCGCCATCCGGTTGGCCAGCTCGATGGGAAGCGGCATCCGGTCGGGCGTCTCCGTGCAGGCAAAGCCAAACATCATGCCCTGATCCCCCGCCCCGTTATCCATCGCATCGGCATGCCGGATTCCCTGGGCGATATCCGGCGACTGCTCGTGTACTTCCACCTGAATCCGGCAGGTATCCGCGTCAAAACCATGGCCCGGCTCTGTATAGCCGATCTCCCGGATCACCTGCCGGGCGATTCTTTCCATATCCACCTGCGCCGTCGTCGAGATCTCTCCAAAGATGCAGAGGCTGTCCGTCTTGGCCGTCACCTCGCAGGCGACATGCGCCTCGGGGTCTTTTGCCAGAATCGCATCCAGAATGGCATCCGCCACCTGATCGCAGACTTTATCCGGATGCCCGCAGGTCACGGCTTCCGAAGAAAACTGCCTTTTCATTTTGCCTCCCCCTTCTTGCTGGCCGTCTTGACACCGTGGCATTCATAGTGCTCCTTCTCCCAAAGCTCGTCGGCCACCGGCGCCCATTTTTCTGCCGTCGCCCTGCATTTCGCGCAGTAATCCTCGGCCCGTTCCGGCTTCATGAGGTCGGTGGAATGCGCTCCGGATTCGCATACCATATCCGTCAGCCGCCCCGGATTATCCAGCACCGGGCAGGGCCGCAGGTGATTCTCGTTGAAGGGCTGGTTATTCCGATAGGCCATAAAGAGCGGCGATTGATATGCCTCCAGCAGCGTCTTTTCCCGGATGTTGGAATCCGAATAGTGGATGAAGGCGCAAGGCTCGATATCGCCGTTGGCATTGATATGCAGATAGGCGCGCCCCCCGGCGATGCAGCCGCCCACATATTCCCCGTCATTCCAGAAATCCATGGTGAACAGCGGCTTGGTCCTGCGGAATTTGCGGATCTGCTCATACATAAATTTCCGCTGCTCCGCCGACGCCATCAGCTCGGGAACGGCATCCTGGCCGATGGGCATATAGGTGAAGAACCAGGCAAACTTCGCGCCCAGATCGATCATGCTGTCAAAGTATTCTTCGCTGCCGATCACTTCCACGTTTTTGCCCGTATAGCAGCAGGAGATGCCAAACAGCAGCTTTTTGCGCTTCAATATTTCCATAGCCCGGACTACCGCCCGATAGGTGCCATCTCCGCGCCGGAAATCCGTCTCCTCCTCAAAGCCCTCGATGCTGATGGCGGGAACAAAGTTTTTCACCCTGAGCATTTCATCGGCAAATTCCTCGTCGATGAGCGTAGCATTGGTAAACGCCATAAACGCGCAGTCCGGATGCATTTCGCAGAGGCGGATGATATCCTTTTTGCGGACCAGCGGCTCGCCGCCGGAATAGATATAAAGGTAAGTCCCCAGCTTTTTGCCCTGGGTGATAATGCTGTCCAGCTCCTCCAGAGTCAAGTTCAGCTTATTGCCGTATTCGGCGGCCCAGCAGCCTGTGCAGTGCAGATTGCAGGCAGAGGTGGGGTCCATCAGAATTGCCCAGGGGATGTTGCAGCCGTATTTCTCCTGGTTTTTCATCTGCCGCGGCGTTCCGATGAGGCTGTCGTTGATGACCACGGTCTCAAACAGTTTTTTGCGCACGCCGTCGTCCAGATCTGTCCAGAGGCTTTTCGCCAGCCGCGACCAGTTATTGTCCGGATCGGCAAGCGCCTCTTTGACCAGCAGAACCTGGTTGGTCATGGTGCCGCCGTCGTCATGCCTGATGAGCCAATCCAGAATCTTTGGAATGTTGTTTTCCGGATCTCTGTCCAGATAGTTATAGACTGTTTTGAATCCCATTTGCTTGAGTTTTTCCGTCCCGTTCATGTTGGTTAAAGCCCCTTTCTTTTTTTATGCCTCTATCCTACCGCGCTGCATCCGGTGCGGCTATGGGCAAAAAAATCGCGGTGTTCAAAATTGATACACCGCGAAAAAATTGCCTGAAATCGATATATTTTGTTGTCCGTGCCCAAATTTTGGGCACTCGCGCTCATTTGTCCAAACTCTTCTCCAGAATCTGCCGCGTGACGCCCTCAAACAGATATCCCACCCGGTCTATGATCTCCAAAAGCTCGGATTTCATTCCGTCCCGAATCCATTCCAGGATCATGCCCACCAGGGCAAACTTATAGATCGACGCGACAAAGCGAATGGTTTCCTCCCTGACTGCCAGTTCTCCCGTCTGGGTTCTGACAAACTGGACCAGGATATCGTCCGTCACGTCATACAAGTACTGTTCCAGCTGTTCCCGGCTGATGGAATGGTAGATATGCTCGATGATCTTTTTATTCTCCCTGACAAACCGGAGGGATTCCAGAAAGCCCTGCTGCCAGGTTTCATAGTCCTCGTGTTCCTCCTCCATCGCCCGCCGGATCTCATCGCTGAAAAGCTCTTCCAAAAGCGCATAGATGTCATGGTAATAGTAATAGAAAGTATTCCGGTTTATGCCGCAGTCCTCCACGATGTCCTTGACCGTGATCTTATCCAGCGGCGTTTCCTCCAAAAGTTTCAAAAACGAGTTGATGATTGCCTGTTTCGTAAATTGCGCCATTCCTTTTCCTATTCTCCCGTTTGGGGTTTTCCTCTATTCCGCCAGCAGCCGCTGAATCTCAGGAATCTTTTCCCGGATGGCCTCCCGGCCCCGCTGGATGCAGAGCGCCGCCTGCTTGCTGGAAAACGGATCGATTTCATATACATCCGGCGTCACCAGAACATCCGCCTGATGCTCTTTGTGCCGGGCGATATACCAATCGGAAATGCTCAGTGTCCAGCGCAGAGTCTCAATGAGATTGCGCGGGGGCGTCTGCCGCTGCCCGCGATAGGATACATCCACCGCCACCACCACATCCGCGCCCAGCTCCCGGGCCGCCTGCATGGGCATCCGCTCGAGAACCCCGCCGTCGATATAAATATGCCCGTCGATCTCATAGGGCGTGAAAATGCCGGGCATGGAAATGCTGGCGCGGATGGCCTTATATAAGACCCCTTCGGTGAACGTCTTAACCTCGCCCGTGCAGATATCCACAGCAACGCAGGCATAGGGGATCCGGGTCTGCCCCATGCCGATGTTTTTGGTCAGCAGGCGCAGCAGCTCCTCAATTTTCCGGCCCTTTAAAAAACCGCCGTTTTTGATGGAAATATCAAAGTATTTCTTCATATCAAATTTCGCCGCATATTTTTCCAGAATATGCAGATTCGTTCCCGAAACATAGAGGCCGCCGATGAGCGCGCCCATGCTGCATCCCGTAACTACGTCCACCGGAATTCCATTTTCCTCCAGCACCTGCAGGATGCCGATATGGGCAAATCCCCGGGAAGCACCCGCGCCCAGGGCCAGCCCCAGCTTTTTCCTCCCGCTCATAACTCCATTTCTCCTCTCATATACTGTGATAACTCCATAGGCTCCGAGGTATTCCCATGAAAACCAAGTTTCTCTTTATTATATGCTGCGCCGTTTTCTTTTTTCTGATTTTATTCTTTCCTTCCGCCAGCATGGAGGGCGCTTCCAAGGCCCTCTCCTCCTGGGCAACCGTGGTTCTGCCCTCGCTCATGCCCTTTTTCATTGCCGCTTCCCTTTTGGTGGAAAGCGGCGTTGTGGGCCTGCTGGCCGGCCTCTCCGGGCCGGTTACCCGCCGCCTGTTTGGATTTTCCGGATATTTTTCCTATGTATTCCTGACCTCGGCCATTTCCGGCTATCCCATGGGCGCAAAGCTCGCCTCCGGGCTCTATGCCCAGGGAAAAATCGGGGAAAAAGAAGCCCAGGCCCTCGTCAACTGCTCCAGCATGTCCGGGCCGCTCTTTCTCTCCGGCGCCGTCTGCATCGGGATGATCGGCCGGGCAGAGCTGGCGCCCTATCTTCTCATCCCCCATTATCTTTCGGCCCTGCTTCTCGCCTTTGCCGCAGGCTTGCCCTTCCGCCGGAAAAAGGATCTCTCCCCGGCAGAAACGCCCTCCCAGGCTCTCGGAACCTTTCTACATAAAAACTCCCTGGCAAAGAAGCATATTGGAAACGTGCTGCTGGACAGTGTCACCAGCGCCATCTCTTCCATGCTCACCGTGGGGGGATTTATGCTGCTCTATGGTGTTCTCATCAATTCTCTTCGTTCCTCGGGCCTCTTTTCACTCTGGGAAAATGCTCCCAATCCGCCGCTTTTGACTTCGCTCTTTTCCGGCGTGCTGGAAATGACGACGGGCTGCCTCTCCACAACGCCTCTTTCTCTCTCGCTTCGCCTCGTTGTGCTGAGCGGGATCATCGGCTTTGGCGGGCTTTCCATTCATAGCCAGACCCATGCCATTGCCGCCGGAAACGGCCTGCATCTGCGGCACTTTTTTCCATATAAGTGCGCCCAGGGAGCCCTGGCCAGTCTTTTGACCTTTGCCATGCTCTCGGCTTTCCAGCCGGACATTTCGGTTTCTACGATGCCTTCCCGGGTGACCTCTGCCTATATCGGCGCCGCCTTTCTGCTCTTTGGCTTCTTTGCCGTGCTCGCTTTAAAAGCATTCTATACCCACCGCAGAACCCAGAAATAGCTTATTCTTCTTCGGTCCGTGCGCCGGCCTTGCCATATAGCCGGGCCTTGTTCTCCTTAATCAGGCCGATACATTCCTTATAATAGTCCTCCAGCTCGTCGAATACCTCTTCGGCATAGGTGTTGGCGCTCTGCCGGATCTCCGCCGCCTTCTGCTTGCTGTTCTCCAGAAGCTTGGAGGCTTTGTCATAGGCTGACCGGGATACCGCATCCTCTTTCACCAGCTCTTCCGCCTCCAGCTTGGCGCGCTTGATGATCTCATCCGCCTGCGTCTGGGCAGCATTTAAAATCTGATCCTTTTCCCCCACTACGCGGCGGGAAAAATCCAGCTCCTCGTGGAGAGCCTGCTTGATATCCTCGATGATCTCCATGACGATCTTGGCGTCCACGGATTTATTTTTAGAGAGGCCCCGCGTCGGGCTCAGCTCGATTTCTTCCTGCAGCTCGTCAATCAAAGCAAAAATATCTACTTTTTCCATTTACCTCTATACCCCCAATGAAAATGACATTTTCTTCTATTTGCAAAACCCCGCTCATTTTTTTGCTTCGGGCTTTGTTTTCTCTATGTATTCGCGGACGCTCTCGGGCAGAAACCCGGTCGTATCCCCGCCGAAATGGATCAGCTCGCGGACAGTTGTCGAGCTGATATAGCTGGCCCCCACTTTTGTCACCATAAAGAGGGTTTCCAGCCCTCCCAGCTGTTTGTTGGCGTGGGCCATATCCCGCTCATATTCATAATCCAGATTGTTCCGGATGCCCCGGGCCACCACCCGGACGCCCTTTTTATGGCAGTAATCCGCCAGCAGCCCATCAAAATACTCGATGCGCACATTTTTTACATGCCTGGTCGCAAGCGAGATCATATACATGCGGTCTTTGAGCGAAAAACAGTAATTTTTCGCCGGATTGTTGAGCACGGCGACATAGAGCGTGTCCGCCAAAGCCGCGCTGCGTTCGATGATATCCAGATGCCCCAGGGTGATCGGGTCAAAGCTGCCCGGAAAAACCATATCCATGGACACTTACTCCTCTGTCAGATAGGAAATATAGGTTTTGCCATATTTTTTGCGCCGGGCCTCGGAAAACCCTTCCGGAATCTCCAGGCTTCCGTCATGCTCGGCAACAATCCTGCCCCCGGGCGCCAGAAGTTCCCGCTCCCGGATGGCCCGCATCGCCGGATAATAAAATCCCGCGGCATAGGGCGGGTCGAGAAAGATGAAGGAAAAGGGCTCCCGCAGGCGGGAGAGCGCCGCAAGGTAGTCCATTTGCAGCAGGGTCGCCCCCGCTTCGCACCGGGCTGCCCGCAGATTCTGCCGGATGACAGCCATGGCCGCCGCCTGCTTTTCCACCAGCACGGCCGCCGCCGCGCCGCGGCTCAGAGCCTCGATCCCCAGCGCCCCGGACCCGGCAAACAGATCCAGCACCCGGCTTCCCGGAAGAAAAAACTGAAGGGACCCGAAAACCGCCTCTTTCACCTTGTCCACCGTGGGACGGGTATCCATCCCCGCAGGCGCCTTCAAGGGAATGCCCCGCGCGCTGCCGGCAATGACTCTCAAACCATTTCCCCCAAACCTATATGTACTCCATCTATAATACTAATCGAAAAATGTCCAAAAGTAAAGCGAAATGCCAAAATTGTCACAATTTATGTGTGTATGTTCCACTGTTTTCCAGGGCAGGCAATGGCATCCATCCTCCGGTCGTGCGGCTCTGCCGGGATCTCCTCCAGAACCTGGAAATCATAGGCCAGAGCCACCGAAAAACAGGGATGCTCCGCCAGCCAGCGGTCATAATAGCCGCCGCCATAGCCGATCCGCCGCCCCTGCCTGTCAAACACCGCCCCCGGCACCAGCGCCACATCGATTTTTTCGGCCGCCTGTTCCGCCGCGGCCGGCTCCCAGATGCCAAAAGCGCCGCGCTTCATGGCCATTCCCGGATGCCAGAAAACCGCCCGCATTTCCCTGCCTGAAACAGAGGGGACATAGACCCGCTTGCCTCCTTCGTGCAGCTTTTCCAGAAGCCCCTTTGTCATAGCTTCCTTTCCAAAGGAAATATAGCAGAAAATATCCTCTGCCCTCCGGATCTCCTCCATCGCCAAAACCCGCTGTTCTATGCAAAAAGAGCCGGCTTCCACCTGCTCTTTTGTCATCTCGCCGCGGCGACGCAAAAATTCCCGCCGCAGTTCTTCTTTATTCCTCATGCACATATACCCGCGGAATCCGCGCCGTCAGCCCCGTCAAAATCTCATAGCTGATGGTGCCGCATTTCTCCGCCCAGTCGTCCGCCGTAACCGAAAGGCCATTCTGTTCCCCCAGCAGAAGAACCGGGTCCCCCGGCTTCACCTCCAGCCCGGTTACGTCCAGCATGATCTGATCCATGCAGACCCGCCCGGCAACCCGGACTTTTTTCCCCGCAAGAACCGCCTCTCCCCGGCCCGAAAGGGCCCGGCGGTAACCGTCGGCATAGCCGATGGGCACAGTGGCAATCCGGGTCTCCCGCCCGGCCATGAACGTCCGTCCATAGCTGACGGTTTCTCCCGGCGCAATCGTTTTTACATGGGAGACATAGCTCCAAAGCGAGAGCGCCGGAGAGAGCTTCGCCAGCCCCGGCTCCATCTCTCCCGACGGCATATAGCCATACATGGAAATTCCCATGCGGCAGAGGTCAAAGTGCGCCGCGCCCAGCGCCATGGTTGCCGCACTGTTGGAAGCATGGCAAACCGGCGAAAATCCCGCCGCCAGCACCATTTCTCTCCAATGGCAGAACCGGGAAAGCTGAATGCGCGCGAAAGAAAGATCCGCCGCATCCGCCGTGGCAAAATGGGTGAAAAGCCCCTCAAATTCCAGCGTTTCCGGATTTTCCCGCAGAACCTTCAGCACCTCTGCCATTTCCCCATCCGTGCGCAGCCCCACACGGCCCATGCCCGTGTCCAGCTTGATATGCACCCGCGCTTTTTTCCCGACCGCTTTCGCCGATTCCGCAATTTCCCCTAAATGCCAGGCCTCAAAGGCGCAAAGGGAAATGTTCTTCTCAATCAAAACCGGATAAGCTTCCCGCTCCACCGGCGACAACACCAGGATCATCCCTTCCGGGACGGCTTTCCGCAAGCCGACCGCCTCATCCGGCGTCGCCACGGCAAAGGAAGTCACGCCGCATTGCAGCGCCTTTTTCGCCACCGGAACCATGCCATGGCCATAGGCATCCGCTTTGACCACCGCCATGACCCCGGTTCCCGCGCAGCGTTTCAGCTCACGGATATTATCCGCAATTTTTTCCAAATCCACAAGGGCATAGGTTCTTCTCAGCACAAGTCTCTCCCAAAGCTGCTCACAGCTTTTTGATGTCGTTCCAGCAAAGGACGCTGGCCCCTTTTTTCTGCAAAATATCGACGGCCTTCTCCGGATCGTCCACCTTTACCAGGATCAGGGCCTTTCCGGGGCGGGAGCGGACGGAGGAATAGACATATTCCACATCCAGCTCGCCCTCGCTCAGATATTCCAGGATGTCCGCCAGTCCGCCGGGGGCGTCGTTAAGCTCCACAGCCAGAACCCGGGTGGTGCTGGCCGTAAAGCCATGCTCCTTGAGCACGGCTGCCGCCTTTTCCGGATCATCCACAATACAGCGGAGAATTCCAAAATCCATGGTGTCGGCAATGCTGCTCGCCGCAATGTTGATCCCGTGATCCGCCAGCGTCCGGGTCAGCGTTGCCAGCCGCCCCGGCGTATTCTCCACAAAAACCGAAATCTGTTTCACCAGCATGTTTGTTCCATCCTCCCCATTTTTATTTTTCGGCTGTTACCGATAGGTATAGCCCCTCTCAAACGCCGCTTTATTCAGCTCGACAAACCGGGGTTTCACAGTGGAAGCGATGGCGTCCAGCCACATTTCCTTTGTGAAGGGCAGTTCCTTTGCCAGCGCCCCCAGAAGCACAGTATTCACCGCTTTGACGTTCCCCAGCTCTTCGGCGATGGCAAGGGCATCCATAAAGGTCACCTCTCCGACGTTTTTCTCCAGGTATTCCCGGATATCCGCCGGATATTCCGCCGCGCCCATGATAACGGGCATGGGATTGATCTGCTGGGTGTTGACATACATCTTCCCCTCCGGCTTCAGATAGGATACCCAGCGATAGGCTTCCAGCATTTCAAAGGCGACGATAATATCCGCGTCCCCTTCGCTGATGACCGGCGCGGTTACGGTACCCTCGCTCATGCGGACATGGGTCACCACGCTTCCGCCCCGCTGTGCCATGCCGTGCACCTCCGAGAGCTTCACATCATAACCCTGCTCCATGGCCAGCTTCCCCAGAAGCACGCTGGCCAGCAGCGTTCCCTGCCCGCCGACGCCGACGATGAGTATATTCGTATCTTTCATTTATTTGTCCTCCTTGCTGGCATGAATCGCTCCAAAGGCACATACTTTTGTGCACAACCCACAGCCGTTGCAGCGTTCCGGGGCGATGATCATTTTTCCGCCGCTCCGCTCGATGGCCGGGCAGCCGATCTGCAGGCACGCGCCGCAGTTTTTGCAGTCTGCGCCGATTTCATAGGGGATCTCCGGCTGCTTGACGATCAGCGCGCAGGGCCGGCGGGAGATGATGACGGAAAGTTCCTCTCTCTCGGTGGCCTCTTTCACAATGCGGGTGAATTCCTTCAGGTCAAAGGGATCGCAGACGTCGATATGCTCCACGCCGCAGGCCCGGACCAGAGCCTCGATATTGATGGCCGGCGCCGTTTCTCCCTTGGCGTTCCGTCCGGTGGAGGGGTTATCCTGGTGCCCGGTCATGGCGGTAATCCGGTTATCCAGAATGATGACCGTTCCCGTCGCGCCGTTATATTTCATGTTGATGAGGCCGGTGATTCCCGAATGGAAGAAGGTGGAATCCCCGATGACCGCCACCACATTTTTCGCAAAATCCTTGCCCCGGGCCATTTCCATGCCGTGGGCCATGGTGATGGAACCGCCCATACAGAGCGTCGTATCCATGGCGGAAAGCGGCGCCAGCGCCCCCAGGGTATAGCAGCCGATATCGCCGCTCACCGTCTTTTTCAGCTTGTGAAGCACATAGAACACCGCCCGGTGGGGACATCCCGCGCAGAGAAGCGGCGGCCGGCCGGGCGCCGCCGGAGCGTCCAGATGCGGGGTATCCACCCCTAAAATCGCCTTTTTGATCATATTGGCGGAGTATTCGCCCTGGATGGTGAACAGCTCCTTGCCTTTCACCGCAAGGCCCATGGCTTTGATCTGATCCTCAAAGAAAGGCTCGCCCTCTTCAATGACATACAGTTCCTCTACCTGCTCCGCAAATTCCGCAATCAGCTTTTTCGGCAACGGATAGGCCATCCCCAGCTTCAGAACGCTGGCATCCGGCAACGCCTCTTTGACATATTGATAGCCGATGCCGCTGGTAATCACGCCCATCTTTTTGGAGTTCATCTCCACTCGGTTGATGGGCAGGGTGTTGGCGTCCTCTGCCAGCCGCTTGAGCCGTCCTTCCTGAACGACATGCAGCTTTTTGGCCATCGCGGGCATTGAGACGTATTTTTGAATGTCCTTTTTATATTCCCGAAGAAGCACCTCGCTGCGGGCCTCCAGTTCCACAATACCGCGGGAATGGGAGATCCGCGTGTTGGTACGCACAATCACCAGCTCGTCATATGCTTCGCTCAGCTCATAGGCCAGCTTCATGAAATCCTTGCATTCCTGCGAGGTGGAGGGTTCCAGCATGGGAACGCCGGCACTTCTGGCATAGAAGCGGGAATCCTGTTCGTTTTGGCTGGAATGGCAGCCAAAATCATCGGCCACCACCACGACCACACCGCCGTTGACGCCGTTATAGGCCGCCGTAAACAGCGGGTCCGCCGCCACATTCAGCCCCACATGCTTCATGCAGGAGAGCGACCGGGCCCCCGCCACGCCCGCACCAATGGCGACCTCCAGAGCTACCTTCTCGTTGGGAGCCCATTCCACATGCATTTCCTCAAATTTTGCCGCCGTCTCGGTGATCTCCGTGCTGGGAGTTCCCGGATAGGATGCTACCACATGCACGCCGGCTTCATAAGCGCCCCTGGCCAGGGCCTCGTTTCCTAGCAATATCGTCTTTTCCATTTTCTACCTCTATTTCTATGAATTTGTTCTGTTTACAGATTGCGCAGGTCGGTGACCCGTTTGGCTTTCCCTTCAAACCGCTTGAGCGTTCCGCCGGAAACCAGCGTCACCTTTGCGTCAATATTCAGCGTCTTATACAGATTATGCCGGATCTTGCCCCGGAGCTGCTCCAGCTCGGTGAATTTGTCCAAAAGGGCCGGGTTGGAAACCTCCACCTTGACCTCGATGCGGTCCATATAATTCTCCCGGGTTACCACGATCTCGTAATGGGGTTCCACTTCGCTCATGGCCATCAGAACCGATTCGATCTGACTGGGGAACACATTGACGCCCCGGATGATGAGCATATCGTCCGTGCGGCCCTGAATCTTTGCCATGCGCAGGGACTTTCGCCCGCAGGCACAGGGTTCGTCGTTGAGCCAGGAGATATCCTTGGTGCGGTAGCGCAGGACCGGCATGGCCTCCCGGACAAGGGGGGTGATCACAAGCTCTCCCTTTTCCCCCATAGGCAGCGGCTCCAGCGTATCCGGATCGACGATCTCGGTGATAAACATGTCGTCGGCAATGTGCATGCCGTCCTGCTTATAACATTCGCCGGAATAGCCCGGCCCGCCGATCTCGCTTAAGCCATAGTTTTCCGTGGCCAGAAGGTGCCAGCGTTTTTCGATCTGCCGCCGCATCTCCTCCGTGTGCCCCTCGCCGCCGAACATGGCCAGCCGCAGCTTGATTTTATCCATATCTACGCCGATTTTCTCGGCCACATCCGCCATATAGAGGGCGTAGGCCGGCGTGCTCACGAGAATGGTAGACCCCAGATCCTGCATGAGCATCAGCTGGCGTTCCGTGTTCCCGCTGGAAACCGGAACCACCATTGCGCCCACCTTTTCCATGCCGTAATGCAGGCCAAAACCGCCGGTAAACAGGCCATAGCCAAAGGAAATCTGGGTAATATCCCCCGCTGTTCCTCCCGCCGCGCAGATTACCCGCGCCACAATCTCCGACCAGTTTTCGATATCGTTGCGGGTATATCCCACAATTTTGGGCTTGCCGGTAGTCCCCGATGAGCCATGCAGGCGGATCACCTTTTCCTTTTCCACCGCAAACATGCCGAAGGGATAATTCTCTTTCAGGTCGTCGCTGGTGGTGAAAGGGATATGGCGGATATCCTTCAGGGTCTTGATATGTTCGGGCCGGAGCCCGATGGCGTCAAACTTCTTTTTATAGAGCGGCACCCGTTCATAGCAGGTTTTTACCGTCTTTTTCAGGCCTTCCAGCTGCATTTGACGGATGGTTTCCCGATCCGCGCATTCCATCTTTGGGTTCCAAATGTTGTGTTCCATTCCTTCCTCCCGATTCCTTCCGTACTGCATTATCATACTCTATCCGCGGCGCGCCTTATGCCGTATCGCCTGCGCCCCGCATGGGGCAGCGGAGCAATGACCGCATATTGTTCCATGGCAACGCGTCCGCAGCTTTTTTCCCATCAGCCGCCCTTGTCTCCTGAGGGCAAGAGTTTCTCCCGCCGCCCGGCCATTTCTGTCTGTCCGAACCGGCGGTTTTCTATTTTGTCTGCTGCGCCTGCCCGGCGAAGGCGGGTTTTATTTGCGCACAGCACTGCATATCTGCTTTCTTTCCCGGCCGGGTTCCCGTTCTTCCGCTCCTTTTGCAGCAACCCTTTTCCCGGCAGGGACATTTTCTTTGTTGGTTTCTGCCTTTTTGCTTTTTTGGGAAAACCTTCTTTCCCTTTGTTTGATTACGATGGCTCCCCTCCGGCATGGTGTATGGGGAGCCTCTCTGTCCCTATAGCAGGACAGCGGATCAAATACGTGTCAAAATTTAAGGCACTTTTCCCGCGCACCACCGCGGAAAATCCGGATATTCACCATTATACTCTCTTCTTTCACAGAAATAAAGGAGAGAATCCGGCATTTTTCCCCGCCGATCCCCTAGACCCGCTCAAACCTGACAGTTTCCCCTTCCAGCCATACCCGCATGCCGTCGCAGGGGGAAATCCGCAATTCAAACAGCCGCGCCGGATCGCCATGGGTCGCCGCACCCAGCGCCGCTCCCATAAACCCCGCATGAGCCACCAGCAGCGTGTTGCCCTGGGGATAGTCCCGCAGATACCTGCGAAGCGTCTCTCCCGCCGCCCGGAAATAGGCCGGGACATTGTCGCCTCCCGGGAATGTATAATTCGGCCAGTATTTTCGGTATTCGTCATTCTCGCCGGGCGTTTTCGCATATAGCCCCGCATAGGGTTTGCCCTCATATGTGCCGAAATTCAGCTCCCGGAGGGCCTCATCAATTTCATATTCCACGCCAAACTGCTGGATTGTCATCTGGCACCGCAGCAGCGGGCTGCAAAATGCCCGGTCAAAAACGACACCCGCCAGACGCACGGCCGCTTTTTTTGCCGTATCCATCCCCAATTCGTTGAGAGGCGGGTTCAGCGACCCGCAAAACACATGCTGCAGGGTCAGATCCGTCTGCCCATGCCGCACCATATACACGTTTCCCATATCTGTTTTCCTTTCTCCCCGCAAAAGAACCCGCGCACTTCCCGGCCCGGCCTGTTGCAGAAACAGTCTCAATTTTCCCTTTCAGCAGCTTTCCCGCTCTATCCCATTGCAGATTCCCCGGAAGAATCCAGTTCTCTGCCCATTCTTTCTATTTCCATCCACCACATTCTTTGGCCAGGTTCTCTTGCTCTTTTTTAAGTTCCATGTCCTGCCTCTTGCCTGTGCTTCCGCAATGCCTGTTTTTTATCATATCCTCTATATCTCTATCGAGGTCAGGCTCGCCCAGCTAAAGCAACGGTTTCTTCATTTTCTTATGATGGAAGCCATCTCCATCCGCAAGCCCATAGACAGATTCCCAATATTTATTTCATCCGGCGAGGACAATGCCGCTCCGATCTTTTTCCGCTTGGTTGGGTTGTTCTCTTCCGGGTGCAAATCCCGGGGTTCCTTCCAAACCCGTCATGCCCGCCCGGCGAGGGCAAATCATTTCAGCAGTCTTTCCGCGTGAGCCAGCCATTCCCTTCCGGTCATAAATCCCGCGGAACCTCTCCGAACCAGTCACGCCCGCCCGGCGAGGGCAAATCATTTCAGCAGTCTTTCCGCGTGAGCCAGCCATTCCCTTCCGGTCATAAATCCCGCGGGACCTCTCCGAACCAGTCATGCCCGCCCGGCGAGGGCTGACTCTGCCAGGCATTGGGCGCCGATGACCGCCGTCAATGAATGCCCAGAACGCGGAAACTTGTTCCCGAGCCGTCCGTATATTCATTATACCATGCCTAAAGAGCGATGGGAACTGGAGCAGCAGCCGGAAAAAATAGGCGGAGCCTTTTTCAAAGCTCCGCTGCTTTCCCTTTTTTATTCTTCGCCGCAATGGTCGCAGCAGCCGCAATCCTCTTCTCCGCAGCCGCAATCCTCTTCTCCGCAGCCGCAATCGCATTCCGCCGCCATGCGTTCAAACTCTTCCTCCGGCAGGAGATAGACCATCTCTTCCGCAATGCTGCGGATGGCCCGGGAATTCAAAAAGACCTCCCGGCAGTCCTCTTCGATAAAATAGGGCGGCTCGCACTCCTCGGCGGGCAGACGCACCAGCCGCAGAAATCCCGCATTCCCCGCACTGACGGCATCCGTGAATTCCTCAATGCTGTCGTATTCCTCCGGGAAGATATAATATTCAAAATCATCAATAACCAGCGCCTTAACTTCCTTCATTTTTTATCCTCGCTTTCAATATTGTTCAAAAATTCCCCGCTTACACCGGGAAAACATGCGCTTTACCTTATGGATGGAGGCGTCGATCCCCGACATGACAAAATCCATCCCCATGGCCAGCTTGGCAAACTCCCCAATGGTCAGCTGAATGCTGGCGTCCGTCCGGGTGGGCGTCGCTTTCACTTTCCCGTTCTGCGAAAAGAAATGCCAGGTGGCGTTGTTCTGCTTAATCACCGGATCCTGAATGCCAAAAGCGCACTCTCCCTCCTCCAGAGGAAGCTGATCCGCCAGTTTTTTCACGTTCACTACCCGCAGCATCGCCCCCGGCGTACCCCGGGATGTGTCAAAAGACGGATAGCAAAATGCCTCCAGGCCGCGGTCCCCCGCCGCGCTGGCAAAGTCCTCCAGCGCCTCGGGAGCGCGGTATACCGCCTCCACCGCCCGCAGGACGGCATCTTCTTCCTTCACAATGGCATATCCGCAAAATTCTCCGTCCAGCGTGCTGATCAGCAGCGTGCAGCCGGAAATATCAAGGCAGTCCGTGAGATACGTCCGGAAATACGCCGCGTCCCGGACAATCCACCCATTATATTCCCGCATCTTTTCCTGATACAGCGCCGTCATGGCCTCCAGTGTCTCCAGAGGAACCAGCGCCGAATATTCATATTGCTCCACATCCCCCACATGAGACGCCAAAACGCGCTCCTCGCTTTTGAAAGCATAGGTGGCAAAACCCATCCGCTCATAAAACGGATGGATAAAGGTATTGAGCGCCGCCACCTCTGCCCCCTCTTCATAGAGGGTCTGCAGCATAAACTTTTGCAGGGCCGAGGCATATCCCTTTCCTTCTTCGGATTTTCGCGTGGCTACGCCCTGGAAAAAGTTGGACGGCATCTGCCGCCCCCGGATGCAGATGGGAACCTGGGCCAGATGCGCCATGCTCAAAAGCAGCCCATCCTCGGCAAATACGCCAAAACAGCGCTCCGGCCGGAACCGAACGTCGAAAAACCAATCTGTAAATTTTCCTTTATCCTCCGCAAATACTTCTTCCCAGAGCTCCTTGGCTTTGGTCCGGTCCTGCTCTTCAAGCCTGCGTATCTCCATCGATTCTTCTCCCATATAATGTGGTCTTTTTGGCCTGCGTAATCTCCACGGGCATGAACTGCCCAATGAGAGAGGGCTCTCCGGGGAAATTGACCATTTTTCCGCCGTCTGTCCGGCCGCAGACATGCCCGGCGTCCCGCCGGCTCTCATCCTCCACAAGCACCAGCTCCCGCCGGCCTACATGCGCCAGGTTGCTTTCATAGGTGATCTGTCCCTGCAGGTCCACCAGCCCGACAATCCGCCGCTGCTTCTCCTTTTCATCGATCTGCCCTTCCATCGCCGCCGCCCGGGTGCCCCGGCGGATGGAATAGACAAAGGTATAGGCCGCGTCAAACCGCACCTCCCGCACCAGCGAAAGCGTATCCTGGTAATCCTCCTCCGTTTCTCCCGGAAAACCCACGATGATATCCGTGGACAGCGTCATGCCCGGCAGCGTCTCCCGCACCCGGCGGATCAATTCCAGATAGTCCTCCCGGGTATAGCGCCGGTTCATCAGCCGCAGAATCCGACTGGAGCCCGACTGGACGGGAAGATGCAGCTGCCGGCATATATTCTCATGCCTGGCCATCACATCCAGCATGCGCTGGGATGCGTCTTTGGGATGCGAGGTCATGAAGCGGATGCGCTTCATCCCTGTTTCCTCCGCCACGCGCTCCAAAAGCCCGGCAAAATCGATGTTCTCCGCCAATCCCTTGCCATAGGAATTGACGTTCTGCCCCAGGAGCATCACCTCCTGATAGCCTGCTTTTGCCAATCCGCGCACTTCCCGGAGGATTTCTTCGCTGCTCCGGCTGCGTTCCCGGCCCCGGACATAGGGCACGATACAATAGGAACAGAAATTATCGCAGCCCTGCATGATATTCACTGCCGAAAGGGGCGGCTTGGCCCGCAGCGCCGGAGTCTCATCCGGCAGATCCTCCTGGTCGCTCACCGCCAGCGTTCGTTCCCCGAGGAAAATCGCCGCATAGAGCATTTCCGGCAAGGCCGCCATATTGTGTGTCCCAAAAATTATATTGACAAAGGGAAAGGTATCCGCCAGCTTTTCCGCCACGTCCGCCTGCTGCATCATGCAGCCGCAGACGCCCACCAGCAGCTTTTTGTTCTGCCGCTTTTTCTGCTTGAGCTTTCCCACATTTCCAAAAAGCTTTTTTTCCGCGTTATCCCGCACACAGCAGGTGTTGAACAGGATCAGATCCGCCTGTCCCATTTCCTCCGCCGGGGCAAATCCCACAGAAGCCAGAATTCCTGCCAGCCGTTCGGAATCATGGGCGTTCATCTGGCAGCCATATGTTTCGATCCAATATGTGCAGCCATTTTCCGCCGCATATGCGGCGAGACTCTTTCGTTTTTCCAAATTTCTCTCCAGCCTCTATCCATATACTATGGTAATTTTACGTCATTTTATCTGCCTCCCCGGGTTTCTATTCTCCATTAACCCGGCCTGGCAACAACCCTATTATACTTGAAAAATGCCGGCGCTTCAATCCTTTTTGCCGGGAAACCCGATTCTCCTGCGCAGTTCCGTCCCCTCCCGGCGCGCAGACAGCGCTGATTTTCCCCATCCGCCTCCTGCCGTCAAAAAAATTTACTTTTTTTTGGATTCTGTCTTGACAATTATCCCGGGTTGATGTATATTAGTATCCATCGCCATACCCATGAGAAATGGCGAAGGAATCTCGGGGTGTAGCGCAGTCTGGCTAGCGTACGTGCTTTGGGAGCATGGGGTCGGAGGTTCGAATCCTCTCACCCCGACCAATTTACTTTTATGCCAGCAATGTGGCCCCTTGGTCAAGCGGTTAAGACACCGCCCTCTCACGGCGGTTACAGGAGTTCGAATCTCCTAGGGGTCACCATTTTTGAAAAACGTCTGGATGGTTGTCATGGGCCCTTAGCTCAGTTGGTCAGAGCGGTCGGCTCATAACCGATTGGTCCGGGGTTCGAGTCCCTGAGGGCCCACCATCTATTCTATAAGAAATGGCCTGGTAGTTCAGTTGGTTAGAACGCTAGCCTGTCACGCTAGAGGTCGTGGGTTCGAGCCCCATCCAGGTCGCCATCATTTTGCCTCGGTAGCTCAGTCGGTAGAGCAAGGGACTGAAAATCCCTGTGTCGGTGGTTCGATTCCACTCTGAGGCACCACATGCTGGTGTAGCTCAATTGGCAGAGCAGCTGATTTGTAATCAGCAGGTTGACGGTTCAAGTCCGCCCACCAGCTCCAGAAGCGAGCTTCACCCAATATGGAAGGGTTCCCGAGTGGCTAAAGGGAGCAGACTGTAAATCTGCCGTCGACGACTTCGATGGTTCGAATCCATCCCCTTCCACCAATAATGCGGATATGGCGGAATTGGCAGACGCGTACGGTTCAGGTCCGTATGAAGGCAACTTCATGGAGGTTCAAGTCCTCTTATCCGCACCAAAGCCCTTGTTCGAAAGAACAGGGGCTTTTTCTATAACGCGGAACATTTCTTCGAGTATACCAAGCGAGCATCTTTCGATTGTTGATTTTTGCGCGCCGGCAATAAAAAATCGCCGCGCCTCTCTCCCCCCCAATAATGCGGCTTCATTTTGCATATCTATATGATTCGTTCTATCGAACAGACAATCTCCGCCCATTTTATTGAATTTTTTCTTCATGGCAATATCCCCTGTTTCGGATTGCAAATTGATATTTTGTGAAACCTTTAGATCGGCAGTCAATTTTATCGTCTTCATATCCCTATTCTCTCTGATACCCCTTAGATTTTAAACGGCAAAATCACCGTCTCGTGTTTTTTTGCCGCATTTGCCATATAAATATTGACATTTTTATAATACAGATGTTATATAGTATTGTTGGATTTTATCAAATATAGGGGGAGGCCTGCAATTATGGGAATCAACGTTAAGTGTCCAAAATGCGGCAGCACAAAGGTGCAGTTATCAAACGAATCAAGCAAGCACGGATGCTTCTACATGCTTCTTTTCGGGATTTGGTATTTTATATGGCTTATGTATCGATGGATGATTGGCATGATGGTATTTATATTTTATGATTGGTGGATGGCAATCGTGCATAAAGCGGCAGGCAAAGGACATGTTTGGCAATCCAAGCGATGGTTTTCCAATCGAAGGAAGATATATTTTTGCCATGATTGCGGATACAATTTCCGGGCATAGAAAAAAACGGAGGGTTTGTTCCCTCCTTTTGAATCATCAAGACAACCTGGCGCCGAATCCGATTTTTCCCGATCCGGCGCTATTTTTCTGTTTTCCGGCGGGAAGCAGCTTCTTTTTCCATTTCTTCCATAAAAGACGAGCATCCTGATGAATGTTCGCTTTTTATATCTTTTCGCTTTTCCAAGGCTCCACTCTCCCCTTCCGCACCAGAAAGCTTTCCTTTGCCATCTCCGCCAGCGGCGCATCTGAAAGGGAATCCGAATAGAACTGGTCGATTTCAGCGCAGGGAAACTTTTCCCGAAACCGGCGCACTTTTTCCGCGCCATGGCAGTTTTTCCCCGTATATTTTCCCGTTTTTACATCCACCCGGGAGGCGATGAGGCAGCCAATGCCCAGCTCCCGGCAAATCGGCCGCAAAAGAAATTCCGGCGATGCGGAAACTACGACATCTCCTTCCTCCTTTTGAGCCAGATACCAGGGAAAAATCCCATCTCTTTTCGTTTCCCAAAAGGTCTCCGCCTTCTTTTCTATATCCGCAACGCCTCTAAAATAGCGGTAAAATTCCTGTTTCATCCGTGTTTTGTCGATGCGCCCCAGGGCATAGCGCAAGGCTGCCCAGCCCTGCCGGGGCCAATAGCGAAAAAGCAAAGGCTGCCGCCGCAGGCAATAGAAATAAAAAGCCCAGGAGCTGTCCTTTTTATAAATGGTCTTATCAAAATCGTATACATTCATTGCGCCGTCATCCTCCTGCGCCCAGCCCTTCTGTTTGCCAGCCTTTCCCCGGCAAATCTGCCAATGGTGCTATTATTCTATCACATGGCCGCCGCCTTTACAATTTTTCCGCCTTTACAGCCAAAAAAAGCGGCTGTCAGCCAGCCGCCCTTTTGTCATGCCATATTGCTGTCGTCGCCCCGGGACAGGGCGATAATCCGCGACCATGTCACCGGCCCCACCGCACCGTTGACTTCGATGCCCTCCATTTCCTGAATCAGCCGAACAGCCGCCTCCGTCGCCGGGCCGAAAATGCCGTCCTCCTCCAGCCGGGGAATGGCGGGATCAAAGCCCGCGGCCCGGTTAATGAACCGCTGCAGGTTCAAAACATCATCCCCCCGTTCTCCCCGGGTCAAAATCCGGCCCGGATAGATCTCATTTCTCCTGGGGGCAAATTCCTCGGGCAGTGAATTGATGGTATCCTGGTATACCTGGGTCAGCCGGTTCCATGTCTCCCGGTCGACAACGCCCGTGGGTTCCAGGCCGTATTTGCTCTGAAACGCCTTGACGCCCTGAACGGTATTCTGGTCGAATTCACCATCGATATATACCTGGGGAATCTCCGGATCAAAGAAGGAAACCACCGCCAGATAATATTGCACGACCCGTACCTGGTTGCCGCTGTCTCCCTCATCCAGCTCGGTGGCAAAAATCCGGTCTACTTCCGACAGGCTGACACCTTCCCCGTATAGCTCACCAAGTCCCTTTATCGCATTATATGTATATTTGATTTTATACCAGGTTGCCTTCCCCACGATGCCGTCCACTGCCAGGTTAAAAATCTGCTGAAAGGCCCGGACTGCAGCCTCAGTGCTGAAATCAAAAATCCCATTTGTCACTGGAATTTGGGGGATTGCCGGATAGTTGCGGCCGATACGGTTGAGCTGCCGCTGTATGGTGCGCACATCCTCTCCCGAATCACCCCGGCGCAGCGGAATTCCCGGATAGGAGGGCACCCCCGGCCCCACAGGCGCGTCAAACACAATGTTAATATCGTCGCCATAATAATACTGCAAAATCTCATAAGGCACCATTCCCTGTTCGGCAAGCGTGACGGTTCCCCATTGGGAAAGGCCGTCGCAGGTGGATGTCGTCCCGTTGCAGTATTGGGTGAAATAGGGGTTGACGCTTCCCTGGCGCACTACATAATTGTTGAAGATATCATCGACAATTTGGGCGATATTTTCAAAAATATCCCGGTTCTCGATGAATTTCTGGTCGTATTGTGTGGTACTTGTAATATCAAAATCATAACCCTGGCTGGGATACCATTCGGTGTAGATCCGGTTGAGCGCATAGCTGATCTGCGCCAGGATATTGGCGCGGATGGCGCTTTCCGGCCATGTGGGGTAGATTTCGCTGGATGCCACATTTTTAATGTAATCCGCAAAACGCACGGTCACATTGCGCGCATTTTCCTGCGGCGCTCCCAAATGTACAGTGATATACTCCGGAACGACAAAAGGAATGATCTGCTGTTGTTCTGCCATATGCCTTCCCCCCTCACATCTCTGGAATCATCCGTGCGGGCTGGATGGACTTGATCCCGTCATAGACCGGAACATCCATATAGACCATGGTCTGGAATCCATTTTTGCTGGTAGTGACCTGATAATCCGCATAGGGGCAGCAGTCTCCCGGCTGCTGGGAAAGCTGCCGGTCGGGCGCCGGCAGGATCATATCGTCGGCAATGCCGCTTTGGTTGGTATAGACCACATAGAACTCGTGCAGGCCGTCGGTAAACTGCTTGGAGACCGCTACCCGGACGTTTTCAACCGGGACGGAGCGGTTCCCGGCGAATGCCTGCACCCGCAGCATGCCGCTTTTGGGGTTGGCCGCCAAAAATTCCTCATATGTCATGGATATCGTCCGGTCAAATTCCTCGTTATCCGTTTCCACCCGCTCTACCCCATTGTTTTCATAGGCAGCCGGGTCTTCCGCCGCATCGGGATTGTCTTCTGCAGAGGGTGCCGCTCCCGCTATATCGAGAGGGGCCGCCGTCTCTAATGCCGGTTCCGCCTCTTTTTCTATGGAAAAAACCGGAACCTTTGGTTCTTCTTTCTCTGCATCCGCTTCAGCCGCACCTGCCTGCTCCTGTAAAACAGCGGGAGCTTCTTCCGGTGCTTTTCTCTGCGCCGTCGTCAGAATCGTTTCTTCCGCCATCTCCCCCGGTTCCTGCGCAGCCGGCTTTTCCGGCGCGCTTCCCAGAACCGGAGCTGCGCCGCGGATCTCCCAGACAAAGGGAGCGGCTTCTCTCTTTTGTGTCTCTGGATGGGCGCTCGTCCTCCGGTTTTTCTTTCTCTCCATCGGGACAATGCGCGCTTCAAATGTACTTTTTTGCATATTCCGCCTCCAAAAAACACTTTTTATCAGTATATTTTAAAAGAAACCAAAAGGTTCCCCGGGGAGGGGCTCCCTTGACTCTCCTCTATTTCTATGCTATATTGAAGACAAAATAGAGGCTGATTTGAGCGAAAATTTCGCCTGTTTATAAGGAGGGTTAAAAATGTCCAGAGAAAACCAGATCATCTGTAACTGTAAACAAGTCTCGCTGGCGGATATTGAGCAGGTTCTGCATCACGCGAAGCGTATTGAGGATGTAGAGGATGCTTTTGCCGATGTCCAGCGTCAAACCGGCTGCTCCACAGGCTGCGGCAAATGTCACGATAAAATTTTTGACATTATCTCGCAGTTCATGTATGGCATGGTTTAATTCCTGCCCAAACAAAAGGTAAAAAAGCGGCATTGCCAAAAACGGCGGTGCCGTTTTTTGTTGTCCTTATGGGGAAGATCTCAGCTCCGCAGGGAACTCTTTGGACAGAAGATGGGCTGCGGCAGGCGGCGGGAGACAAGCTCTCGCCTGCCTATCCCGCCCTCAGCGCGGAAAACTCGATTTTGACAGTATGGGCTGCAAGTTTGGAATATCCCTCGCTATCCGCCGCAAAAAATGTGTCTGGCTGCGAACCGCTGGCCTGGTAACCTGTTTTGAGCACGGAAAATCGCTTTGCACCGGCCGAAAATCCAAAACCTGCGGATGGGCCCTCTCTTTTCCATGCCCGTGGGAATATGTTTTTCCGGCTCTCTTTTTGGACGCATTTCCGGCTTCTATGGATGGCTCATTATTTCTTCCCTAAATTTTCCTATGGTTCATCGGGGAGCTTGTTCCGCCGCGCCGTTCTTTCAGAAAAGAAAACAAAAAGACGCATCTTCGCATCAGCCATGCGTCTTTTTCCGCTCCCGGTTTTCGTCCGCCCTGTTTCCGTTTCTTTCCCTCGATCAGGGTTTGTTCAGTTGAGCACTACCTGCGCATCGCCCTCCCGGATCTTTTCCAGGGCAAGCTGCGTTGCCTTTGCATAATCCTCCGGGAATTCTTCCGGCATCCGCTCCAGCATCTCCCGCGTCTCCAAAAGAACATCCACATCCCGCACCAGATTTGAAACCTGAAGCGAACCTTTTCCATGCTGCCGCTGGCCCGTCAGCTCCCCGCCGCCGCGAAGCTCCAAATCCTTCTCCGCAATGGCAAAACCGTCGTTGGTGCTCTTGAGAATGCGCAGCCGTTCCAGGCCGCTCCCATCCGAAACCAGATAGCAGAAGGATTCCTTATCTCCCCGCCCCACGCGGCCGCGGAGCTGGTGCAGCTGGGCCAGGCCAAAGCGGTCGGCATTTTCCACAATCATAATCGAGGCGTTTGGCACATCCACTCCCACCTCGATGACCGTCGTGGAAACCAGAACCTGCGTCGCGCCGCTGCGGAATCTCTCCATGATCTCCCGTTTTTCCTCGCCGCTCATGCGCCCGTGGAGCATCTCCACGCCGAAACCCCTGAAGAACCGGGAGAGGTCTCTTTGCACTTCTTCCACCGAAAGAGCCGAAAATCCCTCGCTGGGCTCCACCAGCGGGCAGACCACATAGGCCTGTTCCCCCTCCTTCAGCTTTCCTCTGAGCCATGTATACATATCCCGGCGCTTCTGCTGCCCAACAATATGCGTTGCCACTGGCTTGCGCCCGGGAGGCAGCTCATCCAGAAGGGATATTTTTGCCTTTCCATAGAGCACCAGGCTCAGAGTTCTGGGGATGGGCGTAGCCGTGAGAATCAGCGTATGGGCCGCCGGATTTCCCCGCAAGAGGGCCGCGCGCTGGCCCACGCCAAAGCGATGCTGTTCATCCGTAATCACCAGATCCAGCGCCGGGAAGGGCAGTTCGTGATAGAGGACGGCATGCGTCCCCACCAGGACCTGCACTTCTCCCCCGGCGATCCGTGCAAAGATCTCCTCCCGCTCAGCTTTTGTGCAGCTCCCCCGCAGAAGAGCCGCCCGACGGCCAAAGATTTTTTCGGCAAAGGCAAAATGCTGCCCGGCCAGCAGTTCGGTGGGAGCCATCAAAACCGTCTGCCTTCCCGCCTGCATCGCCGCATAGGCCGCAAACAGCGCCACTGCCGTCTTGCCCGATCCCACATCACCTTCCACCAGCCGGTTCATGGGCGTTTTCCCCCGCAAATCCCCGGCAATCTCCTCCATCACCCGCCGCTGCGCTCCCGTGCAGGCAAAGGGGAGGAGCGCTTCATATTCCTCCACAATATTCTCCGGGAAACGGAGGGCTTCCCGGGAAATCTCCCCCTTATCCATGAGGGCAAGCATCCGGGAAAAAACGAGAAGCTCCCGGTATACCATGCTCCGCCGCCCCCGCTCATATTCCTCCGGAGTTTGAGGCGCATGCACGAGGCGAAAGCTCTCTCCATCGCCGGAAATGTCTGCCGCCGCACACAGCCCCCCAGAGAACGTCTCGGGCGGGCGTACTTCCCGCAGCGCCGCCGCAACCGTCCGGCGCATCATAATCTGGCTAATGCCGGCCGTCAGCGGATAAAACGGCAGGATTCCCGGCGTCTCCCCCGGCGGATAGGCCAGGGGATTGTCCATCTGCATCCGGTCGCGGAACACCTTGGGCTTTCCATAAAAAAAGTATTCCTGCCCCGTTTTATAGCGGGAAAACAAAAAGGGCAAATTAAAAATATGAATCAGCAGCACGCCTGTCCCATCCGCCACTTCAAAGGAAAATACGCTGAATTTTCCCTGGCGGCGGCCCCATCGCGGCGGCGTGGTCAGCCTTCCGCGGACGAGCACTTCCTCTCCCTCCCGGATCTCCCGCAGGGGTACCGGGGTGCGCAGATCGCGGTAATAGGCAGGCAGATGCCAGAGCAGATCTCCCGCGCAGACAATATCCAGTTTTTTAAAAAGCTTGGCCGTCTTTTCTCCAATCTTGGGAAGAGCGGTCAAAGGCGCGTTCCAATCCATGCGTTCCTCTTTTTCAAAAAAATGGGACGGGCAACGCTGCCCGCCCCATTTGCAAATATTCGCATTATTCCACAGAAATAATATAGTCGTATACCGGCTGGCCGCCGTTATATACCTCAACATCGTATTCGTCGAACAGATCTTCCATCTCTTCGCTCAAGGCTTTGGCGTCTGCCTCTTTGACATCCTCGCCAAAATAGAAGGAAATGACGGCATCCTCATCATCCACCATTTTTTCCAAAAGCGCCTGCACAGTCTCATGCATATCCGTTCCGTGCGCGACGATGTCCCCCTCGAAGATCCCCAGAATTTCGTCCTTTTTGATCTCCTCGCCTGCCAGCTTAGTATCCCGGACGGCATGGGTGATCTGCGCGGATTTCACGCTGTGAATGGCTTCGCGCATCTCCTTTTCAATATCCGAAAGCTCGGCTTCCTCGCGAAACGCCAGAACCGCGCTCAGCCCCTGGGGGAAGGTCTTGGTGGGGATGACGATCACTTCTTTTTTAGTCAGCTTAGCCGCCTGTTCCGCCGCCAGAATGATGTTCTTGTTGTTGGGCAAAACGATCACATGATCCGAAGGTGCCGCTTCCACGGCTTCCTTGATATCCTCGGCGCTGGGATTCATGGATTGTCCCCCATTTACCAGCTCATCCACCTTGAAATCCTTGAAAATGGCACCCAGGCCCTCTCCCGCCGAAACCGCCACAATGGCGACCGGCTTTTTGGGCTTTTCCTCAGGCGCGATGCCCGAAAGAGAGCGGTGCTGTTCGCGCATATTATCGATTTTGATGTTGGAAAGCTGCCCCAGGCGCAGGGCATATTGCAACGCCTTGCCGGGGACGTTGGTGTGCACATGCACCTTCACAAGCTCCGGATCGCCCACTACAACCAGACTGTCGCCAATGCTCAAGAGCTTTTCCCGCAGCTTGTCGATGGTCTCTTCGGTGACGTTTTTGTTCATATGCTTGATGAAGAATTCCGTGCAGTAGCCAAATTCAATATTGGCCGTGCTGATATCATCCTTGGCCGAAGCCGCGGTGATCTCCTGATTGGGGACGCTCAGATCCAGTTCGGCGGGGATCTCCTCTCCATCGATGGCCATTTTAAAGCCCTTATAGATCACGATCAGCCCTGCGCCGCCGGCGTCGACCACACCCGCTTCTTTCAAGACGGGCAGAAGCTCCGGCGTCTTTTTAAGCGTTTTGGTGCCCGCCTCGATCACCGCATCGATGAGGGCCAGCAGGTTTGCCCCGCTGTCTACCTGTTTGCGCGCTTCCTTGGCCATGCCCTTGGCAACCGTCAGGATCGTGCCCTCTTTGGGCTTCATCACGGCTTTATAGGCCGCCTCCACGCCCTTTTCCATGGCCGCCGCAAAATCCTCCGCAAAGATATATTCCTTATCCTTGGAAATGCTCTGGGAAAAGCCGCGGAAAATCTGGGAAAGGATGACGCCGGAATTCCCCCGGGCGCCCTTCAAAGCCCCATCCCCCAGGGCCGCCGCCACTTTGCCCACGCCCGTGAGCGGGCAGGCGTTCACCTCCCGCGCCGCAGAAACCAGGGTCAAAAGCATGTTTGTCCCGGTATCGCCGTCGGGAACCGGAAAAACGTTTAAATCGTTGAGCATCTTTTTGTTATGCTCCAAATAGTTCGCAGCGGCAACGACCATATCGCGGAACAGCTGCGCCCCTATCTTATACTCTGTCAAAATCTGACTCCTCCTTAGCTACCTACTTGTGGACGCGGATTCCGCTGACAATTATGTTAACTTCCCGCACGTTCAGGCCCGTAGCTTTTTCCACATGATACCGCACTGTCTCGATGATGCTGTTGGATGTGGCGGCAATGGAAATTCCATATTGCACCACGATATAGAGATCGATGCGAAGCGTATTGGACTGATCGGTGAAAATCCGGACACCGCGGCGCAGGTTCTCCCGTCCCAAAAGCTCAACGAATCCATCCGTCATCTTTTTGGACGACATTCCCACAACCCCATAGCATTCGGTGGTGGCCATTCCCGCAATTGCTCCAATATAATCGTCTGAGTATGTGATATTCCCACGTTTGGTTTGTAAAATCGCACTCATCCTATTGGCCTCCTTTTTATGTTAATTTCATTATATAGTATTTTATGAACTTTTCAAGGTGCGTTAAACCTGTTTTCACAATAAATTAAAAAATATCCGTTTTTACAGCTTTTTGTGCCGCAGGAAATAAAAAAACTCTGCAATCTGTTTTTTTCGCGACAGTTGGCCCATGCGCCGCGGTTTTTCTCCCTATATGCCCCGCCCAGCTCATTATTCCGCGTTATAAAGAAAAATTTGACAGGGAAATAATGGGGAAACTCTGCTCTTTTCTAAAAATGTTAAAATGCGTTGCTTGTGGCAATGGACAATTCCGCCTACAATAATGGTATCGATAGAAAAAAGGAGGCTTTCCCCAATGCTCAACGAGAATATAAAAGCAATCCGAAAATCAAAAGGGCTCTCGCAGCAGGAGCTTGCTGTCAAGCTGAACGTCGTGCGGCAGACAGTCTCGAAATGGGAACAGGGGCTGTCCGTTCCCGATTCTGATATGCTGCTCGCCATTTCAGAAGCGCTTGAAACACCTGTAAGCACGCTGTTGGGGGAAACGATTGTGGAAACGCAGGTGGATGGCGTAAAAGCCATTTCCGAAAAATTGGAGGTGATAAACTTGCAGCTGGCGCAAAGAAAAGCCACGCAAAGAAAAATGATTCATTGGCTGCTAATTTCATTATGTGCAGTCATAGCAATAATTTTTGCAGCCGTATTGGCATTGAATAGTCCTTACCTCGGATGGAATTACAGTGATCCCGAAACCGCTGTTCTTGGAACGGCATTTCACTCATTTGAATGGCTGTTTGTCAGAGCAGCGCCGATCATCCTAATCGGCGCCATCATTGGAATTTTCTTAACACGGAAGAAAAAGTAACCCCCGCCGGCTTTTGAGGCAAGATCGATTTTAATATCCCGCCTGCAAAGCCAATCAAGGGGCGGCAGCAAGGCTTGTATGCTCCCTCTATGAGAGACAGGGAATACCCTGTCCAACATGGAGGGAGCCTTATTATGCCATAAAAGCAAAAATTAGGTTGGGATGAAAGGCCTGGGATTCTGGAGGGCTGCCTCGAAGGGACGATCCGTAGCGCAGCGAGCCGGCGCTGCATGCAATACCGCACGAAACTGCGGAGCAGATCGGATAGTCGCACCTCTATCACGCCAGAACCGTGTGTATAGATGCAGTTCATGAGGAATGATTTGTCCGGCAGCGGGAAGCCTTTAAAAAGAAAGCCGGCTCGTCACATTTCTTCTCTGGCGCTTCCACAGCGCCTGGTTTTCCGAATGGATCTATGGTTTTCTAAATCAATTTTCGGCATTCGTCCAGCTTCCGGACAATATATTTGGGAAAGGGCGCATCCGGCGCGGGAAGCCCCTGGGGGTTATACCAGCAGGTATCCAGGCCAACGGCCGCCGCCCCAGCTATATCCGCCTCCAGGCTGTCTCCGATCCACAAAGTACTCTTCCGCCTTTTGCCGCTTTCTCTCAGGCATTGCTCAAAAAATTCCCTCTGCGGCTTTTCCGCCCCCAGGGCATCTGAAACAAAAATATCCTGAAAATACGGTTCCAGCCCCGCCAGCTTCAGCCGTTGCACCTGCATGTCATAAATGCCGTTAGATGCGGCATATAAAGGGTAAATTTTCCCGGCATATGCCAAAATCTCCCGGACGCCCGGCTCGGTTTGATGCGTCTGCGCCAGCTTTTCCTGAAATATAGCCTGCATGTCGCCTGCCAGCTCTATTCCCAATCTCTCCGCCAATTGCCCAAAGCGCCGGTCCAATACCTGCCGGACCGTGATTTCGCCCCGCTTCTGCCGCGTCCAAAGGCGGCGGTCAATCTCCAGAAAGCAGGCGTAGGCGCTTTCTTCCAAAGGAATCTCCAATGCGGCAAAGGTCTCCGCAAAGGCCTGGCGGCTGCTCTTTGAAAAGCTCAGCAGCGTATCGTCCACATCAAAGAATATCGCGTCATAAACTGGCATAGCCGTCCTTCCTCCGCTGTTTTCCTTATTTTACACGACAGGCGGCATTTTTCCAATATCAGCGTCTCTTTTTTCGTAAAAACAGGGGGTTGTCACCGATTTTTTCGGATTTTTTGCGAATACTACTTGCAAATATTCCTCCGGGATGCTAAAATATATCTCGTTGTAACGATAACGAATCACTCATAAGGAGGTGTAAATATGGCTAAATATTGTGAGATTTGCAAAAAGGGTGTTGTTTCCGGGAATAACGTTTCGCACTCCCATAGAAAATCCAAGCGGAAATGGGCTCCGAATGTGCAAAGAGTAAGAGTTGTTGAAAATGGCACTCCTATGAGAAAATATGTCTGCACTCGCTGCCTGCGTTCCGGCATGGTTGAACGCTCTATCTAACACAGAACCGATAAAAAATCCGGCTGCTTTCCGCGCCGGATATTTTTTTGCGTTTTTCTGCCCCGCCGGCCTAGCATTTAAAAAACATCTTGAGAATTCCCCGAATCAGCTTTGGTGGTTTCACGCAATATACCTTCAAATCAACTCACCTCGTTTTCTTTTTCAGCAATTTCTAAGCAGCAGAAGGCCAACGATGAGAAGAGCGGCTCCTATGAGCACAGACCAAACCCAAAACGGCAAAAACAACAGAACCAGCAGAACGCCCAGTCCCGCCAGAATGGCTCCCATACACCGCCGCATTTGAAATCTGCCCATAAAATCTCCTCCCTCCTTTCCCCGGCTGTTTCATCTTATTCTATAGTACTCCAAATATATGCGTTTTGACACAATAAAAGTCCTCGCCCGCCGGCGGGGATTTCGCTTTTCATACTCTGCTGTTTTATATGTGCTCAATTAAAAAAACGGCGGGTTTCCGCCGTTTTTTAATTTGCCTTTTAGTCTACGCATTCCGCGCCCTTTTTGAGGGCCTCCTCGTTCATAGGAATCAGATGCGCCTTTTTCTTGCCCAGCTTCTCTTCCAGGCATTTAATGAGCGTCTCGGGCTTAACCACACCCGTCTTTTTCAAATAGGCGCCCAGCATGACGATGTTGGCCACCCGGGAATTGCCCAGCTGATCCGCAATCTCATTGCAGGGGATATAGTATACCTCGATATCCGTCCGCTTCGCCTTCTGGTCGATGAGAGAACTGTTGATGAACAGCTTTCCGCCGGGAGCGACGTTGTTTTCGTATTTGTCCAAAGAGGGACGGTTCATGGCCACGACGCAGTCCGCATCCACAACCACCGGCGACCCAATCTCTTCATCCGAAATGATCACCGTGCAGTTAGCCGTACCACCGCGCATCTCCGGGCCATAGGAAGGCAGCCAGGATACGTTTTTGCCCTCATTCATGCCGGAATAGGCCAGAAGCTGCCCCAGCAGCAATACGCCTTGTCCGCCGAAACCGGCGCTAATCATTTGATGCAGCATAATTATTCACCCTCCTTTTTCACGCCCAGAGGATAATAGGGAATCATATTTTCCTTCAGCCATTCGATAGCGCCCGTGGGCGTCATGCCCCAGTTGGTGGGACAGGTGGAGAGAATTTCCACCATGGAGAAACCCTTTCCCTCCATCTGATAGGTAAATGCCTTTTTGATGGCCTTTTTCGCCTGGATGATATGCGGAACGTCATGGAGCGAAACCCGCTCAATGTAATAGGCGCCGTCAATGGTCGCCAGCATCTCCGACATCCGCAGGGGGGAGCCGCAGTGCTCCTTCTGCCGGCCATAGGGCGAGGTCGTCGTCACCTGTCCCACCAGCGTCGTGGGGGCCATCTGGCCGCCGGTCATGCCATAAATTGCGTTGTTGATGAAGATCGTGGAGATCTTCTCGCCGCGGCCCGCCGCATGGACGATCTCAGCCGCACCGATGGACGCCAGGTCGCCGTCGCCCTGATAGGTAAAGACCAGCTTATCCTTATGGACGCGCTTAGCCCCCGTCGCCACAGCCGGCGCACGGCCATGGGCCGCTTCCATCATGTCGCAGTTAAAATAGTTATAGGCAAACACGGCGCAGCCCACCGGCGCCACGCCGATGGCCTTGTCCTGCAGGCCCATCTCTTCAATACATTCCGCCACCAGCCGATGGGCGATGCCATGGGTGCAGCCCGGGCAATAGTGGAACGGAACGTCCGTCAGCATTTTTGTCTTTTCAAATACCACTGCCATCGCTTATTTCCCCTCCTTCAGCTGGATGAGCTTTTCGAGAATCGCATTGGGCGTGGGCAGGAAACCGCCCATCACGCCATAGAATTCCACCGGCTTTTTGCCGTTTACTGCCAGACGGACATCTTCCACCATCTGGCCTGCGCTCATCTCCACGGTCAGGAAACCCTTCACCTGATCCGCCGCCTTACAAAAGGCCTCGCTCGGGAACGGCCAAACCGTTTTGGGACGGATGATGCCGGCCTTGATGCCCATTTCCCGGGCTTTATTCACCGCACTTTTGGCGACCCGCGCCGTCGTGCCATAGGCCGCGATGCAGTATTCCGCATCTTCCATCTTATATTCTTCCACTCTCGTCTCGTTTTGCTTGATGAGTTCATAGCGCTTTTGCAGCCGGTCGGACACCACCTGCATCACCTCCGGTTCGATATAGAGGGAGTTGATGATGGCGCGCTCCCGCGTTCCATCCCAGCCGGTTGCCGCCCATGTCTTTTCCGGGATCTCCCGCTTGGGGGGCTGATGGAACTCCACCGGCTCCATCATCTGGCCGATCATGCCGTCGCCCAGAATCATCACCGGGTTCCGGTACATATCTGCAATGTCAAAAGCCTCCATGACCATATCCGCCGCCTCCTGAATGGAGGAAGGCGCCAGGACTACCAGATGGTAATCCCCGTGGCCGCCGCCCTTGGTGGCCTGGAAATAGTCGCCCTGGGAGGGCTGGATGCCGCCGAGCCCGGGGCCCGTGCGGACGATATTTACAACAACGCAGGGAAGCTCCGCGCACGCGATATAGCTGATTCCCTCCTGCTTCAGGCTGATGCCCGGGCTGGAAGAGGACGTCATCACGCGGGCGCCGGCGCCCGCCGCGCCATAGACCATATTGATGGCCGCCACTTCACTCTCTGCCTGTAAAAAACAACCGTCTACCTGCGGCATGCGTCTGCTCATGTATTCAGGCACCTCATTTTGCGGTGTGATGGGATACCCAAAGAAATATCTGCAGCCGGCCTGGATGGCCGCCTCTGCAATCGCTTCGCTGCCTTTCATTAATTTTTTCGCCATATGCTTGATTCCCTTCTGCACGCCGGAACGCTCTCCGCCCGGCCGCCATTATTTTTCAACTGTGAACACCAGATCCGGGCACATCCGTGCGCAGGACGCGCAGCCAATGCACGCCGCTTCATCAAGAATTGTGATGGGGTGATACCCTTTTACGTTAATCTTTTCCTTGTGCAGTTCCAGAATCTTCTTGGGACATGCACCGACGCAAAGACCGCAGCCCTTGCAGGCGTCTTCGTTGATGGTCAGCTTTGCCATACCGTTTCCCCCTCTAGATAAATTTGATATATTCCTCCCCTTGGAAAAGGGATATATTTCTTTTTCGCACTGTCTTCCCCAAAAACCGCCCCGCCCCATGCAGGCCGGCGACTTTTTGCCCAGGTATATAAGAAATCCGGCAAAACGCGGCGTACAAAAATTTGACGCCCTGTTTTCCCCGACTTCCTTTATCCTATAGAATAGCACAGTTCCCCACGTTGCGTCAAATTTTTTATGGTATAAATATTTACCTTTTCTTTATGTTTATTCACAGTTTTTTCATGCAGTGCCACTGTTTCCCTGTTATTCCGTTTCATCCAGCCAATCCGGCCGCAGGAATATCCGCACCGGAAAAATCTCTTTTCCCGGCAGCAGCCCAGCCGCCTGAACCGCGAGATCCTCACGCACCGCCACTCCCTTTTGGGGAATCCCGGTTTTGGCCGACACCTCTTCCAATATTCTCTGCCCCTCTATCACCGTTTCCACCGCCGTCTGGGCCGCCAGATTCGTGTTGTTGACAAGCCCCGTAACCCGGACCTTGCTGGCCTCTTCAATCTCCCGGAGCATCCCGATGATTTCGTCGCTGTTTCCCTGCATCGGCCGCATGGCATTGATAATATAGAGAAACTCGGTCTCGCTCTCGTGAGCGGCAAATTTTTCATGCAGCTGCCCCAGGGCGGACGCCCCCACCGGATCGCCTCCGGCATCGAAAATCGCCCGGTCCAGAGGCAGGTCAAAGGGAGAATAAATCTCCGCCGGGAGAGACGGCACATCCACCGTCGTGTTGGCGAAACAGGGCTTAACCACCCGGATACCCTCGGCCTCCAGCTCCTCCTCTTTTACCGACGAACGGAAATAGGGGTTGACGATATCCATATCGAGCAGCATCGTCCGCTTGCCCTCCCGGGCCGCCGCCAGCGCCAGATTCAGGGATATTTCCGTCTTTCCGCTGCCATAGTTTCCCGCAATAATGATAAATTTTTTAAGTTTCATGCTGTCCTCCGCAATGTTCCCGCTGCGTGCATCCGCCGCAGTTTCCGCTGCAGCCCCGGCATCCGCCGCAGGCCGCCTCTTCCAGATTGAGGGCCTCTTTGGGACAGGCCAGCGTGCAGGCGCTGCAGGCCGTGTGGCAGGCTGTCCCTTTCCAATATAGCGTCCCCTTCTCTATTTTCAATGCTCCAAAGGGACAAACCCTGGCGCAGCGGCCGCACCTTTCGCAGACTGCCGCATCCCAAAAGAGCACCCGTCTTGTTTTCATGGTTTCCTCCCAAACCGCCGGATCACCGCTTCCGCCGCCCGGATGCCATCCACTGCCGCCGACACAATTCCCCCGGCATAGCCGGCGCCTTCCCCGGCCGGATACAGGCCCTGCGTCCCTGGGGCGCTCCCATCGGCCTCCCGGAGAATGCGCACAGGCGACGACGTCCGCGTCTCCACGCCCACCAACAGCCCTTTTTCTGCAAAACCGGGAATTTTCCGGTCAAAATCCCCGAATCCCTCCCGGATTGCCTGAGCAAGCGTGTCGGGCAGGCAGGCGTTTAAATCGCCGGGCACAACATAGGGGCGGTAGCTGCTTTCGCTTCCCTTCAGGCCCCGGCTGACCCGTCCGGCGGCAAAATCCGAAAACCGCTGCACCGGGGCGCCATATCCGCCTGCCATTTGATAGGCCGCTTCCTCCAGCCGCCGCTGCAGGGCAATGCCCCCCAGAGGGCCGCTTTCCATATCCCCGGTCCCCACGGCCGCCACAATGGCGCTGTTGGAATTCTTCGCATCCCGGGCATGATAGCTCATGCCGTTGACCGCCGTCCGTCCCGGCTCGGTGGCCGAACAGACCACCTCGCCCCCGGGACACATGCAAAAGCTATATACTCCGCGCCCGCCGGATGCGGCGGCAAGCTGATAGCTGGCGGCTCCCAGCCGGGGATGCCCGGCCCACCGGCCAAACTGCCTCTCGTCAATAAACTCCCGGGGGTGCTCCACCCGCACGCCCATGGCAAAGGGCTTCTGCTCCATGGCAATTCCCCGATCCAGCAGCATGGAATAGGTATCCCGGGCGCTGTGCCCGATCGCCAGAATGACACAGTTGGTCTCCACGCGGCAGCGCGTCCCCCTCTGCTCATATATTACCGATGCGATCTCGCCGTTTTCCAATGCAATTTCCCGGCATTTCGCGTCAAATTGGATCTCTCCGCCCAGGCGGATTATCTCTTCCCGAATGCTGCAAACGATTTTCCGGACATTTTCCGTCCCCAGATGCGGCCGCGCCGCATAGGGAATGAAAGGATCGGCTCCGTGGGCGACAAGGGTTTCCATCACATCCGACACCCGGGGGTCCTTACTGCGGGCGGTGAGCTTGCCGTCGGAAAACGCGCCGGCGCCTCCCTCTCCAAAACAGACGTTCCCCTCGGGATTCAGAATCCCTTCCTCCTGCAGGCGGGCAAAATCCCGCTCCCGCGCCGCCATGGAGGGGCCGCGCTCCAATACCAGCGGCCGGTATCCCTGCTTTGCCAGCGTGAGAGCCGCAAAAATGCCGCAGGGCCCGAACCCTATGACGACGACACGCCCCCGCACCGGGCGGCTGCCTGGTTTCAGCGGTTCCCGCACAGACCGGGGCGCAGGCTCCCAGCCCCGGCGCAGCAAAGCCGCCCCCAGGATATCTCCCACGCTCGCCTCCACCGCATAACGAAACCGCGGTTCCCGCCCCCGGCGGGCATCCAGGGATTCCCGCAGAATTTTCATGCCTCTCAGCTCCCCGGCGGAAATTCCCAGTTTTTTCGCCGCTTTTTCTCGGAGGCGCTCCATCGGCTCATCCAGCGCCAAAGAGAGTTCACGCAAGATAAATGTCAACATATAATTCCCCTGTAAAACCAAAAGAGGGCGTATGGAAAGAATTGCCGCATGACGGCCTTTTCTCCCCGCGCCCCCTGTTTTTTACTGTTATTTTTCCCGGACAGTCACGGTTACCGTCGGGACGGAAAGCACCACATCGCTTGTGTTGATATTAGTGATGGGATCCAGCTTCACCGGCAGGACATACGTCCCCGGCTCCGCATCCGCCAGCTCGACATAAGCCCGGATATTCCGTTTCGTAATACCGCTCACAATGGATTCTCCCCCAGAGATCGTCACATCTGTCCGGCTGTCCGAAAGGGTTGCAGTATAGCCGCTTGCCAGGTTATCCAGATTGATGGAAACGTTGGAAAAGCTCTTGGAGGCCTGTTTTTCCTCGATCTGGGGGTATACCGAGACGGTTGTGCCCGAAAGAATCTGCACATCCTTGATCTCCTGCAGCTCTCCCTCCAGGAAGGAACTGCGGTCCAGTCCCTGCGCGTCCAGCGGCTTGATGGAAACCGAGGAAACCTGACTTAAGGCTTCTTCGCTCCCTACGATATCCACAGTGCTGGGCGTAATGGCCACATCCGTGACTACATAGCCCTCCTTCACGTTGGTGATGGAGGCAATGGCACCGGCCGTATCCACGGGCACGGTCTTTTTATGGAGCACTTCCACTTCCGCAATCACCGAAGGCACCGACGCATTCAGCTCGTTGATGCTCACCTGCGCCCCGGCCTCATCAAAGAGCGTCAGTATATAGCTTGACTTCACGCTTTCTTCCAAATCACTGATGGGAATATAGCAGACGGCCTCCGCCACGCTTTCCACCTTTTCCCGCGGGCCGGTAATCATCACGCTGTCCGCCGAGAGCACAGGCTCGGCCACATAATAGCCCTCCTTAGCTTCTCCCTGCAGCACACACCGCACCGGCACCTCCCGTTGCACCAGGTCATCCACATAGACGCTGACCTCCTCCTGGGAAACCGAGCGCACCGTGGCATCCGCAATCCCAACGGTTACGTTTACCTTTAGCTTTGCTTCCCCCCGGGCGCTGATTTCGGAAAAATCCACCGTCGCCCGAACGGTCTGGTTGGTGATGTTTTTATGGGAGTTCTGCCCCGCCATAATGCTCACATCCACCGATTCGATCAAATCGTCCTTGCTGATAGTGAGATCCTTCGCCACCAGTTCTTCCGTGCCGATATAGGTCACCTTCACATCTTTTACGGTGATCTCCCGCACAGGGTTTTCCGCCGCCATCACATAGCTCCAGATAATGAAGGCAAAGATGACGGACATGATCTTCAAAAGCAAATTGTTTCGGAAGGAATTTCCAATAGCAGAAAAGAATCGTCTCATTTGCGCGTCACCTTCCTCTTGATGCGCGTCCCGATGGACACGGACTTCTCCTTGCTCCCCAGGAAGATATCCGTCAAAATCTCCCGAAGGGCCTTCCGGTCGATATAGCGGGTGATCGTGCCCTCATGGGCTTTGGAGATCACCCCGGTTTCCTCGGAAACGATGAGGACGATGCTGTCGGATATCTCGGAAATACCCAGGGCGGCACGGTGCCGGGTTCCCAGCTCGGAAGAAATCTGTTTATTGTCGCTCAGCGGCAAAAAGCATCCCGCCGCAACTACCTTATCGTTTTTCAGAATCATGGCGCCGTCGTGCATGGGGGAGTTGGGAAAAAAGACGTTTTCAATCAGTTCGCTGGAAATTTTCGCGTCCAGCGTGGTCCCGCTTTCAATCACATCCCGAAGCCCGGTCTTTCTCTCAAATACCATCAGCGCGCCGATTTTGCGGATGGACATATTCAAAACCGCCCGCTCAATTTCCTCAATGAGCTTGACTTCGTCGCCGTTTTCGCTGCCGCCCAGCTGGGCGATATCAAATATTTTGCCCCGGCCGATCTTTTCCAGGCCCCGGCGCAGCTCAGGCTGAAAGAGAATCACCAGGAAAACGGCCCCGGCGTTGATGACATAATTCAAAAGCCAGGTGACGGCAGACAGGCCGATCAGCTCACAGAACTGGGCCAGAACGATGATAATGCCAAGCCCCTTCAAAACCTGCATGGCGCGGGTATGGCTGGTGATTTTTAAAAGGCCATAGATCAGCGTCGCCACCAGCAGGACATCCAGGATATCCAGCCAGGTAAATTGGAGTATGCTGTTTTTAATGACTTCAAAAAATTCCTGCAAGTTCGTACTCCTCGCCAGACAGGCGCCGTCATGCCGGTTCCCGCATTTTCAAGACCAAAGCGGGCTTTCTCCGCCCTTCGGGGCGGCAAATCCCCTGCTCTTAGTTATATTATACTACACTTTTTTAAAAAACCAAACAGGGTTTTTTCTCCGCCGCATTTTTTTACATCAAAAAAACCGGCAAATTGCCGGTTTACAGGTGTTCACAGATAAAAATAGCGAGGTCGTCCGAAAGGTTCCTGCCCCGGTCCCGTTTGGCGGCGGCAATGACCTCCCTGCCATCGAAAGGCTCCCGGGAAAACTCGGTTTTCAGCCGCTGCAGCGGCTGCTCCGCCTGGTGAACCCCTATCATGCCGTCGGAATACAGAATCAGGCGGTCCCCTGACGTAAAGGATGCCTGAGAAAGCTCCCCGCCCGGTTTGTCATCCCAGCGGCAGATGGGCGTCCCCGGAAGGAACAGCTCGGTCATCTCGCCTTTTTGATACAGATAGGGAACCGCGCTGTGCCCCGCATTCATATAGGTAATGGTTTCCTTTTCGCCGTCTAAAATCACAAAAAACGCCGTGATATAGGCGCTCTCATCGGTATTCAGCTCTAAAAAGGATTGGGTCAGCTTTTCCGCCAGAACCGGCAGCGTGATGCCCGGTTCCCGGCTCAAAAAGGAAACCTCCTGCTGGACAAACACCGTCAGCATCGCCGCATGCACGCCATGGCCGCTGACGTCCGCAACATAAAACAGCACGCGCCCGTCCGGCATGCGCAAACAGTCGATAGCATCGCCCCCCACGGCCTCACAGGGATAGAAACCGCGGTAAAAACGATATCCCGGAAGGTCGGGCAGCCGGCGCCGCATCATGGATTTTTGCAGCGTCCGGGCCATGGAAAGATCCTGCACCATCTTCGCATTGGCCGTGACCAGGCGGTTGCGCAGGTTTGCCATATCTGAGATATCCCGGAACACCTCCACTACGGCGCGGGTATTCCCGCCGCCGTCTTTCACGGGCGCCGCTGTCAGGGAATAGCATCGCCCGCGGATGGTTCTCTCTGCGCGGGCGATCCGGCCGCTTTGGAGCACGCCTTCACGGACGCAGTCCGGGCAGGGGGAGGATTCCCCCAGGCACTCAAAGCACTGCTTTCCCAGGCAGCTCCCCGCGACCTCCTGCATGGCAGCGTTAATCATGAGGATTCTTCCCTCTTCATCGACGACGCGGATCAGGTCCGTCATAGCGTCTATAATCGTGGAAAAATATTCTTTGTTTTCAACTGTCGTTTCCATGATGCGTCGTCCTCATAATTTGTCGAATCCTGCCTATTTTTCGTTTTCCAGCATTTCACGCAGCTTGTGTTCCTGCACCACCAGCCGGTCAACCACTTCATTCTGCTGGAGCACCTTTGGATCGTCGGCCAGATGCCTGTTGCTTTTCATACACTCTTCCACATAATTTTCCAGCTTAGCCCTCTCTATCTCCAGTTCATTTCTTACTTGTATAATTGTTGAGTGCAGGTCTTCATATTTTTTCATACCTTCCATCAAACAGATGCTCCTTTCCGTTGCTGCCAACATTGATAGGGTATATGGAATAACGCAGCATTTCACCAATAAAATACAATATAATTGTAAAGATATTATATTTTTACGAAATTCCATCTTTTTATTAATAGTATTATATCATCATTTGTGTATTTTCATATAGAGCCAAGCGAAAATGTTCACTTTTTTTTGCTTTTCACAGTAAAATATGATACTATTTGCCCATAACAACCATCGATTTAGGGAAAGAAGGTTTCGATTTTATGAAGATTTGCCCCATCTGCAAGGTAAAATATTCCGATGAAGCGGAATTCTGCGCCAAATGCAAAACAGTGCTCCAGGAAGTAAAGGAGAATCCGGAAGACGCGGCCCCCGTCAACCGCAAGGGTCTTGTAACCGCTATTCTCTCCACCATCGCCTTCATGGCCCTCGTCGCAGGCCTCTATTATCTCATCGGCCTACTGCGCGGCTGATGCCTGCGCATCCGGTGCATCTTCCCGCATCTCCTTGAAATTTAAACAGCCCAAAAAGTCCTCCGCTTTATAGACGGCTTTCCCGCCATCCTTTTGAAAGGTATAGATGCCGAGCTTTTCATCCATCAGCTGGTATCCTCTGGCCTGCATCGCCTCGATAAAGCGGTTTTCTTCGCCTTTTTTTACCATAAAACCGTATTCGCCGTTGTCTACCTGTTCCGTGTTTCCCACCGCCAGAAGGACGGCGCCTTTCATCTGCAAAATGGGAAGAATATCGTCAAAAATTCCCTTTCCCGCAAAGAAAAACACAAAAATCAGCAAAACAACCACAATGATTACAATATTCCGTATCGTTTTCATATCGCAGCCTAGTCTGAGTAGTCAGCGCCCACAATCCGGTATCCGCCGGACTCTGTCTCCTCAAAATATAAGATCTCCTTCACTGTATTCCGTTCACCGATATCCATGGCGGCAAAATAGGCTTCGTCCGCCTCGATTCGATAGGTATAGTCGAGCTCTGCCCAATAATAGAAGCCCCGCTCTTCCCCGACGCTCGCATATTTTTTCTGCCGGCCGACCTCAATCGTGCTCTCCTCCAAAGAAACGCGAACGCCATGGTCCTGCCACTCCTCCAGCAGGGTTTCCAGAGATTCCCGGCTGATTCCGTCTCTTTCGAGAAAATCCGGCGCCGTATATTGGCTATAAAAAGCCCACTGCGTGTCAACAAATGACGCATCGACCGGGATATTATACCGGATCAGCAAATATTGCCGGGCAATATTGGAAATTGCCGTCCGCCCTTCCTGGGAAAGCTCCTCTTTTTCGCCTGCCGGGAGGAATTCCTCCCCCTCCGGCGAGAAGTCATATCCCGCAATGCGCAGAACGCCCTCATCCTCCATAAAATAAACGTTATAGAGAAGCGTCGTCTCCATGCCCTCTTCAAAGAAGCTCATCGAAGGGTCCTCGGGCTGGAAATGCTGAATCTGGATCCTTGCCCGTACCTGCTGAATGGTATACGCCTGCCCATCGATGGATTCTTCCCGAGTCCCCGCGTCCTCACACCATAATGCCCGGGAAATAAGTTCGTCACTTTTCGCCGCGTTTACGCCCGCGTTTTCCTCCGCATCCTGTAAATAATCCTCGAGATATGCGCTTTCATAGTATTTTTTAGCAAATTCTGTTGTTTCGTCTGCACGGAATTCCCGGTAGTCCACGTTCCAGAGCAGGCCGATAAATTCTTCGGAGACGGCATAGAGATCCGTCTCTTCCCGGGCGCATCCCGCCAGCAGGGCCGGCAGAAAAAGGATAAAAAGCATGAGGGACCGCATTCGTCCCCTCATGCCCCTGCATTTTTGTCCATGTTCGTTCCAGTACTTCAAAGATCCGACTCCTATTCTGCGAATTCCAGCACCGTCGTCATCTGCGTCCGTTTCCCGGTTTTCGACGTCTCCGCATGCTGAATCCATATTTTATTTCCCTCGGTATTCAGAAGAAAGCCGCGGACATCCGCCCGGATATCCACAAGGATGCCTCTTCCCTTGAACACATCCCGCATGAAAATCCGCACGGCCGTACCCTCCCGAACCGAATATGCCAGCCTTCCGCTGCTCTGGCTCAGGCAAAAATCCTCCACATGCGCCGCAATTGTGCTCTGTGTGTTAGTCGCCAGGTCAAAGGAGCACAGACTGCCTTCTTCATTGATATAGTATATCTTTTCGCTGCCGGCCGATACCTTTCGGGCGGAAATTCCCAAAATCACAGGCTCCACCTCTTCCTCCAGGTTTTTCAGCAACACATAGGCTCTAGTTCCATCGCTCACCAGCGCCACCAGTTGCCTCTCGCCCATGAGAAAGGCCGATTCGACACTGGCATTTTCCAGATACGGCTGGACATAGGCGGGAATCGCGCTGCGTAGATCCAACGTCTCAAAAGTCAAGTCCTCCGGTTCCAGAACGCAAAGAAGCAGGGAATCCCCTTCCCGCACGACATAGGCAGGCTTTCCCTGCCCCTTAGCCGCACTCCCATAGGTTAAAATATCCTGGGTTTTATAAGACGCCACCCAACGCACCCGGCGGCTTGCCAGATTCATGACGCCAATATCCGTGGAATCCCCGCGCACGGCCTCGATCAGTACATCCCGCCCGGCATTGAGGAGAGAAGCCCCGGATATTTCCCCAAAAGCTCCCGCCGGCATAACGCTCTGCATCTTTCCGGTTTTGTAATCCATGAGCTGGAGACTGGTTTTCTGTTCCTTCTTTTCCAACACGACCAGCGCATTGGTGTTGCTGAATCCCAGATACCGCCGATATCCCTTATCCGCCTTTTCCTCATTATCGTAAACGTTTTCTACTTCCATCCGCCCAGCATCCATCGTTTCTTCCACAACCACCGTCCGCACCTGCGGCGAATTGCAGGCGGTTAATGCTAGAAGCATCAGCCCGGCAGCGAAAACCCGGGCAGCCTTTATGGTTTTCATATTATTGGCCCTCCTCATTCGAATGATTCAAAAAGGTCATTTGAAAGCACAAGCGGCCTTCCTCCAAAAAAGCCTCCATCTCTCCCTGGTGCAGGTCCATGATGTTGCGGCAGATGGTCAGCCCCAGGCCCACAGAGCCCCGCTCTCGCTGGGCCTCCTTCTGCCGGTAAAAGGGCAGAAAGAACTTTTGAATCTCCGCCATATTCACCGAATCGTCTACGGCGTTGCATATCCGCACCACTACAGCCTTTTTCTCCAGACGAACCCGGACATGAATAGGTTCATGAGGCACGCCGTATTTCATGGCATTATCCAGCAAATTCACAAAAAGCTGCCGGAGTTTTTCTTCCTCTCCCATTACCATAGCTTCCCTTGGCAGATCCAGAAGAATCTCCGCTCCATAGCGGCGGGCGCGGATCTTCATGGACTGGGCAATGCGCATCAGCAGACCGCTCACGTCCACAGGCGCCAGCGGCTGCTCTGGTTTTCCCGTCTCCCGGGAGATTTCCAGCAATGTTTCCACCATATCCTTAAGCCGCCGCGTCTCTCCAATGATCTCCTTCAGTCCGCGTGCGTTAAACTCCGTGTCCTCCATTCCAGTCTGCTCCATCATCTCCGCATATCCCAGGATGATGGTCAGCGGGGTCTTCAGCTCATGGGTGACCCGGTCATAAAAATCCTTTCTGTATTCCAGCATCCGGCGCAGATTTGCCTTTTCCCGCTGGATAATGGCGAACTGGTCGCGGATGGTGGCCGCCATGGCGTTATAGGATTCCGTCAATTCCCCGATTTCATCCTTGCGCGTCACAGGCAGCAGGGACAGCCTTTCCGGGTTCTCCTGCATGGTGACAATCGAGCGGCGAAGGCCGCGGATCGGAGCGATAATGTTGGCATTGATCACCAAAAAGAGAATGAGTACCACCAGAAAAATGCCCGCCGAGCTTCCTGCCACAATCCGGCTGATGTATTCCCCGTTTTCAAAGAGCGGGGTATAGTCGCCCACAATGCGCATGATGCCGATGGTCTTCTCAGAAATTTCAATGGGAAAAGAGAGATACACCATTTTCTTTTCGCCATTCACAATCGAAAATGCGTTTTTCCCTTCCAGAGCATATTGCAGATCCTGGGCAGACGCATCCACATTTCCGTGAACCGAGCTATAGATCAACTCACCGCCAGGCGAATACATTTCCAGATCCCGGCCAAAAATCGTCCGCAGATCCCCGGCACTCTGCCGGGCAAAAATCCGGAAATTCTCCTCATTTGCCGACCGACTCTGACTGAGAAGGGCCCGTGCCACATAGGTTTCGCAGCTGTTGCGGTATTCCAGAAGGTTCTGCCGAATGCTCTTTTCGTTGTTGGAACCGATAACCCCCGACACGACGAATTGCAGCAGCAGGAAGGCCGGAAGGATGATTGCCGCATACCACAGCAGCATTTTTTTGACAAGGCCAATTCTCACTGGGCTTCTTCCTCTGCCACTTTATATCCCACGCCGAAAACCGTGCGGATAAAGCGGTCGTCCTGCAATTTTTTCCGGAGGCGCTGGATATGGATATCGACCGTCCGCGTATCTCCCATATATTCAAATTCCCAGACCTTTTCCAAAAGCTCGCTTCTTGTGAACACGCGGCCGGGACTGCGCATCAGAATTTCCAGCAGGGCAAACTCCTTGGGCGTCAGTTCGACCCTCCGTTCTCCTTTATAGACCTCATGCCTCCCCAGATCCATGACGGTATCCGCCACCCGCAGCGTTCCTCCCTCGTTCTCCCCGCCCCGGGTCCGCTCGATGCGCCGCAGGATGGATTTGACCCGCAGGATGACCTCCCGGATGTCAAAGGGCTTGGTGACATAGTCGTCAGCGCCGTATTCCAGGCCGATCAGCTTATCCACCTGGTCGTTTCTGGCGGAAAGGATAATGATGGGAATATTCTTCTCGCCCGTCACAAACCGGCAGATATCCAGCCCATCCATATCCGGAAGCATAAGGTCCAGCAGGATCACATCCGGCGGGGCCGCCTCGATCTTTGAAAGCCCTTCTTTGCCTGTCAGCGCCATCTGCGCCGTGAAACCCTCTTTTTCCAATCCATATTTCAAGAGCTCCGCGATAGCGCGCTCATCTTCAATCAGCAGTATATTAGCCATAAGTCCTCTCCGTCATACCGGGCCGCCGTTTTTTTCCCTTTGGGAAAACGCGCCCTTTCTTTTGAAATTATAGCATATTTCCTCGGGGAGCGTTGTAACAAATATGTTGCTATATCCGTCGGTTCTTGTTTTTTTAAAAGGAACAGCCGCCTGATCGCTCAAGCGGCTGCCAAAAAAATAAAAGGGTGGGGATTGACTTTGCAGGTTACTTATCGCAACCTACGGTGATATTGTACTCGAATCCATAGAGCAATGCAATCCATTGATTCTTGCAAAATCCGTCATTATTATTCATTATTCTATTAAATTCTGTTTTATTTTAAATTAAATCTCTATTTCTTTGTTTTTATCATTTTTTCTATCAATATATATCGATTTTGATTTTCCGCATATTTTTTTCTGCTTCTGCCAGAATAGGAATGTGGAATCGCATCCAAAATCCGGGAAGTGAGGAGCAAAAGGGTTTGTTTAACATCATTATTAAAACAGTTATCGTCTATGTTCTCATCGTTTTTTCCATGCGGCTGATGGGCAAAAAGCAGGCGGGGCAGCTTCAGCCCTATGAACTGGTTATCACGCTCATCATTGCCGAAGTGGCCTCCACGCCCATGGACAGCCCGGGAACGCCTCTTTTATATGGCCTGGTCCCTGCCATCACCCTGCTCCTGATCTATTATTTTTTTTCCTTTCTCTGCCTGAAAAGCAAACATGTCCGCCTGCTGCTCTGCGGCAAACCCAACATCCTGATTCATAACGGCAAGCTGCTGGTGCGTGAGATCCGGAAAATCGGATACAGCTTAAACGATCTGACCGAACAGCTGCGTATCTCGGGGAATACGAATATCGCCAACATCCATTATGCCATTCTGGAGACCAACGGGCAGCTGAGCGTTCTGCCCTATGCCGCCTTCTGTCCCGTCACTCCCAACGACATGGCCCTTGATATCCACGAAGAAACCATGTGCTCGGCCCTGATCCTGGATGGAAAGTTCCATGAGCAGGGCATGCAGCGGCTGCATGCCGACGAAAAAAAGGTCGTCAAGTTTTTGCATACCATGGGGTTTAATGATTACCGCAGGGTGTTTATCTTCACCCTCTCGGATACCGGCGATGTATTTATCCAGGATCGGGACGAAAATGTGAAATCCCTCAAGCTGCCCACAGGAGGAATCTAAATGCTGAAAAAAATCATGATTTTTGCCATGTTCATCCTGCTCATTCTCGGCGCTCTTCTCCAAAATGCCTATTTAGAGGAGACTTTCGCCTCCCTCTCTTCCCAGGTGGCCGCCGTGGAAGAGGCTTTTACGGCAGGCGACCATTCCGCGGCCCGCTCACGGATGGAGGAGCTGACAGCCAGCTGGGACCAGGCCCAGGCCGCCCTCTCTTCACTTCTGCAGCACGAAGAGATCGATAACATCAAAGCGGAGATGCTGGGGCTGGCGGCCCTTGTGGATACAGACGACCGGGACGACTTTTTTGTCACGTCCGCCCGGCTCCAATACTATCTGGAGCACATTCCCAACACCGACCGGGTCTGTCTGGAAAATATTCTATAGCATGCCGCCCATCCCCCAAGCCCTGAGCCCCTTTGCCGGCATAAAAAAACCGGCCGGTGGGCCGGGGAGGGGACAAACGGTCATTTCGACAGAGTCAGGCTGTCCATGACGCCGTCCAGAATTTCATTTTCCGTCTCGTCAATATAGGCCAGCAGGAACACATAGCCGCAGTCATCCATGGGGAGGATAAACTGCCTGCAATAGATGGCATAGATCTCCTGGGCGTCGTTAGTGAAATCCACCTGATAGGTCACCACTGCCATTTCCCGGCTGCCGATGTTCTGCCGCTCCAGCGCAACATTTTTGGCCTCCTGCTGCCCAAAACTCTCCGCTGCCGCCTGGGCATATGCCTGGGCCTGCTCTTCTGTGATATCCGAGACGCGGCTTCCCTTCATTTCGTCGCTGCGGAGAACGCTCAGGCTGGAGCTGACCAGGCTGTCGTTCACCGGAACGGCAATATCCAAAAATACCTGGTCGGAAACGATGGTCCCTTCTTTGACATTCTCGCTAAGGGTTGACGGATACTCCAGGGTAAAGCTCCCGCAGTCCATCCGAATGGTGTCGCCCGAAAGCGTATATGTCGGGTCTCTCTTTTCTCCCGGCGCTGCAATGGATTTTGTATCCGAACACCCGAAAAGCAGCCCTCCCAGCAGAACCGCCGCCAAAAGCAGGCATATCCCTCGTTTCATCCCATTTTCCCTCGTTTCTTCCTTTGCTATGCCTTGCGGCTCCGAAGGACCAAAACGCGCCCCTCCACAAACATTCCGACCCTTTCCCGCTCCAGGCGGTTGCTCACGCCCGTGAACGTGTCGGTTAGAGCCAGATGGTTCAGGGGATATTTCATGCCGCCGTCCTTCAGTGTCACAACGGCGTTCCCCATAAAAGGCATGATGGAGACCGTTTCCCCCACACTGCCGCAGATCTCCGCATCCCCCTGCGCCAGATAGATCTCCGTATGCGCATCCAGCATGCGGGCAGGAATGCCCCGGTTTTGCAGATAGGCCAGGACATGGAAGTTGGCCAGTGTGTGATCCAGCCGCTCCCCGCCGGTTCCGCCGAACAGAACGACTTCACTGGCCCCATGCTGCGCCGCATATTCCGCCGCCAGCATCGTGTCGGTATCGTCCTTTTCCACCGGCACGGTCACGGTTTTTACATGCTTTCCCAAAAAGAGATCCACCGTTCTCTTTCCCGTGGAATCAAAATCGCCCACCATCACTTCCGGCGTATAACCAAAGGCCCGCAGCCATTCCAGGCCGCTGTCTGCCGCAATGACCAACCCCGCCTTCTCTGCAAACCACAAGAATTCTTCCCGCTCCGGCGGCTCCCCGCCGGCGGCAATTACCGCGAGCATCGAAGGGCCTCGATACACGCCCGGGGGTCCGGACTGCCAAACACGGCGCTTCCCGCCACTAGGACGTTGACGCCCGCATCGATCACGGCTTTGGCGTTTGCTTCACCCACGCCGCCGTCAATTTCAATATCCACCGGCCGCCCCGCCAGCATCTGCCGCAGGCTGCGGGCTTTTTCCAGCGTCCGCGGGATAAACTTCTGCCCGCCAAAGCCCGGATTTACCGACATAAGCAGCACCATATCCACATCGTCCAGCACGTCCTCAATCATGCAGACCGGCGTCGCCGGGTTCAAAACCACGCCGCATTTACAGCCTGCATCGCGGATCTGCATGAGCGTCCGATGCAGATGGACGGCAGCTTCCTGATGGATGGTGATGATATCCGCCCCGGCCCCGGCAAATTCCTCGATATACCGCTCGGGCTCCACAATCATCAGATGCACGTCCAGCGGCAGACGGGTGTGTTTGCGCAGCTCGCGGATCATCTGCGGCCCAAAGGTGATGTTGGGGACAAAGCGGCCGTCCATTACATCGCAGTGGATATAGTCTGCGCCCCATTCTTCCACCTGTTCCACCGCTCTTCCCATATTGGCAAAGTCCGCCGAAAGAATCGACGGTGCAATCTTAATCATACTGGTGTTTTCTCCTCTCCAAAAGTTCCTCTAACAACATAGTGTACCGTGTATAGCGGTTTTCGTCAATCTCTCCCGCCGCTATCCTGCCTTTGACGCCGCATCCCGGCTCCTTCCAATGCAGGCAACCGTCAAACCGGCAGACGCTCCCGGCGAACTCCGGATAGTATTCCTTCAGTTCCTCGGGCTGGGTTTCCAGGCATTCCAGAATGCTGAACCCCGGCGTGTCGATCACAGTAGCTCCAAGGCCAGGCAGGGGCAGCAGTTCGCTGAAGCGCGTCGTGTGCCGTCCCCGGGCGGTTTTTTTGCTGAGGCCGCCGGTTTCCAGGCAAAGCCCCGGCGACAGGGCATTCAGCAGGGAGGATTTTCCCACGGCCGACTGCCCCGCCAGGCAGACGCACCGGCCCCGCAGCAGCTCTGCCACATCCGCAATCCCCCGCCCGTCCCGGGCGGAAAAGCAATGGACGGGAGCGCCGCTCCCCCGGTATTCCCTCTGAATCTCCTCGGCCATTCCCCGGTCGGTATCCAGCTTGCTGACCCCAATCGCCGCCGGAATTCCGCCCTGCGCGGCATAGAGCAGCAGTTTATCCACCAGCCCCAGATCCGGCTTTGGCTTTCCCGCGGAAACAATGATCAAAAGCAGGTCAATGTTGGCCACCATCGGCCGGACCAGCGCATTTTTCCGCGGGGCAATCTCCAATATCGAGCCACCCTCCGTATCCGAAGGCGGAGAAAAGCGCACGTTATCCCCCGGCATGGGCTTAATGCCCTCCAGGCGGAACCGCCCTTTGGCCTTGCATTCATAGACAGCGCCCGCTCTATCCTGCACATAGTAAAACCCGCCGATCCCCTTGAGAATTTTTCCCTCCATGGAATGCAATCCCTTATCCATCCTTTCCTCAGAGATCCTGCTGGCGGAGCAGAACGCCGTCGATATAGATATTCAGCTTTTTGGGCGCGTTCTCTTCCGCCGGACGCACCTTGACGCTATAGGGCAGTTCCTCTCCATATTTTTCCTCCAGAGCTTCCCGGGAGGGGAACGCCTCCTGGAAGGCGACGAATTCACATTCCACGCCGCCCACGGCATAAGAAACCGTAAGGGTGATCTGGCATTCCTCGGCAGCTTCCGCCGGAAGTTCCAGCGCCCCCGTCAAGTTCTTTCCCGACGCGGCCTCCTGAACGGTAAGCTCCATGCGCTGGCCGACAGCGCCGGTATGGTCATAGCCCGGCGTCTGCTCAAGAACCTGGTATTCCTGGAACTGCCCTGCCACGGGATAGATCCAGACGCTCGTAAACCCCGCCTGCTTGGCGCTGGTCACAGCGGCTTCCATCGTCTCTCCCGTCAGATTGGGCACGCTGATCCCCGCCGCGGCATCCGCCTCGCTGTTCACCACAAAGGTGACGACGCTTCCCGGCTCCAGAGGCTCCCCCTCGGCGGGCTGCTGCTGGATTACGGCTCCGGGCTTATCCTGAGCGCTCACTTCATATAGCACAACTACCCGGATCCCTTCCACCTTTATTTTATCAATGGCCGCGCGGGCCTCTTCCTCGCTCATTCCCAGGATGCCCGGCATGCCGCTTGTCACTTCAATGCCACTGCTCACCACGATGCTGACACGGTCGCCCTTTTCGAGAACAGTCCCCGGTTCAGGCTTTTGGGAGACGACATAGCCCCTCAAAATCTGGGCATTGGGCTCATAGGTGATTTCCAGGGCGATGCCCAGCTTGTCCATAATGCCCTTGGCCTCTTCCATGGTATGCTCGGTGAGAGTAGGCATATAGATCTCCTTATTATCACTGTTGAGCTGGCCCATGGAGCCGAACAGCGAAATGCAGACCACCGCTACCAGGGCGACAAGCCCTCCCAGAGCCAGCCCGATTCCCAGGCGGCGCATCCGGCGGCTCCGCCGTTCGGTGGCGGGCGTCTTTTCATATTCTCCCGGCAGGGATACATATTCCCCATCCGGTTCTTCCAGGCAGATTGCCAGATCCCGCTGCATAGCCGCAATGGAGCTATAGCGGTTTTCCCGGTCTTTGGCCATGGCCTTCAGAATGATCCGGTTCAGGCTTTCGGGAATCTCCGGATTCAGCTCCCTGGGCTCTCTGGGCTGCATGTGCAGGTGCTTCAGGGCAATGGAAAGGTTATCCTCCCCTTCAAAGGGCAGCCGGCCCGTGGTCATCTCATAGAGAATGATGCCCAGGGAATAGATATCCGTCCGGTGATCCACCGGCTCTCCCTTCGCCTGCTCCGGGGAGAAATAGCGCACGGAGCCAAAGACCTCTTCCCGCTTTTTCTCCTCATCCATCTCCTCTGCAATGCCGAAATCCGTCAGAATCGGTTCGCCGTCCTCCCGGAGGAGGATATTGGCGGGTTTCAGGTCTTTATGGATGATGCCCCGATGATGGGCGTAATCCAGTGCACCGCAGAGTTTTTCCGCCAGCTCCACGCAGAGCTCCAGGGGAAGCGGGCCTTCCTCCTCGATTTTCCTTTTCAGCGTCGGCCCGTCGATATACTCCATGGCGATATATTTATAGCCCTGGGAATTGCCGATATCCAAAATTCGGACGATGTTGCGGTGGTGCAACCGCATAACGGTATAGGCCTCCTTGCGGAACGCCTTGATATAAACGGGGTTGTCCGATAATTCTTTCCGGAGAACCTTGATGGCCACGACCTTTTTGGTCTTGCGGCACCATGCCGTATAAACCCGGCTCATGCCGCCCTCATCGATGGCCTCCATCAGCTCAAAGCGGTTTCCAAGAACAACGCTCATTCCCCGTCACCTCCCCCATGATAGGCGAGAATGATAGAGATGTTGTCCCTTCCGCCCCGTTCCAGGGCCAGGTTCAGCAGCTCCTTTCCCTTTTTTTCCGCGCTCTTGGATCCCTGCAGGCAGGCGGCAATTTCCTCGTCCTTCACATGTGTAGTCAGTCCGTCTGAGCAGAGCAGCAGACTGTCCCCCGGCGCAATGGTGGAGGAATAGGCGTCCGCTTCCACGCTTTCCATGCCGACGGCCCGGGTAATGATGTTCCGATAAGGGTGGCTCTCGGCTTCCTCCGGGGAAAGGATTCCCTTATCCACCAGGAACTGGACATAGCTGTGATCCCGGGTCATCTGGGTCAGCTTCCCATCCCGGAACAAATAGGCCCGGGAATCCCCCACATGGGCGGCGACTACCCGTCGGGGATGCAAAAGGGCGACGGTGAGCGTCGTCCCCATATCGTGAAGCGCCGGGTCTGCCTCGGCCATCTTCCAAAGGGCATGGCTCGTCTCCTCCACCATTTCCTGAAGCATCCGGGGCGTGAGGGCGGCACGGTCTGCCTGTTCCAGCCGGGCGCGCAGCATGGCAACCGCCTGAGCGCTGGCCACCTGGCCCGCCTCATGGCCGCCCATGCCGTCCGCCACCATCAGGATATAGGGAATCTTCTCCCGCTCGATATAGATGGAATCCTCGTTCTGTTTTCGCACTTTCCCCTTATGTGTGACCGCATAAATTTCCATGGTTATGTCTCCATATGCCGGGCGCGCAGCTGGCCGCAGGCCCCGTCGATATCCTGCCCCAGCGTCCGCCGGACCGTCGCCGACAGCCCCCGCCGTTCCAGGGCCGCCAGAAACCCGTATACCTCTTTTTTGGAGGGACTTTGAAAGCTCCCCCGCCCCGCATCGTTATAGGGGATCAGGTTGATATGACAGGAAAGGGGCTTCAGGCGCTCTTCCAGCGCCGCCAGATCCTCCGGCCCGTCGTTCCAGCCCCGGATCAGGATATATTCAAAAATCAGCCTCCGGCCTGTCTTTTTATGATATGCCTGGAGAGCGTCCAAAGTTTCCGAAAGGGAATACCGCCGGGCAATGGGCATGATCTCCCGCCGCTTTTCCTCAATGGCGCTGTGAAGAGACAGGCAGAGGGTGACCGGGATGTTCTCCTCCGTCAGCCGCCGGATTCCCGGAACCACGCCGCAGGTGGAAAGGGAAATATTGCGAAAGCTGATGTGAAGGCTCTGCTCACTGTTGACCAGCCGCAGGAATTTGAGGACATTTTCGGTATTCTCCAACGGTTCGCCCGTCCCCATGAGCACCAGATTGGTGAGCTGCCGCCCTTCGCCCAGCTGCGCATTCAGCAGCAGCACCTCGGACAAAATTTCCCCCGCCGAAAGGTTGCGGATGAGCCCGCCCTTGGTGGAGGCGCAGAAGGCGCATCCCATGGCGCACCCGGCCTGGGTGGATATGCAGGCAGTTTTGCCGTGTTCATATGTCATGACCACAGATTCGATCAGGTTGCCGTCCTCCAGCTCCAGAAGGTATTTCTCGGTGCCGTCCGCTGAAACCTGTTTTTCCGCCACCCGGGCATATCCCTCCCGGAAGGCGGCCGCCAGTTTTTCCCGAAGCTCTTTGGAAAGGTTGGTCATCCCGGAAAAGGGCACATGCGCCGTGAGCCACCGGGCAACCTGCCCGGCCCGGAAGGGTTTCTCCCCCATTTGCTCAAAAACTTCTTTCAGTTCGTCAAAGGATAAATCCAACAGGCTTGGTTTCACTGCTTCTCCCCCTCCCTTTCCAGAAGGGCGATAAAAAATCCGTCGATATGGTCGATATGGGGAAAGAGCTGGATACGCCCTCCCTTTGCCCGGTTTATGAGCTTTTCACTGATATGGTCCACGAGCCGTCCCTCGGCAAATTCCGGATGGCGTTCCAGAAACCAGTCGACATTCTCCCCGTTTTCCTGCCGGGAGATCGTGCAGGTGGAATATAGCAGCCGCCCGCCCGGCTTTACATAGCGCGAACAAGTCTCCAGAATTTCCCGCTGCACAGCCGAAAGCGCCGCCAGTTCTTCTTCCTTTTTGTTCCCTTTGATATCCGGCTTCCGGTATAACAGCCCCAGCGCCGAACAGGGCGCATCCACCAGGACGCAGTCAAAGGCGCCATAGTATTTCGGAATGGGCACGGCGGCGTCCGCCACGCGGGTTTCCGCCTGCACTCCCAGGCGGGCAAATGTCTCCTCCATGAGCTTCACCCGATGCGGGTGGAGATCCTGGGCCACCAGCCGGGACGGGCCAAATTCGGCGGCATAGGCCGCCTTGCCCCCGGGCGCTGCGCAGACGTCCAGAACAGCCTCTCCCCCCCGGATATGCGCCGCCTCCACCGCCAGCATGGACGCCTCTCCTTGGACGGTGAGAACTCCTTTTTTATAGAGCCCCAGCTGATCTACCGCCGATATGTTGCGGATATACCAGGCCGCCGGGCTGTACTCCCCCTTGAAAAAGGCAAACCCCGCGCCCGTCAGCTTGTTTTCCCATTGCTCCGCCGTCACCTTCCGGGCATTGCGCCGCACGCAGGTATCCGCCCCCTCTTTTTTATAGGAGAGCATTTCTTCGGCAAAATCCATGCCATACTCCCGGATATATTTTTCCGCCAGCCAGAGAGGATAGCTGTACATCACGGATAAAAACAGGGCCGGCTCCTCCTCCCGGGAGGGATAGGGCAAATCCCCGGCCCGCAGGGCGATTTGACGCAATACGGCATTGACAAAGCCCTTGAGCTGCCGTTTGGGGGATTTTTCCATCAATTTTACGGATTCGTTCACCGCCGCGCTTTCCGGGACGCTTTCAAAAAACAGCAGCTGGCAAACGCCCAGGCGCAGCACATTGCGCACAAAGGCATGCACCCGCTTGCCCTTTGTAAAGGCGTCGATCACATAGTCGATCCGCCGCAGGTTTTCCAGGGTTGTGAAACAAAGGGCGGAGGTGAACCGCTTTTCCTGTTCCTCCATCCCCTTGAGCTCCCGCTTCAATATCAGGTTGAAATAGCCGCCTTCCTCCACCTCGCTTATAATGCGGAGGGCGGCGCGTCTCGTGTTGACCGGCACAGAATCTCCTTTGCGCGTCTCGCACGCTATATTGCGGCGCCGGGCGCCGTCTTTCCCTGGTTCCGCGGCGGACTCCACCGCCGCTCTAAAAAATAAGCAGACCCCGCCGCTTCCCGGGGGCGGGCCTTGCCTTTTATTGCAGTACTGTTTCTCCCGCTTTGAATACCCCGCTGTTTCCCCGGAGAAAATCTCTGGCAGCCATGGGTTTTTTACCCGGATATTGCAGAGTGATAATTTCCAGAGGAAGATCCCCAGCCTGGATCACCAGCCCGGCCTTTGGGTCTGCCGCCAGAATTTCTCCCGGCGCATGCGCCCCCATGGATTCCCGTGCCCGGGCCATGAGCAGTTTGACCTTCTGTCCGCCTGCCATGAGATAGGCCATGGGCGCAGGGTTGAGGCCCCGGATTTTGTTCGCCAGGTTTTCCGCCAAATCCGAAAAATCTACCGCGCCAAAATCCCGCTGAAACATGGGATAATAGGAGGCCTCCTCCTCTTTTTGAGGCGTGCGGACAAGAGTGCCCGCCAGCAGCTTTTCCAAAGTGCGCTTCAGCGTCTTGGCGCCCAAAACGGAAAGCCGCTCCCGAAGCTCGCCGCCCGTCTCGTTTTCGCCGATCTCCACGCTGTCCTTTTCCAGCATATCCCCGGCGTCCAGTTCATAAGCGGTATACATCGTGGTTACCCCGGTTTGCTTTTCCCCGTTGACGATGGCCCATTCAATGGGCGCTGCGCCGCGGTATTTGGGCAGCAGGGAGCCGTGGACATTGATGCACCCCATGGGCGGCAGGGCCAGCACATCCCGGGAGAGAATCTGCCCGAAGGCCACGGTAATCAACAGGTCGGGGCGCAGCTCTCCAAGCGTCTCCAAGCCCTCCCGGCTGATCTTTTCAAACTGATAGACGGGAATTCCCTTCTCCTCTGCCAGCACCTTCACGGGCGGCGGAGCCAGCTTATGCCCCCGCCCCCTGGGACGGTCGGGCTGGGTGCAGACAGCCGCGATGTGATATCCCTCGTCCAGCAGCATGGAAAGGCTGGGCAGGGCAAATTCCGGCGTCCCCAAAAAGACGATCCGCAGTTCTTCCTTATTCTTCGTCATCCGCAATCTCTCCATCCAGCACTTCTTCATCATCGTCAAAAAGCTCTTCTTCCATAACGTCGATGAACAGATGCCCGTCCAGATGATCGATCTCATGGCACATGGCCCGGGCCAGAAGGCCCTCCGCGTCATAGGTCACTTCCATGCCCTTGCGGTTTTTGGCTACCACCGTGACCTTCATGGGCCGGGTTACAACGCCCCGCCGGCTTCCGCAGGAAAGGCAGCCCTCTTCGCCCTTCTGCTCTCCCTCCCGGAAGGTGATCACCGGGTTGATGAGCTCAATCAGCCCATGTTCGTCGCCGATGTCGATCACCACCGCCCGGCGCAGCACGCCCACCTGGGGCGCGGCCAGGCCCACGCCATCCGCCGCCTTCATGGTTTCCGCCAAATCGTCCAACAGTATTTCAATCCGCGGCGTGATCTCCTTCACAGGCCGGGAAATTTTGCGCAGCTGTTCGCTGGGTTCCTGAATGATATTCCGAAGTGCCATAATCCTCTCTCCTTTTTAATTCACGTCATAGGGGTCCACATCAAAGCCGATGGTCACCCCTTTATTTCGCATGCGTTCCCATGCGGCAAAGACCGCCTGCTGGATTTCCGCCGTCTGTTTGGTGTGGCTCACCTTCAAAAGGATATGCCAGCGGAAATTCCCATCCAGCTTTGCCACCGGGGCCTCTTTGGCTATAAATAAAATTATAGCAGATTTATAGGGATTTAGCATGTCTTTCAAACAATTTTCCGTCTCCCGGCAGACTTTTTCCACCTTTTCCTCGTTTTTTCCGGTAAATACCAGCCGGAAAACTCTGCTGAAAGGCGGCTTCATGGCCGCCTTGCGAAAGACGATTTCCTGGTTATAGAAGCCCTCGTAATCGTGCCGGGCGGCGAATTGGATGGCATAGTGCTCGGGGTTATAGGTCTGGACGATGACCCGCCCCGGCTTTTTTCGCCCGGCGCGGCCGCCCACCTGCTCGATCATGGAAAAGGTCCGCTCCTCTGCGCGGTAGTCGCCGGATGTGAGAAGGCCGTCTGCCGCGATGACCGCCGCCAGGGTAACGTCGTCAAAATCCAACCCCCGGGCGATCATCTGGGTGCCGATCAAAATATCCGCCTCATGGTTTTTAAAAGCATGATAGATCTGCTGATGGGCGTCCTTTTTCCGCGTCGTGTCAAAATCCATCCGCAGTGTCCGCGCCCCTGGAAAGAATTTGCGGATCTGTTCCTCGGCCTGTTCGGTTCCCGTTCCCGCCAGCTTGGAAAAAGGCTCGCCGCATTCCGGGCATGTCTTGGAAAAGGGCAGGCTCCGGCCGCAGTAGTGGCAGACCAGCCGGTTTTCCGCCTTGTGATATTTGAGGGGGACGTCGCAGTGGGCGCACATCCGCACATGCCCGCAGGTGGGGCAGACGACGCTGGAGGCATAGCCCCGGCGGTTCAGAAACACCAGCGCCTGCTCTCCCCGCGCCAGCGTCTCCTCCATAGCCCGATAGAGCGGGCCGCTCAGGAGGCTCCGGTTGCCCCGGAGAAACTCCTTTTTCATGTCGACAATCTGCATGCTGGGAAGGAGCAGGCCCCGCACCCGCTCGGGCATGCGCACCAGGTCATAAATCCCCAGCTTGGCCTTCATATAGTCTTCCACAAGAGGGGTGGCGCTGGCCAGCACCAGAGTCGCGCCGGAAAGATGGCTGCGCATCCGGGCGATCTCCGCCGCATGATAGGGGGGATGGTTCTCCGCCTTATAGCTGGTCTCGTGTTCCTCATCAATGATAATCAGCCCCAGGTTTTCAAGGGGCAGGAACACTGCCGAGCGCGCCCCCATGACGATCCTGGCCTGGCCGCTTTTCACCCGCCGCCACTCGTCGTATTTCTCGCCGTCCGAAAGGCCGCTGTGGAACACGGCGATCTGATCCCCGAAATGCCGGGTGAATTCGCTAAACAGCTGGGGCGCCAGGGAAATCTCCGGCACCAGGATCAGCGCCGTCCGCGAAAGGGCCAGCGTCTGGCGGACGCATTCGATATATACCTCGGTCTTGCCGCTCCCCGTGACCCCATGGAGCAGCACGGTTTTTCGCTTCTTTTCCCGCACCCGGGCTACGATGGACTCCACCGCCGCCCTCTGCTGGCCGGAAAGCTGAATCTCCTCCCGCGGCGCAGGCCTCACATCCTCATAGGGCCGCCGCAGCGCCTCCGCCTGCTTTTCCCCGGCAACGCCCTCCTTCAAAAGATAGCGGACGCTCGGCCCATCCAGCACGGCCGCGGGGCACTCCCCTTTTTTCAGCTCCTGGAGCGTATGCAGGCGGTTTTTCGCCCGCACTTTTCCTTCTTTTGTATAGCACGCGGCAATCTCCTTCTCCGCCCGGGCCACATCTTTTAAAAAGATCACCCGAACGGTCTTTTCCCGGATGCGTTCTCCCCGCATTTTGGCCGGGAACATCAGGCGCAGGGCAAAGGCCAGGGTCGTGTGGTATTGGGCCACCATGTAGGCGGCCAGTTTCCGCTGTTCCTCCGTGAAAATGGGTTCCCCGTCGACGACGCGGAGAACCGGGCGGATTTTTTCCCTGTCCCATCCGGTATCCTCTTTCAGAGACAACACAAAACCCTCCACCCGCATGCTGCCAAAGGGAACCTCCACCCGGCAGCCTGGCAGAACCTTCATCCCCTCGGGCAGGGCATAGTCAAATATTTTATCCACGTTGCTGTGGGCAATGTCCACGATGATTTCCGCGTATTTTGGCTCTCTCATATGTTTAGTATACCATAGGCCGCACCTCTGTAAAAGAGCAGACATGGATTTTGCCGACGTATACAAAAAGAGCGGGCTGGTTCGCCCACTCTCCCGGAATTCCATATCTGCGGCTCCCCCGCCTCCGCTTTCTCCGCCGGCCCATTCCAAGGGAAAAGGCCTGATGACGATGGACAGCAGCTTCATGGGCGTTTCGTCCGGCGCGGTCTGTCTGGAATGCGGCACCCCGCACCCGCAGAAGAAATCTCCCGCCTGCCATGCCGGCTGACAAGCCCTCCTTCGGCATAGTTTCCATCATTTCTATATAACTTTTGATCCTCCAAAAAATAGCCGTCTTTCTTTGCCGTCCTATTCTTCCGCCCAAGCCTCCCGGCCGGGCACAAAATTCAATGCCGCTCTATCGTTTATGAGAGCCCTTTATTTCTGAAAAAAAATCAACTTTGCCGGCCTTTTTGTTCCAGCAGCTCCGCCGCATAATCCAGCAGGCGTTCCGCCGCCTGCTCCTTCTCGCACTTTTCAATCTGCACGCTCCGCCCATCGGCAAAATATAGATGCAGGCAGTTTTCGTCGCTGGCAAAGCCGATATCCTGCCGGGAAATATCGTTGGCGGCAATCAGATCGAGGTTTTTCCGCCGCAGCTTATCCCGGGCATACCGCTCCAGCTCCGCGGATTCCGCCGCAAAGCCCACCAGCACCTGGCGCTCCTTGCGCGCTCCCAGCTCGGCCAGGATATCCTTTGTGCGAACCAGCTCCAGGGCAAAGTCCCCGCCCTTTTTCATCTTTCCCACCATGGGGGAAGCGGGCGTATAATCCGCAACAGCCGCCGCCTTTACTACCAGATCCATTTCGTCAAAGCGCCGGGTCACCTCCTGGAACATGTCCTCCGCGCTCTCCGCCGTGATGCGGTTCACTCCTTTTGGCGCCGGGAGACCTGTGATACCGCTCACCAGCGTCACCTCCGCGCCCCGCCGGGCCGCGGCCGCCGCAACGGCGTAGCCCATTTTTCCCGTGGAACGGTTGGTGAGATAGCGGACGTCGTCGATCCGCTCCCGGGTCGCCCCCGCCGTCACCAGCACCTTTTTGCCGGAGAAATCCCGCTTTTCTGAAAAATATGCCTCAATGGCCGCAAAAATCTCCTCCGGCTCCGCCATGCGCCCGTCCCCGACATCGCCGCAGGCCAGCAATCCCGCGCCGCCGAAGATCATGATGTTCCCCCGCTCCTCCAGCGTTTTCAGGTTGGCCTGGGTTGCCGGATGATGCAGCATGGCGGAATTCATCGCCGGCGCGAAAAGCACCGGGCATTTTGCCGCCAGGAGAAATGTGGAGAGATAGTCGTCGGCCAGGCCGCACGCCGCCTTGGCGAGGATATTGGCCGTCGCCGGGGCAACCACCGCCAGATCCGCCCATTTTCCCAATGCAACATGAGAGACTTCATAGGGAGTCTCTCGGGAAAATGTGTCGGTTATTACCGGATTTTTTGACAGTGTCTCAAAGGTCAGCGGCGCAATAAAACGGCAGGCGTTTTCCGTCATACATACGCGCACCTCGGCTCCCGCCTTTTTCAGAAGGCTCACCAGACCCGCCGCCTTATAGGCCGCGATGCCGCCGCTCACGCAGACGGCAATATGTTTATCCTTAATCATTGGTCTCGGTGGGGCGGATATAGGTTACCTTTTCCTCATAGACCTCTTTGACCGCCTCGGTCACGGGGTTGGGGTCGGGTTCCTCCGCCAGCGCCTGAGCGCCGTCTACCAGCTGCCGCGCCCGCTTAGCCACTTCCACCACCAGGGTATAGCGGCAGTCCACCTTTTCCAGAATTTTATCCAGCTCCGGTTCCAGCATTGTCATGGCTTACTGTTCCTCCTTGTTTCTGCGCATTTCGTGTTCCTTATTGATGATATCCACGATCTCCGCCGCCGCCCGCTCTACGGTATCGTTGACGACGACATAGTCGTATTGATTTTTAAACTTCATTTCGTAATAGGCCGTGGTAAACCGCTTTTTGATCTGCTCCTCGGTCTCGGTCTGGCGCCCGGTGAGCCGGCGCTCCAGCTCCTCCATGCTGGGCGGCATGATAAAGATGAGAAGGGCGTCCGCTACCTTGCGGCGCACCTCCAGCGCCCCCTGCACATCGATCTCCAGCACCACATCTTTGCCCTGGCGGCGCTTTTCATCCACGGCGAAAATCGGCGTGCCATAGTAATTGTCAAATACCGTGGCAAATTCCAAAAATTCGCCGTTGCGCAGCATGGACTTGAATTCCTGCCGCGTTTTGAAATAATAATGGACACCGTCTGTCTCTCCCGGCCGGGGCGGCCGCGTCGTGCAGGATACGCTCAGACAGATATCATCGTTATGATCCAAAATTTCCTTGATGACGGTTCCCTTTCCTGCGCCGGATGGTCCGGAAATAACTACTAAAAGTCCCTGTTCCAACATGCCGTTCCTCCGTTTCCCGCCCTATTCCAAAGAGGCGTCGTCGTTTTCCTTGCCTACCAGCCGGTGCGCCACGGTTTCCGGCTGCACCGCCGAGAGAATCACATGGTCGCTGTCCATTACAAGAACAGCCCGCGTCCTTCTTCCATAGGTTGCGTCGATGAGCGTCCCATTGGTCCGCGCATCTTGGATAATCCGCTTGATGGGGGCGGATTCCGGGCTGACAATGGCGATCAGCCGGCTGGCCGAAACGATGTTGCCAAACCCAATGTTGATCATTTTCATTTGGTCACCTCAAATTATTCGATGTTCTGCACCTGCTCGCGGATCTTCTCGACCTCGCTCTTTGCCCGCAAAACCGCTTTTGTTATGGTCACATCCGACGATTTGGAGCCGATGGTATTGCATTCCCGGTTCAGCTCCTGCACAAGAAAATCCAGGCTGCGTCCGCTGGCCTCGTCGGAAGCCAGTGTCTGGCGCAGCTGCACAAAATGACTGCGCAGGCGGACAATCTCCTCGGTGATGCTGGCCCGGTCGGTAAAATAGAGGATCTCCGCCTGGAACCGATTTTCATCGATCTCCGTGTTTTGCAGATATTCCTCCAGCTTCGCCCGGAGCTTTTCCTTATATTCCTCTGCCACGACAGGCTCCCGCGCCTCGATCTCATCCACAATCTGCGTGAGCAATTCGGCGCGCTCCAGAATATCGCCGCCGATGCGCTTTCCCTCGGCCTCCCGGGCCGCATTCAGGCGGTCCAGCGCCTCCTGCATGGCTTTGCCCAGCAGGGATTTCAGCAGTTCTTCGTCCTTTGCCTGCTCCTCAAAGGTGAGCACATCCGAAAGCGTCATCAGCCGGGAAAGGGTGAGATCATCCTTTACCTTCACATTTTCGCGGATGGTCCGTGCCGCCTCCAGATAGCCCCGCACCATCCCCAGATCCACCCGGATCTTCCGGTCGCTGTCCTTTGTGGAAGCGAAATTGACAAACACTTCCACCCGGCCCCGGGCCAGGTTCTTTTTGATGCGCTCCCGTGCGTCATCCTCCAAAAACAGCATAAACCGCGGCATGCGGATGTTCATATCCAAAAAGCGGTGGTTGACGCTTTTCATCTCCACGGTGATCTTGTAGCCTTGCTCCTCCGCCTCCGCGCGGCCGAAGCCTGTCATACTCTTCAAAACAGCTTCCTCGTTTCCTCCTGCATCCGGGCAGAACCCGGCTGCTTATATTTCCTCTCCGCGCTCCATAAAGCGCGGTCCTCTGCGATTATCCTTTTCCGCCCTACTCGCATCTGTTTTTTCAACCCGTGTGCTACGTTCCGGCGATTTTGCACTGTCTGCCCGGCGAAAATTTAAGGAATTTCCATTTCCCGTTTGTGCACTTTTCCCGCTGCCTTGGCACCCGTTTTGGCAATTTTCGTATAGCCAGTCGCGCCCGCCCGGCGAGGGCCATCGGAGATTCGCATTTTCCCCTTGTACACTTTTCCTCGCCGTCAGTGTACCTGTTTTGACGGTTTCTGCCTAACCAGTCATGCCCGCCCGGCGAGGGCCATTGGAGATTCTCATTCTCCCCTTGTACACTTTTCCTCGCCGCCTGGGCATCTGTTTTGACAATTATCGTCTAGCCAGTTATGCCCGCCCGGCGAGGGCCATCGGAGATTCGCATTTTCCCCTTGTACACTTTTCCCCGCCGTCTGTGCATCTGTTTTGGCAATTTTCATCTAGACAGTCATGCCCGCCCGGCGAGGGCTTCTTTTTATTATAGCATAAAGTACCCCGATGGCAAAGCCAATTTTGTAACTTTTTGGCCTGCTCCGGGCGGCTTCCTCTTTTCCGGCGGCTTCATTCCTCCAGCATAGCCAGAAATTCCTCCTGGGAAAGTACTGTCGTTCCCAAAGCGCGGGCCTTTTCCAGCTTGGAACCTGCCTTTTCCCCGGCGATGAGAATATCTGTGCTTTTTCCCACGCCCGACTGGATATTGCCGCCATGGCGGCGCACCAGCTCGGCGGCTTCGCTGCGCCCCATGCCCGCAAGCGTCCCGGTAATCACCACATTTTTCCCGGAGAACACACCCTCCCGCTTATGGAAGGGCTGGGGCTTCACGCCTCTCGCCGAGAGCTTTTCCAGCGTGGCTTCCACCTGCGGACTGGCAAAGAAATCCAGAATGCACTGAGCCACCACGTCCCCCACATCCCGGATGGCCACCAGGCTCTCAAAATCCGCCTTTTTCAGCGCCTCAAACGTTCCAAAAGTCTCCGCCAGGTCATGGGCCGTCTTTTTTCCCACATTGTTGATGCCCAGGGCAAAAATAAAGTTGGCCAGCTGGGGGGTCTTGCTTTTTTCAATGGCGGCCAGCACATTCGCCGCCTTCTTCTCCTTGAATCCCGGCAGGGAGAGCAGCATCTCCTTCGTCAGGTCATACAGCCCGCCCACATCCGCAATGTGAAGCTCCCGAAACAGCAGCTCCGCCGTCTTTTCCGAGAGAAATTCCAGATTCATGGCGTCCCGGGAGACAAAATGCACCAGCCGCGCCACCAGCTGGGGCTTGCAGGAAAGGGTGTTGGGGCAGAACAGGTTCGGCCCGATGGGTTCCAATCGGGCGCCGCAGGCCGGACATACCTCCGGCTTGGGCACCATGGGCAGATCCTCCCTCTCCTCCGCAGCGCCGAGGATCTCGGGGATCACGTCGTTGCTGCGCCGCACAAACACCCGGCAGCCCAGGCGCACCTTTTTGCGCAGGATATCCTCATAGTTGTTGAGGGTGGCCCGGCGCACAGTCGCGCCGCCGATCTCCACGCCTTCGAGAACCGCCGTGGGCGTCAGCTTGCCGGTGCGGCCCACATCCCAGAGCACATCCTCCACCACCGTCGTCACCTCTTCGGCCTCAAACTTATAGGCCACGGCCCAGCGGGGAAACTTCTGCGTATATCCCGCCTCTTCCCGGGAAGCAAAATCGTCGATCTTGATGACCATGCCGTCGATCAGGAAATCCAGCTTGTCCCGGTCCCGCTCTACCTGATCCAGATCGGCAAACAGGGCCTCCATAGAGGGATAGACCCGCTCAAAGGGGCTGACCTTGAACTTATTTTCCTTTAAAAACGCGATCATCTCCCGGTGATTCGCAAAATCCCGCCCCTCGATATAACCCACGTTATAGAAATAGGCGTCCAGGTGGCGCTGTTCCGTCACCTTTGTATCCAGGTTGCGCAGCGCACCGGCAGCCGCGTTGCGGGCATTTTTCAGCGGTTCCTTGGCAGTTTTGTTGTATTCTGCCAGCGTGGAGAGATGCATAATCCCCTCTCCCTGCACCTCCATGCGCCCCGAAAAGGGGATGGTCAGAGGCACAGAGCGGATGGTCTTGACCTGCTCCAGGATCTCCTCCCCCGTAGTTCCGTCGCCCCGGGTGGCGGCGCCCACAAGCCGCCCGCCCTCATAGGTCAGGTTGAGGGTCAGACCGTCGAACTTGTATTCCAGCGTATAAAGCTGGCCGGGACGCACCAGCTTTTTCAGCCGCGTTTCCCATTCCAGCAGCTCCTCTTTGGTTTTAGCCTTATCCAAGCTGTAGAGAGGGGCCAGATGCGTATGCTTGGTGAAGCCCTCCAGCACCGCGCCGCCCACCCGCTGGGTGGGGGAATTTTCCAAAACCACGCCGGTTTCCTTTTCCATCACCAGCAGCCTGTCGTATAAAACGTCGTATTCTTTGTCGCTGACTGTGGGATTATCCAGCACATAGTATTGATAGGCATATTCGTTGAGCTGGTTCACCAGCGCGCGCATCTCTTCCATGGGAAAACCTTTCCTTTCGCTTTTTGCGTTAGTTTCTGCATTTTTTATCCAGTTATGCGGCAAACCGCGGTCTGCGCCGCGGTTTTGCGTGTTCCTGGGGATTTGCGTTGCTCACTCCACAATTTTCAGCGGAGCAAAGGAGAGGAACATCTTGCGTTCCCCATCCGGGAACTTGATAGAGGCCACCCTCTGCGTTCCCTCGCCAGAGATCGAAAGAATCGCCCCCCGGCCAAACTTGGTGTGCTCCACCTCCATACCCACGGCAAAGGACGCCGAATCTGCCTTGACCTGGGGCTTGAACTCGATCTGCGGCTTGAAAACCACGGTTTGCTTGGGTTCCTTCGCCCGGCGCACCGGCGCGGGCGCCGCCAGAATATCCAGCATCCCCTCGGGAATATCATCCAGAAACCGGGACGGATGGTTCTCGTTGGAGCCGGAATACAGATTGCGGCTGGCGCAGTTGGTGAGATAGAGAAGCTGCTTTGCCCGGGTGATGCCCACATAGCAGAGCCGCCTCTCTTCATCCACCTTATCCTCGGCAATGGACCGGCGGGAGGGGAACACATTTTCCTCCATGCCCACCAGGAATACCGTATCGAATTCCAGTCCCTTGGCGCTGTGCAGCGTCATCAGCGTGACGCTGCCTTCCTCTGCCGTAGTGTCCATATCCGAAATGAGGGAGATAGAGGCCAGAAAATCCGCCAGCGTCGCCTCAGGATTTTGCTTTTCAAAGGTATAGGCCGAATTGATCAGCTCTTCAATATTCTCAATCTTTGTCTCTGCCTCGGTGCTGTCCTGCAAAAGCAGCATCTCCCGGTATCCCGAAGCGTTGAACACCACCTCCATCTGTTCGCCCAGGCTCTTTCCTTCCGACATCTCCCGAATATCCCGAAAGACCTGGATGCACCCGGAGAATTTTCCGGAGGCGCCGCTGCCGATAAATTCCTCGGCATATTCCATGGCGTCGATGAGAGACATGCCCCGCTCCTGGGCATAATTGCGCAGCTTTTCGATGGAGATTTCCCCGATGCCCCGTTTGGGGGTGTTGACAATGCGCAGAAAGGCCGTATCCGCCTGCTCGTTTTCCAAAACAGTCAGATAGGCCACCATATCCTTGATTTCCTTGCGCTCATAGAAACTCTGCCCGCCATAGACCTGATAGGGAATGCCATAGGTGCGCAGCTTTTCTTCCAGCACACGGGACTGGGTATGCATCCGGTAAAGCACGGAAATATCCGCATAGGACTTGCCTTCCCGAACCAGCCTGTCGATCTCCTTGGCAACGAATTCCGCCTCGGCATACTCGTTGGGAGCGGTATATACCCGGGGCTTGGGCCCTTCCTTCCGGGCAGACCAGAGCGTCTTTCCCTTTCTCTCCCGCGCCTTGGAAATCACGGCATTGGCCGCATCCAGAATCCGTTCATGGGAGCGGTAGTTCTGCTCCAGCTTGATGACGGTTGTATCCTGATAATCCTTTTCAAAGTCCAGGATATTGCGGATATCCGCCCCCCGCCAGGCATAGATGCTCTGGTCGTCGTCGCCCACGACAAAGATATTGCCGTGCTTTTCGCTCAAAATTTTCACCAGGGCATACTGCACACTGTTGGTATCCTGGTATTCGTCCACCAGAACATATTCGTATTTATTCGTATAATAGCTGCGGGTTTTGGGGTCCTCTTCCAGAACGCGGAGCATATTCAGGAGAAGATCGTCAAAATCCATGGCATTTTCGGCCCGCAGCCGCTCGGTATAGGCGTGGTATACGGCCTTCATATCCTCGCTGTATCCCTCGCAGACATCCTCAATATAGTTCTCCGGTGCCTCCTTGGCGCAGGCGTTCTTTGCCGCGCTGATGACGCTCATGCAGCGCCCCGGCGTGAGGATATTGCTTTCCAGCTGTTTATCCGATAAAATCCGCTTTAAAACTGTTTTGCAGTCGGCGCTGTCATAGATGGTGAAATTCCGGTCATAGCCGATTTTATCCGCGTCATAACGCAGAAACCGGGCGCACATGGAATGGAACGTGGAGATCATGATGTCTCCGGCGGCCGCGCCGGTGAGCTTTTCAATCCGCTCTCGCATCTCCCGCGCGGCTTTGTTGGTAAACGTAATAGCCAGAATTGAGGCCGGGGAAACTCCTTTTTCCTTTATGAGATAGGCCACCCGGTTGGTGAGGACGCTGGTTTTCCCCGATCCGGCGCCCGCCAGCACCAACACCGGCCCTTTTGTCGTGGTTACGGCTTTTCTTTGCACATCACTCAGAAAATCCAGATTCATCATGCTGCTTTTTTAACTCCTTCACGCGTTTACTTATTGTCTTCCCCATCTTCCAAGCGCGCAAGTACCATTCTATAACCGCCGCTGCCATAATTCAAGCATTTGTTGACCCGGCTGACCGTCGCCGTGGAGGCCCCGGTTACCTCGGAAATATGGCCGCAGGTATATTTTTTATGGAGCATACCGGCGACTTTCAGCCGCTGGGCCGCCGCATCCAGCTCGGAAATGGTATATAGATCTTCAAAGAACGCCTGGCATTCCTCTTCATTTTTCAAGGAAAGAATGGCGCGATAGAGCTTTTGATAGTCCTTTTTATTTCCCTTTTCCATATATGTCGCTCCTCTTTAAAACAGTGCAGGATCGCTTCCCGCGCAAACGGAAACCCCCTTGCCGCTTTTCTTTTGGAAACACAAAAAATCTATTTCCATTTTATCATAGGAAAACGCCTTTCGCAATTCTTCCCGGCAAAAGAATTTATCCTGTTAAAATGCGAATACCCTCAAAAAAAAATGGATTTGTCGCCAAATCCATTCCGTTTAGAAATCATCATTCCCCTGCCGGCGGTTCCTGCAGGGACAGGGCAGAGGCCGAAACCTCATAGGCAACCCGGCGGATCCTCTCCCCGCTTTCCAGGAGCTTTTCATATTCCCGGCTCTGGATGCGCCCTTCCACCCGGATCTTCTGCCCCACCGGAAGATTTTTCGCCATCCGGGCGTTGCGCCCCCAGGCAATGGTGGGGATATAGTCGGATTTGTTATAGGAGCGGTTCACGGCCACCAGCATATCCGTGATTTCCCGGCCAAAGGGCGTCGTCCGGTAAATGGGCGGCTTGCATAAAAATCCCGTCATCTCCATCCGGTTCAGGCAATCTCCCTCCGGAAAACCATAGATTTCCTTGGCAAATATCTTGAGCTCCAGGCGGCTGCTTCCTTCAATGATCCGGTTATAGGAGCGAAGCTGCCCCCGCAGCCCGATCCGCGCACCTTTACTCAGCCCGGCCTGCGCCAGCAGCCTTTCCGGAAGGATAACGGGAAGCACATCCACATGCCCGCTCAGCCGCGGGACCTCCAGGGGAAAGATAAAAAAGGATTCCCCATAGATGCTGTGGCTTGGTTTTGGCTCTTCCAGGACCTTCCCGGATAATTCTGCCTGATTGGTTTCATTTGTTATCATATTGGCCTCCGTAGCTCAGGAATTTCTATTCGCCTTCTTTTGTGGTCTGCGCGTCTTTGGCATCCGGGGAGCGCAGGGAATCCTCCGTCTCCCTGGCCCGTTGTATCCCGTTGATATCCACAATATAATTTTCCTGCATCGCCATCTCGCTGAGGGGCGTAAAGCTGTATCCCAGCTCTTTTAGCTGGTCGATGACTGCCGCCAGAGCCTCGGGCGTATCTTTCACATTATTCTGGAACAGCACGATGGCGCCGGGCTTGCAGTTGGAAACCACCTGTTTTGTGATGGCCTCCGCCCCCTCTCCTTTCCAGTCCTTGGAGTCAATGCTCCAGCGGACGGGAATCAGCCCCTCTTTGCGCAGGGCGGCATAGACCTCCTCGCTGCATGCGCCATAGGGTGGGCGGATAAAGGGAGTGTCCGTCCCGGCTTCCAGCTTCAGGAAGGACCGGGCAGCCTGAGCGTCCCTGGCAATCGCGTCTGCTTCCATCTCGTTATATCTCTCATGGGTCATGGAATGGCTGATGATATCATGCCCTTCCTCCCGGATGGCCCGGAGCAGCTCGTCATTTTCCTGCCCCCAAGCGCCCATGACGGCAAAGGTGGCGCGCACGCCTTTATCTTTGAGCACCTGGAGAATTGCCTCGGTCTGATCCTCGCCAAAGGCCGTGTCAAAGGTCAGGCAGATTTCCTTTTTATCCGTGTCCACACTGCAGACCGCCGTTCCTTCTCCCGATGAACTGAAGGTTTGCGTGTCCCCGCCGATTGCCACTTTGGTATATACCGCCGCGCCTGTAAGCAACAACACAAACACCAGCACCCGAACGAGCACTTTCTTTTTCAAAACAAAAACACGCATCGCCGCACCGCCTCAATACAAAGAATCTATGCTATATGTACGATAAAAATCCCCGGTTTATGTCCGTAGGCCCGGCGAAAAAAATATCTGTTGCCAAATAAGCAATTTTCTCTTGTGTCCATACCATGAAGAGCATATAATAGACTGCGTATGAACAATACCCGGATATAAAGTTTTCTGCGCCGCCGGCATAAAAGAAACACTGCGGTATATTTTACACAGTTTATGTTTCGCCGCGGTTAAAAATCCGAGAAGGGAGAAGGCCATGCAGCCACAGCTATCGAATTCCTGCTGCTTTTCGGGCCACCGGCCGGATAAGCTTCCCCCGGAGCAAAGTCCGGAGGGGCAGCAGCTCCGTGCCCTGCTCCGGGAAATGGTGTGCTCAAAGCTCCGGGAAGGCTGCACGCATTTTTACTGCGGCATGGCCCGGGGCGCGGATATCTGGTTCGCCGAGACAGTTCTCGCGCTGGCCATGGAACAGCCGTCCCTGGGCATCCGCCTCTATCCCATGGTGCCTTTCCCCGGGCAGGAGGGGAAACCGGGAACCGCCTATTATTCCCGCTATCACGCCATTCTGCGGCAGTCCGAACCGCCGCGGTATTTTTCTGCCGGATACTCCCTCTCCAGTTACCATATGCGAAACAGGGCAATGGTGGACGCCTGCGGCCATTTTCTTTCTATTTTCGACGGAAGCCCGGGCGGAACGCAGAAAACCTATGCGTATGCCGTGCAGAAACAGAGGAAGCGGCTGGTATATGATCCGAAAACCCGGCGGCTGTATTCCTGGCCCCACAAGGAGTCCATCGCATCCATTCTTAATATATTTCCTTTATAGGAAGTCCGCATATCCGCATTTTGAAACATGACAAGGGGATGATTATTTTGAAACCAGAAAAAGAAAAACCCATGACGCGCAAACGGGATCTCCGGCTGGATATCATCCGGTGCATCGCCGCATTCAGTGTGATTTCCGTTCATTTCCTCTCCCACATCCAATACTATGAAGCCAGCATGGAGGGCGGGCGGATGTTCCTCATGACGCTGATGCGCACGGCTTTTATGGTCTGCGTACCTCTCTTTCTGATGCTGACCGGCTATCTCATGCACCAGAAGCAGCTTAAAAAGGGATATTATAAGGGAATTTTGAAAACCCTGGGAATCTATATCCTGGCCGCGCTGGCCTATCAGGTTTCCCTCTCCCTTTTCTCCGGCGCACCGGTCTCCCTGCGAAAATATCTCCTTCAGATTTTGGGATTCGGCGGATATGGCTGGTATATTGAAATGTATATCGGGTTATTTCTTCTGATCCCCTTTCTCAACGCCATGTGGCGGGGGCTTAAGGGGCAGAAGCAGAAAATGCTTTTGATAGTCACTCTCCTGGCCCTGACTACGCTGCCCAGCCTTTTCAATATCTATGACTGGCATACTCCCGGATTCTGGCAGCTTCCCAGCAGCGCTTCCTCCTTTCAGCGCATTGTGCCCGCCTGGTGGCTTCTTCTCTATCCGCTCACCTATTATTTCATCGGCGCCTATCTTCAGGAATATGGGCTGAAGCTCCGCGCCTGGCAGACGGCTTTGGCCCTTGCCGCCTGCATTGCCGCCTTTGGGGCTTTCCAATTCTATCGCAGCACCCCCGGCCCATTCCAGGTTACGCTGGCAACCGATTGGGGCGGTTTTCCGATTCTGATCGAAAGCGTTTTGCTGTTCCATCTCCTTCTTCAGATAAAAACCACGCGCATCCCCCGTTTTTTCCAGCTCTTATTCACCAAAATATCCGAGCTGTCCCTGGGGATCTATCTTGTCTCCATTATCTTTGACAACATTTTCTATCCCCGCCTCGCTGCCGCAGTTTCCAGCGTGCCGCTGCGCCTGAATTACTATCCGGTGATCGTCCCGCTGGTATTTATCTGCTCCGCGCTGTTTTCCCAGCTTCTCCTTTGGATACAAAAAGCCATTGCCTGGCCCTTCCGCAGAATTCCCTGGAAAAAAGTCACAGCCCATCTGCAGATCAAGGGCGAATCCGCTCTATAAACTCATCTAAAAAACAGCTGGAATCCCGGCTGTTTTTGTTTCCCCTTTTTATCTGAAACCTCTTTTTTAGAAAATATGTTTCTGCCTTGGCGACGCTTTTACAGGTTCCAAACACTTATATCTGGGAAATTCATCCAATTATGATATTAAATAGTTATCTTTACAATATCTTATAAGTATTTTTTCGTAATTTTATAGATAGAATACAGATAAAATTTTGTATAAGGATGTGGGTTCCATGAGCAAAAAGCACGCCCTTTTGATTCGCATTGATTCCATGGTCATGCAGAAATTCGGGTATATCGCCCAATATCACGGCCGGTCAAAAAACAAGGAAATTGAAGTCATGATGCGCAGCGTTATCGACAGCTTCGAATATAAAAACGGCCCGATCCAGCCGGCTGATATCGCTGCGTCTTCCCAAAACGCCAAAAACCCCGGATAGAAAATTTTTTTGCACTCACCATCAGGATATCCGACAATAGCCCTTATATCCATAAATAAACGCGCGGCGAAGGGGACCCGATGAGCAGATCCCCTTTTAGTTTTTGTTCTTCCGTCCAACCTATGAGTATTTTTATTTTATCATCCTTTTGTTCTGCTGGGAGTGCGGGTAAAGTTGCCTTTTCCTGCTGCGCTGCAAGGCATCCTGGTTTTCTTCTGCGGAAAGCCGGCCATTCCCCCTGCCCTTCGCCGGCTTCTTGCTATCGGCGCACTGCCGCTCCCATACCCTGGAGCCCCTTCCCTTTCCTATAAAATCAAAAACAGCGCGGCCGAAAACCGCACTGTTTTACTGTTTTTTCTTTTTGTCCGCCCAAAGGAACCGTCAATCCGCCTTTGCCTTCAAAGCTTCCTTCACCTTGGCGAAATCCGAGAGGATCTCTTCCTCCGGCTCCTTGGTGAGCAGGGAAACCACCACAATCACGATGCAGGAAACCAGGAATGCCGGCAACAGTTCATAGATATCAAACGCGCCGCCCAGAGGCCGGACCAGCAGGTTCCAGATAAACACCGTAGCCGCGCCCGAGAGCATTCCGGCGATGGCGCCCGCCCGCGTCGTCCGCTTCCAGAAGAGCGAGAACAGTAGCAACGGCCCAAAGGTCGCGCCGAAGCCGGCCCAGGCAAAGGATACAATGGTGAAGATCACGCTGTTTTCATCCAGCGCAATGATGATCCCGATGGCCGCAACCACCAGAAGCGTGATGCGCGAAATGATCATGACCTGTTTATCCGTGGCATCCTTCTTGAAGATCCCCTGGAAGATATTTTTGGAAACGGCAGATGCCGCGATCAGCAAATACGAATCCGAAGAGCTGATGGTCGCCGCCAATATGCCCGCCATAGCGATGCCTGCGATGAGGGGCGGCAGAAGGTTGGTGGAAATTACGATGAAAATATTTTCCGCCGTGCTGGAGGTCAGAAGCTCGGTGGGATAGATCACCCGGCCGACCAGGCCCAGGAATACCGCCACTCCGAGGGAAATCACACACCATACCGTCGCAATCCGGCGGGACTTTTTCAATTCGCTGGATTTGCGGATAGCCATAAACCGGAGCAGAACCTGGGGAACGCCGAAATAGCCAAGGCCCCAGGAGAGGGTGGATACCACCTTCAAAAAGCCATATTCTCCCGCCGCACCGAATACCGGAGCCCCGGCCTGAACGATCTGCACGCCCTCCGCCGTCGTCTGCGGATTGGCGATGCCGAAGAATTCAAAGAACCCGGGAATGCTTTTGATGTTGTTCATCACCGCATCCAGGCCGCCCGCCGCAGAAACCGCCACAATGAGCACTCCGCTCAGGGCAAGAATCATGACAATGGCCTGCATGAAATCCGAAGCACTCTCCGCCAGAAACCCGCCGAGGAAGGTATAAATGATAACAAAGAGAGCGCCCGCAATCATCATGGCCTGATAGGGCATTCCAAACAGGGTGCTGAAGAGCTTGCCGCAGGTGACAAAACAGCTCCCGGCATAGACCGTGAAGAATACCAGAATGAAAATGGCCGCAATCATCATGATGACCTTTTTCTTCTCCCGGAAGCGGTTAGAGAAGAAATCCGGAATCGTGATGGCATCCCCGGCTATCACAGAATACTGCCGCAGCCGCCGCGCCACGATCAGCCAGTTGATATACGTTCCAATCGCCAGACCGGCCGCCGTCCAGAGAGCATCCGCCAGGCCGCACCAATAGGCCACGCCCGGCAGGCCCATCAGAAGCCAGCCGCTCATATCCGATGCCTCGGCGCTCATGGCCGCCACCCAGGGACCCAGGCCGCGCCCGCCAATAAAGAAGTTTTCGGAATTTTTGTTAGCCCGTTTCATATAATACAGGCCGATGCCGATGACCGCCAGAATATAGACGACCATGGCGATAAAGATTTGCAGCGTTTTTCCGTCCATGTTTCCTCCCGCAGAAAAAAGCAAAAGGAATCCCTTCCCCGCCCATCTGCATTTTTATAATTTCGAATGATCTTTTTTATTATAGTAAAATATGGCGGCCAGCGCAAGGAAAAAATACACTTTTCCCCGGTATTTCGAGAAAAAACAGCTATTTTTGCCGTAAATCTTCCCCGAAACCATATTTTCGTGTTTTTGCTGTTCTCCCCTTTCCCGCTTCGCTTTCCATTTCCGGCAGGCCGGGCATATATCATTATCAATCATTCTTTCCCGTATGCCATGGGGAGCTGCCAAATCATTTTCCGTTTGTTTTCATCTGCTGCCGGGCAGAATATCCGCCGAAGCCATTGGCGAAATGCGAAACAACAGCCCAGGGCGACAATCTTCTATATTCCGTTTGGGTCCGGCAGAATATTCCCGGCATAGAAAAACAGGCGCCGGTTTTCCATACGCCTGTTTTTCTATCAGCGGCTTTCGCCTATTGCTTCAAAAGCTCTTCCACGATTCTGCGGATAACCGCCGGGTTGCCCTGGCCGCCCGCCGCGCCCATGGTCTGTCCGATGAGGGCCTGCATCGCCTGCACCTTTCCGGAGCGATAGCTCTCCACGGTTTTGGGGTTTCTCGCCAGGACGCTCTCCGCCAGCGGCCGGAGCACACTCTCGTCACTGATCTGCCAGAGGTTTTGTTCCTCTGCCAGTGCCGCTGGATCGCCGTCCCGCTCCCAGAGCTGGGCGAACAGCTTCTTGCCGGTGGCGTTGTTGATGCGCCCTTCCGCCAAAAGATCCGCCAGCTTTGCCAGGTGTTCCGGCGCGATGGGGATTTGCGTTTCCCCCGCCCCCAGCAGACGGAAGCCTTCCGAAAGGATGAGATGCGCCAGGGTTCGGGCGTCCTTCGTCTGTTTCGCCGCCGCCTCAAAGGCATCTGCAATTTCCCGCTCGCTCACCAGGTTTTCCGCATCCGCGGCTTTCAGCCCGTATTGCTCCATATACGCTGCTTTCCGCTCATCCGGCAGGCGGGGAATGGTCTTTTTCACCTGTTCCACATATTCTTCCGAAAGCTCGATGGGAACCAGGTCCGGATCGGGGAAATAGCGGTAATCGTCCGCGTCCTCCTTGGAGCGCATGGAATAGGTTTTCCCAGTCTTTTCGTCAAACCGGCGTGTCTCCTGCACGATGCTTTCCCCAGCCTCCAGCGCCTCCACCTGGCGGCGGAATTCATAGGCAATGGCCTTGCCGATGAACTGGAAGGAATTCAGGTTCTTCATCTCCGTCCGGGTGCCGAACTCCGCCGCGCCTTTTTTGCGCACGGACAGATTCACGTCGCACCGCAGCGACCCCTCCTGCATTTTGCCGTCGGAAACGCCGGTATACACGAGAATCGAGCGGAGCTTTTTCAGATAGGCGTCCACCTCGTCTGCGCTCCGGAGATCCGGCTCGGAGACGATCTCGATCAGGGGCACACCGCAGCGGTTATAGTCGCAGAGCGTTCCGCCATCCGGCTGATGCACCAGCTTTCCCGCATCCTCCTCGATATGGATGCGGGTGATGCCGATGCGCTTTTTCCCGCCGCACTCGATTTCCAAATAGCCCTGCGAGCAAAGGGGCAGGTCGTATTGGGAAATCTGATAGGCCTTGGGCAGATCGGGATAAAAATAATTCTTCCGATCCTCCTTGGAAAAAGGGGCGATCCGGCAATGGGTGGCCAGGCCGGCCTTCACGGCATATTCCACCACTTTTTCGTTCAGGACGGGCAGCGTCCCCGGCATGCCCATGCAGACCGGGCAGCATTGGGTGTTGGGCGCGGCGCCGAAAGCCGTGGAGCAGCTGCAGAATATTTTCGTCTCTGTTTTCAGCTCGGCATGGACTTCCAGCCCAATCACCATCTCATAATTCGGTTTCATATTGCGGCCTCCTTTTCCAAAACGTATGCAGCGCGGAGAATTTCCGCCTCGCTGAAGGGTTTTCCGATGAGCTGCGCACCCACGGGCAGCCCGGCCCCGTCGGTTCCGCAGGGCAGGGAGACGGCCGGAAGCCCGGCAATGTTGACGGGAACGGTATAGGCGTCGCCCATATACATGGTCAGCGGATCGTCGATCTTCTCCCCGATTTTATAGGCCGCTGTGGGGGCGACGGGCGACAGGATCAGGTCGTTTTCCGAAAGAATCCGGTCAAAATCCCGCTTCACCAGTGTCCGCACCTGCATGGCCTTTTTATAATAGGCATCGTAGTAACCCGCGCTCAATACGAAGGACCCCAGAAGAATGCGCCGCTTGACTTCTCTTCCAAAGCCCTCGCTGCGGCTCTTATCATACAGCTCGTTTATATTTTCATAGCCCTCCGCCCGGAAGCCATATTTGACACCGTCAAACCGGGCCAGGTTGGAGGAAGCCTCCGCGCAGGAGATGACATAATAGGCGGCAAGGGCGTGCTCCAGGCTGGGCATCGAGGTTTCAACGATCTCCGCCCCCTGTCCCTCCAGCTTTTTCGCCGCCGCCAGCACGGCTTCCTTCACCTCCGGATGCAGCCCCTCGCCAAAATATTCTTTGGGAAGGGCGACGCGCATGCCCCGGATCTCCCGCCCAATCTGCGCGCCAAAATCGCTGTATTCCCGTTTGACCGAAGTGGCGTCTTTGGGATCGTGTCCGGCAATGGCATTTAATAGGAGCGCCCCATCCCGGACGTCCCGGGTGAGCGTCCCGATCTGGTCAAGGGAAGAGGCAAAGGCGATCAGCCCGAACCGGGAAACCACGCCATAGGTGGGTTTCAAACCCACCACGCCGCAGAAAGCCGCCGGCTGGCGGATGGAGCCTCCGGTATCCGAGCCCAGGGCAAAGGCGGCTTCCCCCGCCGCCACCGCCGCCGCGCTGCCGCCCGAGCTTCCGCCGGGCACCCGGGAAAGATCCCGGGGGTTATGAGTAATCTGATAAAAGGAATTCTCCGTGGAGGAACCCATGGCAAATTCGTCCATATTCAGCTTTCCCAGCATGGCAATACCCGAAAGTTTCCCCATAACCGTGGCGTCATAGGGCGGAACGAAGTTTTCCAGCATGCGGGAAGCGCAGGTGGTGCGCACATTCTTAGTACAGATATTGTCCTTGATGGCGCCGGGAATGCCATCCAGCGGGGAAAGGGCTTCTCCCCTTCCGCGGCGTTTATCCGCCGCATCCGCCTGGGCCAGAGCCGTTTTTGGGGTTATTGTGAGATAGGCTCGGATATCCTTTTCCCTTTCCTCAATCGCCGTCAGATAGGCCTCCGTGGCCTCCCGGGAGGAAAGCTCCCCCGCTTCCATGGCGGCTTTCAATGCGGTCGCCGTCATTTTGCAAATCTCTTTCATTCTGCTTTCCTCCTTTATTCCACGACCCGGGGGACATAGATATATCCTTCCCGCGCCTCCGGCGCATTCTCCAGCAGCTCTTCCCGGCTGTATGCGCATGGGTGAACCACATCCTCCCGGAACACGTTTTTCAGGGGGACGACATGGGCGGTTTCCGGGACGCCCTCGGTGTTCACTCCGCCCAATTCATCAAAAAAGCCAATCACTGCCTCCAGCTCGCCCCGCATCCGCTCCTTTTCCTCGGGAGCCAACGTCAGCCGGGAGAGCTTTGCCACATGCTCTACATCGATCTGCGCCGTTTTTTTCTGCGCTTTGGGCGTTGCTCCGCCGGCCGCAGCGGCCGCGTCATCCAGCGAGATATGCAGAAGCTCCAGCTGCTCTGCATCGACGCTGTCCGGCGCGCCGGTTAAGGGGCAGGAGGCGTCCTTGAGTTTGGGGAAAGCCGTCACATCCCGCAGAGAAGCCGCTCCCACCATCTGCATTACCAGGCGGTCCAGGCCAAAGGCAAACCCGCCGTGAGGCGGCGTTCCAAAGGAGAAAGCGTCCACCATGAAGCCAAACCGTTCCCGAATACGCTCCTCGCTCATGCCCAGCGCTTCAAACATCCTTTTCTGCACATCCTTCTGATAGATCCGCATGCTGCCGCTGCCCAGCTCAATACCGTTTAAAACCACGTCATATGCCTGGGCCCGCACCCGGCCGGGATCGCTTTGCAGATAGGGGAGATCCTCGGGATAGGGCATGGTGAAGGGATGGTGTGTCGCGATATAGCGGCCCTCCTCTTCGGAATATTCAAATTGGGGGAAATCCGTGACGAACAGGAAGCGATAATCGCCCTCCTTTCGCAGATTCAGCATTTCCGCCAGATCCAGCCGCAGGCCCCCCAGCGTTCGCCGGACAGCGGCGAGCTTATCCGCGCAGAACAGAAGAAAGTCCCCCGGCCCCGCCCCGGCCTTTTTCAAAAGAGCGTCCATATCCTCTTTTGAAAAATATTTGGTTAAAACCGAATACAGCTCCCCGTCCGGGCGGATGGCGATCCAGGCCATGCCCTTGGCGCCATAGGAAAAGGCTTTTTTCGTCAATTCTTCGATCTGCGTCCGGGTAAAATCCGCCTTGCCCGGCACGCAGATGGCCCGCACGGCGCCGCCGGCCTCCGCCACCTTGGAGAACACGGAAAAGCCGCACTCCTTCGCAATTTCTGTCACATCCACGATGGGAAGCCCAAAGCGCAGGTCCGGCTTATCCGAGCCATAGGTATCCATGGCTTCCTGCCAGGTGAGGCGCGGGAAGGGTTCGGAAAACTCCCGGCCCAGAACCTCCCGGAACACATGGCGGAACAGCTTTTCCAGATGGACGAGGATATCCTCCTGCTCCACAAAGGAAAGCTCCATATCCACCTGGGTAAACTCCGGCTGGCGGTCGGCCCGCAGATCCTCATCCCGGAAGCACCGGGCCACCTGGTAGTATTTATCGACGCCGCCCACCATCAGAAGCTGCTTGAAAATCTGGGGCGACTGGGGCAGGGCGAAAAACTTCCCGGGATGCACCCGGCTGGGAACGAGATAGTCCCGGGCCCCTTCGGGCGTGCTCTTGGTGAGCATCGGGGTCTCCACCGAAATAAACCCCTCCCCATCCAGATATTCCTCCACCACCCGCTGGACTTTATGCCGGAACCGCAGATTCTCCAGCATAACTGGGCGGCGCAGATCCAGGAAACGGTATTTCAGCCGCAGTTCCTCCCGGACCGGCAGTTCATTTTCCACGGGAAACGGCAGGGCTTCGGCTTCGGACAGCACCACAAGCCTTTCCGCCCGCAGCTCTACGGTTCCCGTGGGCAGCTTGGGGTTATATGTCTCTTCCTCCCGGATGTACATTTTTCCGCTGACCGAAACGACGCTCTCGCTGCGCAGATGCTCCGCCTGGGCGAACATCTCCTCCGGCAGGACCGCCGCATTGCAGACCACCTGCAAAATCCCCTCCCTGTCCCGGAGATCCAGGAAAATCACGCCGCCCATGTCCCGCCGGGTCTGTACCCAGCCCATGGCCGTGACCTGTTTGCCAACATCCTCTTCACCGAACAGCCCGCAATATTTTGTCCGCTGCATGGCCCTTCCTCCTTTTCTTAAAAATAGAAATAAAAAAGCCCTTCGTCCCTCGCTGGGACGAAAAGCTGCGCTCTCCGCGGTGCCACCCACATCCGGCCGAAAAACGGCCCTCTCTTTTCCCACGGCTTCCCATGGGACGCGGCTTTCACGCTCCGCCTGCGTCCGCGCCTACTCGCTTTGCCTTTGGGCGCGGCAGCTCCGGGATGTTCTTCCTCCAAAGATCCGCGCCGGCTTTTCACCATCCGCCGGCTCTCTTGGGCTTGCTCTTTGGGCTACTCTTCCCTTCCCCGCCTTTGTTTGCTTTTTTACTATTATATGCAATTTTGCAGGATTGTCAATATATTTCCTGCAAAAATTTATTTATTTTTCTTTATTCCGCTTTTAGTATATCGCGTATTATCAATTTTATTCTGCATCATATCCGGATTTCTTCTCCATTTTCGGTTTCTGCCGGCTCTTCTTGAAAATGAAAAATTTGCTCGCGATATAATTCACAATGATAACCAGAATGTTAGACAGGATCTTCACCAGCATGTCGTTCATACGGAGGATTTCAATGCCCAGCCACAGCACCCCCATATCCAGCCCCAGGGACAGCAGGCGGCATCCGAAAAAGGAGCCCATCTCCCGCAGCAGCACCTTCGCTTCCCGAGATCTGCATTCAAATACCCAGATTTTGTTGGTGACATAGGCAAACAGCACGGAGAGAATCCAGGCCGTCACATTGCTGGCATATTCCCCCACACCCAGAAACCGCGTCATGGCATAATAGACGACGATGTTCACCAATGTGGTGCATCCGCCGAAAAACACATATAATATAATTTCCCTGTATTTCCGGAAAAGTTCTCTCATCTCTCATTCCTCCCTGCCATTCTGCCGGTTTCCAGCGCCGTTCCCCGCCTATGCAGCCCGGGAAAGGGGAGCTGGGATAGAAGTATGGCGGCAAACACCAGCCCAAAACCCAGCAAAAGCTGCGGTGTCGCCTGTTCTCCATAAAACACCACCGAGAACAGAGCGCCGAACACGCTTTCCAGGCTCAAAATCAGAGAAGCCGCCGCCGGATGGGTGTATTTCTGCCCAACATTCTGCAAAAGCAGCCCCAATGCCGTAGCCACAAACCCCAGAAACGCCATACCGCCTAAGGCGGACGGCGGAATCTGCACCGGGAATCTCTCTGTCAAAAGCCCAGTGACCCAGGAAAGAGCTGCCGCTGCCGCAAATTGCAGAATGGTCAGCACAATCACGTCCTGTCCCCGGCTCAGCCGGGCCACACTCACCACATGCACTGCAAAAAATACACCGCTCACCAGTGTAAGCGCGTCGCCCCGGCCAATGGCAAGCCCGCTGTCCAGCGAGATCACCCCAATGCCCGCCACGCCCAGCACAGCCGCCGCCACCGCCTTGCCCTCCGGGCGGGATTGATCCACGATTCCATAGAGAAAGGGCACAAGAATGCAGTAGATCGCTGTCAGAAAAGCACTCTTTCCGGGCGTGGTATCCATGATGCCCACGGTCTGGATATAATACCCCAGGAACAGGAAAGTTCCCAAAAGGGCGCCCCGCCAGAGCAGTGCTTTATCGATTTTCCGCAGGCGCTTTGCAAATACCGCCGCCAGAGCCAGGCAGCCCAGGCTGAAGCGAATGGCCAAAAGATAGGCCGGCGGGAACACATCCGTGGAGGTTTTCACCACCAAAAAGCCGCCGCCCCAAATGACCGCCGTCAAAAAGAGCGCCGCCGTTGCCCATCCCCGCCGCTTTGCCTGTTGTTCCATCTTCTGTCTCTTCTTTCATTCTGTCGTTTCCCTGCCCGTCCGTTTCGGTTTTATTTTCTGTTCGCTTGGAAACAGTTCCGCATTCTCTTTCGGGGACGCAGGCATTTTTTATTTTTTTGCCGCTGTTCGGCCCTGCATTCCTTCCATTTGCCCATGCATCGTCTTTTCTCAAAACGCCGGGAGTTCCATTATCCCAAAGCCACATCCCTCCAGCAAAAGTCTCGTTCTGCACCGCTCGCTGTCTTTCCTTTGCGGCGGAAGCTGTTTTGTTGGGGCCTTGCCTTTCTAATAGGGAAATTTTTTCACGCAACCAATCCCTTTCCCTTGCACCGGGAATTCTTCCTCTTATTTTGCCAGAATTCTTTCCTCCCAATGAGGAAGATTGTTCCCGGGCCGTCTATATTATCTTGTGCCGACAGGATTGCCCGCCCGCACATACCGTCATGGTCATGCCCACCCGGCAAGGGGGGATTGTTCCGTGACCCTCCAGACTTTTTTGTGCCGGAGGGACTTCCTTCCTGCACATACTGCCATGGTCGTGCCTGCCCGGCTAGGGCTTCCCCGTTTCGGGAATACACCCTTCTTTCCTTTACACGCCAGCATTCGCAGTCCCCGCCAAACAAGTCACGCCCGCCCGGCGAGGGCTGCGTTCATTATACCAGGTCTTTGCCGCGCATCGTGCGGCTATGGTAGCCGTCAATGAACGCCCAGGCTTCGGGAGGGCTTTGCCCTTCCGTTTATGCCGTGCGTTCATTATACCACAGAATCTTCGCCAGACAAGGCGGAAGCCACTTTCAGAGCATGTCCAGCGCTGTCTTGTGATCCGGCGCGGGAAAGGCATCGGAAAGGGCCTTCCATTCGTCATCCGAAAGCCTTATAAGCGCCGCCGCGGCATTTTCCTCGGTGTGTTCGGGAAGGCTGGCCTTGGGAATGGCCACGATATCCGGCTGTTTCAGCAAAAACGCCAAAAGCACCTGCATGGGCGCGGCCTGGTGTGCCCGGGCAATTTCCTGCACGGCCGCATTTTGCAGCATCCCCCGCCGCAGGCTGCCGCCCTGTGCCACCGGGCAGTAGGCCATGGGAATCACGCCCCGTTCCCGCATCCAGGGGAGCAGGTCATATTCAATTCCCCGGGAACCCAGATGATAGAGCACCTGGTTTACCGCGCATTTTTCTCCGCCTCTGACGCGCCAAAGTTCCTCCATATCCTCCCGGTCAAAGTTGGAGACGCCCCAGCGCCGGATTTTTCCCTCCGCCTGAAGTTCCTCCATGCATTCCACAGTCTCCCGGAGAGGAATACCGCCCCTCCAATGGAGCAGATACAGATCAAGATATTCCGTGCCCAGCCGCTTTAGGGATGCTTCACAGCTTTCCCTCATATGCCGCCGCCCGGCATTGTGGGGGTATACCTTGGAGACGAGAAACAGGCCGTTCCGATCCATGCCGCGGATGGCCTCGCCGATGAGCTGTTCCGAGCGCCCGGAACCATACATCTCCGCCGTATCGATGAGCGTCATGCCGTCCTGAATCCCTCGGCGGATAGACTGCTTTTCGGTTTCCCAAAGCCCGGCCCTTTCCCCCATTTTCCACGTTCCCTGGCCCAGCCGGGGCATGAACGCCCCATCCGGAAGCCGGACAACCAGCCCGGCACACGCTTCTTTGCTGTTTTCCATATCCGCATCCCTCCTGTCCTTTTTGCCAGTATACCATATTTCCCCGCAAAGGCATATCTGCTATAATGAAAAAAACACGAAAAGGAGCTGGGCAACCCTTTGGAAGTTTTTCTATATCTTCTCGGCGGCGCTCTATCTGTCGGCAGGCTACGCCGTCTACCGCCGGCTTTTTATCCGCCGTCGGAGCAATAAACCCTATGACTGCCATGGAAACGACCCGGTCCGTGCCCAGGCCCATGAGCAGGGGCTTCTCTGGCTGAAAGCGCATCCGGGCGAGGATGTCTGTCTTTCCTGCGGGGGCACCACCCTCCGGGGCCATTTCTTCTCCCAGGATTCTCCAACTACGGTACTCCTGGCGCATGGCTATAACTCCATATGGAAATCCCGCCTCTCCGACGCCCCCTTCTACTATGCCCGGGGTTACAATCTTCTGCTCATCGACCAGCGCGCCCATGGAGAGAGCGGTGGCCACCGGATTGGCATGGGTGCGCTGGAAAAGGACGATCTTTTGGAATGGATGCGCTGGATCCGGGAAAGATCCGGGAAAGACTGCCGTATCCTGCTGGACGGCGTTTCCATGGGCGGAGCCACAGTGCTTCTGGCCGCGGGAGCGCATCCGCCGGAAAATCTCCGGGCTGTTGTCAGCGACTGCGCCTATACCAATGCCTATGCCCAGTGCGCCTATCTCGCCGGGCAGGAGTATTCCCATTCCTGGGCCAAAGGCTTGCTTTTGCCTCTCGTGAATCTCTATTGCCGCCTGCTGGCGGGATACAGCCTCACGGACGCTTCCCCTCTGGATGCCGTGGCCCGGGCGGAGGTTCCCATCTTCTTTCTCCATGGGCAGGAGGACCATTTCGTCCCCACAGCTATGGCGGAGGAGCTCTTCCACGCCTGCGCGAGCGGGAAAAAGGAGCTGCTCCTAGTTCCCGGCGCCCGCCATGCCGCGGCCCGGAGCCATGCACCAGCTCTCTGCCGCGATGCTCTTTCCCGGTTTCTCGATAGTCTTGGCCTGTAATTTTTCGGATTCCGCAAAAAAATGGTTGACATTTTTTAAAAAGGCGCATATAGTAGGAGCATAGAAAAACCGATGCGGAAGAAAAGTAGCCCTTTGATTCCTTCCCAGAGAGAGCGGCGGATGGTGGAAACGCGGCGGCGGGAAATTGGGTGAATGGCCTTCCAAGGGCGGTCCTGAACAAAAGAGTAGGGATCGACGGGTTCCACCCCGTTATCAGGAAAACGCATATGATAGTATGCGAAAAGCGGACTTTTCAGTCAATTTGAGTGGCACCGCGAATGAATCTGTTTCATCCGTCTCATACCGAAGAATCGGTATGAGACGTTTTTTTTATAAAAAGATGAGATGAGTTTAGATGAGAAAGGAAGAAAACATCATGAAAAAAGCAACAGCACTGACCCTTGTTCTCCTTATGGCCCTGGCCCTGTTTGCCGGATGCGGCGCTCCCGCCGAGAACAGCGCCTCCCCCTCCTCTTCGGCTGCGCAGGAATCCCAAAGCGCCGCCAAGGATTCCTATACCGTCGCCATCGCCCAGTATGCCCAGCACGGTTCGCTGGATAACTGCCGGGAAGGCTTCATCGACGGGCTCAAACAGGCGGGCTTTGAAGAAGGGAAAAATCTGACCATTGAATACAAAAACGCCCAGGCAGACGGCGGGCTCAATAATCAGATCGCATCGGCCCTGGCCGGGACAAATCCGGATCTGATCTGCGCCATCGCCACCCCCATGGCCCAGGCCTGCTATAATGCGGCGGGCAAGGCCAACATTCCGGTCATCTATACGGCAGTCAACGACCCGGTTGCCGCCATGCTGGCAGGAGAGGACAAAATGCCCACGGGCAACGTCACCGGCACCAGCGATAAGCTCCCGGTGGAGGAACAGCTCAAGACCATCCGCGCGATCCTTCCCGAAGCAAAGACCATTGGCATTCTCTATACCACAAGCGAGGTCAACTCGGAATCCTGCATCGCGGAATACCAGGCGCTGGCCCCGGAATATGGCTTTGAAATCGTCACCAGCGGCGTCAACAGCACGACGGAAATCCCCATGGCGGTGGACGCCCTGTTGCCCAAAGTAGACTGCCTCTCCAACCTGACGGACAACACGGTAGTAAGCTCGCTGGCCCTCATTCTCGACAAGGCCAATGCCCAGAACATCCCGGTATTCGGCAGTGAGATCGAGCAGGTGAAGCTGGGCTGCGTGGCCGCAGAGGGCCTGGATTACTTCAAGTTGGGCCAGCAGACCGGCGCCATGGCGGCCAAGGTCCTCAAAGGGGAAACGACCGCCGACCAGATGGCTTATGAGGTCATCGAGGGCAGCAGCCTTTATGTCAACAGCGAGGCGATGGCAAAGCTGGGTCTGACCCTTCCCGAGTCCCTGAAAGACAGGGTGCAGGAAGCCGCCGCCTGAATACGACACACAAAAATCACCCATGAGGCGGGCAGAAACGCCCGCCTTGTGGTATTTTTCCATAAGGAGTTGTTATCATGACCATTGTCCTTGGAATTTTTGAGCAGGGATTGATCTATGCCATCATGGCGCTGGGCGTCTATATCACCTATAAGATTCTGGACTTTCCGGATCTGACCGTAGACGGCAGCTTTCCCCTGGGCGCGGCTCTCACCGCCCTTTTGATTACCAACGGCTGGGATCCCTTTCTCTGCCTCCTTCTCTCCTTTCTGGCGGGCCTGCTGGCCGGGGCAATCACCGGGCTGATCCATGTGAAATGCCATGTCCGCGATCTGCTTTCGGGCATTATCACCATGACGGCCTTGTATTCCGTGAACCTGCATATCGCAGGCTCCAGCAATGTCCCCATCTTCAACATGAACACGGTTTTCTCCAACCCGCTTGTGAATTCCATCTTCCCGGCGGAAATGAGCGCCTATGTCCCTATCATCCTGCTCTTCCTTCTGGTGCTCCTCTGCAAAATCCTGATGGATCTCTATCTGAAGACCAAATCCGGGTTTCTTCTCCGGGCCGTGGGCGATAACAACATGCTGGTGACCACCCTTGCCAAGGACAGCGGCAGCGTGAAAATTCTGGGCCTAGCGCTGGCCAACGGCCTGGTTGCCCTGGCCGGCGGCGTCATGTGCCAATACCAGCACTTTTTCCAGGTTTCCATGGGCACGGGAACCATCGTCATCGGGCTGGCCTCGGTCATCATCGGCACCAACCTCTTCAAAAACGTGTCTTTCCTGAAGGCGACGACCACCGTCCTCATCGGCTCGATCCTCTATAAGGCCTGTGTGGCCATCGCCATATCCTGCGGGCTGGACCCGACGGATATGAATCTGGTCTCGGCGATCCTCTTCCTGGCCATTCTGGTGTTGGGACGTCTGGGCGGCAAAAAGAAGGTGAAACTCCATGATTGAACTCAGCAATATTTCCAAATATTATCACCCCGGCACGGTCAACGAGCTTTGTCTCTTCCGTCATTTTAACCTGACCATCGCAGACGGCGATTTTGTCTCGGTGGTGGGGAGCAACGGCTCGGGCAAAACCTCGCTTCTGAACATCATCTGCGGCAGCATCGGCGTGGAACAGGGCTCCATCCGCATCGGCGGCACGGATATCACCCGCCTTCCCAGCCATAAGCGGCACCGCAGGATCGGCCGGGTCTTTCAGGACCCCTCTCTTGGAACCTGCCCTTCCATGACCATCCTGGAAAATCTCTCGCTGGCGGATAACAAGGGAAAGCCCTATAACCTGGGCTTCGGCATCAACAAAAAGCGCAAAGAGGCCTATCAGGAAATGCTCCATTCCCTGAACTTGGGACTGGAAGATAAGTTGAATGTCCCCGTGGGGAATCTTTCGGGCGGGCAGCGGCAGGCCCTCTCCCTTTTGATGGCTACCATGACTCCCATCGAATTCCTCATTCTCGATGAGCATACCGCCGCCCTGGACCCCAAGACCGCCGAGCGGATCATGGAGCTGACAGGGCAGATCGTCGCAGAAAAACGACTGACCACCATCATGGTGACCCATAACCTGCGCTATGCCGTGGAATACGGCAACCGTATGCTCATGATGCACCAGGGACAGGTAATTCTGGATAAAAGCGGAGAGGAAAAACAGGCCCTTACCGTGAATTCCCTGCTTTCCCTCTTCAACGAGATCAGCATCGAATGCGGGAATTAAAGCCAGGCGAGGGCGCTGCATCCTATTGTTTTTTGATCCATAAGCGCCAACACGAGCGGAAGCGAACCATAGATGCAAAGGAGAATAAATAGGATGGGACCAGACCCCAACAGCATATATCCAAACGCAGACGTCCGGCAGGTAGTATACATCAAAAATGTCATCACCCGGCCGAATATCCTTGTGGGAGACTATACATACTATGACGATAGCAACGGCGCCGAACGGTTTGAAGAGCACGTTACGCATCACTATGAATTTTTGGGCGACAAACTAATCATCGGGAAATTCTGCGCCATTGCAAAGGGCATTGAATTCGTGATGAATGGTGCGAACCACCGGATGAACAGCGTAACGACCTATCCCTTCAACCTCATGGGCGGCGGATGGGAGAAATTCACGCCCGGCATAGAGGATCTGCCCTTTAAGGGCGATACAGTCGTCGGCAACGATGTCTGGATCGGGCAAAACGTGACAGTCATGCCCGGGGTTCATATTGGGGACGGCGCTGTTATCGCGGCAAATTCCGTCGTCACAAGGGATATTCCTCCCTATGCTGTCGCCGGCGGAAACCCATGCAGGGAAATTCGCAGGCGGTTTGACGAGGAACTGATTTCCTATCTGCTCGAACTGAAATGGTGGGATTGGGACGCGGAGAAGATTTTTCGAAATATGGACGCGCTTTGCAGCAAAGATTTGCAGAAAATCCGAAAAATAGCAGACTGACATGAGAAACCCCCGGCAATGCCAGGGGCTTTTTCTTTTTTTCTATTCTTCCGGCTGGGGAGAATCCGATGGGGCCGGATCGTCGGGCACGGGACTGACTGCCGGGCTTGCGGCGGGTTCTGTCGGATTTGTGGTCGCGGCCGGCTCGGCGGTTCCCTCCGGCGGCACATAGATGGGCATATCCACCGAAGAAATATCGATGGTGCCGCCCGTTTTTCCCTCGCTTTCCAGCACGGGAAGGATATTGGCGAGCCAGGCCAGCTTCTCTTCTATTTTATCCGCCTGCCCAAAATTGGCATTCATTCCGTTTTTCAGCACCAGTGTAATGCTGTTGACATCCTCCAGATCCATGCGTGCGATTTTGTCTGTCATATTATACTGGGCAAAGGTTTCCAGAAGCGTCGTCATGATGTCCTGTTTATAGGTATCGTCCGTGCGGATCTTGGCCCCCAGGGCAAATTCCGTCACGTTAATGCCCTCAATGATGGGCAGATCCGGCCGATCCTTCTCCATGCAGCTTTCGAGAATAAAGCCCGTGGAATCCGTCACCACATAGGCGCCGCGGAACTCGAAGCAGGCCGTTCCCTGCCGCTCGCTGACCACCAGCGTGATGGTGTTGGGAAAGGTATATTCAATGCCTTCCAGAGTGAGATACGGGTCCGCCTCAACGCCGGCCTTTGCCAGATCCTTGTTGACGTTGAACACATGCGTCCCGGTTTTGATTCCCGAAAGGCCGATGATATATTCGCTGCTCAGCTTCTGATTGCCCCGGACGATGATCTGCTCCGCCCGGATATATTTGTAGCCGAGAAATCCCAATCCGCCCAGAAGAACGATGGTCAGCAGCAGAATCACCACGCCGCGGCCGCTCATCCGCCGCCGTTTTTTTATGGGCAGATCCGGCTCCTCTTCCATCCGGCGCAGCGGTTTTTCCCTTGCGGGGCGGGCCGGGCTGCTCTCCACCCGGCGGCTGGCCCAGGAATCCTCCTGCGCCAAACGGCTCCGGCCTGTTCCGGCGGAAACCTGGCTGCCCCGGGCCCGGGGAGCTTCGGCGCGTCTCCTTGCTCCCTCCGCTTTTGGCCAGGCCTGAGAACGCCCCGGCTCCTGCGGGCGGCGGCTTTGGGAAAGGTTTTGTTCCGCCGTCTGCCGTGCAGCCGCCTTTGGCCGCTCCGCCGGTTTCCCGGAAACCGTTTTTTCCTTCTTCCGAGGCGCACGAACCTCACCCTGCCGCGCTTTTTCCGGCAGCCGGGTACCGTTCTTTCCTTTTTTTGCGGGAACCGGCTCCGCGTCTAAAAAGTTGTTCGTGCCTTTCTTTTTTGCCATAGCTTCCTCTTATAATCCCCCGCGATACAGTTCATCCGCTTATGTATTCCGTTTTCCCGGAACTCTTTTCGCCCATAGAAAAATGCTTTTGACCATCTGAAATGCTCCCGCCAGAATCATCAGAGCGGGGATCAGCAGCAGGAACACGCGCGGCGGCGCAAATGTCTCCCATATTTTGCCCAGATCTAGCGTCCCGCCGATGATATACAGCGCTCCGGCTCCTGCGCCCATGAGCACAACGCCCACTCCGATATCCAAGGCACAGTGCAGAAAGCCGTTTTCCGCAAAGCGGCCGGATGCAACGAGTATCCCCAACAGGATTACCAACGGAACTCCCAGGAACAGGCCGCCCATAAAGAGAAAAAGCTCTCCCGTGCCTCCCCCGGCAAGCACCGCTTCTTCCGGGCGGGAGGGATTATACCAAACCGTTCTCTGGCTCCCCTGCTTTGGTACCGTTCCCGTTCCATATTCGGTGGAAACCGTATATTCCCTGCCATCCACTTGATAGGAATATATGAGAGTATAGGTAGTTTTCTCTGCATCGCTGGAATAGACGCGGCTGCCGGAAAGAAATCCCAGCGTCTCTTCAAAATCCCGATGAAGCTCATTTTGGCGGGAGGTATCCCGTATTCCGAAAAACAACAGGATGATTCCGCAGACAATGCTGACAGACAGCAGCAGTATGCTAATTTTCGTTTTCATAGGCGCCGCTCACCGGGGATGTCCCTCTTATTCCGTCCCTTCCGGGTTTAATTCTATATTATACACTATAACAAAAAAAAGGGAAAGTCCCCCTCGGGCCTTCCCTTTTCCATATTCCGGAAGCATGTTAGCATTCCCGGCGGATATCCGCCCCCAGGCTGCTCAGCTTATATTCCAATGCCTCATAGCCCCGGTCGATATATTCAATGCGGGAAACCGTACTTTGCCCCTGGGCGGCCAAGGCCGCCAACACAAGCGCCGCCCCGCCCCGGAGATCGGTTGCCGTGAAATCCGCAGGATGCAGGGAATATACGCCGCTGATATAGGCGCTGTGGCCTTTGACTTCCGCTTCCGCCCCTGCTTTTTTTAATTCGTCTATATGGCGCATCCGGTTCTCAAACACGGTTTCCGTGATCCGGCTGACTCCATTGCAGAGCGCCGCCACCACACACATCTGGGCCTGCATATCCGTCGGAAAATCCGGATAGGGATTCGTCGTGAGATGAAAGGGCTCCAGCCGCCCGCCTACGCGGATCCAGAGGCTATCCTCCTCCTCGCGGATGCGCGCTCCCGCACCCCGGAGGATGTCGATGGTTCCCCGGACATCTCCGGGATTGACCGAAAGAAGGCGCAGCTCTCCCCGGGTCACAGCAGCGGCCGCAAGAAAGGTTCCCGCTTCGATCCGGTCGGGAATGCAGGTGTGCTCGGCCCCATGAAGGCGAGAGACGCCCTCGATGACGATACGGCTGTTTCCCGCGCCCCGGATCTTTCCGCCCATGGCCAGAAGCAGGTTTTGCAGGTCGACAATCTCGGGCTCCCGGGCGGCGTTTTCAATCGTCGTCGTCCCCTCTGCCAGCATGGCCGCCAGGATAGCGTTTTCCGTCGCCCCCACGCTGGGATAGGAAAGGCGGATATGCGCGCCCCGCAGCACCTCCGTCCGGCAATGAATGGTGTCCATCTCCTCCTCGATCTCCACGCCCAGCTTCCGCAGGGCGTCCAAATGCTGGTCGATGGGCCGCGCACCGATCTCGCATCCGCCGGGATATTGGAACACCGCCCGGCGCATCCGGCCCAGCATGGAACCCAAAAGGAAGATGGATGAGCGGATTTTTTTGGAGAGTTTTTCCGGCATGGCCACCGTTTCAATCTCCTTGGCTGCCACGCAGATGGTATTTCCGGAAAACCGGACATGGGCCCCCAGCTTTTCCAGAATTCCCTGCATGCTGAAAACATCCCCGATGCGGGGGCAATTATGTAATACAACCTCTTCCTCCGTCAAAAGGCAGGCTGCCAAAAGCGGGAGGGCCGAGTTTTTTGCGCCGCTGACCGCGACTTCTCCGCGCAGCGGAATGCCGCCATTGATGATGAATCTACCCATAGCGCCGACACCTCGATATCAAAAATCACCCGTTTCCAGGGGAACGGATATTTTATTCTATGCGGCAGGCCGGCGGCAAGTGCTCTTTTTTGGTTATTTGCGTCGAATTACGCCGCCCGTCCCCCTCTGCCCCTTCCGGATGAACTTTTCCCTTGTATAATGGCAAAAAAACGTAGTATAATAGTTGCAGTTTGGTTAAGAAGCGACAGGAGGGAACAACCCGATGACGGAAAGCTATACTGTCAAGGATATTCAGGTTCTGGAAGGTCTGGACGCCGTCCGCAAGCGCCCGGGAATGTATATCGGCTCCACGGGCTACCGGGGCCTGCATCACATGCTCTGGGAAATCATCGACAATTCCATCGACGAGGCCGCCAACGGCTTTGCCGATACCATTGATATCATATTGTATCCCGACGGGAGCGTTTCGGTGGAGGATAACGGCCGCGGCATCCCCGTGGGCATCCATCCCGAGCTGAAGGTTTCGGGGGTAGAGGTGGTCTATACCCAGCTCCATGCCGGCGGCAAATTCAACAATGCCAGCTATGCCTATTCCGGCGGTCTGCACGGCGTGGGGGCCAGCGTCGTCAACGCGCTTTCCAAATGGCTCAAGGTGGAAGTATACCGGGATGGCCAGATCTATTTCCAGGAATACCGTTCCATAGAGGAAAACGGCAAGCTGCATGCCGGCAAGCCGGTGGCTCCCCTCGCCGTGATCGGGACAACCCAGAAACGGGGCACCAAAGTCACCTATCTGCCCGACGAGGATGTGTTCGACGGGCTGGATGTACATTTCGACAAGGTGGCCCGGCGTCTCAAGGAATTGGCCTTTTTAATCAAGGGGCTCACCATTCACCTGACGGACAAGCGGGGCGACAAGGATAAAAAGGTGACCTTCAGCTATTCCGGCGGGCTTTCGGATTTTCTTGTGGATATGAACAAGGAAAAGACGCCGCTGCATCCCCTGCCCATTCTCCTGGAGGGCTCGAAAAACGGCGTGCAGGTTATGATCGCCATGCAGTATGTCGAAGGGGAGAGCGAAAACATCTATTCCTATGTCAACAACATCCCCACGCCCGAGGGCGGCACCCACGAAACCGGATTCAAAACCGCCCTGACCCGGGTGATGAATGACTATATCAAAAACACCGCCTTTGCGGCCAAGGAAAAGATCTCCTTTGAGGGAGAGGATTACCGCGAAGGGCTGACGGCCATCCTCTCCCTCAAGATGGCCAATGTCCAGTTTGAAGGGCAGACCAAAACCCGCCTGGGCAATACCGAGGCGCGCACAGCCGTGGACGGCGTTGTCTATGAGGAGCTTTCCCAATATTTCGCCGATCTCAACAATGCCGCTCTCTGCACGAGGATTGCGGAAAAGGCGCTGACCGCGGCCAAGGCCCGCATCGCTGCCAAAAAGGCCAAGAAGATTGAGCGGGAAAAGAGCAAGGCTGACAGCGCGCCTCTCGTGGGCAAGCTCTCCAGCTGCACGGGCCGCAAGGCAGAGGACAACGAGCTGTTCATCGTGGAGGGCGACAGCGCCGGCGGCAACGCCAAAATGGGGCGCGACCGGCGGTTCCAGGCGATCCTTCCCCTCCGGGGCAAGCCGCTGAATGTGGAGAAAAAGCGCATCGAGCAGGTATTGCAGAACGACGAGTTCCGCTCCATTATCACGGCTCTGGGCGCCGGGTTCGACAAATCCTTTGACGTGAAGAATCTGAAATACCACAAGGTCATCATCCTGTCTGACGCGGACCAGGACGGTGCCCATATCCGCACCATCCTCCTGACTTTCTTTTTCCGGTATTTCAAGGATCTTTTGAAAAACGGGCATGTGTTTATCGCCCAGCCGCCGCTCTACAGCATCAAAAAGGGCAGGAAAACCCTTTGGGCCCATACGGACAAGCAGCTGGAGCAGGCCAAAAAGGAGCTGGGCCGGGGCGCGGAGGTCAAGCGCTATAAGGGCCTTGGGGAAATGAGCAAGGAACAGCTTTGGGAAACCACGCTGGACCCGGCTGCACGGGTATTGGTGCAGGTGACGCTGGAGGACGCCGCGGCAGAAGAAAGCATCGTTTCCACCCTCATGGGCGACGCCGTGGAGCCCCGCAAGCAGTATATCGGCCAATACGCCAACTTCAACAAAAAAGATAACTTCAAGGGAGCCGTTCAATGAGAGAGGAACTGAAAAATATCATTCGCACGCCGCTGGAGGATGTGATGCACGACTGCTTCATGCCCTATGCGGAATATGTCATCATGGAGCGGGCCATTCCCCGGGTGGAGGATGGCCTGAAGCCAGTGCAGCGGCATATTCTCTATTCCATGCACGAGATGCAGGTGCTCCCCACGGGCAGCCATAAGAAATGCGCCCGCATTGTGGGCGACACCATGGGAAAATACCACCCTCATGGCGACACCAGCATTTATGATGCGCTGGCCCGCATGGCGCAGGACTTTTCCATGAATGTGCCTCTCATCGACGGGCAGGGCAATTTTGGCTCTATCGACGGCGACGGCCCGGCCGCCATGCGGTATACCGAAGCCCGGCTGGCCCCCATTGCCCTTGAAATGCTGCGGGATCTGGATAAGGATACCGTTCCCTTCCAGCTGAATTTTGATGATTCCCAAAAGGAACCCGTCCTCCTTCCCGCCCGCTTCCCCAATCTGCTGGTCAACGGCTCCACGGGCATCGCCGTGGGCATCGCCACCAATATTCCGCCTCATAACCTGGGCGAATGCATCGAAGGGACGGTCTACCGGATGCAGCATCCGGACTGCACCCTGGAAGAGGTCATGAAATACATTAAAGGGCCGGATTTCCCCACGGGCGGCGTAATTCTCGGCAAGGATGGGTTAAAAGAGGCGTATTTGACCGGCAAAGGCAAAATCACCCTGCGGGCAAAAACTGAGCTGGAACATCTCAAGAACGGAAAGACCCGCATCGTCATCACCGAGCTTCCCTATGAGATCCGGGAATCCGCCATGCTGAAAAAGATTCAGGTGCTGCGGATGACCAAAAAGGAGATGTTTGGCGGCATTACCGATGTCCGCAGCGAAACCGACCGGACGGGAATCCGGGCGGTTATCGAGCTGAAAAGCGGCGTAGACGCGGAAAAGGTGCTGGACTGCCTCTTCAAATATTCGGATATGCAGATCACTTATGGCATCAATATGATGGCGATTGCCGACGGGCAGCCCAAGCTCCTGGGTCTGCTCAGCCTGCTGGATTACTATATCGCCCATCAGCGCCGCGTCGTCACCAACCGGGTCAACTTCGATATTGAACAGGCCCAGGAAAAGGAACACAAGCTGGCCGGCCTGATTATCGCCGTCACCAACATCGACCTGGTCATCCAGATCATCCGTTCATCGGCCAACACCAAAGAGGCCAAATCTCGGCTTATGGAGGAACTGTCCATCACCGGCGTTCAGGCCCAGGCGATTTTGGATCTGCGCCTGGCCCGGCTGACCCAGCTGGAAGTGGATACCCTGCAAAAGGAATATGCCCAAGTGGTGGCCCTGCTGGCCGAGCTCAATGAAATTCTCGCCTCGCCCGGCAAGCTGGACGGTGTAATCATCGGGGAAATGCAGGAGATCCGCTCCAAGTTCAACATCAAGCGCCGCACGCCCCTCTCGGCAGACAGCGCCGATATCGTCATTGACGAGGATCATTTCAAGGTCGTGGAAGAATGCTCGGTCATCTATACCAAGGGCGGGAATTTGAAGCGCATGAGCAAAAAATCCCTGGGCAAGGGGGCCGACGCCGGGGAGATCGAATATAAAAACCAGCCGCGGCAGGTGATTGAAACGAACACGGACGCCAAGCTCCAGCTCTTCACCAACCGGGGCAACCTCTATACCATCGATGTGGCCGCTATCAAAGAGGCCAAATGGAAGGATGCAGGCAACACCATCAATTCCCTGCTGGCAGGTATGGAAAAGGGAGAAACCGTGCTGACCGTTCTCTCCCCCGGCCCGGGCCGACTGCTCACGGTCACCCGTTCGGGCCTGGTGAAGCTCACCGACCGGGAAGAATTCAACACCCGCAAGAGCAAAATTCTCGCCTGTGGTTTGAAAGAGGGCGACGAGCTTCTCCTTATTGAGCCGGAGGATATGGACCGTCCCAGCCTGCTTCTCGTCACGGAAAAGGGCATGTCCATTCGGTTCTCCAAAGAGGAGATCAGCCTGCAGGGCAAAAACGCCAAGGGTGTGGGCGGCATCAAGCTGGCCGCTGGGGATCAACTCGTTCTGGCCAGCCAGGTGAGCGATGAAGGCCGGGTGTATGTATTCACCGAACAGGGCTTTGGCAAGGAAACGGATATTGGAGAATACGAAATCCAGGGCCGCAACGGCAAGGGGCTTAAGACCTTCTTCTGGGCCAAGAGCGGTGCCAACGGGACTCGTCTGATCTCAGCATTCTATGTCAACCCTCCGGCGGCTTTCCGTCTGCGCACCAGAACCGGCCAGACTTACGACGTGGTTTCCGCGGATATTCCGGCAGACGCCCGCTATGGCAAGGGATCGCAGCTGGTTCCCGCTATGCTGGGAGATACAGTAGAAGCCGTGGAATGCCTCTAACCTGCTTTCTTTAAAAAGAAAGCAGGCAGAACATTTACAGGCGGTTATCCTTTTCCCTGTTTTTAATCAATACCCTTTGCGGCAGAGAATTTCCATCTCTGCCGAATTTTTTCTATAAGAAAGAGAAGGCAAAAAAAGTTTATCAGAGTTCTTTCTTCTCCATTTTTCCCAATCGTTGAGAGTACACGCCAATTGACAATGAAATTAACATTTTGTATCATTTTCCTATTCCAAAATCCGCCCAGCACAGCGATAGCCGGCTTTGCTGTCCATACTTTCCCGGCAACGGCCCAGTCCCCTCTCCAACAGCAAAAAAACTGCGATTCTCTTGCACTTTGCAGTTTTTTCGGTTCTTGTGGGTTTTATCAGAACTCCTCGTTTTTGCAGAGGAAAACGACTGCCTCCGCAATCGGCTGTATTTTTTATTATCCATACAAAAAGAGAATTGGCATCCCCGCCAATTCTCTTTATTTCCAAAATACTCCCGCGTCTAAGTTCGTCTTTGCTCCCGCTCCTGACGCTCTTTGCGCCGGCGTTCAGCTTCCTCCGCAAAGGCAATAGGGGCTTTTTCCGTTCCCGCCTCTCTGTTTTTTCTCCTGCGGGGCGCCTCGGGTTCTTCCCCGGCGGATTCATCCCTGCGCCGCACACGCACCTCGCCCGTCTCCTTCACGGGCACAACGGGCGCACAGTGCCGGGATACGTTCAGCATAATACCCACCATAGACATAAAAATGATGACACCCGAACCGCCATAGCTGATAAAGGGCAAGACCACGCCCGTTGGCGGGATCAGGCCCACATTTACGCCGATATTCACGATCACCTGAATGGCGATCATGGCAACCGCGCCCGTGGCAAGCAGCATGCCCGTCAGATCCGGCGCCCGCATCGCCACGACTACGCCCCGCCAGATCAGGATGCCAAACAGAGCCAGCACCGCCAGGCAGCCGACAAAGCCCAGCTCCTCTGCAATGATGGCGAAAATAAAATCCGATTCCCGATAGGGCAGATACAGCAGCTTCTGCATGCTGTTGCCCAGGCCGCGGCCAAAAAATCCCCCGGAACCGATGGAATAGAGAGACTGCTTGAGCTGCCAGTTGCTGGAAGGATCGGCAAGGGCCTCCAGACGGTCGGCCCGATAGGACTCTTTGGCCACCAACAGCAGCACCGCCGCCAATCCCACGGCAACAATAATCCCCAAATGGGGCAGCCGGGCGCCCCCCACCATCAGCAGGCTCAAAACCAGAGCCACAATGCAGATAATGGCGCTGAAATTCGGCTGGAAATAGATGATGGCGCAGACCATCAAAAGCAGCATCAGATAGGGAAACAGCCCTTTAAACTGCTTGACCCGCCGGGGATCCTTTCCGATGGAGCAGGCCAGAAAGATGATGAGGGCCATTTTCATGATTTCCGAAGGCTGAATACTGATGCCCACGTTGATCCACCGCCGCGAACCGTTGATGTTCACGCCAATGGGCGAATACACCAGGGCCAGGGAAATGAGCCCCAGGACCAGAATGATCCAATAGGGCCGTATTTTCTCCAGCGGCTTCATCCAGGGATGCTTCTCCACGGGGAAGCGCAGATAGTTTTTATAGTCAAAAAACATGAAAAACAGCGTCAAAACTGCGCCGATTCCAACGCAGATCAGCTGCTTGACAAAATAGTATTCCGCACCCTGCTCTTTGGTTTCCGCCATATAATAGCTGGCGGAAAACACCATCACCAGGCCAAAACAGACAAGAAGTACCAACGTCACGATCATGGCGTAATCAAAGGTGTTTTTATATTGTACCTGTTTGCGCACCCGGACGGGCTGCCGCCGGGACGAATTTTTCCGTCTTTCGTGAAGCGATACGACCTTATTCAAATTTCCTCACCTCAAAGCTCGGCGACCAGTTCCTTGAACACATCGCCCCGCTGCTCAAAATTATCAAACATATCCCAGCTGGCGCATGCCGGCGACAGCAGGACGTTTCCCCCGCATTTTGCCGCAGCACTGGCCTTTTTCACGGCATCCGCAAAGTCCTCTGCCAGAATCACTTGCCTAAATCCCGCCTTTTTCGCCGCTGCCTCCAGCTTATCCCGCGTCGCTCCCAGGAGGACAACGTCGGTGATCTGCGGCGTAAAGGCCGCAAACATCTCGTCAAATTCGCTGTGCTTGTCATATCCGCCCAAGATGAGCACGGTGGGCGCCGTCATGGCCTCAATGGCCTTGATGGTCGCATCCGGATTCGTCCCTTTGGAATCATTGATATAGCGCACGCCGTTCACTTCCCGGACAAATTCAATGCGATGCTCCACCCCCGGGAAGGTTCGCAGCGTTTTTGCGATGGCCTCGCCGGAGATCCCCATGGCTTTTGCCAGGCACACCGCCGCCAGAGCGTTTTCCAGGTTATGGGCGCCCGGAATTTTCACATCCGCCGCCGGGCAGATCTCCTCGCTCTTTCCATCCATGGTAAATACTATGCGGCCATCCCGCAAAAAAGCACCCTCCCCCGGCTCTGCCGTCCGGCTGAACCAGAGCAGACGGGAATGGATATTCGCCGCCTGGGCCCGGGTGATCTCATTATCCCAATTCAAAACCGCGAAGTCTCCCTCCGTCTGGTTTTCAAATTCCCGCATCTTGCAGGCTGTATAATACTCCATGGTTCCAAAACGGTCCATGTGGTCCTCGGTCACGTTCAGAAGCGCCGCCGCCCGGGGCCGGAAATCACGAATGGTTTCCAGCTGGAGGGCCGCCACCTCGGCAACGATGATATCGCCGGGTTTTGTCTCCATAGACGCGTCGCAGATGGGCACGCCGATATTTCCCAGCACATAGGTATTCCGCCCGCCATTCTTGAAAATTTCGCCTGTCAGGGCGGTGGTGGTGGTCTTTCCGTTGGTTCCGCTGATGCAGACGAATTCGGCCTTTGCCGTCAGATATCCCAGCTCGATTTCCGAGAGAACCGGCTTTCCCGCCTCTTTCGCCTTTTCGATAAATTCCTGCTTTATGGGCACCCCCGGGCTCATGATGAGAATTTCCGCCTCCTTCACGGCCTCCATGGGGTCTTTGCCGAGAAAATCCCGCGCCCCCTTGTCAAAAAGGCTGTCCAACTGAAAATGCTCCGCCGTCTTGCGGTCATAGAGAAGCACTTCCGCTCCCAGTTTTAACAGAAGATGGGCGGCGGAGATCCCGCTTTTCGCCATGCCCACTACCAACACTTTTTTCCCTTGAAATTCCATTGATTCTTCCTCGCTGTTATACCAGCATCCACAGCGTCAGCAAGCAGGTGACTGCCGTGATAATCATATAGACAGAGACAATCTTCGTCTCGTGAACGCCCTTCATCTCAAAGTGATGGTGCAGCGGCGCCATCAGGAAGATGCGCTTCTTGTTGCGCAGCTTATAACTCCCCACCTGCAGAATGCAGGATACACTGGAGGCCACGTACATCAGCCCCATCACCGGAATGAGGATCTGCAGCCGGGAGATAATCGCCATCATCACAACCGCGCCGCCCAGGAAGAAAGCGCCGGTATCCCCCATAAAGACCTTGGCCGGATAGGTGTTATAGCGCAGAAAACCCAAAATGCCGCCGGTCACAGCCCCGGCAAAGATCATCATATCCTTTGCCCACACATTCGCCGCCAAAAGCCCCAGGAAAATCAGGCAATAGGTAGCCGTATTGATGAGAGTCACCCCGCCGGCCAGACCATCCAGCCCGTCCGTCAAGTTGACGCTGTTGGTGAGGGCCATGATGACAAACACGGTAAAGGGGATATACCAGATGCCCAGATCCCACTCCACGTTTGCGATGGGAACAAAGAGCTTGGAGCCAATGGCCGGGTCTTTATACGCAAAAATCGCGATCAGAACCGCGAACAGGAACTGCATCGCCAGCTTCTGCCAGGGCCGCAGGCCCAGGGAACGGTGCTTCAAGACGATGATCAGGTCGTCAATCAGGCCGATCAGGCCATAAGCCAGGGCGCCGATCATGGCAAACCAGAGATAGCGGCTTTCCTCCCGGAGGAAGATAATGGCCACCGCCAGGACTCCCAGCGTAATAAAAATACCGCCCATGGTGGGGGTTCCCGCTTTGGAAAGGTGCGATTTCGGCCCATCCTCGCGGATCTGCTGGCCCGCCTTGAGCCTCCGAAGAACGGGGATCAAAAAGTGGCCGGCCCCCAGAGCGGTGACAAATGAGATCAATATGACCAAAATGAGTGTCTGCATACAAAAACTTCCTTTTTCCTATGTCAAATATTATACCCAGGGTTTATTATACAATGACACAGGCTGTTAATCAACCGGAGAAACTGCTTTTGCCCTCCTTCACGGCCGTTTCCCCGGCGTTTTTATCCTTCAGCGCCCCAGCTCGGCAAGCAGCTCCTCGACAATGACCTTTTCGTCAAAGGGATGCTTGACCCCGCGGATCTCCTGATAATCCTCGTGGCCCTTGCCCGCCAGAACGATCACATCATCCTTCTGGGCATGCTCCAGTGCATAGCGGATGGCGTCTCTGCGGTTTTCGATCACAACATGGTTATCCTTTTTCATGCCCGCGAGAATCTGGCCGATGATCTCCATGGGTTCTTCAAACCGCGGGTTATCCGACGTGACGATAGCAAGGTCCGCCAATCGCTCGGCAATCTCGCCCATAATCGGCCGCTTCAGGTTATCCCGGTTGCCGCCGCAGCCGAACACACATACAATCCGCCCCCTGGCAAATCCGCGGACGGTTTTCAGTGTGCTTTCCAGGCTGTCCGGTGTATGGCAGTAATCCAGAATCACGCTGTAGTCCCCCCCGTGGGTATCCAGCTGCTGAAACCGGCCGGGAACATTTTTCACGGCCAGAAGCCCCAGCTTAATGTGCATCATGTCCACCCCCAGCATAAAGCTGATGGTGATTGCCGAAAGAGCGTTATAGACGCTGAACATTCCGGGGATATTCATGAGAATGGGCAGGGTCGCCCCGCTGGTTTTCATGATAAACCGACAGCCGTCAGTTCCCAGCTGGATATCCCGGGCCATGACATCCGCTTCGCCTTTGGCGCTATAGGTATTGACTTTCCCGGCCGCCGCCTTTCTCATAAAATCCCCATGAGGATCGTCGATATTGATGGCGGAATTTTGGCTGGCGGCAAACAGCAGAGCCTTGGCTGCCTGATAATTTTCAAAATTGCCGTGGAAGTCCAGATGATCCTGGGTGAGATTGGTAAACACCGCTCCGGCAAACGCAATGCCGAACACCCGTTTCAAAACCAGAGAATGGGAGGAAACCTCCATCACTACCGTATCCACTCCATCGTCTGCCATCTCCCGGAGGAGTTTATGCAGATCCATGGATTCCGGCGTCGTCCGCTCGGTATGCAGAACCCGGTCCCCGATCATATTCTGGATGGTTCCCAGCAGGCCGACTTTGCTCCCCTCCTGCTCAAAAATGCTCTTGAGCATATAGGTTGTGGAGGTCTTTCCGTTGGTGCCCGTGACGCCCACCATGCGCAGCTGCCGCGCCGGATGGCCATAAAAGGCGGCAGACAGCAGCGCCATACCTTCCCGGCCGTCCTCTACAATGATCTGGCTTACTCCCTCGATCTCCTGCGGCTCACTCACCATGAGACATACCGCGCCCTGCTCCACAGCCTTTTTGGCATATTGATGGCCGTCCGTGGCAAAACCCTTGATGCAGAAGAACAGGTCGCCCGGCTGCACCTTTCTCGAGTCATACTGCATGCCCCGAATTTCGATGTCCGTATTTCCTGTCACTCGGCACGGGATATCCCGCACCAGTTCGCGCAATTTCATATTTTCATCCTCTTTATCTTTCCCCGTCACTTACAGGTTACTACGACTTTTTCCCCATAAATCACGGAAGTCCCTTCCTTCTGGGATTGGCTTGCGATGACGCCGCTGCCAGTATCGCCATCCACTTCCATTTCCAGCCCGATTTCCTCCAGCATATCATAGGCCTGGGCCAGCGTTTTCCCCACCAGATTGGGCATCTTTTCATCCGATGCCGGATCACTTTGGGTTTCGCCATATACGTCGATCTCACTGCCCTTTTTCACCTTGGTTCCGGCCGCAGGTGACTGGGCCGCGATTTTCCCGGTTCCGTTCGTCTGCAGGCTGAGCCCAGCTTCCTGCGCGGCCGCCGCGGCTTCCTCCGTCGTCTTGCCGACAAAATCCGGCGTCTCTACGAGATCTTCCACCGGCTCGGTAGGCTCCACACCGCCATATTTCAGGCATTTTTCCAAAACTTCCTTGGCAAAAGGCGCCGCCACGACGCTGCCGAAGGTCACCGGAACGCCCGGCTCCCGGACGATAAACAACACCATATATTGAGGATCGTCCGCCGGAGCAAAGCCCACAAAGGAGGAAATATTCTTTCCCTGGACGATAACGCCGTTTTCATACATCTGCGCCGTCCCGGTCTTGCCGCCCACGCGGTATCCTTCGATCTGGCCGTTTTTACCGCCGCCGTTGGCGACGACGCCTTCCAGAATCGTCCGCATTTTGGCGGAGGTTTCTTCCGAGATTACCTGGCGCACCATCTGAGATTCAAAAGTCTTTACAATGTTCCCCTCGTCGTCCTGCAGGTGCGACGCCAGCCGCGGCGTATAGAGATAACCGCCGTTGATGGTGGCACAGATGGCAGCAGACAGCTGCAGGGGGGTCACGGCGATGCTCTGGCCAAATCCGATGCGGGCCAGGTCGACGTTTTTCACATATTTTGCGGCCCGGATGATGCCCGCGCCGTCGGCGGAGTAATCCACGCCCGTGTTGGAACCAAAGCCGAAGTTATAGATATATTCATAGAACTTATCCGTCCCCATCCGAAGCGCCATTTCCATAAACGCCGGATTGCAGGAATTTTCCACCGCCTGGGCCAGCGTCTGGTCGCCATGAGGATTATAGGATCGCCAGCACTTGATCTTCTCTCCATCCACAATCTTATATCCCGGGCAGTTGAAATGATCCTCGGTTGTGGCCGCGCCGCTGTCTAACGCGGCTGCCGTTGTGATGATCTTGAAGGTCGAACCGGGTTCATATGCGTCCACAATCGCGGTGTTGCGGGAAAGATCGGCAAGCGCCTGCAAATCGCTTCGGTCCAGATTGTTGAGGTCTGCTTCGGGATAGTTGACCATGCCCAGAATATCGCCGTTTTTCGGGTTCATGACAATGGCGCAGACGCTCTTTGCCTGGTTGACTTCCAGGGCCTCCCGGGCAGCAGATTCCAGAAAGCTCTGGATAAACGCGTCTGTCGTGAGCACCAGGTTCAGCCCCGGCTGGGGATCGATATAGGTCTGCTCGCTCCCGGCAATCGTCCGCCCGTTGGCGTCCACCTGGGCCAGAATCGAGCCGGCATAGCCAGCCAGATATTTGTTATAGTATTTTTCCAGGCCTTCCTGTCCGTCGCCGTCCGAACTGGTATAGCCCAGCACCTGGGACATAAATTCCCCGGAAGGATAATACCGTTTTGTATCCGTGAAGAAATCCACGCCCGAAAGATTCAGCTGCCGGATCTGTTCCGCCTGCTCGCTGGTGATCTGCCGCTTGAGCCAGACTTCCACCTTTGTCTTGTCGTTGGCCAGGTCGAAGATCTTCTGCTCCTCCATTTCCAAAATAGGAGCCAGCAGGCTGGCGACTTCCCCCGCATCCTTAATATCCTTGGGATGGAGGAGAACGCTCTCCGCCGTCGCGCTTGTGGCGAGAATTTCTCCGTTCCTATCTAAAATGGACCCTCGTTTGGGCGCTACAGCCAGCTCTCTTGTCCACTGGTTCTCCGCCTTATCCTGAAGGTCTTCCGCGTTGAAAAACATGAGCTGCGCCAGCCGGCCCGCAATCACGAGCATCAGCAGCAAAGCCACATAAAATAAAATTGTCAGCCGTTTTTTGTTAGAAATATTAGGATTCGCCAAATAGTGCCCACTCCCTCTTTATTCTGCCGCTCATTTCCGGGTCACCCAGCGCATCTGTCTATGAAAAAAGCCCCTTCACCGTTTCCCAGACCCGTTCAAAGAATCCCTTCTCCTCGGCCTTGGGTTCCTGCGTCTCCGTCTTTTCCGGTTGGACAAATTCCACATAGCGGATCTGGGAGGCGCTGGGGAAGCTCATATCCAGGCTGCTTTCCGCCGCCTGCGCCACATTGGTGATGTCCCGCTTGACCGCCAGCTCCACAGAGAGCTGTTCTGCCTGCGACTCTAACTTATCTATATTCGACTGAATCTCAATATTTTCCAAGTTTATTTTGGAAATCGCCGCATTTCCCGCAATGACCAGGGAAAGCATGACGAAACAGATCAAAATCATCAGGCAGTTGGAAACCGCCCGGCGGCGTTTTGCCACCTGTTCGGGATGCACTTCATAAACGATCTCTACCCGCTCTTTTACGGCGCGCCGGCGGCGCTGTTTGGGTTCGGGAAGAACGTCCCATTCGCTTTCCAGCATGGGCTCCATATAGTCATATCCATTCGCTGCTTTCTTCAAGGCTGCCATCTATCTGTTATCCTCCAAGGGTTTTTACGCTTCTGTGTCTTTTTGAAATATCCGCAGTTTGGCGCTGTGAGACCGGTTATTCTCCTCCAGCTCCTCCTGCGAAGGAAGAATGGGCTTTCGCGTTATCATCTTTCCCAAGGGCTTTTTCCCGCAGATGCACTGGGGAAAATCCGGCGGGCATGTACAGGGATTTTCCGCCTGCCGCATGGCCTGCTTCACTGCCCTGTCCTCCAGGGAATGAAAGGTGATGACGGCCAAAATGCCGCCCGGCGCCAGAATATCAATGAAATCCCGCGTCGTCCCGGATAAATGGTCGAGTTCCCCATTCACCGCAATCCGGATCGCCTGAAACGTCCGCTTCGCCGGGTGGCCGCCCGTCCGGCGTGCCGCTGCGGGAATCGCCTCCCGCACAATCTCGGCCAGCTGGGTCGTCGTCATTATCGGGCGGTTTTTCAAAATTCGGTCGGCAATCCTTGCCGCGAATTTTTCCTCGCCATAGGTGGAGATGATGCGGATCAGCTCGCGTTTTTCATAGGTATTGACGATGGTTTGGGCCGTCAAGGGGTTGTCCCTGTCCATGCGCATATCCAGCGGCGCTTCCTTTTGATAGGAAAACCCTCGCTCCCCTTCGTCCAGCTGAAAAGAGCTGACGCCCAGATCCAGCAGCGCCCCATCCACGGCCCCCACATCCAAGCGGGCCAGGATGTCCTTGATGTTTTGAAAGTCGTCATGCACCAGAGTAAAACGCCCTCTATAGGGTTCCAGCCGCTTCCGGCACCGCTCGATGGCCGCCTGATCTTTGTCAATGGCGATGAGCTGTCCTTTGGAATTTTTAAGAATCCCCTCGGAATGACCGCCGCCGCCCAGCGTCCCGTCCACAAAAATGCGGCCGTCTGCCAGCGGAAGCGCCTCCATACACTCGCGGTAGAGAACGCTGTAGTGCCCGCTCATATGCCAAGCTCCGCCAGCTTTTCCAGCGTCGCTTCATAGTCCTCGCTGGACTGTTCGTTATATTCCTTCCAGCTCTCGGCTGCCCAAAGCTCCACCCGGCTCATGACGCCGATGGCGACAACTTCCTTTGTGAAGCCCGCATAATCCCGAAGGCGTGCCGGCAAAAGAATACGGCCCTGCTTGTCCGGTTCACATTCGCAGGCCGATGCAAACAGCATGCGGAGAAAAACCTGGGCCTTCTGATCCGTGATGGGAATGGTCTTGAGTTTCTGAGCAAATTCCATCCAAACATTTTGCTCAAACACAAATAGGCATTTTCCAATGCCTCTGCTCACAATAAACTTTTCTCCCAGCTCTTCCCGGAATTTGGCGGGCATGAACACCCGTCCCTTGGGGTCGAGGCTATGGGAATACTCGCCTATCAGCAACTTTGCGTCCCCCAGCAACAATTTTGGTGAGTTTTCCACCACTTTTAAACACTTCTCACCACTCTGGATATATATTCGCTATATTTTTTTGAATTCCTGCCTTCTCATGGAAAATTTATATCTTTTTTTCTTTCCTTCTTTTTCCATTGTCCATGGCCTTTTTTCCCTGCTTTCAGTGTCCAGGGAACAGATCTGGCGCTGTTCCCCTTTTTCTCTGCCGTTCAATCGCCCCGATCCAATGTTTTTTCGGATATATCCCATATTCCCATGCAGCATTCCAGGACATGTGTTTTTCACAGCCTCTCATTTTTGCCGCCGGATTGTTCCCGGGTTCCCTGTCCCGCATCTCTTTCTCGGCTGCGGAAAGCAAAATAGGGCGGGATTCTTTCGGTTTCCTTTGCCATGCGTTATTTTTCTTGCCTCTATCCGGCGGAACCCTGTTCCCTTTCCCCATAATCCTTGTTATAATGAATCTAATAAAGTGCATCCATCTTTTGGATGCTTCCCAGGCAAAAAGCAGTACGCATATTTTTGAAAGGAGAATTCCTATGTTTGATGTAGTCTCTATCGGCGAGGTGTTGATCGATTTTTCCCCCAATGGCAAGGGAAAGATGGGAAATCCCAGCTTTGAAATGAATCCGGGCGGCGCGCCGGCAAACTGTCTTGCCGCCAACACCAAATTGGGCGGCTCCACTGCCTTTATCGGCATGGTGGGGGACGACCTGTTTGGCAACTTTTTAATCAAGGTGCTGGATGACACGGGAATCTGCACCAAGGGCGTTGTGAAAACAAAAAAGGCGGCGACTACCCTGGCTTTTGTCACCATTGACGATACCGGAGACCGGGATTTCGCCTTTGTCCGCAAGCCGGGCGCCGATTTCATGATTGAAAAGGAAGATATCGATCTTTCCATCATTGACGATTCCAAGATCCTGCACTGCGGCTCCATCACCCTTTCGGATGATCCTGGCCGCAGCTCCCAGCTCTACGCCATGGACTATGCCAAAAAGGCAGGCAAGCTCATCTCCTATGACCCCAACTACCGGGAGCTGATCTGGAATGACGAGCCCAAGGCCATTCGCATGATGAAGGAAGCCCTGCAATATGCCGATATCGTCAAGGTTTCTGAGGAAGAGCTGGCCATGCTCACCGGATGTTCCATCGACGACTACGAAACAGGCGCCCGGCAGATCCTTGATTCCGGAAAGACAGCGGTATTTGTGACCATGGGCGGCAAAGGCTCCTATTATCTCACCCAGGACGAGCACGGTTTCTTCCCGGGTTTCCGGGTAGACGCTGTTGATACCACCGGCTGCGGCGATGCCTTCATGGGCACCATTCACTATTTCTTCTGCCACCATCCGGAAATGAAGGTTTCGGAAATGGTGCGCTATGCTTCTGCGGTCGGCGCGCTTTGCGCATCCGCCGTGGGCGCGATTCCTGCCCTGCCCACCATGCAGCAGGTGGAGGATTTTCTCGCTTCGCGAAAATAAAAACGCCCCCACAGCAAAAACTGGGTCCGGAATCCACCGGGCCCGTTTTTTTGAGCCGAATATTTTATGCGGATATATCATAAATATTCCTGCGAAAAAAGGCGCTTTGCCGCAAATCCCGTCATATGACAAAAACACCGCAAAACAGCCCCGGAACCGCCGGCTTTTTTCCGCCATCCGACATCTTTTCCTCTCTGCCTTATGGATAATAGGGGTATACCGCAGCAGCGGTAAAACTTGCGGAGGTGAAAACCATGGGAATCAAGCGTAAGACACAGCCGGACGACAGTGAAAAAATTCGTCAGCTGACCATAGATTATGAGAAAGTGACAAAAGAACAGAAGGAGCGCATCATGGCTCTCCGGGAAGAAAATCAGGAGCTGCAAAAACGTCTGCAAAGCTATGAGGAAAGCCGCCATGCCATTGCTCAGGCGCTTTTGGATGCGGAACGTGCCGGCCGTGCCATTATCGAGCGCGCCAAGGAGCAGGCGGAGCGGGTAACCCGGGAGGCCAATGAGCAAAAAAGAAAGTCCGAGGAACGCGTTCAGCAAAATACGCTGCTCTTGCAGGATCTTTCCAATCGCTGCGAAACCATCTTAAAAGGTATCGAGGCGGAATTACAGCCCGCGCCCCGTTCCTTTTCCCTGGGGCTTGTTTCCTCCAAATAATTTTTTGCAATATCGTATCATCAATTTTCTATAAGAATTGCCTGGCCAAAGAAAAGAGGGGTTTCCGCTGGAAATCCCTCTTTTCCTGTCCCATCCGTTTAAAGCCCCGCTCTCCGGCAGGGACAAAGATCCTGTTCCCGCCTAGCCAGGCCACAGCAGGCGCTTTTCAGAATCATTTTATGTCCATCCTACCCACGCCCGGAAAGCGCCTTGGAGAAGCTGTTTTTGACGCCGCATCCCGAAACGTATTCCACTCCCTACTTTCCCCCTGCTGCTTGCAGGCGGACACTTCCATTTTCGATCGACAGATGTATTCGCAAATTTCCGATTCTCGCCATTGCTATCCAGTCAGTCCCCACATGCTAAGACTGCCTGGCTCCATCCTTCCATCTGCGTCGCATTGAAAATGACGGGCTTAATCCCCCCTCGCTGCCTTTTGGGGATGTGTCCATCCTCTATCTCAAAGTGCTTTATGCGCTCCATAACCAGGCGCCTTCCCGTGTGTCCGGTATTTCGCAGAGAATGAAAAGAGCCGCCCTGGCGGACGGCCCTTCCCATAATTTTATTACAATACTCTTAAACCCTTAATGAAGTGGGACTTCCAATAGCTATTGGACTGGATATTGGAGCAGATACGAATCTTTCCATCGCTGGAGGAAGCATCGATCATCTGTCCGCCGCCCAAATAGATTCCCACATGCCCTTTGAAGCTGACAATATCGCCTCTCTGGAGCTTGCTCATGCTGGTAACTACCGGATATTTGGTGGTAGAGGCCCAGCCGGCCGATGTCATATATCCCTGCTTCACGCCAATCTGCTTCAGGCACCAATATACAAAACCAGAGCAGTCGAACCTATCGGGGCCCTTCGCGCCCAGGACATATTTGCAGCCCAGGCGGGATTTCGCCACCTTGATCAGGGATTCCACATCCTGCGCATCCGCAGACGGCACACTTGTTGACGGCTTGGAAGAGCCCGAACTCGAAGAAGGTTTGCTCGGCTTCTTCGTAGAACTGGAGCCGGAAGAAGAAGAGGAGGAAGATCCACTGGCCGCCTTCTTCGCGTTATCCGAGAAGAGAACCTGGTTGGTCTGCGGTCCCACTTTACCGTCTACAGTCAAGCCGTTGCGCTGCTGGAACTTGCGTACTGCCTTTTCGGTATCCGAGCCATAATAGCCGGTCGAATTCTTTAAATAATTCAGTTCCACCAAGCGCTGCTGCACCTTTTCCACATCCGAACCACTGGTTCCAATGAGCAGAGCGTTAATCTGCGCCTCACTCGAGAAGAGCGCATCTTCCGTGAGCGGGCCCAGGGCACCGTCGGCGATCAAACCGTTACGTTCCTGGAAGCGGCGCACTGCCTGCACAGTTTCCGAGCCATAATAGCCGGTCGCCTCCGAGGAGAGATATCCCAGCTTCCGCAGGCGTTCCTGCACCTGGGTTACCTTATCGCTCTTTTCGCCGTATTTGATGGAATTGGCCTTCGCCTCTTCCGAATAGAGCATCTCACGCGTCTCGGTTCCAATGGTGCCGTCTGCCGAGAGGCCGTTGGCTTCTTGGAATTTCTTCACCGCCGCGGTCGTATCGGTGCCGTAGTAGCTGGTCACCTTATCCAGATATCCCAGCTCCCGCAGGCGGATCTGCAGTTCCTGCACATCCTGGCCAGAAATCCCTTCGGATACACTGTATTTCTGAGCCTGATCCGAGAACAGGAGATTCCATTCTTCCTGGGTCAGGTTGCCGTCGATCTCCAAATTATGCTTGCGCTCAAAGAGCTGGAGGGAAGCCTTGGTCGTCGGCCCAAAGAGCTGGGTCGGCTCGTCATTATCCATATAACCAAGCTCCATCAGCCGCGTCTGCAGCTGCGTCACCTGCTCATTTTCATCGCCCTTTTGAAGAATATAGGCGCTGGTAGGCGATGGCTCAGGAGTCAATGTCTCCGTCGGAGCAGAGGAAACCGCTGTCTCTTCCGGGGTCTGGGTCGGCTCGTCGTTGTCCGCAACCTTCTCAGATTTTTCCACTGCCAGCACGGCCGCCGGTTCCGCTTCACCGTTATCCCCCCCCGCCGGCTGGCCAGCAGAAGAGACTACGATAGGAGCCATAATGCACACTACCAGAGCAGCCGCAATGGCCGCCGTCCGTTTTTTCGTGAACCAGGAGAATACATGGTCATTCTTGCCGCGGAAGTTCTTCCACCATGCGGCAATGTTATTACGCTTCTTTACCTTAACAGCCGGGGTACTGGCCACCGCTGCGGGCGCATTTTGCTTCGCAACCTTGCGGTTTTCCATTTTGCGCTTCATGGAAGCTGCCATACTGGTGCAGCCGTCCTTGCAGGCCGCCCATCCTGCGGCAATCCCTTTGCCCATCTGGGCAAAGACATTCCGTCCGGCTTTCGCCTTCACCCGCTTTTCCCGAACCTCCACTGAGGCTTGGGCCACGGGAAGCGTCTTAGGCGCCTTTTTTGCGGCCGCAAACCGAATGCCCTTCATGGATTTTTTCTCCATCGTATATACAGGCACTTCTCTTGCCCCACTGCTTTGCCGCCGTGTCACATGGCTGCCTTTCAGGGCGCGGTCGCGTCTCTTTTTCCTTACGTTGTTCGAAAAGGTTTTCCGAATGGAAACAATCGCGTCTGCGGTTTTGTCAGAAAGACGATCAAAAAAACCGCTGGTACTCTTTTTCACCTTCTCATTCCTTCCCCCAGATTTCTCTGGTTTGTTTTATTTGTTACTGCCATTATACTATAATTTTTCCGTTTTGCACAGTATTTTATTACATTTTTTTAATAATCGCGTAATTTCTTGGATGGAACCCCTGTTTTTTCCCATTGCAAAGGCGTTTCCGAATTGTGAACAAAGCGTAAACAATTCATTTTTTACGAATTTTCTCCGGACATACCCTCACTTATCTGGAAAATTTTCGGGAATCCTTTTTCCTGCAGCAATGCAAAACATGGAGTGGAAAAAATATTCTTTGACGTTTACAACAATTCAAATTTATTATATCAAATGAATTACAAAAAAGCAATCCTTTCCCCGATTTTCTCCATAAAGTATTACAGGCAAAACCGGGATGTGCGAAACCCGGGCCTTTCAGATATGGATAAGGCGCCGTACATTTCTCAAACTGCGGGATAGCGGCGCCTTCCTGAACCCTGGCCGCTTATACTGTTTTCCCGCAGAATATCCGCCGTCCTCCTTTTTTTAATCTTATGGCAATAGCCATGTAATTCCTTAAAAACAACCCGAATTTCAAAAAAACCGGAAGAGCGCTTTTGCACTCTTCCGGTTTATCGTTTTTTCCTTTCGCGGAAAACCCTTTATCAATACATGCCCTGCATTCCAGCCGGGTTGGGAGCCGGCGGCTCGGGAGCAGGGATATCCGTCACCAGGCTTTCGGTTGTCAGGAGCATGGCGGAAACAGATGCCGCATTCTGCAGAGCAGAACGGGTGACCTTCTTCGGATCCAGAATACCCGCTTCGATCATATCCACATATTCGCCCTTGGCCGCATCATAGCCGAAGGAAACCGAATCGTTGGCGCGGATCTTTTCCACGATGATGCTGCCCTCGATGCCGGCGTTGGCCGCGATCTGACGGATCGGCTCTTCCAAAGCCCGCAGCACGATGGCAATACCCGTCCGGATGTCGCCGGTTTCGGTTGCCAGCAGCTCTTTCACATGCTTTTCAGCCTTCAACATTGCCGTGCCGCCGCCGGGAACGATGCCTTCCTCAACAGCCGCACGTGTCGCCGCCAGAGCATCCTCGATGCGCAGCTTCATTTCCTTCATCTCGGTTTCGGTTGCCGCGCCGACGCGGATTACCGCTACACCGCCGGACAGCTTCGCCAGACGCTCCTGCTGCTTTTCCTTATCATAATCCGAAGTGCAGTCGATGATCTGCTGCTTGATGCCGTTGATCCGGGCCTGAATTTCCTTCGGATCGCCCTTGCCTTCCACGATGATGGTATTTTCCTTGTCCACCTTGACCTGGCGGGCGCTGCCCAGCTGCTCGATCTTGGTTTCCTTCAGCTCCAGACCAACTTCCTCGGAAATTACCGTGCCGCCGGTCAGAACCGCGATATCCTGGAGCATTGCCTTGCGGCGGTCACCGAATCCAGGCGCCTTGACGGCAACGCAGGTGAAGGTTCCCCGCAGCTTGTTGACAACCAGAGTCGCCAGAGCTTCGCCTTCCACATCCTCCGCAATGATCAGCAGCTTTTTGCCCATCTGCACAACCTGCTCCAAAACCGGCAGGATCTCCTGGATGTTGGAAATCTTCTTATCCGTAATCAGGATAAGCGGATCATCCAGAACCGCTTCCATCTTATCCGTGTCCGTCGCCATATAAGCCGAAGCATAGCCGCGGTCGAACTGCATGCCTTCCACAACCTTCAGGTCGGTCTTCATGGTCTTGGATTCTTCCACGGTAATAACGCCTTCGTTGCCGACTTTTTCCATCGCCTGTGCGATCAGGGAACCAATGCTCTCGTCGCCGGCGGAAATCGAAGCGACCTGGGCAATCGCGGAGGAGCCTTCGATGGGCTTCGCCATCTCGGAAAGTCCTTCCACAGCCGCATCGCAGGCCTTCATGATGCCCTTCTTGATGCCCATCGGGTTTGCGCCCGCAGCCACGTTCTTGAGACCCTCGCGGATGATGGCCTGCGCCATCAGGGTTGCCGTTGTGGTGCCGTCGCCGGCCACATCGTTGGTCTTGGTGGCAACTTCCTTCACCAGCTGCGCACCCATGTTTTCAAAGGGATCTTCCAGCTCGATCTCCTTGGCGATGGTAACACCGTCGTTGGTGATCAGGGGAGAACCAAATTTCTTATCCAGAACCACATTGCGCCCTTTGGGCCCCAGGGTTACTTTGACTGTATCTGCCAGCTGGTTTACGCCTCTTTCCAGGGCGCGGCGAGCTTCCTCACCAAATTTTAACTGTTTTGCCATGATGTATCTTCCTCCTCTTTCTTTGCTTTAAGGGTTTATTCCACAACCGCCAGAATATCCGCCTGTTTGACGATGATCAGATCCTCGCCGTCGATTTTGACTTCTGTACCCGCATATTTGGAATAGATGACATGATCTCCCACCTTCACATGCATTTCAACGTCCTTGCCGTCTACATTTCCGCCCGGGCCAACTGCCAGAACTTCCGCCATCTGCGGCTTTTCCTTTGCGCTTCCCGGAAGAACGATGCCGCTCTTTGTGGTTTCCTCCACTTCCAGAGATTTGATTACGACTCTGTCTGCCAACGGTTTTACCTTCATAATGAAAACCCTCCTTAAAATAAAATCCTTCGTATCCCGTGCTTCCACGGTTTTCCTCTTTCTGGATTTATTAGCACTCGCAAATAGTGAGTGCTAATAACAAATTCTATTATAGTAAAGTCGGAGAATAATACAACAGCTAAAATTCTTCGTTTTTTCCATTTATTTAAAATTATATTTTTATATCTAATGTTTTCTTCATTTTGCTTGTGTTTTTATATACCATTTTCTTAAAATGGCTGTTTTATGGGAAAAAATGGCCGCTGCCGCTTCCCGCATTTGTTACGAAATCGTGAATTCTTCAAAAATGCTTTTTCCCGTCTCCGGAGCCTGTTGCATCCCTCTACCGTTCCCACTCTTGTTATGCTATAATTCTTTTTAACACACGCAAAAATAAAATAAGGGGGTACCTATGAGCATAACCATTCATTTATATTATACGGGACAGGCCGGCAGCGCCCGGCTTTTTGCGGAAGAAATGATGTCCAGTGGAGTTGTCCAGGCTGTCCGTGCAGAACCGGGAAACGAAAGATATGAATATTTTTTTCCAATGGAGGATCCGGAAACCGTCCTCTTGATCGACCGCTGGCGCGATTCCCATGCCCTTGACCTTCATCATCAGTCCGAAATGATGAGGCAGATCGCCGCTCTACGGGAAAAATATAAGCTCCGCCTGCGGGTGGAGCGGTATACCGATGCTCCCAAATAGGAAGATAAACCTCGGGAAACTCTGGGCGGGCCGAGGCAACGCGCAAAAATATACTGCGGCCTATTTGCATTGCGGCCCATCCCTCTATCCGAAATAGGAACGCTATGCGTGAAAATTTCTGCGCACGATCTGGTGCAGCCGGCCGCTTTTTAGCTGCGGCTGTGGATGATCTCTTCCGGGAAGCGGCTCCCTTTCTCCGGAGCCATACCCTTTGCATTGTTATGCCGGCTCGCTCCTGCCAAGGCAAAATCCCGGGCAGGTCTCCTGAAAAACAGCGGGACCGCCGCTCCTGTCCTATCCGCGGCACAAAACACATTCCGGCTCTCCGCTAGGACGAAGCCTATACAACGCAGCTCTATACAAAAAGCCATCCAACCGATGGCTTTTTTCCTTGTTTTAGTTTTCATGGTAAAGAGCTGGTTTGCCGCATTTCGCAGCGTTTTATTTCTCCGCATCCGTCAGCCGCAGTCCCAACGCCGCCGCTTTCTCGAAAATATCCGTCCCCGGCGGCAGAGTGATCGTCTGAAAACCCAGCTCCCGGGCCGCCTGGGTGTTGGCCTCCCGGTCGTCGAAAAACAGGGCGTGCTGCGGCACAATCGAATACCGTTCCATCAGCATCCGGTAAATCGCCGGGTCCGGCTTGATGCACCGCGCCTCCCAGGATACGACGCCGCCGTCAAACTCCGAAAAAAAGTCTGCCCGCTGCCCCCAGAGAATCTCCCAATTCTCCTTTTGAAAATTCGAGAGATAGAACACCCGGCAGCCCGCCGCCTTTGCCCGCCGCAGGAATCTCACATTCCGGGCGATGGGATTTACATATTCCGTCATATGGCGGATGGCATATTCCGCGGCCTCCTCGTCGCCCGGAACATAGGATGCAAACCAACGGGCGCCCTCATCGCGGCTGATATCGCCCCGGTCCAGAGCCTCCCAGAAGCCGGGAATGGGCGGCACTTCCAAAATCTTTTTCCGCGCCCGGCCGCTCAGCCCCATCTGTTTTAGCGCTTCGGGAAAATCCAGATAGACCAGCACAGAGCCAATGTCAAAAATCAGTGTGTCGGTCTTCATACGCCAAAGCCCAGCTCCGCCGTCTCGGCAAACAAATCGGTATCCGGCTTCAGCCAGAGAGTATGGATGCCCAGTTTCTCCGCCGCGCGGATGTTGTTTTCCCGGTCATCGATAAACAGCGTGTTCTCCGGCGCCAGGCCATATTTCCCAAGCAGCGTCTGATAAATCTCCGCATCCGGCTTGACCTGATGCACCTGATAGGACACCACGCCGCCGTCAAACAGCCGGAAAAAGTCAAAGCGTTCAAAAATGATTTCCCAGTTGCGGTGGGAGTAGTTAGAGAGATAATAGACCTGGTATCCCTTTGCCTTTGCCGCCCGGAGAAAGCGGGATGTGGGCGTGATCTCCTCCATATAATAGGCCATATGGGTGAAAGCATATTCCGCCTCTTTTTTATAGGTGGGGATCATATCAAGATAGATCTTGAGCCCCTCTTCCTCGGTCATAAGGCCCCGGTCCATCTTCTGCCAGAAGGGGCCGCCTTCTTTGATTACATCCAGTTCCTTCTGCACGGCCTCGCTGTATCCCAAATGTTTGAGAAAGTCCGGATAGTTGAAAGAAACCAAAACCGAACCAATGTCAAAAATAATCGCTTTCATATGATATCCTTTCTATATTTCACATATACCAGATCTATTGTGTCATAGGAAAGGCGAAAAGTCAAAGATTTTGTGCTATAATTGGGAATAAGCACGGCATAGACTGCAAGAGGAGGGGTTAGCCCATGAACCGCATTGTTTTAATTACCGGGGGAACCAAGGGAATCGGCCTGGCCGTCGCTCAGGCATTTCTCGCAAAGGGAGACATCGTGATCGGCGCGTCCCGGCGCCCGGCAGAGGTCCCCTTCCCCACCCATGCTCTGGATCTTTCCAGCGAGGAATCCATCCGGGAATGCGTCGGCTGGGTCGCCCGGGAATACGGCCGGATCGATATTCTCGTCAACAGCGCGGGCATGGGCATCGGCGGCCCGCTGGAAGATTATTCGGATGCCCAGCTGCAAAGGGAATGCCAGCTGAATTTTATTGGTACCGCCCGGATGATCTGCGCCGTATTGCCATATATGCGCGCCCAGAATGCCGGAAAGATCATCAGCATTGGTTCGGTTGCCGCCCGCATCCCTATTCCCTTCCAAAGCATGTACAGCGCCTCCAAAGCGGCGCTGGCCTCCATGACCGGGGCGCTACGTCTGGAACTTAAAGGAACGGGGGTTTCTCTCTGCGTCGTGGAACCGGGGGATACAGCCACCGGCTTCACCGCTGCCCGGGAGTTTGCTGCGGGAACCGGACAACATTCCTGCTATCAGGCGCCCTGCGAACACGCCTTAAACGCCATGATGCACGATGAAATTCACGGAAAATCGCCGGAAACCGTTGCCCGGGCCGTCGTCCGTCTCGCCGGAAAACGCCGGATGCCCGCCCGTCGTGTCGTCTGCATGGACTATAAGCTGCTCTGCCTTGCCGCCCGCCTCCTCCCGGTGCGCGTTGTGGAATGGGTTCTGGGCCTGCTCTATTTAAAAAGTAAAAAAGATGCCGGATACCGCTATGCGAAGAAATAATCGTTTCGCTTTAAAGAAAAAACAGGGAAGAAAACTTCCCTGTTTTTTGCCGCCAGCCTTTTTTCAGGAACCATGCGGCTGATTTTTGCGGTGCAGCTTTTCAAAATATGCAAGAGTCCTTATCTCTATCCATAAACCCCGGCATGGTATTTTGCATGAAGCGGGCCGTTCGGTTTTTCGGCTGTTTCATTTGTCATATGCCAAAACAGGGTTCCGTCCCCCCTGAAGCACCCTGTTCATGAAATGTTTCCATTTTTTCCGGCAGAATGGATAGACTTCCCGCAAAAATTCTATATAATTTCTATATAATAAGAAAAAAGTTTGGATTATCCGTCCAGCAGGAGGGCCTTTTGCGAATAGAGATAAAAGAATTAAAGAAGGCGGATCACAAAAAAGCCGCAGCCTTTGCCATCACCGGGATGCACTTTCACTGGTATGTAGACAGCCGTCCGCTGCTGCAGCTATATGGAAAATATTTTTGGAATATGGAAATTACCCGCGCCACGCAGATTCTCGCCGCTTATGAGGGCGATACGCTGGTGGGCGTGCTGCTGGCAGAAATATACGGGGAGAAAAAGGCATATCCATCCTTTGGCAAGTCGTTGTATGTGAAAATGTTTGATACCCTGCTGCGGCTCTTTTCCAAGGAGGGCGCCGGCCTATATGAGCAAACCAATCGTTCCATGCTTTGCAAATACAAAGAAACATGGGTTCCAGATGGAGAAATTATTTTTTTAGCCGCCGATCCGGGCAGCCAGGGCAAAGGGATTGGAAGCGCACTGCTCAAGGAGCTTGCGCGGAGAGAACAGGGCAAAAGGATCTTTTTGTTTACCGACGACGCCTGCACCTATTCCTTCTATGACCGCCGGGAATTCCGGCGGGCAGCGGAAACCAAAATCGTCCTGAATATGGGCAGAAAAACCGTCCCTCTGCGATGCTTCCTCTATGACAAAGTTCTATAGCCGCCGTCCCCGGCAATTTAGAAGTTCTATCCCCGGTTCAGAAAAGCCTCCCGCCCCGAAAAGGTTTCGGGGCTTTTTTGTGTCTCATCTCTCTGCCGGAAGCAAAACCGCCCATCCCTTCCTTTCCCATAGAAAAAAAGGTTTTTGCCGCCGGTAAGGTTCGGTTTTCCTCCCATGCGCGGCAGGCAAAAAAGCTGTTTCCCTTCCCTGCTCTTTCTCGGATCTTTCGGCATTCTCCTTTCCATTTCATCCGTCTCGCTGGCAGACGCTGCGCACCAGTTTCTATTGTCACTCCGTCCAGGAGCCTTTTTGTGGAACCAGGTTCCCGGATGGGGTTTGTCTCATCGTCGTTTTTCCCATAAGCCTAAAACAGGGAAAGCCTTTTCGCTTTCCCTGTTTTTCGCATATAACCCGCCATATTTTTATAAAGCAGGTGCGCTGGCCTTTATGCTCCGTCTCCGCCCAGCAGCCGCCGGATCTCCGGGATTTTTTCCCGGGCCTCGCACTTTCCCCGGCGATAGGCAGCTTCCAGCTTACCCATATCCCTTTCAAACCGGCGCACCTCCAGGGCCGTTTTGGGCGCAATGACCACCGCGCGCCCTTCTTTCTCCCATCGGGCCGCCAGCGCCTGTTCCTCTGCATAGATCTCATGGCGGCGGTCCAAAAGCCGGATCATGGCCGGATATCTGCGAAATGCCCGCTTATAATACCACCGCAGCTTCTCAGGCGGCTTCACATAATCCCGGGGCCGTGTCAGCACTACGACCGCCCGCTGGCAGCCGTCCTCTGCAGCCTTTTGCAGGGGAATGGGGTCCGACGTTCCTCCGTCCAGATATTTCCGGCCGCAGTATTCCACCATAGGGGAGAAACAGGGGATGGCGGACGACGCCCGCACTACCGTGCAGTCGTGATCCAGGTGCTCTTTGCCGAAATAGGCGGGTTTCCCGGTTTCTACGTCCGTCACCCCCACCACATATTCCGCCGCAGCCGCCTGAAAGGCATCGTAATCAAAGGGGTCGAGCTCATGGGGGATGGTGTCAAAAATATAATTCATCCCAAACATGGATTTTTCTTTTAAAAGCGGATACAGCCCGCAATACCGCTTATCTCTGGTATAGGCCGTGTTTATGCGGTATCCCCGCCCGGTCTGGCCGGAGACATAGGACAGGCCGTTGCAGGCGCCCGCAGAAACCCCGATCACATAGGGGAACCGAATATTTTCCTCTTCCAGCGCGTCCAGTACCCCCACGGTATAGAGGCCGCGAAAGCCGCCGCCCTCCAACACCAATCCAGTTTTCATATCCAATCCTTCTTTCTATTCTTCCCCAGGCATTCCCTCAAACTGCAGCCGCCCCGTCACCTCGCCAAAGGTCACGGGGATGCGCTTTCCTCCCGCTTCCAGCAGCAGATCCCCGGTTTCCGAAACCCCGATGCATATCCCGCATACCGTATGCGGAACGGATGCCGTGACCTCCCGCCCAGTGAGCAGGGAATGCTGCATATATTCCTCCCGCATGGCGGCAAATCCTTTTTCCATAAACTGCGCCATGCGCCGGTCCATCTGCTTTTTCAGCCGCCAGGCGATCTCCGCCCGGTCGCTTTCCTTCCCGGTAACGTTCCAAAGGGAAACCGCCCGGTTCTCTACCTCCGCCGGAAATTCTCTCTGGTTGACGTTGATGCCGATGCCCGCCACAATATAGGGAATCCTCTCTCCCCGGCAGACGGTTTCCACCAAAATCCCGCAGACTTTTTTCCCTTTTATATAGATATCGTTGGGCCACTTGATGGAGGCCGGAACATCGAAGTCCGCCAAAGTGTCGCAAACTGCCAGAGCCACTGCCAGCGTCACTGGGGCCAGCCGCTCGGGCGGCATGGTATTTTCATAGGCAAAGGAGACATAGAGGTTCCCCTCAGGGGATACCCAATGGCGCCCCAGGCGTCCTCTCCCCGCTGTCTGCCGGAGAGCGCAGGCCATGAGCTTTCCGCATTCCGGCGCTTTCTCCTTGGCAAAACGGTTGGTGGAATCCACTTCTTCCAGACAAAAAAGGGCGGTGTCCCTCTCCCGCCGCATCTTCTCCTTCAGGGATGCAAAATATCCCGCCTGTTCCATTATCATTCATCCTCTCCATTGCGCAGCAGCTCGGCAGCGTCCCCATAGGAAAAACCCTTGCGCAAAAGCGCCTGATAGATGCGCTGCCGCCGCTTTTCTTTGGGAAGGCTGTCGTATTTTTCCCGCAACTTGGCCACCAGGCCAGCCGCCGCTTCTCTCTCTGCCTCCCGGGAAAACTCCACGGAGGCGTCGATAACCTCCCGGGAAATCCCCTTTTCCATCAGCTTGCTCCGGATCGCCGCCGCTCCCAACTTGGCGCTGTAGCACCGGGCGAACTCCCGGGCATAGGCCGCGTCGTCGATATAGCCGTATTCCTCCATGGTGGCAAGAGCCGCCTCCGCGCTCTCTGCGTCGATTCCCTTGCGCAGAAGATGGCTGCGCACCTGCGAGCGCGTCCGGGGCGCATAACCCAGATAATCCGCCGCCAGCTCCTTGGCATATTTGCGGGTATCCTCCTGCCGCAGCTTTTCCAGCAGCCCCTCCTCCAAAATCATCCCCGCCCGGATATGGTGCTTCACGATGGTTTCCGCCGAAAGGGAAAGGAGATAGCCCTCGTCGGTGATGATATTGAACCGATTCTTTTTCCGCTTCTGGGGCTGAAGCTCGGTCACTTCCCAGCTCATTGCCCCGCCGCCTTTGCAATATTGGCCGCATGCTCCACATCCGCGATATTCCCGATATCCGACGTACTCCCGGAAAAATAGAGGCAGACCGAGCCGGACATCTGTCCGTTTTTCAGCGTATCATTGGCGTTGGGCATGCCAAACATGGAAGCGGCATATTTCTTTCCATTGATGGAAACCAGCATCGGCCGTTTTTCCCAGGAATACCCGCCGCCAAAACTCTTCATAAAGTTCACCTGGGATTCCTTGTCCGCCGTCTGTACATCGGCGTGATTCGTCCCGCCCGTCCGGGTTACCCGGAAGGTGCGCAGCGTGTTGAAATCCGTGACCGTCACCGTTTCTCCCACGGGGAAAATCACATCAATCTCGGCCCAGCTGGAAAGCTCGCCATATTCGCTGGGGGTGGCCAGCAACCCCGCGCCCACCGTCCGGGGGATGGTTTCATTCAGCGGCGCCCGCACAATGCCCGCGTCATAGAGATGGGAGTAGGTATCCTCCCCCACCATGCCGTCCTTTGCGATGTTGTTGCGCTCCTGGAACCGCAGGATTCCCTGATAGGTCATGTCGCCATAGCTGGCGGTGGGCCGGAAATGAAGATATCCCAGGTCTACCATCCGCTGCTGGATGATATAGACAGCGTCGCCCGCGTCTCCCTTCGTGATGGGGAAATTGTCCGCCATGGCCGCTAATGCGATGCCGGGTACCAGAACCGCCAATGCCGCCAGACAGGCCCACCGTTTCTTTCTCTCCATTGTCCGTCTCCTTTCCGCCATTTTTTTCGATTGTATCACATCCCCGTTCCGAGTTCAAGTTGACGGCTCTGCGTCCCGGCCGCTATAATAGAAGACAAAAGAAAGGAACCGGAAATGGAAAAAAGCTGTATTCATCTGTATTATGGCGATGGAAAAGGAAAGACAACAGCCGCCCTTGGGGCGCTGCTCCGGGCCCACGGCGCCGGAAAGAAGGTGTTTCTCTGCCAGTTTTTCAAGGCCGGCGATTCTTCGGAAATCTCCGTGCTGGCCTCTCTTGGAATCCCCGTGCTTCATTCTTCTCCCACAGGCAAGTTTCTCTGGAACATGACTCCCGGGGAAAAACAGGATTTTTTCCGCCGCCAGGCAGACTGCTTTTCCCGTGCCCGGGAATGGATCCTTTCCGGGGAATATGGAATGGCCGTTCTGGATGAGGGCCTGGACGCCCTGCAGGAAGGCATTTTTTCTGAGGAAGCGCTGCTTGCTCTGCTGAAAGAACGGGGCGGCTGCGAAATCCTTCTGACAGGGCGCAGGCCCACGCCCGCCCTTTTTCGCCAAAGCCACTATGCCACCCGGATGGAATGCGAAAAACATCCCTTTGCGGATGAGCACCTCTCCGCCCGGCGGGGCATCGAATATTGAGGAATCTTATATATGAAAAAACTATGGAAGCACCTGCTCATTTATTTCTGCATTGCCCTCTGCCTGTTCTATCTTCTGCCCTGGATCGGCACGTCGGCCGGCGCCAGCCTCTCCTTTATGCTGGTCACGCTGCTGCTCATCAATCCGCTGTTTTGTCTGGCCAGCGGCATCATCTTCTCCTTGACCGCCGGTTTTTCTCTCTATCTTCCCCTGCTCCTGGGCCTGTCCTTTCTCCCCAGCGTCTTTCTGTTCTATAACGAAACCGCGTTGCTCTATGCCCTGCTCTATTTCGGCCTCGCCCTTCTGGGAAGCTGCACGGGGCCGCTGTTTCGGCGGTGATAGGAGTCTGCTGCTTAAATATGCCCGTCTCCTATTTCCCATTTTAAAGACAGCATAGGCCGGCCGCCAGGGAGGTTGCCGCGCCGGAATAATACATGAGAGCCGTCATATTTTTCTCTCCTGTGCGTTTTCTCTATATTCCTTTCCTGCCCGCCCGGATGCTGCTTTTCAAAAAATTTATGATATCAGGATACGTCATGTATTCTGTTTTCGGCTAAGTACAGAAAAATTCTCATTCGTGCAGATTCCCTCATTTTTTAATGAAAGTCCGTCCCGTGTTCTGCTTTGGATTGTCTTTTTTATTTTCTTTCGTAATCCATCCCATCTGCTCTCTCCTCTCTCGTTTGGTTTGGCATGATTTTTTCCACCATTCCGCCCTCTTTTTCTGAATCAACCAATGCGCGATTTTCTAAATACGAAAAAAACGCCACGGAAATTCCGCGGCATTTTTTGTCTGATGTCGTTTTCGGTTCTTAGTCGCAGCCCAGCTCGTGCATGACATCGATTGCCTTCTGGTATCCCATGCCAATGCGCTCCACGCCCATATCCAAGAGTTCTTCCACCATAGCCGCGCCCTTGACGCCGCCCGAGCACTTCACCTTACAGTTGGTGCCCTCCACATATTTGAGCATGTTCTCCACCATGGGAATAGTCGCCGGGCCAAAGAATCCGGTGCCCGTCTTGACATAATCCATCTTGGCCGCCGCCACCAGCTGGCAGGCACGCTTGAGTTCATCTTCGGTCAGCGTGGGGGACTCGATGATGACCTTCAGGGGCACGGTGATGACCTTGCGGATCTCTTCCAGCTCTTTTAAAACCAGATCGTCCATTCCCGAGCGCAGCCATCCCAGGTTCATGTTCATGTCGATTTCATCTACACCCAGGTTCATGTTGTATTTTCCAGAAAAGATCTTTACTTCCGTCGGATCCACGCCGGTTCCAAACAGAACCATGCTGCCGCCTACCATAGTCTTATATCCCTTCAGCTGCTCGATCAGATAGGGATAGAAGCATTTCAGGCCATAGCAGATTTTGAAGTCATACTTTTTGCAAGCATCCACCATTTTGGGCATGTCGGCAAAGCTGGCCTGATGGTTGATGGCAACCACCTCTAAATGATCCGCAATTTCTTTGGGCGTTCTCTTACTCATCGCTGATTTCTCCTTCTAATTTCCATAATTTCTATGGTTGGAAACGGCTTTTGTTATATTTTCGCCGCTTTCATCCTTATTCGTGTTTAATATAGTCCTAAATTAACATTTTGTCAAGCCGTCTTCAGCCGTTTTCTCGCAGCACTTCATTTTCTTTTTATAGCAGCGGCGGATCATGGAATATCCGATACCGGCCAGGATCAAACCGCCACTTGCTTTTGGCGCTTTCATGTTGTCCCGTATTCCCGGCATGCCGCCTCCCTCTATATGCTATTTTAGCAAGCCCGGAGTTTTTTTGCATCTCCTTTTTTCATGTCTGACATCTGCATGACTAGACCTATAGATGTCCGGGTTTGTTCAGCATTTCAATCTATAAGCGATGCTTATGCGGCTGCGCTGTTCTCCCCTTCCGGTCTATCCCCATATAAAAAGCATCGCTTTCGGGGTAATCCCGGGGCCTTCCGCCGCAAAATCCAGCGTATAGCAAATGGGGCAGATGTATTCCGCTCTATCCGCCTTTCATCTCCCAACAGCTCTTTCATGCAAGCCGCATCTTCTAATTTTCCAGGGGATGGGGTATACTGATAACAAACTCCGGGAAGCTGACCTGAGGGCTCCCCGGCTGAAAGGATATTTTATGCAAGCAAAAAGAGAAAAATACGGCCTCATCACTTCCATCACCATGATCATCGGCATCTGCATCGGCTCCGGCATTTTTTTCAAGAGCGACAATGTCCTCGCCGCCACCGGCGGAAGCGTCCCGCTGGGCATATTGGTGTTTGCCATTGCCGCCATCTCCATTGTCTTTGGCGGGCTGGCCGTCAGCGAGCTTGCCTCCCGCACGGACAAGCCCGGCGGGATCATTGCCTATAGCGAGGAATTCGTCTCCCGGCGGTTCGCCTGCTGCATCGGCTGGTTCCAGACTCTCGTCTACTATCCCGCCCTCATCGCCGTGGTCTCCTGGGTTATCGGGGTCTATTTCTGCATCCTTTTTGCCATCCCGGCTTCCTTTCCCGTGCAGCTTGCCATCGGGGTCGGGTTCTATGCGGCAAGTTACCTATTAAATACTTTCGCGCCAAAAGCGGGCGGCGCCATGCAGAATATCACCACACTTCTCAAACTGGTTCCCCTGGTCGTCATTGCCGTGCTCGGTCTGGCCTTTGGCGATCCCCTCCGGGGAATCTCCCAGACTGCGCCTGCCCAGCTGCAAACGGCCGGCTGGCTTTCCGCCATCGGCCCCGTGGCCTTTTCCTATGACGGATGGATTGTCTCCACATCCATTTCCCATGAAATCCGGGACGCCAAGCGCAATCTGCCAAAGGCGCTGGTTCTGGCGCCGCTTCTTGTCATGCTGGTCTATATTCTGTATTTCACTGGCGTTGCCAGTCTGCTTCCCGCCAACGAGATCATCGTTTTGGGAGACGACCATGTGGCCGCCATCGCCCGGAATCTTCTGGGGGATATGGGGGCGCGCGTCATTCTCATCTTTATCATCATTTCTGTTGTGGGCACGGTCAACGGCCTTGTTCTGGGCTTTATCCGCCAGCCCTATTCCCTGGCGCTGGACGGGAAGCTCTTTCCCGGTTCCAAAAGGCTGGCCCGCATCCATCCCAAATGGAACATGCCGCTGGCCTCTTCCCTGCTGGCTTTCAGCCTCTGCCTGTTTTGGAGTGCGGCTCATTATTTCACCCACTCTTTTGATCTTTTGCCCAATTCAGATGTCTCAGAGATCTCCATTGCCCTCAACTATCTTCTATATACTGTCCTCTATGCCCAGGTGTTCCGTCTGTACCGCCGGGGCCTTATCAAAAGCCGGTGGAGAGGGATTATCGTTCCCCTTTTCGCCTTTCTCGGCTCTCTCATCGTCCTTTTGGGCAGCCTGCAAAACGCCCTGTTCCCCCTCTATGCGGGGTTCTGCCTGCTGGTGATTCTCGCGGCCTTTCTCTACTATCAAAAACGGCACCGGGAATAAAATTTCCCACAAAAAAGACGGCTTGTACAGCCGTCTTTTCTCTTCATATTCCAAAGGGGAAACTTACACCACACCTTGGGCCAGCATGGTCTTGGCAACCTTTTCAAACCCGGCGATGTTGGCTCCCACAACGAAGTTGTCCTTGTAGCCATATTCTTCGCAGGCCGCGGAGCACTGCTTATAAATGTTTACCATAATGTCATGCAGCTTGGCGTCCACTTCCTCGAAGGTCCAGGAGAGGCGCATGCTGTTCTGCGACATTTCCAGGGCAGAGGTGGCAACGCCGCCAGCGTTGGCCGCTTTTCCGGGGGCAAACAGAACGCCGTTTTCCTGGAACACCTTGGTTCCTTCCATGGTGGTGGGCATGTTGGCGCCTTCACCAACCGCATATACGCCGTTTTTCACCAGGATCTTGGCGCTCTCTTCATCCAGCTCGTTCTGCGTCGCGCAGGGAAGGGCGATATCGCAGGGAATCGTCCAGATGCCCTTGCAGCCCTCGGTATATACGGCGTCCTTATGGACATCCACATATTCCTTGATACGGCCGCGGCGGCCTTCCTTGATTTCCCGGACGGTGTCCAGATCAATGCCGTTCTTATCATAGATATAACCGTTGGAGTCCGACATGGCAACGACCTTGGCGCCGTTCTGCTGCGCCTTCTGGACAGCATAGATGGCGACGTTTCCGGAGCCGGAAACCACAACCGTGGCGTTTTCAAAGGATTTGCCCTTGGCCCCGATCATCTCTTTCACGAAATAGATCAGGCCATAGCCCGTGGCTTCCGTGCGGGCCAGGGAACCGCCATAGGTGAGGCCCTTGCCGGTGAGAATGCCATGGAACTGGTTTTTCAGGCGCTTATACTGGCCAAAGAGATAGCCGATTTCCCGGGCGCCTACGCCGATATCTCCGGCGGGAACGTCGGTATCCGCATCGATATGGCGGAACAGCTCGGTCATAAAGCTCTGGCAGAACCGCATTACTTCCATATCGCTCTTGCCCTTGGGGTCAAAGTCCGAACCGCCCTTGCCGCCGCCGATGGGCAGGCCGGTCAGGGAGTTTTTAAAGATCTGTTCAAAGCCCAGGAATTTGATGATGCCCAGGTTGACCGAGGGATGCAGGCGAAGGCCGCCCTTATAGGGGCCGATGGCGCTGTTGAACTGCACGCGCATGCCGCGGTTGACCTGCACCTTGCCGTTGTCGTCTACCCACGGAACGCGGAAAATGATCTGCCGCTCCGGCTCCACAAGGCGCTCGAGAATTGCGGCTTCTTCATATTCCGGCTTCTTTTCAAACACAGGAGCCAGGGAATCCAGAACCTCTTTAACGGCCTGCAGAAATTCCGGCTCGTTGGGATTTCTCTTTTTTACCGTTTCAAATACTCTTTCCACATACGTCATGAAATGCTTTCCTCCTTTAATATGGATACATATATCCCTATGGCCCCGGTTATGTACGCGCAGTGCCATAATTTTGCAACACTTTTATTATAGCAGTAATATGAAGTTTAGCAATAGGGAAAATGCAGGTTTTTATAAAAAAATCTATATTTCTTGCTTTTTTCATCAAAAAATATAGATTATTTTTGCAAATATGATATTTTGATTTATCAAACTTTCAAAATCGCCGCGAATTTACCACCTTCTCATGGTTTTCACAAGCTTGCCCAGGATCCGGATCTTATAGAGCGCTTCTGTCGGGAAAAACTGGGCGGGATAGCTGGTGTTGAAAGGCTGAAGCAAAATGCCGCCGGCCTGCTTGAGTACACGCTTTAAGGAGCTCAGCTGGTTTTCGATCATAACCACGGCCACTTCCCCGTTTTCCACATCCTCCTGCAGATGGATAAGCGCCAGATCCCCTTCCATGATCTGCGGAGCCATGCTGTCTCCCTCCACATGCACAAAAACATATTCCGCATCATAGTCGCCGTCGATATATTCATATCCCAGAAGTTCATCCTCGGTATACCCCTGGAACCCCGCCTTCACATGACTCACAATGGGGACCTTTTTGATTTTTCCCATGAGGGCATTTCCCCGCCCATCCTGCTCCAGAAGCAGCTGGTCGGTGGTGATCCCAAACATTTTCGCCAGCATTCCGATGATATCCGGGCAGGGAGTGGAGCGGTTGGCTTCCCATGCCGCCACAGTCTGCTGCCGGATGCCGATTTTCTCCGCCACTTCTTTCTGCGTCATTCCCGCTTTGGTGCGGTACATGTATAAATTGCGGCTGAATAAATCCGAATTGAGCATTAGCCTCTTCCTTTCTCTATAAACGATAAACACATGCGCCATTACGCTTTTGCCGGTTTGTCTGTTTTGTATTCATTTTTTCTCACCAGAAAATACTTACCATAAATTTACCATAACCGCAAGATTTTGTAAAGCCTTATTTTCAATTTATACAACTCTCTTTGTGTATATTTGAAATGTTTTTGTCGTTTTTTGTTAATTTTATACGATAAAACTATAATTTATAGTTGAAAACCAACAAATCCCGCGGCTGGAAAAAATATCCGTTTGTATACGCCCCGGAAAATTCCTGCCCGCCTGCTGGAACATTGGGGAAAACCGTGTTATGATAAAAATATCAAATTTATACTCCAAAAGGAGGCTTGTTATGCAATTTCTTGCCACGCCGGCGCAGGCCGCGCAGATTGACCGCTATATGATAGAAACGCTGGAGATTCCGGGCCTTCTGCTCATGGAACAGGCGGCTACGGCCATCTTTCATGAGATCGCCGCGCTCTTTCCGCCCTGCCGTGTGCTTCTGGTCGCTGGCAGCGGCAACAATGGCGGAGATGCCTGGGCCGCGGCCCGCATTCTCCTGACTCACGGATACGATGTCGCCATCGGGGCGGCCAGCCTGACCCTCCCGCCGGATGCCGACGCCAACATGCGCTATTTTTCCCATACCAGCCGCATTACCCTGCTCACTCCGGATACATTGGACAGCTTCTTTTCCAGAGATGCCGCCGTCATTGTGGACGGCCTTTTGGGAACTGGCCTTTCCCGCCCGGCCAGCGGCCTCTATGGAGAGATTATCCGCCGCATCAATGCGCACCCGGCCAAAGTGGTTTCCGTGGACATCCCCTCGGGCATTTCCGGCGAAACAGGAGCCGGCCAAACGGCAGTAACGGCGGATATCACCGTCACCTTTCAATATGCCAAGCCCGGGCATCTCCTGTTCCCCGGCCGGTCACATACCGGGCGGCTGGTGGTTGCCAAAATCGGCCCGGAGGCCGGGCGTCCTCCGCTGCATCTGCAGTGGGCGGATACCTTCTCCCTGCCGCCTCGCGCCGCCGACACCAACAAGGGAACATATGGGCGCCTGGCCATTTTCGCCGGTTCCCGGGGAATGGCGGGTGCAGCCGCCCTGGCGGCCAGGGGTGCCTTGGCCGCCGGCGCCGGCCTCACCACCGTCTATACCTGCGAATATGTCCAGGATGTGCTCCAGCATACCCTTTCCAGCGTGACAGCCCAGGCCATTGGGGGCAATCCTGCTTATATCGCCGCGGAGGGATCGGTTCTGGAAAATTGCCAGGCCCGTGCTTATGCCGCAGGGCCCGGCCTTGGGCAGCATGCCGAAACGCTGCCGCTTCTCCGCAGCATCGCCCAAAGTTCCCTTCCCAAGGTTCTGGACGCCGACGGCCTGAATCTTTTGGCTGCCGACGGCTCTCTGTCCTTTGGAGCAAATACCGTCCTGACCCCGCATCCCAAAGAGTTTTCGCGCCTCAGCGGATGTTCCATGGAGGATATCCTTTCCTCTCCCCTGGACACGGCCGGCGCTTTTGCGAAACAGCATGGTGTTGTCCTTCTTTTAAAAGGGGCGACCACCATCGTTTCGGACGGAGCGAAGGCCTGCCTGGTCACGGCGGGTGCCCCCTCCATGGCCAAGGGCGGCAGCGGCGATGTGCTCACCGGGGTGATCGGAGCTCTTCTGGCCCAGGGCCTTTCTCCCTTTATGGCGGCCTATGGGGGCGCCTATCTCTGCGGAAAGGCCGGGGAAACCGCCGCCGCCCGCAAGGGCGATTATGCCCCCACCGCAGAGGATACGGTCTATTTTCTGGGTCGATAATTTATTTTATCATGAGGGTAGTCCTAAAAACGGGACAACCCTCTTTTTTTGGGAAAAATAACATTCTTGTAAACTTCCTTGTGTTCCTCACGAGGGTTCGTATAATGAAAATAACAAAAACGATCTGGGGAAGCTCATATATCCAAAAGGAGGTTATTCATGCACAAAAGCTTATATAAGGCCGCGCTCGTTTTTCTTTCTGTTTTTCTGCTCCTCTTTATTGGCCTGTCTGTTTTTTTCTATACATCTCTCAGAGACCAGATTTCCCAGGAATTTCTTCAGCTTCGGGAGGGGTTATCCGCGCTGAATGCCAACGTTTCCTCCCTCCGGGATCCCTACAGCAGTTCTCTGTCTCCATCAGGCTTCCAGGAGGAATCCCAGATCTATTCCGATTTCTTTCTCTCCATTCTTTCTCCGCCCAAAGACGGCCATGCTAACGTCCTTTTGCAGATCCGGCCCAAATCCATCCGCCAGGACGACCATCTATATTTCACCTGGTCAGGCAGCACACCTATGAGGCCGCAAAAGCTCGAAGCTTCCACCCAGGACGGCATTACCTATTCCTGCCAGGCAAATCTCCCGGTTTCTTCGCCCATCTCCCTTTATCTCTCTTTGGAGCAGGATGGACAGGTGACAAACGAAATGATTCCATTTTCCAGCAGTACGCTTCTCTCGGAGCTGGCGGGTTCCCTTGCGGCCTATGCGAATTTCCGCTCGGTATCTATTGGAAATGGCTGTTTCCGATTTACCGGGGATATTACTCTCCAGGACTTCCGCAGGGATTATTTCCTATATCCCTCCTCCTTTAAAAGCAGCGATGTGGTTGTCCGGCTCAACGGAAAGGAAATAGATCGGTTTCCCATGGCCGTGCAAAAGGACAGGGATCATTCGGATGCCTGTTTAGGCATATCATTCAAGGATCAGGAATGGGAGGTCAACCCCGGTGCTCTTCTGGAATTCTATTTTGAAGCGGAGGATGAACACGGCCTGCATTACAGTCAAATGATCGAATCCTATATGGCCCCGTCCCATGGTGTGGCGGAGGATTCCATGGATTATTCTCCCGTCCCTTATGCCTATGCCGGCTATATGGAGATTTCGTGACGCATAGACGCATATCTGTCTATTCTAAAAAAACGCAGCGTTTGCTGCGTTTTTTTATTTTCGTCAAATTTCCATACATACTCTTTCTTATGCAGAGCACAGGAAAGTTTTTCTCTGTTCTGTTGGATTCCTATACTACGATAAAATCCGGCGTCTCTCCTGCCAGCTGTTTTACAACATTCTTGGCACACACCACGCTTACGGCGTTAATCGCCTCAAAGGAATACATTCCAATATGGGGCGTGATGACCACGTTATCCAGCGTGAGCAGAGGGTTATCCGCCTCGATGGGCTCGCTCGCCGTCACGTCCAACGCCGCGCCGCCCAGATGGCCGCTCTTGACGGCTTCATAGAGATCGGCTTCGTTGACGATGCCGCCCCGGCCGGTGTTGATGAGATAGGCTCCTTCCTTCATGCGCCCCATGCTCTCTTTATTGAACATATCCCGGGTTTCCTCGGTAAGCGGCACATGGATGGAGACAAAGTCGCCGTTTTCAATGACTTCATCAAGCGTTCCCAGGCGGACATATTCCTTAAATTCCTCGGGAATCTCCTTGACATAGGGATCATAAGCGATGACGTCCATAGAGAACCCATGGGCCCGGCGGGCCACATTTTTGGCAATGTTACCGAACCCGATGAGGCCCAGCGTCTTATGATACATATCCTTGCCGATATAGGTTTTCCATTGGCCGGATTTCACATTGGCGCTGCAAAGGGATACCCCGCGGCAGACATTGAGCATGTGGGCCACGGCCAGATCCGCCACGGCGTTGGCGTTCATGGCCGGAACATTGGTCACTCTTACGCCTTGGGCCTTGGCTTCATCCAGATAGATATTATCCAGCCCTGCGCCATGCTTGCAGATGATCTGGAGCTTTTCGCATTTCGCCATATCCTCGGGATAGAACTTGTGAGCGCCGATGATGAGGGCGTCATATTCCACAACAGCCGCTTTAAATTTTTCCTCATCAAAATCCGCACCCATGAGGGTCACTTCCAGCCCCGCTTCTTTCAGAATATTCAGGGGTTCGTCGCTGACCTTTCCAAAGGAACGGGAGGTTACAAGAACTTTCTTCATGTGTCCTGCCTCCGCTCAGATCTTATATTCGCTGGCCAGGCGGGTAATCTCTGCGAAATTGCCCTCTTCGATCAGCTTCTTGTTCACCAGGTTGCCACCGACGCCAACGCCGATAGCGCCCGCTTTAAGGAAATCGCCCACGTTCTTCTCGTTGACGCCGCCAACCGCCGTGAAGGGGATGTGGTTCAAGGGAGCGGTCAGTGCCTTGACATAGCCGGTTCCCAAAGCGCCCGCCGGGAAAAGCTTGACGATATCCGCACCCGCCTCATAGGCCGTAACCGCCTCGGAGGGAGTCGCCGCGCCGGGGATGGAAACCAGTCCCAGCTCCTTGGTCTTCTTGATGACGTCCACATTGGTGTTGGGGGAAATCATATAGGCTGCGCCGGCCTCCGCCGCGTCGATGACGTTCTGCACGGTCATCACCGTGCCCGCGCCCACGGCTACTTCATCGCCAAAATGCTCCTTAATCATGCGGATGCACTTCAGCGTATCCTTGGACGCCTCAGCGTCCTTCTGGTTGAAAGTGACTTCCATGCACTTGATGCCGCCGTCCTTCAGCGCCTGCACGGTGTTGATGATGTCCTTGGAAGAGATGCCGCGGATGATGGCGATAATCTTGCTCTCCTTGATGGTTTCGAGAATGCTGCTCATACTTTGTTTACTCCTTTAAAATTTTTTACTTCTGGGCATATCGCCCTGTTTTTCTCATTTACCGGGCCAGATAGCCGCCGTCTACCGGGATGACAACGCCGTCGATATAATCGCTTGCCGGGCTGGCCAGGAACACAATCGCGCCCTTCACGTCATCGCCTGTGCCCCAGCGGTGGGCCGGAATGCGGGCCAGAATCTCATTGTTGCGGACCGGATCGTTAACCAGGTTGACGTTCATCTGGGTATCCATATATCCGGGAGCGATGCAGTTGACGTTGATGCCCTTGCCCGCCCATTCGTTGGAGAATGCCTTGGATACCTGCGCCACGCCGCCCTTGGAGGCCGCATAGGCCGGAACCGTATAGCCGCCGAAGAAGGTCAGCATGGACGCGATGTTGATGATCTTGCCATATCCCACTTTGAGCATTTCCCGGCCGGCCAGCTGAGTGAACTCGAAGACGGCCGTCAGGTTGATTTCAATGACAGCGTCCCAGTCCTCGATGGGGAATTCCTCGCAGGGATGCCGCCGCTGGATCCCCGCCGCGTTGACCATGATATCGATTTTGCCGCCCAGCTTTTGGAGGGCTTCGGCAAAGGCGCGCTTCACGTCCTCCCGGTCAGCTACGTTCACCTTGACCGACGACACTGGGAAACCCTGGGCGCGGTAATTGGCGGCAATCTCCTCCGCCTTGTCCGAGAGGTCAAGAATAACTACCTCCGCGCCGGACTGCACCAGCCCGTCTACCATGCCCTGCCCCAGGTCGCCGGCGCCGCCGGTCACCATGGCCTTTTTGCCTGTCAGATCAAATATGTCCTTATACATGTTTCCTTTTCCTTCCTTTCCCTTTCTAACGTTTTCTTATCAATTCCAAAAACCCAGCCAGGGCAAAGCTTCTGCCCCCTGCGTTTTTTTTCAGCTCCGCCGGGACGCCCAGCTCCCGTTCCATGAGGATTTTATAGGAGGCGATATACGGCTTATCCCCGAGAATATAAACCCGCTCGAGATCGCTCCATTCCCCTTTCTGCTTCTTTCCCACCAATTCCGCCACGCCGCCGGAAATCACTCCCGCCAGCATCTGGCTGCGAACCGCATCCGGGCACACCTCAAACACCTTGGAGGCATGGAGGATATACAGCGCCCGGACCATGCCGTATTCCTTCAAATAGCCATAGCCCCGCAGGACGTTTTCTTCCTCCATGGCAACATCGCCGTGAAAGAGCTCCCCGGAAAGAATGGTATCCTTGCCGATGGCAAAATTCAGCTCACCCGTAAAACAGGAGAGAATATCGCAGAATTTCCCATTCCGCACATAGCATACATGGGTGTGAGACCCAGGCGCGACCACGGCAAAGGCCCCGGTCTGCGGCGCGCCGCCGCTCCCCATCAGCCCGATGATCTCAATTTCCTCTCCCCGGACATTGCCCACGCCGGGAAGATTGGAAAAATCGATGGCCGCATCCGGCGCCGTCGTCTTTGCCCCGCGGACAAGATGCAGCTCCCGGCCAAAGAATTTTTCTTCCTTATAGACACACGCCTGCTCTGCCAACGCCCTGGCGTCCACCGGCAGAGACATATGGGGCGCTTCATGGACGCCGAACCCATTGGTCACCATGCCGGACATCCAGATTTCCCCCACGTCGCCGTCGGTCAGGCCCTGGGCCTCCAGCAGACCGTCATAGAGCTTTTTCATCCTACTCACCAGCACGGCATTGTCTCCGGCGATGGCGGAATCCTTGGTCCCTACCGGCGCCTTGGCCTCCGCCAGCAGAGCGCCGTCCCTGAGAAGATAGGCCCGGGTGTTGGAAGTTCCCGAGTCCATATACACATACACCATTTTTCTTTCCTCTTATAAAGCGTCTTCATGCGCCTCCCGGCGCCCTTTTTCGATATGATCCCGCATGAGCTGTTCGGCCCGGTCCGCATCCATGGCCAAAACCGCGTCCAGAATCTGATTGTGATACCATACGCCGTTCTGCACCCGCTCATCAATCTGGCTGGTCATCTGCAAAAACACCCGCATCTGGTTGCGGATATCCGCAAAAATCCGGTCGATGCGCCGGTTCCCCAGCAGGCGGATCAGGCTGTCGTGAAAATATTCGTCGGCCTTGATGCAGTCCTCCCCCACATATTCGTTGGTGTTTTTCCGAATCTCCAGGATCTTTTCCCGGCAGCCATCGGGATCGGCCTTCATGCATTTTTCCACCACCTGGCGAACCCCCTGGGTCTCCAGAATGACGCGGATATCATAAAGCTCGTCGATATCCCGGGCCCCCACTTCCAAAACATAAAAGCCCCGTTTTCCTTTGTTTTCCACAAGCCCTTCGCGGACAAGCATAAAAATAGCATCCCGCACAGGCGTGCGGCTAATGCCAAATCTATCTGCCAGCTGGCTGTCCACCAGACGCTCCCCCTGAGGGATGCGGTGCTGCAGAATCTCTTTTTTCAAAAGATTGTATACCTGCATATTGAGCATATCTGTTTTGAGCACCATCTCGCGCATGGGAAAACCTCGCTTTTCGCTATTCGGTATATCGTATACGATATATTGTATATTCATTATAGCATATGGGCTCCGCCTGTCAATGCTTTTTTTCTTTTCTCTCTTCTTCTCAATTTTCCCTGTGGACGCGGCGAAAAATAGCGATTATAATGAAAATATGTAAAAACCTTTTTCCCCACTAAGGTTTTTCCCGGTATGCCCATCGGCATATATATAATCCGAACAAATTATGGCATAGGAGAAAGTGTGCATGAAAAAACGAAATCATCTTAGGTACATTGCTTTCGCCCTGCTTTTCACCCTCCTTCTCGGCCTGGGGCTGACCCCGGCTGCGGCTGCGGGCCGCAGCGGAGAAGGCGTCCGCCCGGTAGACGTCGGCAATTTCAACGATTACGACAGCGGCGGCAGCAGCGACTGGGGGGGCGGCAGCGATTGGAGCAGCAGCGACTGGGGCAGCAGCAGCGGCAGCGATTGGGACTGGACGGATGACAGCTCGGGCTGGGGCGGATTTTTTCTTCCCCTGGGCGTGGTTGTCGTCGCCATCATCTTAATCGCAGTGTTCGGCAAGAAAAAAGGCGGCGGCAGGCCCTCTGCCAATATGGGGGGCGTTCCCATGGTGGCAGACAACACCCAGCGGATCCTGGACGCTATCCTTCCCGTCGATCCCCTGTTCAGCAAGGACAAATTCCTGGCCTGGGCCAAGGAAGTCTTTATCACGCTGCAAAATGCCTGGACAGCCCGGGACTGGTCGAAAATCCGGCCCTTTGAAAAGGAAGAGCTTTTCCGCCAGCATGAGATGCAGCTTCAGGAATATATCAAGGCCGGCCGCATCAATGTGATGGAGCGCATCAACATCAATGAAGCCTATCTTCATAAATATGAACGGTTCCCGGAATATGAATATATGACCGTCTATATGAAGACGCGGATGGTGGATTATATCATCGATGAAAAGACCAAAAAAGTCTTAAAAGGCGACCCCAACCGGGATTGCCATATGGCCTATCTTCTGACCTTCATGCGGGGTACCGGCGTCAAAACAGATCCCGCCACCAGCAATAAATCCACGGTGGCCTGCCCGCACTGCGGCGCGCCCACGGAGATCACCAGCGCTGGAAAATGTGAATACTGCGGCCATATCATCACCACTGGCGAATTTGACTGGGTGCTTTGCAACATGCAGGCCGTAAAGCCCGGGGTTCCCATCGATAATTCCGGCGTAACCATTCAGGATGGGCAGCCGGGCGGCGATGACTCCGCTCCCAATGCCTAAGGCGGGGCGGTGCGCATGAGTCCGGTTCTCATCATCCTCCTTTTCGCCGGGGCGGTTCTCCTGTTCGTCTTGTATATCATCCTGCGGGCCAAGGTGCAGCAGATTTCCCTGCGCGCCTTTGGAACCCGGGATATTCAGGAAGGGCTCTCCCAGGCTGAGCGCGAGGCAAATGATACCCCCCGCTCGGTTTCCGGAGGCGACGCTCTCTATCTCCCCCAGATTCTCCGGGATTTTCCGGAGTTCAACCGGGAACTGGCGGTTTCCCAGATAGAAACCTGCCTGCGGGACGTCTTTTCAGGGATCGAGACCGGGCAGGCGGCGGAAAAGCCTCTATACGGCCCGGCGGTTCTTTCCTTTGTCCGGGACCGTATCGATGACCTGGCGGCAGAGGGAAACGAGGTGCATTTTAGCGGCCTTTGCTTCCATCGCACCGCCATCAGCCGGTATCTGCCAATGGGATACGACCGCACCATTCGCTTTCAGTCCGCCTTTGAGGTTTTCCGGAGCGAAAACGGCGGCCCGGCCCGGAAACAGCAGGAAAAATACCAGCTGGACTATACCTACACGCTCAGGGAGGACGGCGGCGCCGCGGCGCAGGTTTCTCTGCGCTGCCCGCATTGCGGCGCTCCGGTGAGCAAGATCGGCGAAAAGATCTGCCCCTATTGCGGGAACGGGGTTGTTTCTCCCCTCTCCCAGACCTGGCGGATCACAAATATACAGCCTTGCAAATAGCTGAATAGAAAAAAGAAAGGAAGAATCTCATGGGTTTAATCAAAGCTGGCCTCTCCGCGATTCGCGGCGAACTGGCCGATCAATGGAAAGAGTACATCTACTGTGATTCCATGGACGCCAACGTCCTCGTGGAAAAAGGCGCTGTCCGCATCGTTGCCGGCAGCTCCAACACCAAGCGCAACGACAACATCATCACCGACGGTTCAAAAATCGCCGTCAACGAAGGGCAGTGTATGCTCATCGTGGAAAACGGCAAAATCGTGGACTTTTCCGCCGAGCCGGGCGCCTTTATCTATCGGACGGGCACCGAGCCTTCCCTGTTCGACAGCGGCTGGAAGGGCCTCAAAGAGAGCTTTAAAAAGGTCGGCAAGCGGTTCACCTTCGGCGGCCAGATCGAGAACGATCAGCGGGTCTATTATGTAAATCTGAAGGAAATCCCCAACAATAAGGTGGGTGTGGGCGACGTGCCTTTCCGGGACAGCGAATTCGGCTTCACCATCATGCTCAAGGGCTATGGCACCTATTCCTATCGCATCACCGACCCCATCATGTTCTATACCAACGTCTGCGGCAATGTCACCGATACCTATACCCGTGACCGGATTGACGAGCAGCTGAAAACCGAGGTGCAGCACAATCTGCAGCCGGCTCTGGGAAAGATCGCCCTCAAAGGCATCGCTTACGACCAGCTTCCCCTCTATACCAACGAAATCGCCGACGAGCTGAATAAGGAGCTGACGCAGGAATGGGTGGAGCTTCGGGGAATCTCTGTCGTTTCCGTCGCCCTGGCTTCCATTACGCCGGATGCCGAGAGCGCCAAGAAGATCTCGGAATTCCAGGAATCCCGGGTGTATACCAATGCCCAGATGATGGGCGCCCGTCTGGGAACCGCGCAGGCGACAGCCATGGAAAATGCCTCCAAAAATTCCGCAGGCGCCATGACTGGCTTCCTTGGCATGGGCTTTGCCCAGCAGGCAGGCGGCATGAATGCCGGCGAGCTTTATAAAATGGGGCAGCAGGGCGGCCCGGGCGGCGCTCCTTCCGGCGGCGGAGCCGCTCCGGCAGCGAACACCTGGAAATGTGCCTGCGGTGCCGCCAACACGGGCAAGTTCTGTTCGGAATGCGGCGCACCCCGCCCGGCAGAGCAGGCGGGCTGGAAATGCGAAAAGTGCGGCGCGGTAAACAAGGGCAAATTCTGCTCGGAATGCGGCGCGAAAAAGCCGACGGGCGAGCTGCTCTATAAGTGCGATAAATGCGGCTGGGAGCCGGAAGACCCGGCGCATCCGCCGAAATTCTGCCCGGAATGCGGCGATCCCTTCAATGCGGATGACGCCACTTCCAAATAATCTATCTGCATAGTCAAAAGGCCGGTTTTTTATAACCCGGCCTTTTTATTTTCCTCCGTCTTTGGGACATGGGGCTTTCTCAAGTATCCACCCGGTGCTGCGGATTCACCGATGATGATTCTGAAAAACCGCCGGCTTGCCTTTCGGCCATTCCCGCCTCCATGAGAGTTATGATCCCGCCAGACATGCGCGGAGAATTATGGTTTGGGAGAACAAATCTCCATGAACGCAGCAAGTTCATGTCCAAACGGCCCATAGGCAATCCGCGACGAACCATATTCCCGCCTAAAATCTCATTCTCCGACAGCCCTTGCCAAATTACAGAACCGTATGTGTCTCGGTTTCCAATCGCTTTTCCATGATATACTCTTCTCCGCTTTCCCGGATCACCAAAAAGCCTAATCTCCGATATAAATGAAGCGCCGCGTTGGCCTTCTGCACGGACAGCGACACCCGCCCATACCCGCTTTTTTCCAGCGCGGAAAACATCCGCTGCATCAATGCCATGCCCACGCCCCGGCCGCGCCATGGCGCAAAGACAGCGATGGCAAGGGAGGGTGTCTGTTCATCTATATGCCCATAGTCTTCCATGATGCGCGTCCAGACCGCGCCTATCACCCGTCCGTCTGCCTCCGCAGCCCAGGCTCGGTCGCAGATTCCTCTGCCAAAACCCGCAATGTACACCTGCAATTCGCTTCTCTCCAAAATAGAACGCGGCGGAGGCTCTGTTCCCGGGGGAACAAAGATCGCCTCATATAAAAAATCCTTCAGCAGCGGATATTCCTCCTCGCGCATCTCTCGTATCGCATAGTCCATCTTTTTTTTGCCTCCTTTTTCAAACCGCTTAGCCGTTCCCGGCTTTTTTCCATATTCCCCGTACCCGGAGCCTTTTGTTCCAATGCTCCCAAACTATGCGGCGCCTTTCGCGGGCAACAAAAAGGGAGCGGGCTTTTGCTCCGCTCCCGGCTTTTGTCTGTTATTTCTCCTCTTCCATGTCCTTCTTGGCCTGCTCAATGATCTTGGCAGCCATCTGGGCGGGAACCTCTTCATACCGCTCAAACTCGATATGGAAGGTGCCGCGGCCCTGGGTCATGGAGCGCAGGTCGGTGGCATATTTAACCATTTCGCTCATGGGAACTTCGGCCACAACCTGCTGGATGCCGTCTTCCTGGGGATTCATGCCCAGAATCCGGCCCCGCCGGCGGTTCATGTCGCCGATGATATCGCCCATGTATTCATCCGGAATGTAAACCTCGGCCTTGCCAATGGGCTCCAGAAGAACCGGATTGGCCGCCGCACAGGCCGCCTTATAGGCCAGGCGGGCCGCCGACTTGAAGGCAACTTCCTTGGAATCGACAGGATGGTATTTTCCGTCAAACAGCGTCGCCTTGATGCCCACCATGGGGTATCCCGCCAGAACGCCATGCTTAATGCTCTCCCGCAGGCCCTTTTCCACAGCCGGGATATATTCCTTGGGAACCACGCCGCCCACGATGGCATTGACAAATTCAAAATCGGAAGAACCGTCCATAATCGGCTCGAACCGGATCTGCACCACGCCGAACTGCCCCGCGCCGCCGGACTGCTTTTTGTGCTTGCCTTCGGCCTCGGCAGACTTGCGGATGGTTTCCCGATAGGCCACCTTCGGATCGGAAAGCGCAGCCTCCACGCCGAACTTGTTCTTCAGCTTCTGGCAGATGACTTCGATATGCATTTCACCCATGCCGCATAGGAGCGTGTCGCCGGTTTCGGCATTCTTCTCGATGCGGAAGGTGGGATCCTCTTCTTCCAAACGGTGCAGGCCCGCAAAAACCTTTTCCTCTTCGCCCTGCTTCTTGGCCGTGACAGCCAGGCTGATGCAGGGTTCGCCAAATTCCAGAGCATCAAAGGTCAGCTTATCCGAGGCCGAGCAGAGGCTGTCGCCCGTCGTCGTAAACTGCAGCTTTGCCAGGGCGCCGATATCCCCCGCCTGGAGCGCATCCACGTTGACCAGCTTTTTGCCGCGCATGATGGAAATATTGCCGAATTTTTCTCCCTTGCCTGCGCGCACATTGATAATCGCCGTATCCGGCTTCAAAATGCCGCGGAATACCTTGATCAGGTTGATCCGGCCCACAAACGGGTCGGCAATGGTTTTCAGCACCTGGGCCGCGAAATGGCCTTCAGCGCTGCACTTGATTTCCACATCCTCGCCCTTTTCGTTCACAGCATGGACCGGCTTCGCCTTATCCGCTGCGGGCATATAGGCCGCCAGAGCATCCGCCAGCTCTTTTACACCCAGGTTCTGCGTAGCCGAAGTGGCAAACACGGGAACGACATCCAAAGATTCAATGCCCAGAAGAAGTCCCTTCAAAATATCTTCTTTGGAAAGCTCCTCTCCTTCAAAGAATTTTTCCATCAGTTCTTCGTCGTTGGAAGCGGCATTTTCCACCAGCGCCTCCCGCAGAGTTTCCACATCCCCCGCCAGCGCTGCGGGGATATCCGTCTTTTTGTTTCCCTTGGCGTCAAAGGTATACGCCGTGTTTTCCAGGATATCCACATAGCCCTTGAAGGCCATGCCTTCCATGATGGGCAGCTGCAGCGGCGTGATGCTGGCGCCGAAGCGCTCCTTCAGCTGATCCACAGTTTTCAGGAAGTCGGCATGCTCCTTATCCATCTGGTTGACAGTGATGGCCATGGGCTTTCCGGCTTTTTTGCAGAATTTGAACGCCTTTTCCGCTCCAACGCCAACGCCCGAAAAACCGTTGGCCAGGATAAGCGCGCAGTCCGCCATATAATATGCCTGGGTCGTCTCTCCGACGAAATCAAAGAATCCGGGAGCGTCGATCAGATTTAATTTGCAGTCGCTCCACTCCACGGGAGCCACCGCCGTCGTGATGGAGATATGCCGGCGGATTTCCTCCGGATCATAGTCCGTGGTTGTATTTCCATCCTCCACCTTGCCGCGGCGCTCGATAGCCCCGGCGTTGGAAAGGATCGCTTCTACAAGCGTTGTTTTCCCATCGCTTCCGTGTCCGACAACAGCGATGTTTTTGATGTGAGCAGCATCGTAAACCTTCATTTTTTTCCTCCTATACTTGCATGTATCCCATTCCGATCGCTCGGAAACACACAATTTTGATATATCGCGGCAAAATACCCTGCCGCAGGGAAAATGGTTTTAACGCGCAGCTGCGCAGAAAATTCAAAAGCAAAAATCAGCAAAAAATGGATATTAACCGCTTTTTTGAAGGAGAATCGCCCGGTTTTTGGCTTCCTGCCAACGGCGGCTAATAGGTTTGTAAATTGATGTACTTATTTATCATACCAGATGCCTTTGGAAAAATAAACCCATTTTTAAAAAAAAGTCATGGATTTTACAAAAGAAGTGTGAGATAATGAGTTATAAATTTACTATGTCTCATGTTAGGAGTATTTTTATGCAGAGTTGGATGGATACGGTTTTTGAAAAGCTCAGAGGATATGACGAGAAAAAAGCGACGCGTTTCATGCAGATCGCCGGTTTCCTGTTTGGCCTCATTGCATGGATTGCATTTATCATTTTGAATCGTGTGCAGGGTGGTTTTTTGGGCATTTTAGCCCTGTTGGTGTTCGCCCTTGCCTTTTTGGCCCGCGGCCGGCTCCATCGGGAAACCGGATGGAACATGCGTCCTTTTAACGTCGGCATGGCCATCGGCGTGGGGGTTGGGCTTGTTTTATGGACGGCTTACGGCGCTATCACAGGCGACCTTTTCAAAACGGTAGCGTAAACAGGCGCAATGCAGCACAATACCAGAAAATAAAAGATAGGGGGTTGCCAGATGGTTTATGCGGTGTATTTGAATCCAACCATTGATAAAACGGTGTATATCGATTCCCTGCGGGTCGGCGGGACCAACCGGGTGGGGAAGGTTTTGTCCCAGGGGGGCGGCAAAGCCGTCAATCTGGCCGTAACCCTCCATCAAATGGATGTCCCTGTCACGGTATGCGGGTTTCTCTACAAGGGAAATTCCCGCCTGATCCGCCAATCCCTCATCGGTATTTCCACTTCCCTTTGGGAATTTCCGGGAGAGGCCCGGGTGAATACCAAGATTTTCGACCAGCAAAGCGGCGTTGTCACCGAGATCAACGAAAGCGGCCCTGCCCTTTCCGCAGATATTTTAAAGCAGTTTGAAGCCACCTTCCTTCCCCAGATTCAAAAGGACGATATGGTGGTCTTGACGGGTTCGCTCCCGCCGGGCTGTCCGGCGGATTATTATGCGCATCTGATCGAAAAGCTGCCCTGCCGGGTAGCCGTGGACGCAGATGGCGAAACGCTGGCCCAGGCGGTGGAGAAAGCTCCCTTTCTCATCAAACCCAACCGGGATGAGCTTTCCATGCTCACCGGACTTCCCCTGGAAACCGAGGCTGAGCTCTTGTCCGCCGGGCGGGATCTTCTGGCACGGGGTGTCTCGGTCTGCGCCATTTCCCTGGGGAGCCGCGGCGCTCTCATCCTGGATGCCTCCCATGCCTATCGCGCTCTGCCGCTGACGCTGGAGGCGGATTCGACGGTAGGGGCCGGCGATTCCATGATGGCGGGTTTGTGCGCGGGGCTTTTGGAAGGAAAGGACCTGGGAGAAGCTCTTCGCCTGGGATCAGCCGCGGCGGCGGCCAGCCTTTTGCAGCCGGGAACCGGCGCAGGCGATATGGAATGCATTGCCCGGCTCCTGCCGGAAATTCAGATCCAGCAGATTCAATAGAAAAGATAAAGAAAGACGAGAAACCAACATGTATCGAGTTCATATTCCCGCCAGCAGCGGCAATATGTGCGTCGGCTTTGATTCCACGGGCCTGGCGCTGCAAATTTATAACTCCATCGATTTCGAGGCCCGGAAAAGCGGCCTGGTGATCGAGATGGACACCCCCGCCCCTTTTATTCCCACAGACGGGCGCAATCTCATCGTCCGGGCGGCCAGGCGGGCGGCAGACCGCATGGGCAAGCGCCTTCCCGGCCTCTATCTCAAGCAGTATAACCGCATCCCCCATACCCGCGGCCTGGGCAGCTCCGCCGCCTGCATCGTGGGGGGAATCCTTCTGGCGGATACGCTTCTGGGCGCCGGATGGAGCCGGGAACAGGTGCTTTCCCTGGCTTCAGAAATGGAGGGGCATCCAGATAATGTGGCCCCGGCCATCTACGGCGGCGTCTGCATCTCCGCCAAGGCGGAGGACGGCTATCTGGTCCGTCCGGTTCCCGTGGGAGAGGATCTGGCGGTCTGCGTCGCCATTCCCGGCTTCACTCTTTCCACGCGGAAGGCCCGGGAAGTGCTCCCCGCGAGTGTGCCCATGAAGGACGCGGTTTCCAACATCGCCAATATGGGGCTGCTGATAGCCTCCCTGTATGAACGGGATTATACCCACCTCGGAGCAGCCCTTCACGACCGTCTTCATGAACCATACCGCAAAACCCTCATCCAGGGATTTGACGACGTCATTCAGGCAGCCTATGACCTGGGCGCTTATGGCGCCTGCCTATCGGGCGCCGGCCCGACCATTCTTATCTTCCTTCCTGCCGGAAAGCAGGATTTTGAGCGGCAGCTCCAGGAAAAGCTCCGCTCCATTCCCGGGGGATGGAAAGCGGTTCTGACGGATTTTGACCGTCGGGGCGCGTTTGTGGAAACATTATAATAAGGAAACAGGATTCCCCTGGCAAAGCCGGGGGATTTTTTTATCATTCGGCCTGTGCCTGAATCCGAGCAGAGGCAAGCCGCTTCTGGCATCTGCTTTCTTCCCACTGCACATATGTTTTGCAGTGAGCGGGACAAAATCACGGGAAACGGGCTCTATTTTTTCTGTAATAAACTATACCAAAAAGGCACCGGAGGCTTCCTTTTCAGCGGACAGCCCCGGTTTATTTGCGGATCGGTCCGCAGGATTTTTTCAATTCCCTTTTCCGGATCGGCTCCGCAAGCCACATAAAAAGCAGCGGCAATTCCGCTGCTTTTTATATTCCTATTCTCTCGTATCCTCCCGAGGGGTCCGGGGAATCCGGGGCAGATTCCAGCAATAGTGAGTCGCCAAAAACCGCAGAAGCATAACGCAAGCCGCTCCCGTGCCGATAGAAAGCCAGTCTGGGCAGCCGCCCCGGGTCATGAAATAATAAACCGTCGCTCCCAGAATCGCCGCCACGGCATACACCCGCTTTCGGAGCACCACGGGAATCTGCCCTGCCAGGATATCCCGCATCATGCCGCCGCCGATGCCCGTGATCGTCCCGACGAAAATCGAGAGGAATCCGTTATCGCCCTGCCCGCTGGCAATGGCCGTATTCACACCCACCACCACAAACACCGCCAGCCCGACGGCATCAAATCCATTGATAACCTTCATATACCCGACGCTGAATCTCTCAATTTTATCTCCCATGCCATATTCGATAAAGAAAACGATGGCAGCCGTCGCCACCGCCACAATGGTGTACACCGGCTTTTGAAAAAGCGTGGGAGGGGTAATCCCCAGGAGCAGATCCCGGATGGCTCCGCCGCCCACCGCCGTGATGGTTCCAAGCACCAGCGCGCCAAATATATCCACGCGCTTTTCCGCCGCCACCAGCACGCCGGAAATGGCAAACGCCACCGTTCCAATGAGCTCCGCAATAAAAAGAATCGTCTGGGTTGTGTCCATTTCCCGCCTCCTCGGTTTGCTAGGAAAAAGTGTATCACATTTCCCCGCGGCCTGCAATTCCCCAAGGCCGGTTCCCGGCATTCTATGGTAAAATGAGAAAAACCTATTTCTCCGGCAGCTTATACTATAGCGGTTCTGCCTCATCCCCATATCCGGGAAGCAGTCTATGAATTCCTGCAAAACCGGCCTGCACAAATTCTTTTTCTTTCCGGCGATTTTCACCTGGATTCTGCGCGGCGGATTTGTGTGTTTTCTTTTAGTCTGCCATTTCCCTACGCTTTTGTCCTCCCCCCTTTTTCGCCTTTCCATGCGCGGGATATCCGGCTTATCAGCCAAACCGAAGGCGCATCGATCTGTTGAAACACAAAATGGAGGGCCTTCAAAAAGAGCTGGCCGGCCTTAGACAGCATCCCCAAAGGAAATAAAGAGATTTCCGTGGAAACCGGCGCGTCAAATCTCTCCGGTTCCGATTCGCTTAGCGATCTCTTCAGGCTTTCCGTTGAATACAAATTCACCCCGCATACGATCAAGCATCCATCCGTATCCGCTTCCCTCCTTCTCCCCTGCCGGGCTATGACCACGACTTTACTCCCCGGCTCGCTGAGAATGGCAGCGCCAAGCTCCGGAATACCCCGATACTTGTCCCCAGCTTCAAAAACTGCCCCCAGCAAAAGCCTGCCCGTCCGAAGTGCCGCCAGCGGCCGCCCCTCCTGCTATCCTGCGCCAGCCGTTTTTATTCCCGGGAATAAAAAACTGGCGCATTTTCCTCCGCTGTGCTATGCTATAGCCAAAATATCCCCAGGAGGTTTTTTATGCGCAGAAAAGACCGGGAGGTTACGGATCCCGCCATCGTGGAAAAAATATTGCAAGAGAGCAGCGTCTGCCATCTGGCCATGGCCAGGAACAATATCCCCTATGTCGTCCCCCTGAATTACGGCTATATCTGGGAGGACGGCCGTCTTATCCTGCTGTTTCATTCCGCCAAAGCCGGAAAAAAACTGGATATCCTTGAAGAAAATCCCCGGGTATTTTTTTCCATATCCATGGGGCATGAGCTCATCCAGGGAGAGCGCCCCTGCGATACTTCCATGCGGTTTTCCTGCCTGATGGGCGAAGGAGAGGCCGAAATTCTCCGGGAAGCCGGCCAGATCCGGGAAATTATGGAATTGTTTATGAAAAGCTTTCCCGCGCCGCCCGTTATGGAATGGCGGGATTCCCTCTTTTCCCATATGGCCTGCATTCGTGTCACTGTGACGGACTGGAGCTGCAAAGTCCATCCCTAGGCAAACAAAAAAACCTCCCGGCGGGAGGTTTTTTGTTGCTTGCTTATTTTATATAGTGCTTGATGAGCGCCTGGGTTCCCAGATCTCCCATGCCCTCGTTTTCCAATTCCTGATACATACCCAACACGACTTTCTGCACATCCATATTCACACCCGCGTCCCGCGCCTCTTCATCGGCAATCTTCATATCCTTCACATAATGCTTGACAAAGAACCCGGGATCCATGTCGCCTTTGAGCATCCGGGGCGCCATATTGGACATCTGCCAGCTTCCTGCCGCGCCTTTATCGATGGCGTCCAGCATGGTCTGCACGTCCAGCCCCACGGCCTTTCCATAGGCAATCGCCTCGCAGACGCCCGCAATCGCGCCGCCCAGGGCAATCTGGTTGGCCATCTTGGTATGCTGCCCGGCGCCCGCGCCGCCTTCATAAACGATAGAGGTTCCCATGCACTTTAAAACATCCATGCAGGCATCCACAGCCTCTTTATCTCCGCCCACCATAATGGAAAGCGTGCCCTTCTGCGCGCCCACATCTCCGCCGGAAACCGGCGCATCAATGGCATAAACGCCCTTTTCCTTTGCCTTTTCATAGATACGCTTGGAAAGCTTGGGGCTGGTGGTCGTCATATCAATGACATAGGCGCCGCTCTTGACGCTGTCTAAAATCGCTCCCTCGCCGAAATATACTTCTTCCACATCCTTGGGATATCCCACCATCGTGATGACCACATCCGCATCCTTGGCGCATTTTCCAATCGTATCGCACCAAACCGCTCCTTCGGCGATGATATCCTCCACCTTTGCCTTTCTGCGCGTGTAGATGGAAACCAGATAGCCATTTTTCATCAGGTTGCGTACCATGGAACGCCCCATGACGCCCACGCCAATAAATCCAATCTTTTTCATTTGTACCGTTCTCCTTTTCCGACCCGAAAAAATAAAAAAAACAGCCCTGCTATTCTTTTTTCTCACGGGTCACTTTCAAATCATTTCTTTTTTCAGTATAGTTCTCGCTGTCCCTTTTGTCAAGTGGGCGATTTTTCAATTTCCATGATTTTCCACTTTTCAAAATTGGTAATTTCGTGTAAAATAAGGAAAGGAGAAACTTGTCGAATCGAAAACGTCGCCTTCATACATTTTTCTCATCTTTCCATTCGGTTCAAGCGGTTCGGCACTCCTTTGGTTCCTTTTCCAAATCAAGTATCGGGGAGAGCATTTTTTATGATTCATTTGCGTTTAAAAGAATTGCGGGAAAAGGCCGGGCTTTCCCAGGCCGAGTTTGCCAAAAAGCTCTCGGTTTCCCAGTCTGCCGTCGGCATGTGGGAGACGGGCAAGCGCCTGCCAGAGCATGATACGCTCCTGCGTATCGCGCGTTTTTTCCAGGTGTCTACAGATTATCTCTATGGTCATTCGGATGCTTCTGCCGCCTCCAACATTCATTTTTCCCCGGCCCCTTCGGTTTCCAGCATTCCCGTTGTCTCGCGGGTTCGGGCGGGCTTTGGCGGCGTCGTGCAGGAAGAATTCTCGGGCAAGGAGCCGGCCTTTGGCCTGAAGGTTCCGGAGGAATACCGCTATGTCCGGGTGGAAGGGGATTCCATGTCTCCCAAAATTCTCGAAGGAGACCTGGCGCTTGTTCATTTGCAGCCGGATGTGGAAAGCGGCGAACTGGCCATCGTCATCCTTGCGGGAGAAGAAGCCATGTTAAAGCAGGTCATCAAGGACCCTTCCAATGGCTGCATCTCGCTCAATTCCTTTAATCCCGCCTATCCGCCGCGCATCATTGCCAAGGAACAGCTGGATACCCTTTTGATTTACGGAAAGATCGCGGGGATTACACGTTCTTTTTAAGCCAGTCTGCATTGCCAAAAAATAAACGGCGGAAGGAAATCATCCTTCCGCTTTTTTGTTGATTCTCTCCCGCCCCATCTTTATATCCATATGGAATTGAAAAACTGCCGGTTTCAGAGCACGCTTCCGTTGTATTTTTTCTGCGTTTTCCGCATCCAGCCTATGCTCCATATAAAACAGCCCGCGCCGCAGATCCATCCCCATCCGCTCCGGGTAAAGAAGTTTGCCAGCCCCGCGGCCTGAAGCCCGCCTCCCAAAAGGCACAAGGCTTTCCCTATAGCCGCGCTGTAGGCCGGCACATCCTCCGGAGATACATGGCGGCGGTGGTAATCATGCAGGACCGATATTTTTTGTTTTTTCCAAACCAGCCATCCCGTCCATTCCAAAACAGCCCCTATCAGCATAAACAGGGCCAGGGAAAGCCATCTCATATTCTTCCATACTCCGCAAGAACCGCCATCACAAACCGTGCACATATATCGGCGGTCTCCGGTGCATAGGCGCCGTCTTTGCGCTCGTTGTTGGATATTGCCCGCACTGACAGCACGGGAATTTTATACCCAGCCGCCACCTGGCAGACCGCCGCCCCTTCCATTTCCTCCGCCATCGTGCCATAGGCCGCATGGGAAAAGGCAATTCGGTCATATTCCCGGTTCCACATATCCGCGCTGCTGATGCAGCCCTCAACCACCCGGAAACTTCCGCTTGCCGCCGCCTTTCGCGCCGCGGCAATCAACCCCGGATCGGATAAAAACGTATTGTCCCGGGTCATCTCGCCCCGAATCTCCAGCGGAAGCGGCTTCCAGCCCTCCCATCGGCTCCCCTGTCCCCGGTCCAGCTTCTCGGATTGAAAGGACGCCCCGTTCATGACCCGCGTCCCCAAAACAATATCGCCGATCTCCAGATCCAGGCCATGGGCTCCCGCAATTCCCTGATTGATGATTGCCCCGGGAGAAAAATGCCGGATGCCCAGAACCGTGCTCACCGCAGCATTTACCATCCCGATAAACGTCCTCGCCACCACTACCGGCCTTCCGCACAGCTCTCCCGACCAGAAATGCCAGCCGTCAATCACGGTTTCTTCCGGCTCTTTCATATGCTTCAGAAAGCAGGCGCATTCTTCTTCCATCGCGCCCTGCAACAAAACTGTTTTTTCACGCATTGCAAATACCCTCCGCCTTCATCATACCGTGTCCGGCCCCCGCTTGCAACTGTCCCCATAAAAAAAGGAGGCACAAGCCTCCCTTTTTTATACTTTCCTTTGTTTTTTTGCCTTGTTATATTCAAAGCTGGTGGTTCCTATGCTCACACCCAATGCCTGCGCTGCCGCCCGTGTCATCACTTTGCCAAACAGCTTCAATTCATTGAGAGCGTTGTTATACGCATCCTGCTGCCGGGTCTGGTTCATCTTCTGGGCAAACTCTTCCGCCGCCTGCTGGGCTTTCCAGGCATTCAGCTCATAATTCGCCTGGTCTTTTTTCGCTTCAGCCTCCGCCTTGGCCTGTTCCACTTTAGCCTGTGCCGTATAGTTGGCAATATTTTGCTGCCGCTGCAAATCTGCCTGCATAACGCCGGCATCCTGCTCCTGTTCCGCTGCGGCCTGGTCTCGATATGCCGCGTTGATATCATTCTGGAGCGCGATATCCCCCCGGATTCTTGCCGTCTCGCTTACGCCGCTTCGGGCATCGTCATAGGCGTTTCCTGCCAATCCCTTTGCCGCCAGTTCTTCGTTTTTTCCCAACGCTCTTATGCGGGCAGAAGCGTTTGTCTTGGCCCGGAGAGTATCGTAATCCTGCTTGATCCTCTTCTTTTCTGCTTCCGCCGCCTTTACGGCCTGTTCATATATCTTTCCCTCCGCAGCTGTATAATTTTGAATCGCTTCATTATACAGCTTGCTGCTGTCATATGCTTGATATTTTGGAATCTGCGCCATAGTTTCCCTCCCAGGTATCAATGCGGTGGGTATTGCTCTTGGCCCGATCCTCCACCGCCTGCATCCGCTCCACAAGGTTGTTGTGCTTCTCCACCTTTTTTTCCAGCTGCTGCAAGCGGAAATTGGTCAATCGGGCGGACGCCAGGATCCCGCCCAGCGATCCCATCATAGACCCTACCAGCGCCAGCAGCGCCGCGAATACTTCGTTGCTCATCCCCTTACTCCTTCGGCTTTTCATAGGTCAATGCCTGGGCACTGTCCTTGATTCCTTTCGTAGTCGGGTCAATCAGCGCGTTATACAGGCTCACCAGCACCAATCCCACCACATAGGGATTGGATACTGCCTCCAGCAATACCCGCCCCAATGCAGCCCAGGTCGTGATATCCGCCGCTGTTAAGCCAAAATATGCCAGAATGGGCGCCCCAATGCTGATAAGCACGGATACCCAAAAGCTCCAGTTCTTCATTCGCACTTTTAAATTCATTCCTCTTTCCTCCTTTTACCCTTCCCACTTGCCGCCCAGTTTTGTGACGGTATTCTTCCCGGCCTTGCCGTCCACGGCCAGCCCTGCCGCCTTCTGGAAGCTCTTAACCGCGCTCTCGGTGTTCTTCCCAAACTCGCCGTCCGCTCCCGTGCCGCCGCAGGAATACCCCTTAGCGATCAGCGCAGTCTGCACGTTTTTCACATCCGCCCCCTTCATTAAAGGGCTGGTTTTCTTGAGAATCCGGCTTACTGTCCATGTTGTCTCGGCGGCTTTCCATTCGCCACCCAGGGCCTGGGTTGTCTTTTCCCCCACAATCCCGTCCGCCGTCAGTCCCGCGGCCTTCTGGAATGCCTCCACGGCCTTTTGGGTATTGCTTCCGAACTCGCCGTCTGCCCCGGTACTCCCGCAGGAATAACCTTTCGCAATCAGCGCAGCCTGCACATCTTTCACGTCCTCTCCCGTCATGAGGGGACTGGTCTTTTTCAGCAAACGCCCTACGGTGAAGGAGGTAGAAATGCCGCCGGTTACCTTCGTCAGGTCGCTCCGGCTGCTGATATATCCGTCCTTCCCGTCATAGTCGATCTTGTACCAGCCCGATGCGCTCACGCCCTCCAAAAGAAAGCTGTCCCCTTTGTGGGCCACGCCCAATATCGCCGCTGCCGTGTTGTCCCCGGCCCGCACGTTCACCGAACCCCCCAGGACCTCCACCATGCCATCCTCCGGGGAAGCTCCTTCAATCTCCTCCCGGAAAAGCTCCGGCCGCCCATAGGCGTTCCAATAGCCGCTCCCGCTGGCATTCAGGCTCCGCTTCACCACACCGTCATCCCGCCCCTTGGCTTCGATGACGTTCAGACTATTATCCACGATATATCCGATGTGATAGGCTTTTCCCTTATCCTTGCCCGTCTGGTATACCCGGAACACCCAGTCGCCTTTTGTTAGTTCACTCCGGGACAATACCTGGCACTTGCTCTTCAAGCCGTTGGCCGTCGTGTCCCCCGGAATCCATTTCTTTTGGTTGTAGAGGAAATACGTCCCCAGCCCCGAACAGTCGAACAGTTTCATTTCCCCATATCCCTGGGATATCCGCTGCTCATAGAGCCGCATCACCCGTTCCCGGTTGTTTTTTTCGCTTTCCCGCCGTTTAATAGCTTCCGGAGTCGCCGCTTCTCCCTGGCCGCCCCATGCGTATAACGATTTGTTTTCTGTTTCCTTATTCAAATATTCGATAAACTCATTTAGTTTTGTCATTTCAATATACCTCCTGCATACATTTCTGTATACTTTCAATATATGTCTTTTCCTCCCATGTGATCCATCCTTTAGTTACGGCATTTTCCAGTTGTGCTTCTTCGATAGACCCCGCATGATACAATCGGTTCAGCGTCTCAAACATCTTTCTCACCCTCCCAGTGCGGAAATGACCAGCATGTCCACCGTCTCCCGCAATATCTCCAGCTCGCTCCTGCCCGGGGCCGGGGCCGCCGGTTTCTCCGCCTCCGGAATCTCCTCCAGGGCCTCCCCCGTCCAGCGGTAGTTCGCCCGCCCGTATTCGTCCCGGATATCCTTTGCCAGATAGTGGCTTTGGGCATGGGCATATCTGTCCCCGTTTCCCTCGTCGATCAGCACGGCTCCCGCTCCCGGCTGCTCAAAGGCGTCCGAAAAGATCCGTGTCACCTCTCCCGCCGGGTTTGCTTCGATATATACTTTCCTTTTCTTCTCTTCCATATCACAAATACACCTCCGCATCCAGTGTGATCCCTGCCGGAATTTGCACCACGCACGGCCGGTTGGCCGTCACCCCCGGCGCCGTCGTCGTCAAATACAGCGCATCGCCCGACGACTGCGACGCCGATATCCCCAGCGTCTGCTCATAGATCACATCGCTGTCCACCGGCCGCACCGTTATGTCGTTCACATTCCCGCCGATGGTCGGCACGATCCGCATGGGTACCGGCGGCATGTAGGTGAAGCTCGCTCCGCCCACCGTAATATATCCTGGGCAGAACACTGTCCCCGTTTTCTGGTAATACCGCATGCACGCCAGCAATTCTTCTCCATAACTGCGCGGCACGAACGGCGTCGCCTCTTCCCCTATCTCCAGTTTTGCCCAGCATACCGTCTGCCCGGCCGTAAATCCTCCCAGGCTCACCATGGCGCCCGTCACTTCCACCGGACGTGTGATATATTTCATACTCCCGTCACTGTTCTTAACCCCTATTGACAGCGTCAGCTGTTTCCCCTGCAGCAAAGCAGCGTCCTGGGGTTCCAGCATATATGCTGCCGACACGGTGGCTCCCGAAACCAGCATCCCGTCCTCTGTCCGTGATACCGTCGCGCTTTCTGCTTCTCCTGCCAGTTTCACGCAGTACCATCGATCCGCCGTATATATCCGGCTCGTTCCCACCGTGAAGCTCTCCCCTCTCTGCCATACCGTGAACCCCCCGTTGATTAGGAGGTTGGCTCCATCCAGTGCATCCAGCTTTCTCTTGTCAGCGCTGCTCATGACGCCGTTTCCCTCCGCCGTCGCCAGCTGGGTCTTATCCAGCTTGCCCGCCACGGTATCCTTCAGCTGTCCGGGGGCGTCCGACAGCTTGTCATCCGTGAGCGATCCCGAGGGAATCTGCCCCAGGCTCACGCCGTTCAGCTCTTCCTTCAAAAACGCCATCTGCCCGGCCACCGTCGCCTCGCTTCCCTCCATGAGCGGCGCGGCCCCGATCTGTCCCGCCGCTTCCTCGCTCAGCAGTGCGTCGATCAGCCCGTTCATCTTGGGCGTGATCACCTCTTTGGCCGCACTGTCAAATCGCGCCTTCAGCCATTCCGCTCGGCCAACGACCATATTTTCTTCGATGCTGGAAACATCTTTATCGGCAAAATCCTCTGCCGCTATCTTTTGCTCCAATAAACTACCCATCTTTCCTCCTCGTCATATTCCCCATGGAAAAAGTCACCATCATTGCCAAAACGCCAAAGCCTTCTCCCGCCACACAGTTGCGCACACCCATCTGGAACTGCAAAACCTTCCGGAATTTCTTAGGTGAAATCTGCACCCGGGGATTATCCTGCATGGTAAAGCTGAAACGATTGAAGTCGACATCGTCAAAATCCATCAGATCCATGGTATACTTCCGGGTCACCTGCATCAGCGATTTTTCCGTGGAAAAGAAAATTTCTCCCGAGCTTCGGGCATAAGGCTTGGTCAAAATTCCCGTTCCCCGCCGGGATATGTTCTTCTCCTGCATAAAGTTGCCGCCGTCTAAAAGCGGTGTCGTCCAAATGGCGTCAATGGCTCGTCCATCGTCCGCATATTCTCCGGAAAACACCATCACTTTCCCGTCGTCTGTCCCAAAATACAGCTTGCCATCGTGTTCGCGCAATACCCGCGCCGGGATGTCGGTCCAGTAATACCACTCATATCCCCTGCCGCCCATGGGGTTTTCATTGGTCTGGCTGCCGTTGGCCACATACGCATGCCCGTTGACGCATGCCACATAAAACTGCCCCCAAACCGCTCCCACCGCTTCGCCCAGGGAACTCTCCCGGGTAAGCCGCGGGTTGATAAAAAAGCTGCGCAGCTGCACGCTTCTCTGCTGGGTCACGGCATTGGTATCCAATCCATAGACGCCGCCCGGTGACAGGAAAACCGGATCTCCCGCCAGCGTCCCAAAAGCATAGGGAGAAACCGCTCCCATCCCGGCTATCCCTTCCTTTACCGGGAAAATCGCCTCACTGTTTTCCGTTAGCTCCGCGTTTCGGATAAACAGCCCTGTTTCATCGTCCGCCTGCTCCTTGACCACAATCATGCTGTCATACTGCTTTAAATACCCCATGATAGCCGTGTTTTCACTCCCCAGCCGCGTATATCCCGTGTCCGGGAAGTATGTCGGGTCATATAACCCGCTCTGCCAGTCCGTGTTGGGATATTCCGGATTCCCCGTGAGGAATACCCGGCTGTCGCTGCCCAGGCCGAAGCTCCCGGCAATTGTGCATTTACAGATCCGCTCCCGATATCCCGTCACTGTCTTGGAAAAGCGGATGGTAACGCTGTCCAGCCCTTCGCTGTCTGCCGGCGCCTGGGTAAAAATCACTTTCCCGGCTTCCCGGTCCACCGTATAGTCCTCTCCTTCGCTTTTTTCCTCTCCGTCTACCCAAACGGTCACCTCCGCCGTATCAATCCCCATGCTGTCCAGCAGAAATTCCGTAGCCGTCCCATCGGAAACAAAGCTGTTGATCCGCTTCGGCTGGAGCAGGTTCACTGCCTCAAAGAGCGTCCCTCCGCCCGAGGGTTCCCGGCCGATTACCGTTGTCGGGATAAATCCGTCCACTTCCTTTGCCTGAACTCCGTCGTATACCAGATAATGGCTCCCGTCCAGAATATAGAGCTTGTCCTCCCAGTGAAAAAAGGCGGACCGCCGCTCTGCCATATCCGAATACAGAATCGTTTTTTCCGGGCCATAGAGCTTTGTTCCCGCATGCACCAACATGTTTCCTTGAAAAAAGCCCATGCCGTGCACTGGCCCGGGATAACTTTGCAGGCAGGTATATCCCGGCCGTTTTTCGGGATATCCCGCCTTGTCCGCCACCATATTTGGGGCCCATGGGCTCCGGCGGGTATCTACTTCGGTTTCCGCGTTGGCAAAATCCACTCCCAGAAACCGGTCGATGGTAATCCGTTTTTGCCGAACCGGCGCTGTCTTAGCCATCCTGCACCTCATCCCATTCCGTCATGGCGAGTTCCTCCAATCCCATAAGATACCGCTCCCGGTACACATTGGAAATTCCCGTCTCGTCGTCCTCCACAAATAAATCTCCTGCGATTCCATAGGCCAGCAGACTCCCTGTCAGCTCTTTTTCATAGGGCACATCCTCCGTCATCCGTGAGATCACGGGAATTTCCTCCAGCGCCCCCTGTCCGTGCTTCGCCCGGATGGCATTGTTTTGCTGAAAAGTATCCGCCAGCTTTAAATTGAGCTGGCAGAGAAACCCGTTGGAAAACTCCTCCATCTCGGTCTTTCCGGAAAACATCAGGCCCAATACCTGTGAAAAAATCTGTTCCGCCGTCATTTGTCTCCCCCTTTCTGAAAAAGGGCAGCCGTTTTTTCGCGGCCGCCCCTCCCTTTTTTTACGCTACGGTGATTTCCTTTTCTGCAACATCCGAGGTAAAGGGGGTGTCAGTGCCGCCATAGGCCACAGCTCTCACGGTGTATTTCCCGGCTTCCCATTCCGTCGTGGAAACAGCGCCGGTATATGCCTTTGCCTTGTCGTCATATCGCGGATCTGCGCCGTTAGTGGTGTAGATAATGCGCTCCGCGCCTGCCGAAGTGATGGTCAGGCTCCCTTCTGCAAAGGAAATCTCGGGAGCCGCCTGCTTTTTGCTTCCCAGCACCAGCGCCCAAACTCCGTCCGCCTTGGCGCCCAGCACAAACGCGTCATAATATACCCGGCCTTCCACCAGCCATCCGTCGATGCCCGGCGGGTTGGTGTGGGTTTTGAAGGTGCTGATTTTTTTTGGCAGCAGGACGCTGTCCTTTCTGGCCAGGAAGCCATAGGCGTCCGCCGGCAGATAGCCCGTGGGCAGAACCACAACCTTGGCCCCGGCCAGTTCGCCGATCACGCCCTTGCCCATGGCTTTTTCCGCCAGTTTGTCCGCTTTCACGAATTCGTCCGCCAGCATAACCGCCTTGAGCATCTCTGCCGTGATATAGAGATATCGCTCCTCATTGGGAACGTATTTGTCCGTCATGGCCTGCATGCCGTTTAAAAACGCCTCCACCACCGTGGTTTTTGTGGGCTTTGCCGAAATTCCTTCCACTCGCCCCGCCTCGCGGATCCATTTGTCTGCGGCATATTTTTCCAGTGTGGGGATAACAATCCCCTTGATCTCCTCGCTCATCCAGCTCGCCGCCGAAATGCTCATCATGGTGTCGTCAAAATTTCCCCGGTCGATGGTCTGGGTAAACGCCTTGTCCTGGGTCAGCGTCAGTTCCTGCACAACGCTGTTCATCTCCGCCGGCGTTCCATATCGGTTTGCGCCCGCGCGGGTATAGTCCGTGAGCGGTGTCGTCACTGGGCTGTAAATCCGGATAGACTTCGCCCCGGAAAAGTCAAATTTATCGTTGACCTTTCCTTCAAAAAAGGATGTGGGCTTGAATGCCGCCGCAAATTGCTTTTCATATTTTGTCGCTAAATTAACTGCCATCTTTGTTTTTCTCCTCTCTGTCGTTGGGATGGAGTGTGCATCCGCTTTTCCGTCCCGTTCCTCCGGCCGGAAAATGCCTTGGCTCCATCACTTTTTTTCGCTTTCCCCGCTCGTGCTGCCTGTACCCCGTAATGGGGCATTCGCACGAGGGGGATTTCTCTGCGGTCCATTGCCCCCTTTCAGGGGGACTTACATTCCCCAAAAGGCAGTATTCCGTATCTGCCGCCTTTCGGTTTTTGGGCCGCAGGGTGTGCTTCTGCCTGATTTCTCTATCCTCTGAGCGCCTCCATCATGGCTCTCTGGAAGGTATCCAGGCCGTCCCCTTTCGCATCACTCTGCATACGTCCCGGATTTCTGGCCCCGCCTTTGCCGGAAAGCTCCCGAAGCTGTTCTTTCAGCATGCGGTTTTCAAAAAGCACATAGGCCGCTTCCGGCGCCTCTCCTGCGGCCACCGCTTCTTTCACCTCTTGGTCTAAGGCGTCAAATCCGCTGATCTCCGGATGCTTCCGGAAAAACTCGGCCCAGAGCTTCAGCCGCTTTTCTTTTTCCAAATAGGCTGCCAGCCGCTCCTGCAAGTCCTCAAGCTCGCTTTTTTCCGTCTGTTCCGGCTGTTCCTCCGGCATCTCCCGGGCCGGCGGCTCCTGCTGGTTTTCCAGGCCCGCCTCCGTCCGCTCTTCTATGAAACCCTCCGCCGGGTCTGGCGCTGGGATTTCTTCATTTTCTGCCTTCTGTTCTCCCCCCATGGCGCTTTCCTGGATCAGTGCGCGTACCAGCGCTTCCCGCTCCATCCCCATCTTTTTTGCAAAGGTATTCAGCAGCTCCATCTCCGGCGCTTTTTCCAATCTCTCCAGCCTTTCCAGCATCCGGTCATAATTCATGCCCTTCTGCGCCAAAATCACCGCCTCTTCCATGGGAATCTCCAAAAGCTCGCCGTTATATTTGATCGTCAAAGTCCCCTGTTCTTCCGGCTTTCCTATCCTCATAGCCTCTATATCCTGCGTCATCTGTCTCTTGTCCGTCATTTTCCCTCATCCTTCCTGTTCCGATTTGGAAATCCATCGTTCCTCCCGGTGGCTGCATTCCTTTTTGGGGCATAAAAGCATTGCCTTTTCCCGCAGCTTACCGTCCACCGTCCGCTGCACCCTTCGTCCCATCACCCGCATTTCGCATTGTCTGCATTTGGGGCATAGCATCTTCCTTCACCTCCTCCCCTCCGGCGGCTTCCTGCATCTCCATGCGCCTCCGTGCGTCGGATTCAATTTTTGCCTTGTTGGGAACCAGGTGCGCCGGAATGCTCTCCAGATATGTCACCGGCTCCAGCAATCCCTTCTCATAAAGGTTGTCCAGCGTCTGAATGTTGGACATCTCGCTCCAATAGGCCGAAGCCCCGATGTCCACGTTCAGGGAAAGCACCATATCCCCCAGCATGCTGAAATCCAGGGGAATCTCCTCCTGCTCTCCCGCCTCGCTGGTGGTCAGCACTGTGCGTTTCCCGTAATACGCCCGCATCTGGTCAATACAGATGCGCACAAAATCTTCCACAAACTGGTAATACGCCTGTTTCACCAGCTCCAGGGGCATCGCCGTCGCTTTCTGCACGGCGATAATGGCCGAGGTATTCTCCGGATTCACATTCCCCAGCGCCGCGTCGGATGCTCCCATGAGCTCCTTCGTGTTCCCGATAAAGCGGTCGATGTATTCCCCAACCTGCCCGCTCATGTTCACAGCATGGGTATCCGCATAGATAATGTCGCTGGGATTCCCCTGCACAGCCAGGGGCTTTACTCCCTCCACCCATTTGTCCAGTTTGTTTTTGTTGAAGAAAATCCGTGGGAACGCCTGCTGCCGGATAAACCGCTGGGCCAGCGCCGCCATTTTGTTGATGGCCATCTGGTTGGGGATCAGCCCATCGATCACGCCCATGCCGTGGTAGCAGTTCTTCACCCTTTCCCAGCTCATATAGCAGATGGGATACCGCTCCAGCCCGCTGTCCGTCTCTTTCTGCACAACCGCGTTGCGGGTCACTTTGCAGAACCGGATGTGGTCCCCCTCCCGCCAGTATTTTGTCAGCACGCTCACCTTGTCGCCATAGGTGTATTCGCTGGCAAGCGCGTCGTTTCTGGGGCAGTCGCTCTGGATCTTCTCGATCTCCGCCTTCGGCGCCCTGTTCCGCCGCATCTCCTCTTTCACGTCCTCGACGCTCCGCCGGCTCTCGATGAGGATATAGGGCTGCCGCTGCACGCCTGCCAACTGCGGGTTTCCAAAGAAAATATCCGTGTTGTCTATACTCTCAATTTCGATCAGTCCCTTTTCCCCGGCTCTCCCAGTTTTGGCATCGGCGTTAAAAAACACATGTAAAACCCCGTCTCCGTCCACCGCCGCATCCCGCAGAATGCCCCGCATGGCCGAATGAAAGCCGCTGTATTCCATCACCTGCCGCACCTGCTCTTCCACAGCCGTCAGTATCACCCGGTTCACGCCGTCGCTCTTCCGGTTAAAAAGCGAAAGCCCTACTCCTATATTGTCGGAAACCAGCATGGCGATAAAATAATTCACTACCCGTTTCAGGATGTTGAAAACCGGCTTGTCCAGGTCCGGCGCATTCACGCCCTCCCATTGCTTTCCCAAAAAGAAATTCTCGTTTTTCTCCACCCGGCTTTCCAGCCCGATGGTGTCATTGTATTGCAGGGCATATTCATATTCCTGCCAAATCTCCTGCGCCGTCTTTTTCATCCGTCCTGCTCCTCATCGCTATTGGCCACCGTGTTTCCATAATTGGCGATTTCCTGAAACTGCCGCTGTTCCTCCCGCATAAAAGCCTCCCAGGCCTCGTTGTCCTCCCGGGTCTGTTCCAGGGCCGCCCGAATCTCCCGGCGAACCTCCTCCGTCTCTCGGGCCGTCCGGCCCGCCTGATAGGCCATCGCCCCCAAAACTCCGGCACAAAGCAGCAGCACCGCCCCCATCGCTAATAAAATCCCTTCCATATTCTCTTCTCTCCTTCCTATCGGCATCCATATTCCAACATATCCTCCACCTGGTCGTAATATCCCTCTGTCTCCGGATCGGGCATCCCTCCGCCCCCGCAGGGCCGGAGAACAAACAGGTATCGCAGGGCGTCCGGCGCATGCGTCAGCTCATGTGGCTCCCGGGCACAGTCCCCGGGAATTTTGGGATCCCGCGGAATCGCCGCCAGGGTGCGGATCAGGTTTTCGCAGCAGGAGAAAATCCGCAGCTTTGCGGTTTTCCTTCCCTCCCCATCCTCCTGGATACGCAGCCAGTCCTGCAAATTCGCCCATCCTGCCGTCCGGTTGTTGTCGGATTTTTCAAAACTCATGCCATAATCTGCAAAAATGTCGCTCCGTGCCCGTCCGCTTTCCTGGCTCCGCCCGAAAATGTCCGGCGGCGCATAGCGGGTATAAATCTCTTCTCCCGCTTCCGCTTCTTTCATCCGCTCCGCCGCCTCGGGAATCGTGAGGTTCGCCTCATAAACCTCACGGTATACATACGCGTTGTCCTCATTGTCAAAGGCCACCCAATAACTGGCCAGCATGTCCAGGCCATAGTCGATGGTGTGATACCGCCTCCAATCCTTGGGAATCACAAAGGGCTTCATCACATGGATGTGCCGGCGAAACTCCCCAAAAAATGCGCCCCGGGCCGCCTGCATAGCCTCCTCCGGCGAGGCCGGATATTCCCCATATACCCGCTCCCCCAGCAGCCACTTTGTCCGTTCATACCAGGCCCCGTCCCGCCGGGGATCGCTGTCCCAGGGAAGAAAGATGTGGTGAAATTCCCGGTTGCTTTTCCATATTTTTTCAAAGAAGCTCCCCGGCGCCATGGTGGAAAGCCCGATCACCTTCCCGCCCGTCGGGCGGTTGATCACCGGCAGCCCCGAAACCCAGATTTCCTCCGCATGCTGCTGATAGGCCCATTCGTCAAAAATCAGGAGATTTGCCGTAAAGGAGCGGGAAGATCCGGGCGCCGATGTAAACGTCTGAAATCGGCTGGGCTCTCTCCCCTTCCTCCCGATTTTTGCCCCCATCGTCCAAAGCCGGCTCTCAAAAAAAGGCTCTCCCTGGGCACTCTGGCCAAAATACTCCGGCATATGGCGGATGAGCACTCCCATGCGCCGTGCCAGCTCCTTTGCTTCTACCTCCGTGCGGGATAGGGCGGCCACCGTCCTCCCTTCCCCGGTCATCATGGTATACAACGCATACGCCAGCACCATCCATGTGATCCCCATCTGCCGCGCCTTTAAAATGACGTTAAACTTGTGTTCGTGAATCTCCCGGAGCGCCTGCCGCTGCTTTTCCCATAGCCGGAAAGGAATCGCCCTCCCGGTATCCTTGTCCTCAATCCAGCAGTATCTTTCGGCAAAATAATCCGGATGCTCCCGGATATACTCCAATTCCTCCTCCCGCTGTCTTTCAAGGATTTCCCGCATGCCGTTCCGCCGCCTTTTCTAACAGCCGTCTGTCCCCCTCGCTCAATCCAATGCCCTCTTCCCCGGGGATTGGCTGTCCTTCCATCCTCCCTAAAATTTCCAAAGCCTTCAATTTGGAATACATTTTATAGCTCACCCCGCCGTCCTTCTGGATATTCACCGTCTCGATCACCCGCCGGGCCCGGGGCTTCATCTCGCTGACCGCCCGGGGAACCTGCCGCAGCTCTCCATCGATCTCCTCTGTTTTCACATATTCCTTGGGATCCTGAAAGGCAATGGCCTCCAATTCCCGAAAAATCCGGCGCCGGATCTTCGGTTCGCCTTTTTCCCGGTTCTGTTTTGCCTCCTCCATATCTCCTCCTTGTCTTTTCATCCGTTCCCGCCGCCCTCCCGCGGCTGTCTTATCTCCCGTCCGCATTCATATTGTAAAAAATTTCCATGTCCCCCCGGTGCTGATTTTCTTCCCAAAGCATTGCCCTCTATAAAAACTCTCTTTCCGGCCTGCCTCTTTTTATTTGCCAAAAAAGCGCCGCCCCTCGAAAATATATTTGGCTTTGCTGCCTGCGCGGTAAAAAATTACATCCTATCTATATCCTGTCCATTTGCTGTCCCCGGCTTTGATACAGGTGGCTATCCCACCCATTTGTTTCCGGCCCTAACTATTCTCTCGCATCATTTTCGTTCAGGTCCCTGAAAAAAGAAAAGCCGCCGCCTTTCTCTGTCCTCCCATAAAAATATGGAAGCATGAAACAGCTTTACGGAGCCTTGCAGGCCGCTGTCAAAAACGTCCTGTCCCCGCGGGCTTTCTCCTGGCCGCTCTCCTTATTCCAATCTCCCTGGAAAAGAAATGCGCTTCCCGATTCTTCTCCTGCCAGCCTCCCGCCCCTTGGGATTCTCTATCCGTCCGCCATTTTTAACATAAAAAACAGACGCACATCCTCCCGTGCGTCTGCTCTCTCTTTCCCGGCCCTAAGCTCCCCGCTTTTTCTCATCCAATATCCGGTAAAACTGCCGCCGTATGCGATAGAAGGTTTCCCGTCCGCAGGGAACATCCAGCCGTTCCCAGGGCACCTCTTCCATCACGTTGCGCAAAAGCTCTCCCGCCATCACGCCGCCTGCCTGCCGGGCGGCTTCTTCCACCATCCGAATATCCCGCCGGTACTGCGCCGCCCGCAACAGCTCCCGCCTCTCTGGCCGCATGTTCTTCCTCCAGGCCCATTTCTCCTGTATTTTCTGCAGTCCGGCTATCTTTTCCCCGTGCTGGCGAACAAAGCTCTCCAGCTCCCGAAAACGATATTTGCTGATACCGTATTCCTCCAGCCGCAATGGCCGTTTCCTCATTTCCGCCGCACCTCCCTTCGGAATTTTGGGCACGCCGTCACAAAATATCCCTCGCACTCGTCCTCCGCCTGCGGTTCCTTCACCGTCCACCCGGGCACTGGTTGAAAATTCCGGCTCCATTCGCATCCCCTCCCCTTGTGGTTGGGAACGGCATTTTCACACTGCCAGCATAACGTCTCTCTTCTCTTTCCCATATTTCCCTCTGCTCTCGTCTCATCTCTGCTCTTCCTGTCCCGCGGTCTGCTCCCGGATGTGCAGAAGCGATAGAACCTCCCGCCCATTCATGGCGCTTACGCACCCATAGCAGTATTCCCGCCTGCTTATGGTGTAATAGCTTTCGCCTTCTGCAATCCCCTCGCCGCATCCCGCGCAGCTCTGCCAAATCTCCGTGGGCCGCGCCGTTCCCCATCGTTCCCGGCGCTCAATCTCAGGTGCGTCCCGCATTCCTGTCCATGCGCTCTGCCCGCCATAACCGCCGCCACAGAGCCGTTCTCTCTTCCGCTTCTTTGAGCCTCTCCTCCAATTCCAAATTTTTAGCCGCGATCTTACAGATCGTTTGTTCCAATTCCCGTTTCTCGTCCATATCGTCCTCCTATATCACATATTGTGATTTTATATTATCACAATTCGTGGCCAATGTCAACAATTTATCACTTCTTGTTGTATTTCCCGCCACACATTTTTCTTTTTCCCTCATACTATATTTTATAGGGGATATTTCCATAAAATCTTATCCCCGGAAAGCGAGAAATCCCATGAAACACCATCGCCTTTATTTCTGGCTGGCCATGTTCCTCTCTCTGGCAATCGCCTGTTTTTATACATTTTGGTCGGTGGGAACGGCCTGGCTGCCTTCCCCTCTCGGCTTTTTCCTGCTTTGGGGCTATTCCCTTTTATCCCTTGCCGTCTTCGTATTTCTCCATATCTACGCATCCTCCGGCCGCTCTCTCGGGCTGGTGGCCGCTCTGCGGCGCCAGAAGCATTGCCTCGTTTTGGGGCTGTGGGGAACTCTTGTCTTTTCCTTCCTCTATCTCTTTCTTGCCTCCATCGGCTTTATTCTGCGCACCCTCCTCGCCTTTTTCTGCGTGGCTTCCTCCGCCCTGCTCCTCATCTCCCAAATCTTCCTTACAATCGATCTCACAAGGGGCATCGCTCCCGGTTTCTTGGAAGAAGACGATTAAACTCCTCCCCTTGCTTTTTTGACACGCCTCCCGCCGCTTTGTATAATAAGGGCATATGAGGTGAAACTTATGAAGGATACATCCCCAAAGAGACAGGATAACCATGCTCTTGCCCAGCCCCCCGAAATTTTGGAGGCGGCTGCAAAGGTGCTGGCGTCGGCAAAAAAGCTCTATCTCCATATCGCCTTTCATGATTCCAAAGCCCCCTATGTGGAATCACGGCTTCAGGAAAATATTTCCCGTCTGCAAAAGGACCTGGATGCCTTTGCCCGGCAGGCGGAAAAACTCCCCCGGCGCGGCGGACGGAAATAATTTCCGCCAATCCTCGTCATTTTCCCGGGAAATATTTCATTATTTCCCAGGAAAACCCTTTTTATTTCCGGCTGTTTTCGACAAGTATTTCCCATTTCCCGTCCGCAGCAGAAAACAGGAATTTTTTTATTTTCGGCGAATATATATATTATAGGGATAGAATACATGGGAATAAGCGAGGTGTGGAAACATGGCAAACCATCCTTTTCATGATCCTGTTATGGAATCCACAAGCCGTCTGTTGTTTTATGTGGGCGATGCCGGTTCTCTGATGGAAAATTATCCCGGTATATTCACCCAGGCCTATCTGGATTCCGTGAAGCAAGAGCTTCTGGCAAGAAATCTCCCGGTGGAGACCCCGCCGGTTTCCTAGCAATGCGTCTCATTGCAAAAAAATTCCCAGCGAAAATCGCTGGGAATTTTTATACCGCATAAATTCGTTTTTTCCACATACCCTACTATCGACAAGGTCGCGGCAAATCTTCAAAACATCGCCCGCCGGGCATGCTCCGCGTCCCTTGTATAGACGGGCCCGCGCCCGTCTTTTTACTGCCGGCTTGCGCAGCAGAAAAGATAGAGAAATAATCCTATCTGCCCAGCTTTTTCTTCTTCCCGATGCTGGGTTTGCGCACATAGGTGCGGTTGTAAAATACCGGTGCCACCAGATACATGACAATCAGCAGGAGCACCAGCGTGATCAGCAGCAGGACAAACACCCGCAGCGTCCAGTCCGCGATATACGGCGCCAAAATGTCGTTCCCGTAAATGACAACCGCCACGCCGCCCAGCAATGCCAGGAAAAGCCGCATCCAGTAATAAAGCTTGCAGTCCCGCAGATCGATTTCATATCCGCATTTTTCGCAGGTCTGCCGGTCGGTGAAAGTGGTGCTCACATGAAACGGCATGCTGTTTTTACATTTCGGACAAATTATTTTCATCGCGCTTGTGTTCCTCGTTTTTTATAGATTTATGGCTGTATCCATAGCGTCTCCTTACAAGGGTATCCTGTTTGTCCTGGTTTGTCAATCTTTTTTTCATCGATATCTTTTTTGTAAAATTCCGTCGGTTTTAGTAGAATAAAAACGAAAATATTTTTTCATTGCCAGAAAGGATGGTTCCCTTGAAAAAACACTTTGTTTTCTGCGGTGTATTCCTTTTGTTCCTGCTTCTTTCCGCCTGTTCCCCTGCCGCTGTCTCCTCTTCCCCCGTTTCGCCTTCCAGTCTCTATGAGGATGTCTTTGAGCCGGAGGAATCTCTTCCCGCGGCTTCCGCTTCCCTTCCTTCTCCTTCGGCTTTCGGGGAACCGGCTCCGTCTCCCTCTCCTTCTCTTTCCGCGCAGCCGTCGCTCTCCCAGGTGCCGATGCCGTCGGAATCTGTCGCGGCCTCGGATCCGGTCTTTTGGGTTCCCAATGGAAAGGTTTATCATTCCACAAAATCCTGCGATTCCCTCTCCCGTTCCAAAACCATCAAAAGCGGTTCGGTGGAGGAGGCAAAAGCTGCCGGAAAATCCCGGGGCTGCAAACGCTGCTTTTAGCTGCATTCTCTCCGTATGTTTTCCCGGCAATCTGCCATACTAAATAAAAAACAGCGAGGTGATTGCCATGACGCAAAAATTTGATGCAGAAACACAGCAGTATTTCAATACCCTGCCCGCTTTTCTTCAGGAAACCATCATGCAGAGTGATGCGTCTTTCCAAAACAGGCAGGAAATGGAAAAATTTGTCCAAAATATGAATTCTGCCGGCCGTTCTTCCTGAATGAAGGGATCGATTTGAATGGGTGCAGCCAGCGCCCGCTTTTCCTGGAAAAAAACACGCCCTGTCAACGGGGCGTGTTTTTTTCTGCTGCGGTTATGATTTCCTCTTTTTCGCTTTGCGTAATCCATCCCCTGTCCACAGCGTTTTCCAAATGGCAGTTTTGGATCGCTCCGCCGTCATATAGCCGCGCCAGTGTCTCAAACATATGGGTCACCTCCCCTGTCTTTGTTCCCTCCTCCCCTCTTTTTTATACCTCCGCCGGGCATTCTTCCTGAACCACGACACCGCGGCTTTTTCAGGTCTTTTTTCTAAATCAGGCACACAAAGAACACCCCGGGGAAGAATCGTCCGCATCCATGATCTTCCGGCCTTATTCCAATGAACGCTTATATTGTCTTTGTTTATCTGAATGGAAGTGAAATGAAATCTTTAAAGAAGCAAATACATCGTCTGCTTTCCAGCCCTTCTTACACCGCTTCGGCGGCCTGTTTATGTGAAAAAGAAACACCCTCCCCGCGCCTTTCTGCCGTATTGCAAACCAAGGCATTTCTCCGGGGATTCCATGTCCTCTTTATTCATTCGTCCTCTGTTTCTTTTCTGTTCTCCATCGCCGGCCCTTTCGCTCCTCCCGGGTATTCCTGAATTTCTTTGGGCGACATGTTCAAAGCGTCGCAAAAACAGAACAGCTCGTTGGCTTCCAGCCTCCTCTTTTTGTTGAGAATTCCCGAAATCTGCACAGGCGTCATCTCCACACGTTTGGCAAATTTTGCCTGCACCAATCCCCTGTCCTCAAAAATTTGCCGCAGATTATCACGAATATCGCTCACAAGCTTCACCTCCTTTTACTGATATTTTCGGTATATTTATACTACTACTGAATTTTTCAGTTGTCAAGTATTTTCATTTCTTTCTTCTTGCAAATATGGTATACTAGATAAAAAGGAGAGTACCGTTATGACAAGAGAAGAAATTGCCAATATTCTAAAAATTTCCCGTCTGCAAGCCGGTCTGACGCAAAAACAGGCAGCGGAAGCCGTGGGAAAAAAGCAGCAGACTCTGGCTTCCTGGGAGACTGCGCAATCACAGCCCGATGCCAATACACTTTTTTTGCTCTTTGATGTCTATGGCCGTTCTTTAGACGAAGCCTTTGGTTATGCTAATACATCCCGCCATGGAAAAAATCCGCAAACCGCAAAATATTTGTATTTATTTGAACAGCTTTCCGCTTCTGACCGGGAAACAGTTTTGAAATTTATTGAGTTTCTGCTGCATAATAAATCCGTGGCAAACACATCGCATCCGTGAATCCTGCAAGAGATCTCATCCCCTTATTTCTTCATGATATCACTCTCCGTTTAGTTTTCCAGAGATATTTGCTTTATACCCATTCGACATTTACTTACCATATTCCTCCTGTTACACCAAAAAATTCTGTATTTAAATTTATATTATTTCCATTTATATAATTTTGCGCAAATACGTTATATATTTGACAATGTCAAATCCATTTTAGATTTTTCTTTTCTCATTTCCTGTATTATTTTATCACATTTTGTGTTTCTATGGAGAAAAATATATCTTTTTTCTCTTGCCCATCCGTTGCTGCCGTCAATATGCCGCATTAAAAGCCCGGTTTCCCCGTATTCCTTTTTAAGTAAGCGTATCTCATATATTTCCTCTTATCCCACCTTACGCCTCGCGGTATTTCGTATTTCACTGCCCTGCCAGCAGCATCACAAGATCTTCAGGGCTTTTTCGTATCTTTCCAACGACTGCCCAAATAGCCCACCCATCCTGCCGGCCTCCTTATTGGGGCCATACAGTGCGGATTCATCCGTGCACAGCTGCCGGATCCTTTATTCCCTTTCCGGTGTCTCCTACCCAATGACCTGTCTGCCCCCAAGCTCTCAGTGAGTTACGAAAAAAGACAGGGAGATTATGTACCGATCTGTCCGAAATGCTTTTTAGTAAAAATTGTTAGGTAGGATATAGTCTTGTGACGTTCACTCCCTTTTTTGCGGCACACCTATGCCCCCAGCATTTCAAAAGCCCGGATGGATTTAAAGACGGCCTAAAACGGTTGGGTCCCAGCACCATAGCCATGACCATGGGTATATACCCACATCACAACCGACAGCAAAATACTGGCCTCCCGGCTCGATCATGCTTTTCAAAATCAGTCAAAATTGATTTTTCGGGCAAACATAAAAAAGAACTGCTTGACAAATTCCTTTGTCAAGCAGTTCTTTTGGTGCGCCTCCAGGGACTCGAACCCTGGACACCCTGATTAAGAGTCAGGTGCTCTACCAGCTGAGCTAGAGGCGCATTCTTCATTTGTAAAAGCTGGAGCGGGTGATGGGAATCGAACCCACATAGCCAGCTTGGAAGGCTGGAGCTCTACCACTGAGCTACACCCGCATCTTGTGCGGCCAGCCGCACCAAGAAAAAATTGGAGCGGAAGACGAGATTCGAACTCGCGACATTCGCCTTGGCAAGGCGACGCTCTACCACTGAGCCACTCCCGCATGCGTATATTATAATTGGTGCGGGCGAAAGGACTTGAACCTTCACGCCTATGGCACTAGATCCTAAGTCTAGCGCGTCTGCCAATTCCGCCACGCCCGCAGCTTTTCGCCCAAGCTGCCCCGAAGAGCAAGCGGCCAAGCAACGCTATTATATTATATTAGAACAGGACGTTTGTCAAGTGGTTTTTAAAAAAATTTCCCCTCTTCCCCCCCTGCGTGCAAAAAAAGAGGCGGGAAACCCGCCTCCCGCCTGGCAAGGGGATGAGCCAGGCGTTTTGCCGGCTTGGTTCTGGCGCCGGCATGCCAGCATGGTATAAGTAGAGGACTTTTTCGTTCTCTCGAACGCAGTGTTATTTGGGCAGTTTCTGCCCGGTTATTCACCCTGATATTCCACAAGAGTCAGCGTGCCTTGATAGCTCTGTCCGGTTGTCTTGCGGTAATACTCGATTTCTACGGTCTCTCCCGGCTTTTTACTGTTGAGGATACTCCTTACAATGCTGTCGGAAGTAATCTCCGTCCCATCAATCGCTGTAATCATGTCGCCGGACTGCAGGCCGCCCGCATTTTCATTGTTTACTTCATCCACATACATGCCGCCCGGCATGCCGTAATATTGCGCCTGTATTTCATCCACATATAGGCTGGTAATCCCCAGCATCGCCCGGCTCTTCACATATCCGTATTCGATCAGATCATTCAAAATGGGGGTTGCATCATTGGAAGTGATCGCAAATCCCATTCCCTCATAGCCGCTCACGGCATACTTCGCTGAATTGATCCCCACGACCTGCCCTTTCATGTTCACCAGTGGGCCGCCGGAATTTCCCGGGTTGATAGCTGCGTCCGTCTGAATGGACTGCATGGTATATCCCTCCGTCAGCGTAATGGGCCGGTTGTTGGCGGATACAATTCCCAAAGTGGCCGAGCTTTTAAACTGCGAACCTCCCGGATTGCCGATAGCCATCACATACTGCCCAACTGCCATTGTATCCGAATCCGTAAATTCCGCCGGTGTCAGGCCGGTCTTTTCAATTTTGATGACAGCCAAGTCCGTCGCTTCGTCGCTCCCAATCACTTTGGCATCCAGCGTCTCGTCGTTAGAGAGAATCACCTTCAAATATTTTGCCCCTTCGATAACGTGGGCATTGGTGGCAATATAGCCGTCTTCCGAAATGATAATGCCTGAGCCCTCCGCTGAAAGCTGGGCGTTCTCTCCCAGGTTCTGAATGCAGACCACCGACGGGATTACCTTTTCCGCCACCTGTTCGGGCGTCAGGTTATCTCCCGAGGAATCCGCCAGCTGTAAAATCGAACCGTTCTGAATCTCCGTGTCCGATGCCGTCTGCGCCGGCTCTTCCCCCGCGGCCTGCTGGTCAGCTGCCGGCTGCGCCGTCGTCTGAGCCGCGCCCAGGCCCAGCGCGGAATATATGCCAAATGCGGAGAATCCCAGCATTACGAGAAAAAGGCAAATGCAAATCCCTTTTCTCCAGTTTCTTTTGGGCTTGCGGCTGTTCGGCCGCTCCGGATAGGAGGGGCGCCTGGGCTCCATCATATAATATTTGTCATCCATCTGTATTTCCTCCTTTCCTTTTGTTGTATTTATTCTATCCTCCAATTATGATCAATCCGTGATAAAAAAAAGAAGGTTCCGCGACTATTTTTTGAACAAACTGTTACCAGGGCATTCAAATCGGTTTCAAAGGTAGGAAAGCTCCAAAATATCCTCCGGTTCTGTTTTTTGCCGTTCCATTTTCCGCATCTTCTTCTCTTCCCGCCAATTCCTGTTTGTATATATCCTCCTTGGCCCGCGCCTTTTTCCGTCCCTTTCTGTCGGGCGTTCTTCCGTCTGCTTTACAGGCTATTCCCCGTGCAGTTTTTGGACAAAAGAAAACCCCTCCGGCGGAGGGATTTTGCATTCTTCTATTGGTTCGTCAGGCTTCTTCTCCGCCGGGAGCCGCCGTGGGGGCAGGAGTCTCCGTCGGCTTGGGAGTCGGCGCAGGCGTGGGCGTCGGTTTCGGCGTGGGAGTAGGCGTCGGCTTAGGCGTCGCGGTCGCGGTCGGTTTTGGCGTCGCCGTGGGTTTAGGCGTTGCCACGGGTGTGGGAGTCGCATCCGCCGCCGTATCCGGCCCCACAATCATCTCGCCGCGCTGCGCGCGGTATGTCGTCGTGTCGATGGTCACGGTGCGCAGCAGCTTTCCGTTTTTATAGTAATGCTTATATGCCTGCCATTTGGCGCCGTTTCTCCGGGCCACATCAATCTTCTTATACCCCGGTGCTTTAGTTTCATCCACGATGACTTTCATTTCTCCTTCGGGCTTTACTGCGCCGATATATTTGGAGGATAGCCGGATCTCGTCAAAATCGCCCGAGAAAGGCTCTCCATGAATCTCAAAATGCACTTCATTGTTCTTCACATATCCAACAATCAGAATGTCCGTTTTGGTATTATTTTTAAACTTAAAATCGATGGTTCCCGTATTAATGGTCGCATCCAGGCCGCCTGCCACATAGCCCAGCTTGTTGGAGTGGGCCCGGCGGTATACGATCTGCAAATCCGCCTTCAAAACTGCGTTATATAATGTGGAGGACACCTGGCATACACCGCCGCCCGCCTGATCCTCGCTGCGGGCGCCGCCGTCAATGATTGCCGGCGCCGGCTTCCATCCACGGGCATAGGTCCGCGGCCCCAGTGTATCGTTCATGGAGAAGGTCTCTCCCGGATGCAGCACGGTTCCATTCACCAGGTTGGTCGCCTTTTTCACATTGTATACCCGCGTATCCCGGGCATAATTGCCGGTCAGCTTCGTCATGGCATCCGAACGCTTTACCATCTTGCCCTGGATCTGCTCCAGCGTTACGGCCGGTTCCGTGATTTCGGCCGGAACCTCAATGGTGCTGAAATCCTTTTGCCCGATGCGCTCCAGAAGCAGGTTATAGAGGGCCTCCTGGTCCACCTTGATTCCCTGCTTGTCTTCCACATACTGCATTTTCCCATCGGACAGCTGCACGGTCGCATCCACAGCCTCCTGGTCAATGGTCGCCGCATATTGGGCGATCAAGGCCCTGGTCGCCGCCTCATCCACCTGAAAATCCAGGGGGAAGTCCTTTCCCTCCTCCTTCAGTTTGGCAACCGCCGCGCGCAGGGTCTCCAAGTCTCCCTCCCGCGCCTCCTGAAAAGCCGCATCCAAGGCCGCATCGTAGTCAAACACAATTCCCATGCCAAGAGAACTGATCTGCGAAGTCTGCCCATTGCAATTCAGCTGGAACTGGATTCCCTGCGTGATCTCTTTTTCACTCTCCTCCAGCTTGACACGCGCTTCCTCTTTCGTAAGCCCGCCTACGTCCACTCCCCCAATCGTGATTCCCTCGTGGAATACTCCCGAATTGACGATTGCCAGGCGTTCTTCCTCTTCTTTGGCCTGCTGGGCCGCCATTGCCTTATTGTTGGCAATGATAAAATACGCCGCCACCGCAGCAGCTACAACCACCACAGCACTGATAACTGCAAGAATAAGTCCTTTTTTGCTCTTTAATAAGGCGAGCAGTTTGTTCTCTTTGTTGGTGTTTTCTTCCATCCCTATTTAGACTCCTTCGGTTTCTTTGCTTAACTACGCAAATCCTTCCTTATTATACGCAGTTTTCCCCGGTTCTGCAAGGAATTAAGGCGGTTTTCAGGCGCAAGATTTCCTTTTTCTTATCATATCATATTCCCCCGTCCGGAAGTGTAAAACTTTTGTATCCTGCTGCATCAAAATTGTGACAAAAAAACGCCGCTCCCTTCAACGGAAACGGCGTTTTTGTCCGTCAATTCACTTGGTTCCTGATATTCCCCGTCAGATAGCCCCGGACGTTTTCCGTCATGATCTCCTGCAAACGGAGCCGCGCCTCCCTGGTCGCCCATCCAATATGAGGGGTGATGATAGAGCGGGGATGCTCTGCCAGCCGGCTGCCGGCCTGGGGCGGCTCCTGGGTCATAACATCCGCCAGATACCATGCCGCTTTGCCGCTGTCCAACGCTTCCGCCACATCCTCCTCCTGGGCCAGCCCCCCGCGGCCGGTATTGATGAGGATCACGCCGTCTTTCATCTTCGCCAGGTTCTCCCGGCAGAGAATCCCCTCGGTTTCCTGCGTCAGAGGGCAATGGAAGGAGATGACATCGCTTTCCTCAAACAGCCGTTCCATGGATACCTCTGCAATCCCCTCGATATTTTTTGGCGTCCGTGTGGCGGCCAGCACCCGCATGCCAAACACTTGCGCCACTTCGGCAACCTTCCGGCCGATTCTTCCCAGCCCGACGATGCCGAAGGTCTTTCCCTTCAGCTCGATCAGCGGACTGTCCCAAAAGCAGAAATCTGCGCAGGCCGCCCAGCCGCCCCGGTGTACTTTCTCGGAATGGGCGCCCACATGATGGCATGCCTCCAGCAGCAGTGCAAACACGATCTGGGCCACAGAGTCCGTGGAATACGCCGGAATATTCGTCACGCAGATTCCCCGTGCCGCGGCCTCCTGCGTATCGATGTTATTATATCCCGTCGCCAATACGCCAATATATTTCATTTGGGGGCATTTTCCCATCACGTCCCGGCCAATGACGCATTTATTGGTAAGCACAATCTCCGCATCCCCAATGCGCGAAGGAATTTGTTCGCTGGGCGTCCGGTCATAATAGACGACTTCCCCCAGTCCCTTCAGCGGCTCCCAGGATATATCCCCCGGATTGGCTGCATATCCATCCAAAACAACAATTTTTTTCATATTGCCCTTCCTTTCTGCCTTGCCGTCGTGCCTCCGCCGTTTCCGGTTCGGGCCTTTTATTTCTTTTCTTCTGAAAGCGCCTGCCGCAGCGCTCTTGCCAGCTGGTCGCCGCAGGACGTTCCTTTCCATCCGCAGGTGATCCCCTCCAGCTTCTCAATTACATCCTCTGCTTTCATGCCTTCCACCAGCTTTGCCACAGATTTCAGGTTTCCGTCGCATCCGCCTGTATAATGCACATTGCGGACAACGTTTCCCTCCAGCTCCAGATCGATCTGGGTGGAACATGTCCCCTTTGTCCGGTATGTATATTTCATATTTCCCTCCTGCATGTATTTTTTATTATTCTAGCAAATCCCATTTTTTTCGTCAATTTCTGCCGCCGCTTCCGCCTTCCTCATTTTCTTGACATCCCCCGGCAAACAGTGTAAAATCGAATGAACCCCTCGCCGGGGAGGCAGATTCGCAAGGTTCTGTTCTGGGCATCGCTCCTCTATGCTCCCGCCCGCGCTTTTCCCCAAAACCGCTGTTGGTTTACTCGCCGGGGAGGCAGATTCGCAAGGTCTTGTTCCAGGCATCGCTCCTCTATGCTCCCGCCCGCGCTTTTCCCAAAAACCGCTGTTGGTTTTCCCGCCAGGCAGGTGGATTCGCAGGGTTCGGTTCCGGATATCGGTTCTCTATATTTTCGCCCTGGGGAATTGTCGGAACCGCAATTGCCGTTTTGGCGGATGACGTGTCCTCAGAGTTCCGCTGGGTCTGATTTCTTTCCCTTCTGTTGGAGCGGCATATTGGCAATTTCTTATCCCAGAAGCCGCCCCTTCTGCGTTTTCTCCTGCCGGGGTGGATATCTCTTGCGGATGTGCGCCGCTATATTCCTCCGCATTGGCGGAAAGAAAGCCTTTTTCTTTTATTGCCAATTCCTGCGGTTCTTTCGTCCCTGCCCGCGCAGGGTCTTAGGTGATGTTTTTTTCTTGGCTTTCCACCGGAATGGAAACATCCCTTTATCTTATTGGGAATGCAAAACATAGAATCTGTCGCATATTTGTCGTTTCATGCTATTATATATAAGGATATCATTTTAAAGAAAATGGAGAACATGTCCATGGATGCGGAAGAACGCAGCAAAAAAATCAATCGAGTTTCCATCGTCACCATCATTGTCAACGCCGTCTTGTCTCTCATCAAGCTTCTGGCCGGGATCTTCGCCAGCAGTGCCGCCATGATTTCAGATGCCGTACACTCCCTTTCGGATGTTTTCAGCACGTTCATCGTCATGATTGGCATCAAGCTATCGAAAAAGAAGGCGGATTCCGACCATAATTTCGGCCATGAAAAGATGGAGAGTATCGCCTCCCTCCTGCTGGCCGCCATTCTCGCCGCCACCGCTGTTCTCATTGGCATCAGCGGCTTTGAGAGCATCGGCCGTGTCGCCGCCGGAGAGAGCATTCCCATTCCCGGTGCGCTGGCCTTGGCTGCGGCTGTCCTCTCCATTGTGGTGAAGGAATGGATGTATCACTATACCCGCCGGACGGCAAAGGCCGTGGAAAGCACAGCCCTTATGGCAGACGCCTGGCACCACCGTTCGGATGCCTTTTCCTCCATCGGGAGCTTAATCGGCGTCGGCGGCGCCATGCTGGGATTCCCCATTCTCGATCCCATCGCCTCCATCGTCATCGCTCTGTTTATTTTGAAGGTCGCTTACTCCATCTCCCGAGAGGCCACAGGCCAGCTGACCGACCGGGCTGCCGATCCCCAGACCCATGATGAGATCTGCCGGATCGTGGAAAGTGTGGATGGAGTTGCCCATGTCGATAGCCTGCGTACCCGGGTATATGTCAACCAGCTCTGCCTGGATATCCGTATCTCGGTTCCCGGGCAGATGACTGTGGAAGAAGGGCACGCCATCAGCCATAATGTGGAAAATGCCATCTATGAAAAATACCATAATATCAAGAGCTGCATTGTCCATGTCAATCCCGATTAAAAATGGCAATAAAAAAACGGCCAAACAGCCGTTTTTTTATGGGTTATTTACTGCTTTTTCAGATAGCACTTTGTGCCGTCCTGTTCAATCACCATTTTGCCGTTTTCCAGCGTAAAATCCATGGACTGGCCTTCGGCGGAAATGGTAACCTTGCTTCCGTCAACCTTATACGTCCCCTCGCCCGAAATGCCGGCCGCTTCCACTTTTACCTTGTCGCCCTGCTCGAAGGTAATCGTCATGTTCAGCAGGCTTTCCATGCTGGGCATCAGCTCGATCATCTGATCTACTGTAATCGTTTGTCCAGCGGCCTCTACCTCACTCATCTTCCATGTGCCGACTACCTCGTTGTTTCCGGCGCCGCCGCAGCCCACAACGGCAAACACCACCATGAGCAATACAAGGCTCAGCGCGATCCCCTTTTTCATATGTCCTCCTTCTGGCGCTTTTTGCGCCCCAAATTTAATACTATTATTATACCGTCATTTTTTCCCGGAGGCAACAGGATTCTCCCCTCCGTTTTCCCTTTCATTCTATGTTCTGCTGCCTCAGATTAGAATTTCTTTTTTATCCTGCAAGCCCTCCCGGTTTTCCTCCGTCAGATGGAATTCCCGTTCGAACCTTTATATGCCGTCAAAAAAAGCAGTTTTGCCCTCTGGATATGGGTTTGCAGAAAGCCGGTGTTTGTCATGAAATGTAACCAATGATAAATAATGATAAATTTGGATATTTTTTTAAATCATATTGACGAACTCTAAGTTTTTTTGTATTATAATGATAATCAATATTTTAAGTGTTATTTTTTGTCTGTAGAATAAAATTATGCATTTTTCTAAGGTCTGTTAGTATATATATGGAATGGGATCAGGCAGTTTTTTAAACTGCCTGATTCTCTTTTTGCTGTTATTTGATTTCCTGTTCCAGATTGTCGAATTCCGGGGCGCTGAAGAATTCAAATAGGCTCACTCCCATGCCGTCACAAATCGTTTTGATCGTGACGATTCCCGGATTCCTGCTTTTTCCGTTGTAAATGTTCTTGAGTGTTGACGGCGCAATTCCAGCCGAAGTCGCCAATGCGTTCCACGTCATGTTCCGATCCCTGCGCAGCTCATCCATCCTCCGAATCACCAAGTCTACCGTTGCCATAATTTTATAGCTCCCTTCTCTGTTTTTTATTTTTGGATATTTGCATATCCTAAATTTTAGAAAAACACGGGAACAAATGTGGTCTATATATAGACTTTTTACTATATATTGTGGTATCACGAAGCACAGCAGCGGCTGTCCTCATCCATGATATTTTTTTGTGATTCGCTGGGATATCGGCTGAATTGTAAGCTTTTTGCAACAATTTCAGCTTTTTATTGCTTTTTTCTTCACATCATGTTTCAATGAGAAAAAGGAATCCCCATTCCAGGAAAAGGTGACAATATGAAAAAGAAATTTTTGGCAGTATGTGCATTGGTCATCATGTCGGTTTTTGTTGTATCGGTGTATGCCTCCGCCGCGCCGGCCATTGGCACGGGGATCTGTACCGCCAAAAGCCGGTGCAGCATCCGTCTGGGAGCTGGAATCCAGTTCAAGAAAGCGGGAACCCTTCCGGCAAAGGCGAATGTGCCTGTCTATCAGCAATCTGGAAAGTGGTACCAGATTTCCTATCAGAACAAGCTCGTTTGGGTTCATGGCGATTATCTGCGTTTCACTTCCAATGGAAGCTCTTCCGTCCCAGCCCCATCAGCAGCCATAGGCACGGGGATCTGCACTGCCAAGAGCTGGTGCAATATCCGCACAGGCGCCGGAACCCAGTTCAAGAAAGCGGGAACCCTTCCGGCAAAGGCAAACGTACCCGTCTATCAGCAGTCTGGAAAGTGGTATCAGATCTCCTATCAGAACAAACTGGTTTGGGTTCACGGCGACTACCTCAAGGTAACTCTGAACAGCACCCCCAAGCCGGATCCGCAGCCGGAAACCCCGGCTCAAGCCATTGGTTCTGGTGTCTGCACCGCCAAAAGCTGGTGCAACATCCGCACGGGCGCTGGAACTCAGTTCAAGAAAGCGGGAACCCTTCCGGCAAAGGCGAATGTGCCTGTCTATCAGCAGTCTGGAAAGTGGTACCAGATCTCCTATCAGAACAAACTGGTTTGGGTTCACGGCGATTACCTCAAGGTGACCCTGAACAGCACCCCCAAGCCGGATCCCGATCCTTCTCCCGTTCCCGGGGATTCCTATGACGCCTTCCCCGTCGCAGCAAATTCCCGTCTGAAAGGAAAAGCCGTCATTTTGGATCCCGGGCATGGCGTGGGGGCCGGAGGCAGTTATGGTTCCTATAAGGAGCATGAGCACGTCCTGTCCTTTGCTAACTATCTTAAGCAGAATTTGGAGAGAAGTGGCGCGACTGTTATCATGACGCGCACCTCCAGCGCCAATGTATTCAACTATAACCGTGTTTCGCTGGCCAACAAGTATTCCATGGAAGTCCTGGAATCCGTGCGTCAGCGCGATCTGGCGGCTCTTAAAACGCAGGAAACCTCCCTGTCTCAGGCGCTTGCAGCCCAGCAGAACGCCCTTTTGGCCTCCGAGCAGGAGCTTGCCCGCCTGGAAACACTGGCCGGGAATTCTTCCCAGGAGCTCTCCGCCCTCAACGACTCTATCGCGGCGAAAACCCGGGAGGCTGAGGAAAAACACAAGGCTATGCTGGCGAAGCGGGAAGAAATGGAAGCTGCCGATCCGGCGGATACCGATCTTCTGGAAGCTCTGCAGGACGAGCTGAACCAGTTGAGCGGCGATTGGGAGGCTTTGAAAGAGGAGGAATCCGATCTTCTGGAGCAGAAGGCCCTTCTGGAAGAAGATATTGCCTCTCTCCCGCAAAAACAGGAGGAGGCGCGCAGGCAAAAGGAATCCGCCGCGGAGACGCTGCGCGAACTGGAAAAGCAATCCCAGTCTCTGGCGGAGGAAATCCGGGAACTTTCAGAAACCATTGCCGAGCTGCAGCGGCTCCAAAAGGTCATGGCCAGCGTCATTTCCAACAATGCTCTGGCGGAAACATATTATGATACCCCTTATGCCTCCAATAATGGGCGCGTCATCCATCCGGACCTGAAAAAAATCTTTGAATATCAAAAGGACCCGGCCCTGGATCACATCATTTATATTTCTATCCATACCAACGCCACAGGGGACGGGGAAACGGGAGCCAACGGCACAGTCACCTATTATATGAGCAGCACAGCCAATACCGCCTATTACCGCGGTTATGATGAAGCCGCCAATAAACGCCTGGCCCAGCTCCTTCTGGATCAGGTCTCTGCGGCCGGAAAATTCAATAAGCGCGGCAATATTGCCAACGACTTCTTCATGAACCGGGAAACCAACCTGCCCTCCGCTCTGGTGGAGATTGGCTTCCACACTAACGCTTCCGACCGGGCAAAGCTGACCGACGCCCATTATCAGAAGCGGGTCGCCAACGGCATGCTTGCCGCCATATATAACTATTTCGGCGTATAATTTATAGGAAGCTATAAAAAAGGCCCCGCGTGCTGCGGGGCCTTTTTTCATCCCAATGTTTCCTTTAATTCCTGAATTGTCCAGGTATCCGTGTCGGGAATTTTTCCCGGCTCCAGCGTGGGCCGTGTTTCCGGCAGCGATGGCCGGGTCAGCTGCTCTTTGATCTTCGCCGTCTCCCGATCCTCCTCGCTCCCCTCGCGGATTTCAATATCCGTCCCCGGGGCGATATGATAGAAGAGCCAGCGCGCATCCGGCACCAAAAGGCGGATGCAGCCATGGCTGTCCCTCTCTCCCAGCTTTTTATAGGACTTAACTGTATACGCTGAGGCGTCCTTTTGCGTATACAGCAGGGAGTGGAAATAAATTTCTCCGGTGATCTGCGTCCAATACTGGGCATAGACATCGTCTATATCAAACTTTTTGAAGCGGACCCGGTGATCCTCCGCGGAAAAGGTACCCAAAGGCGTGGGCGTTTCCTCCGACCCCGTTGTGCAGATCATATACCGTTCAGGCACGGTGTATTCCCCGCTTTCATCCCGGGAATATACCAAAACCACCTGATGATAGATATCCACCACCACTTTATAAGTCCCCTTCTCCGGAAATTTCTCCGGAATCTCATAAATTCCATTGTCTCCCACCAGCTCAGCGAACTCCATGGTTGTGGTTGGAGCCAGCTCAGCAAAGGTCTTTTCTTGCGTAGACGGGGCCGGAGCTTCCGTTTTTTCCGGCGGGGCCGTCGGTTCCTCCGGCGTTTGTGCAGGCTCGCCGGATATCGATGCGGACGGGGGTGCGGGCGAATTCTCCGGCGCGTCTCCCGCGCATCCGCCAACCCCTGTCAACAAGATTCCGGCGGCGAGCAATCCTGCGGCATATCGATTTACTTTCATGGTTTTTCACCTTACATTTCATCTTTTATATTAGTATTTCCCCAAACAGGCAAAATCTTTCATAAAAACAGTGCAGCAGATTCTTTCCGGCAGTATTATCAGAATTTTTGCCGCGTTTTTGAAACATCTCCTTGTTATTTTGCCTCTTTTGCCGCAGTTCATTCTTTTTCTCTCCATGCCGCCGCATCAAAAAATTAAGAATCTGGCTCCGATTTATGTCATAAACGTTTTCTTCTGCCAAAATTTAAAAAAAAGAAAAGCAGCTTGGCTTTTCTTTCGCGTTGCATCAAATCCTGTTGTCCTTTGCATATCTATAGGAGCTTCTTCACATCCTGGAGGCTTTCGCAGAGGGCATCCGGGCAACAGCTCTCCAGTTCCTCCCGGGAACCATAGCCATAAAGCACGGCGATGGCGTCCATGCCCATCTCCCGGGCGCCCAGGATATCGTATTTCCGGTCGCCGATCATGACGCATTCTTCCTTTTGAATGCCGGGAAAATGCTCCAATACATAGGCAATAACGGCGGCCTTCTCTCCGGCCCCGCCGGCTTCGTCCTTGCCGGCCACCATATCAAAATCCCCCAGAATGCCGCAGCGTTCGAGAGCGCCCCGGGCGATCCGGGAGGTTTTGGAAGTGGCCACAATCAGCTTTTTCCCTTGCCCATGCGCCCACTGCAAAAATTCCCGGACGCCGGGATACAGTGTATTCTTCTCAATGCCCGCCACAGCCAGCCTCTCCCGGAAGCCCTGCATGGCTGCATCCAGCGTCGTCTCGTCAAAGCCAAAGGAATATTTCAGAGACTGCCGCAGCGGCGGCCCCAAAAAGGATAGGAGCTGTTCTTCCGTGTAATCCGAAAAATGCACCGCCGCCAATCCGGCGCGGTAGGATTCCAGCAGCCCCTCCTTGGAATCCGTGATCGTCCCGTCAAGATCCAATAATATATATGTGTATCCCTGTTTTCTCATGGTTCATCCGCCGCTTTCTTGTTTTCGGCTTCATTGTATCATATCTTCGCCTGCGGCGCAAAAATGAAGTCTATTCGGAAAATCCCAAAGAAAATCTTCCGTGTAAATATCCATTTCCAAGCAATTTTTCATCTATCGGCATGCAGCATCCATAAATATTCCCTTCGCATCCCCTCTGTCTCCCGTTGATCCATGCGCCTTTTCCTCCCTTTTCTTCGGGGCTTTGCTAGCCCGCTCCCACCTTCTGTCCTAATATAGTCTGTTTTTTCTCCATATTATGGATACCCGGCCTTTCGTATCCTTCGGGGCCGCTCCATTTTTATCTCCATTCAGCATCCTGGGAAACCGAACAGGTTCTGGTTTTTTCCGCTTCGCATTTCCTTGTTCTCCCAATACTTTTTCAACATTTGCAGGCGAAAAATCCCTTGTACAGACCGCTGGGCCGGGTTTTAAAATTATTTAGCTATTTAATTATTTTTTGGGGAAATTGTGAATATTTTATGATTTTTTCCCAATAGAATTGACAAGAGCTGGGAAAAGTACTACTATAAGCTGCATGTAATTGCTTAGATAGCTAATCTTTATGCAGGAGGTCGCTTTGTGGATACCCATGACGAGAATTCCTCTGTCCGGCTCTTTTTTCAGATCATCCGGCTCTGCTTCACCCGGAATTTTGCCCTCTGCCGCTCCATCAATCTCCATCCCGGGCAGATCCATCTGCTGACCCTGTTGGATGAGCGGGAAGGTGTAACCCAGAAAGAGCTTTCGGATCATCTCTATGTCTCCGCGCCAACGGTTGCCGTCACGCTGCGGCGGCTGGAGAGTGCCGGCCTCGTGGACCGGCGCAAGGACCCGGAGGATCACCGCAAGTTCCGAATTTACCTGACGGAAAGCGGCCGCCGGACCGCCCGGCAGCTGAGCCAGATCACGGACCAGATGCGCGGCGTGTTCACAAAAAACTTTTCGCCGGAGGAGCAGATACTCTTCAAACGCTTCCTTCTGCAAGTCCGGGAAAACCTCCTGGAAAGCGACGATAAAAACCGGAGCCTATCGCAGGAAAAGGCGCCGGATGAAAAAATTCTATTTTAGAGAAAGGGACGCATCATGTTAAAACTGGCAAAATATCTAAAAAAATCCCTTGGCGCGATTTTGGCCATCTTTGTTTTGCTGGTCGTTCAGGCCTTCTGCGATCTCTCTCTGCCTTCCTACACATCGGATATCGTCAATGTGGGAATTCAGCAGGGAGGCGTGCAGGATGCCGCGCCGGACGTTATCAGCAAGGCAAGCATGGATTCCCTCTTCCTGTTTATGCGGGAGGAGGATGCCAAAACCGTGCAGCAGAACTATGTCCTCCATGAAAATCCCCAGGAGCTGGGAGAGATCCATGGGGCTGCTTTCCAGATTCCCGTCTATATTCCCGCCCAAAACTTTGATCGGGAAGCTGTGGAACCCATCCTGGGAAAGGCCATGCTGCTCTCCTCCCTGTTTGGCGAGGGTTCGGCGGAAACCGCCGCCCTGCAGGAACAGATGACCGGGGCTTTGCAGCTTCCCGAGGGCATGAATCCATCCCAGGCTCTCGCTATGATGGACGATTCCGCCCGGCAGGCCATGTTGGAAACCATCTATGAAAACCTGGATGCCGCGCCGGAAAGCCTCATCACCCAGAGTGCGGTGGTATATGTGAAAAACGAATATGCCTCCCTCGGCATCGATACCAACGCCATGCAGACCCAGTATATCCTGCTCTCCGGCGCGAAAATGCTGGGGGTGACGCTTCTGAGCATGGCATCCACCATCGTGACCTGTCTCCTGGCGGCGCGGGTGGCGGCTTCCTTCGGCCGGGACCTGCGGGGCCGGGTGTTCCGCAAGGTTCTCTCCTTCTCCAACACGGAGATGGACCGTTTCTCCACGGCCTCGCTCATCACCCGTTCCACCAACGATATCCAGCAGATCCAGCTGCTGATGGTTATGCTGCTGCGCATCCTGCTCTATGCCCCCATCATCGGCATCGGCGGCATCTTCAAGGTATTCCGCACCAATTCCTCCATGGCCTGGATCATTGCGGTGGCCTTCGCCGCAATCCTTACCATCGTCCTCGTCCTCTTTGGCGTGGCGATGCCGCGGTTTAAGAAGATGCAGAAGCTCATCGATAAGCTGAACCTGGTTACCCGGGAGATCCTCACCGGCCTGCCGGTCATCCGCGCTTTTGGCACGCATAAGCATGAGGAGGAGCGTTTTGACGACGCCAACACCGCCCTCACCAAGACCAACCTGTTCGTCAACCGCACCATGGCCCTCATGATGCCGGTGATGATGCTGGTGATGAACCTGATCTCGGTGCTCATCGTCTGGAACGGCGCGCACGGGATCGATGCCGGCACTATGCAGGTGGGCGACATGATGGCATTTATCCAGTACACCATGCAGATCATCATGGCCTTCCTGATGATTACCATGTTTTCCATCATGCTGCCCCGTGCCTCGGTTTCAGCCCACCGGATTCACGAGGTTTTGGAGACGCAGCCTTCCATCCATGATCCCCAGCAGCCGGCAGCCTTTGACGAGTCCAAGAAGGGCGTTGTGGAATTCCGGCATGTCTCCTTCCGCTATCCCGACGGCGAGGAAAATATTCTGACGGACATCGATTTCACAGCCCTTCCCGGCCAGACCACCGCCATCATCGGCAGCACGGGCTCGGGCAAATCTACGCTGGTAAATCTGATCCCCCGCTTTTTTGATGTGACAGAGGGCGAGATCCTGGTGGACGGCCGGGATATCCGCAGCGTTTCCCAGCGGGAACTGCGTGACCGCATCGGCTATGTTCCCCAAAAGGGCGTCCTCTTCTCGGGCACCATTGAAACCAACCTGAAATACGGCGATAAGGACATCAGTGACGCCGATATGGAGCGAGCCGCGGATATTGCCCAGGCAGCCGGCTTTATCAGCGAAAAAGAGGACGGCTATCAATCCGAAATTTCCCAGGGCGGCACCAACGTTTCCGGCGGCCAGCGCCAGCGGCTCTCCATCGCCCGGGCCATTGCGGGAAACCCGGAAATCTATATTTTTGACGACAGCTTCTCCGCTCTCGACTATCAGACCGACCGGGCTCTCCGAGCGGCCCTCAAGGAAAAGACGGGCGGCAGCACGGTGATCATCGTCGCCCAGCGGATCAGCACCATTTCCCATGCCGACCAGATCATCGTCCTGGACGAGGGCAAGGTAGCCGGCATCGGCACCCATCAGGAGCTTCTAAAAACCTGCGAAGTCTATCGGCAGATCGGCCTTTCGCAGATGTCAGAGGAGGAACTCGGAGCATGAGCACACAGAAAAATACATCATCCAACCGCAGCTTCCGTCCCCGCCGCGGCCCTGGCGGCCATGGTCCCGGCGCCCCCATGGGAACGGGAGAAAAGGCAAAGAATTTCAAGGGAACCATGAAAGCCCTGCTCTCCCAGCTGGGGGCCTATAAGATCGCGGTCTTTCTCGTGATCCTCTTTGCCATCGGCAGCGCCGCCTTCTCCATCATCGGCCCCAAAGTGCTGGGCAATGCCACTACGGAGATTTTCAATGGCCTTATGGGCAAACTTTCGGGCGGCGCGGGCATCGATTTTGCAAAAATCGGGACCATTCTCCTAACCCTCATCGGGCTTTATGTTTTGAGCTCCCTGCTCTCCTTCCTCCAGGGCTATATCATGAGCGGCGTGACCCAGCGCCTCTGCTTCAAGCTCCGGAAGAATATCTCGGAAAAGCTCAACCGCCTGCCCATGAAGTATTTCGATACCCGGACCAACGGAGAAATCCTCTCCCGGACCACCAACGATATCGATACGCTGGGCCAGAGCATGAACCAGTCGATGACGCAGATGATTACTTCCATCACCACCATCATCGGCGTTCTCATCATGATGCTGTCCATCAGCCCGCTCATGACCCTCATCGCTATTGTGATGCTGCCTATCTCGGCATTTCTGGTTTCCATCATTGTCAAGCATTCCCAGAAATACTTCCAGGCGCAGCAGGAATATCTGGGCCATGTCAACGGGCAGGTCGAAGAGGTCTATGCCGGGCAGAACATCGTCAAAGCGTTCAACAACGAGGAAAACGTCATCGAAAACTTCGATACCTATAACAATATCCTCTATAAGTCCGCATGGAAATCCCAATTCCTCTCCGGCCTGATGATGCCGCTCATGACCTTTGTGGGCAATCTGGGATATGTCGCCGTGGCCATTCTAGGCGGTGCTCTGGCCATCAACGGGACCATCACGGTGGGCAATATCCAGTCCTTTATCCAATATGTCCGCAATTTTACCCAGCCGGTGCAGCAGGTGGCGCAGATCGCCAACATGCTCCAGTCCACAGCGGCGGCAGCGGAACGGGTATTCGAATTTCTCAACGAAGAGGAAGAGGAACAGACCGTGGCAAACCCGGTTTCTCCCGAAGGCCTGAATGGCAGCGTGGAATTCGATCACGTCCGTTTTGGCTATAATCCGGATAAAATCATTATCAAGGATTTCAGCGCCAAGGTGCGGCCCGGGCAGAAAATTGCCATCGTCGGCCCGACGGGCGCCGGCAAGACTACCATGGTCAAGCTGCTCATGCGGTTCTATGACGTCAACAGTGGGGCCATCCGTGTGGATGGGCACGATATCCGGGATTTCAACCGGGAGGATCTGCGCAGTATGTTCGGCATGGTGCTTCAGGATACCTGGCTGTTCCATGGTTCTCTGATGGAAAACATCCGCTATGGCAATTTGAACGCCACGGATGAGGAAGTCATTGCCGCAGCCAAGGCCGCCCATATCCATCATTTCATCAAAACCCAGCCCGGCGGCTATTCCATGGAGTTAAACGAGGAGGCCAACAACGTCTCCCAGGGGCAGAAACAGCTTCTTACCATCGCCCGGGCGATTCTGGCCGACCCCAAAATTCTCATTTTGGACGAAGCCACAAGCTCGGTGGATACCCGAACGGAGGTTTTGATTCAAAAGGCCATGGACGCGCTCATGGAAGGGCGCACCAGTTTCATCATTGCCCACCGCCTTTCTACCATCCGCGACGCCGACCTGATTCTCGTCATGAAGGACGGCGACATTGTGGAACAGGGCAGCCACAAAGATCTTCTTGCCAAAAATGGTTTCTATGCCAGCCTCTATAATTCCCAGTTTGAGCAGGCCGGATAAATTCCAGGGCATAAAAAAAGCAGGGTGCGGAATTCCGCGTTCTGCTTTTTATTTGTTATTCCATACTGTTCCATTCCCGAGAGTCTGCCCGGGCAAAATATCTGTCATTCTGCCCACATCATCTGCAACCATTCTGAACCGCAGATTGCGGCCGGCCCTTTCATCTGCCGTCTGTGAACTTTTTATAATTCTCCGGAAAAAGACAACCGTATTTCTATAACTGCCCAGCCCGGCGGCATTCCTCCGGACCGCAATGCAGGACGCCGCGGATAAATAAGCACTCCCCCTCCCTATTTACAAAAATGGTGCGGCAAAATACCGCACCGTTTTTTATCAAATCGTATTATCCTTCTATCCCTCATACCGGAGTGCATCGATGGGCCGCAGCTTCGAGGCTTTATTTGCCGGATAAAGCCCAAAGATCACGCCGATCAGCACGGAGAATCCAATGGCTAAAAGTGCCACGGGAATGGAAACCACCATTTCCATCTCCAACGCCGGCCCCAGAACTGCAACAGCGATCAGGGCAATGCCCAGGCCCAGCAGGCCGCCCAGAAAGCTCACAGCCAGGGACTCGATCAGGAATTGGGAGAGGATGTTTCCCCGGGAGGCGCCGATGGCCTTGCGGATGCCAATTTCCCGCGTCCGCTCGCTGACGGACACCAGCATGATGTTCATGATTCCGATGCCGCCCACCAGCAGGGAGATGGCGGCAATCCCGCCCAGCATCAAGGTTAGGGTCTCTGTTGTCTCGGATAGTGTGGAGATCATATCCGTCTGATTATAAACCGAATATTGGTCGCTGTCTCCGTCAAATAAACCGTCCAGATAGTCGGTCACGGCATATTCTGCCGCCGTAACCTGATCGGCAGAGGATGCAGAGACATAAAAAGTGGAAATCCCCTTTTGATTGAACAGCCGTTCTGCCAGACTGAAGGGAATGATGATTTGATTGTCGCTGGAGCCGGAGGATGTGCTCCCCTTCTCCTCCAATACCCCGACTACGCTGAAGGTATAGCCGTTCATGGTAAAAGTCTCGCCCACAGCGTCCGTCGTTCCAAACATCTCTTCGGCGGCTTCGCTGCCCAAAACTGCCACCATGCTCCGGTTATCTATATCCGGCTGGGTCAGAAACCGCCCGCTTGCCAGGCTCAGTCCGCGGATTTCCTCATAGCCGGGCACGGTCCCCTGAATGCTCCCCTCATCGTATGTCACAATCCCCGCCTTTGCCGTTCCCGAGGTTGTCAGGATGGGGGCTACCGCAGCAATCGAATCGTTTTGAGACAGTTCATCCAGTCCGGCAGAGGTAAGGGGGTTAGTGCGTCGAGAATTAATATTCACAGTCAGGAGATTGGTCCCCAGGTTCTCAATGCTGCTTGTCACCTGGACATTGGCGCCCTGAGCGATGGCCACCAGCACCACGATGGCCACCACGCCGATCACCACGCCCAGAATAGTGAGAAACGAGCGCATCTTATTTCCCGCAATGGATTTCCATGCCATCTTCCAGGATTGTATTCCCATGGCTCTCCTCCTCTCCGACGATCCTTCCGTCCTGAATTTTCACCTGCCGTTGGGCACGCGCCGCTACACCAGCATCGTGGGTTATGAGTACGATGGTGTTGCCCGCCTCATGGATCTCTTCAAAGAGGGAGAGAATCTCCCGGCCGGTGCGGCTGTCCAGATTGCCCGTGGGCTCATCCGCCAAGATCAGAGATGGTTTGGTGGCAAGCGCCCGGGCGATCGCTGCGCGCTGCTGCTGCCCGCCAGACAGCTCGCCCGGCTTATGGTTCATCCGTCCGCCCAGCCCCACTCTTTCGAGGGCCTCTTTTGCGCGCTTTTCCCGCTCGGCGGTTCGGATATTCTGATAGACCATGGGCAGTTCCACATTTTCCAACGCCGTCAGCCGGGGGAGCAGGTTGAAGCCTTGAAAGATGAAGCCAATCTGCCGGCTGCGGAGCCGGGCCAGCTCCCGTTCGCTGTAGTGCTCAATGGGCGTGCCGTTGAGGCTGTAGATTCCGCTGTCCGCCGCGTCCAGACAGCCGATGATGTTCATGAGGGTGGATTTCCCGCTGCCCGAAGGACCGATAATGGCGACAAACTCTCCCTCCTTCACGGTCATGGAGACGCCCGCCAGAGCATAAACTTCCTCTTCCCCCATCGTGTATTTTTTAATCACATTTTCCATCCGGATCATTTAGTTTCCCCCTTGTCTTCCGGGGACGCTGCCACCTCCATCCGGGCGTTCTCCGCCCATTCCGCTAAATTGGGATATATCCGGCATCTGTCCACCCATGTCCATCATGCCGCTCATATCTATCATACCGCCAGGGAAACTTTCGCCGGTGTTCTCGGTGGCGGTGCGGACAATCACGATCTCATCCCCCTCGGCAAGGCCGCTCAGCACCTGGGCATATGTCTCATCCGAAAGGCCGGTGGTAACGACAGTTTTCGTCCCCGGATTTCCCGCATCCTCGTCCGTCGTGTCGTCCTTTTTCCAGACATACTGTTCTCCCTTAGAGGTCTGCAGGGCCTGCAGTGGAACCAAAACCGCGTCCTCCACCTTTTCCACAACGATGGTTGCTGTACCGTTCATGCCGATCTTCAGTTCCTCGTCTGCCGTCAGGCGGAGAGTTACGCTATAGGTAGTTACGCCGCTGTTGGTGCTCCCAATCTGCGAAATCTGTGTCACTTCTCCTGTGTAGGCTTTGTCCTCCAGCGCATCCATAGCAATGGATGCCTCCTGCCCCACCTCCACGCTGGAGATATCCAGCTCATCGATCTGTACCACCATCTCCAATTCGCTGCCCGTATACAGGCTGGCTAAGGCCGTCCCTGCAGCAGCGCTCTGGCCTGCCGCCGCATTCATCTCGCTCACAATGCCTGCCTGAGGCGCCGTGATTCCGCCGTTCTGGAGAATTTTTTTCGCCGCCTGCAGGGCTTCATAGGTCTCCTCCCGTTCTTCCAGCAGCGCCGTGTATTCTGCCGATTCGCTCACATTTTTTAAATAGAGAAGGGATGTTCCTTTATATACCTTTTTGTTGAGGGATACATATACCTTGGATACCGTCCCGCTCTGGGCCGTGATGGAGACCGGCTGGTGAATAGCCGCCTTGCCGCTGCCCAGCGTCTCCCCATCCTGCGTCACGCTGACTTCCGCATCTACTGCCGTCGCAGCGTCGCTGAATGTGATGACGGCTTTTCCGTCAGCCACCGAAGCCACGGTTCCCGTATATGTGTCGTCCCCATCTGCGACCTTTACGCTGTCTCCCACAGCCAGGTCTCCCGCATCAATTTCTACCTTCATCTTTCCATCCAGCGAGATAGTGATAAGGGCTCCGTTTTCTTCCTCCACATCACTCACATGATCCCCGGTTTCCGCAAAAATCTGCTTGACTCGTCCTTCCACAGTCGAGGTCACAGTCTTTGTGGTGCTATAGCTGTCTGCGGCGCTGGTGAGCTGGCTATCCAGAGAAGAGAGCTGGCTTTCCAAAGAGGTGATCGTATTCGAGAGGCTTTTTATATCCACAGAAGCCAAAAGGTCTCCCTCATTTACACTCTGCCCCGTGCTGGTTTTCCATGCCGTAATTGTGATATCAAAATTCTCCTTAATCTCCAAAGAATCCGCCATGGCGACGGTTCCCGTTCCCGTGACACTCTTTTCCAGATCCCCGGTAGTCACCTGCACGGTGGTATAAGTGGTTTTGCTTCCGGCCTGCCCCTGGCTGCGCAGCACAAAAAACCCCCCCACACCCAAAACTGTGACTACTCCCAGGGCAATCCCAATCTTCCAACCTTTTTTCATAGCAACCTCCTCGTCGTATTTCTCCCTTGCAGTATAAAAAAACTTTGTGCGGAAGAAATGTGCTTTTTGTGTTGGTTTTGTGTTCCCTTTCTGAAAAAATGCGAAGTCAAGGCGTTTTTCGGCGTTATTTTACAAAAAGCGATTTAACCTGGATTTAACAAAACCGTGATTTTGGATTTAACATTTAAAATTTATGATAAACACATACAAAGTTTATAAGGAGTGCAAACAAATGAAGCGAATTTTAGCATGTGTATTAGCAGTTGTTATGGTCTTTGCATTGGCCGCCTGCGGTGCTCCCGCAGCGGAGGATTCTTCCTCCCCCAGCGCTTCGGCGGGAAGTTCCTCTTCTCCCAGCGCCTCGGCCTCTGCTCCTGCCTCTGATTTCGATTCCACAAGAGAAATCAGCGTAGTTTCCCGGGAAGACGGCTCCGGAACCCGGGGCGCTTTCATCGAGCTGTTCGGCATCGAAGAAAAGGGCGAAGACGGCACCAAGACGGATAAAACCACCAAGGAAGCAGCCATCGCCAACCGGACGGATGTCATGCTCACCAACATTGCGGGCAATGAGTATGCCATTGGCTATGTCTCCCTGGGTTCCCTCAACGAAACCGTTAAAGCCCTGAAGATCGACGGCGCTGAAGCCACGGCAGAAAACGTGAAGAACGGAACCTATAAGGTATCCCGCCCCTTCAATATCGCCACCAAGGGTGAGCCCACCGGCCTTGCCAAGGATTTCATCAACTTCATCCTGAGCAAGGAAGGCCAGGAGGTCGTCTCGGGCGACTATATCGCCGTCAACGATAACGCGGAAGCCTTCAAGAGCGACAACTCCACGGGCAAAATCGTCATCGCCGGTTCTTCTTCGGTAAGCCCGGTCATGGAAAAACTGGTGGAAGCCTATAAGGCCATCAACACGGGCGCGGAGATCGAGATCCAGACCAACGACTCCACAGCCGGCATGACCGCCGCCATGGACGGCACCTGCGATATCGGCATGGCGAGCCGCGAGCTGAAAGACAGCGAGCTGGCAGAGCTGACCCCCACCCAGATCGCCATCGATGGAATCGCCGTGATCGTCAACAACGCCAATCCCCTGGAGGAATTGGATAACGCGGCAGTAAAATCCATCTACACAGGCGAAGCCACCACCTGGGATCAGATCATCAAATAAGAACTGGAAAACAACAAAAGCGTGGGATGTGCCGCATAACCGCACATCCCTTGCTTATGTATAGGAGTAAAGTAGAATGAAACAATTCAGAGAATCGGCCATGAGGCTCGTGTTTTTTATCGCGGCACTGACCTCCATCCTCGCGGTGCTCCTCATCTGCGTCTTCCTGTTTGCCAACGGCATCCCGGCCATGTCCAAAGTAGGCTTTTTCGACTTCATTTTAGGGGAAAACTGGGCGCCGCAGGACGTCCCCCCCTCCTTTGGCATTTTGCCCATGATTTTGGGCAGTGTTTACATCACCGCCGGCGCTCTCATCATCGGCGTCCCCATCGGGATTTTGACGGCTGTCTTTCTTGCCAAATACTGCCCCCAGCGGGCGCACCGGATTTTGAAGCCTGCCGTCGACCTTTTGGCGGGCATCCCCTCCGTCGTATATGGCTTCTTCGGCCTGGTGGTGCTGGTGCCCTTTGTCCGGGATAACTTTGGCGGAGACGGCAGCAGCATCCTGACGGCTTCCATCCTTCTTGGCATTATGATCCTGCCCACCATCGTCAGCGTCAGCGAAAGCGCCATCCGGGCAGTTCCCCAGGAATACTATGAAAACGCCGTGGCCCTGGGGGCAACCCATGAGCGGGCAGTATTCCGCGTGGTCCTCCCCGCGGCCAAATCCGGCGTGTTTGCCTCCGTGGTATTGGGTGTAGGCCGGGCCATCGGCGAAGCTATGGCGGTCATCATGGTGGCCGGCAACCAGGCCCGCATGCCCGCCGGGCTGCTGAAAGGAATCCGCACCCTGACCACCAACATCGTCACGGAGATGGGCTATGCCGCCGATCTGCACCGGGAAGTGCTGATCGCCACCGGCGTGGTGCTGTTCGTCTTTATCCTGATCATCAACATCTCCTTCTCTCTTATTAAAAGGAGGCAAAAGTGATGCGCAAACAGAAACAACTCGCCACACCCATTTATGGAAAACAGTCTTTTTTGGAAAAGCTGATTTCCTATAAGAAAAAGCCGGGGTCACTTATCATGGCCATCCTGGTGATGCTGGCAACAGCCTTTACGCTTTTCATCATTCTCTATATTTTGGGCTATATTCTGGCTAAAGGGATTCCCTATATCACCCCTTCCCTGTTCTCCTGGGAATATAATTCCGAGAACGTTTCCCTGATGCCCGCCCTCATCACCACCATTGAGATGACGGTTCTTTCTCTCGTCATTGCCGTGCCTCTGGGCATTTTCACCGCCATCTACCTGGTGGAGTATGCAAAAAGCGGCAACCGGCTGGTAAAACTCATCCGGCTGACCACGGAGACGCTTTCCGGCATCCCTTCCATTATCTATGGCCTGTTCGGCATGCTGTTTTTCGTCACCTATCTGAAATGGAAGTATTCTCTGTTAGCCGGCGGCCTGACCCTCTCCATCATGATTCTTCCGCTCATTATGCGGACGACGGAGGAGGCGCTTCTCGCCGTTCCGGCCAGCTATCGGGAGGCATCCTTCGGCCTAGGGGCCGGTCGGCTGCGGACGGTGTTCCGGGTCGTTCTTCCCAGCGCCATTCCCGGTATCCTTGCCGGCGTGATCCTGGCCATCGGCCGAATCGTCGGGGAAACAGCAGCCCTGATCTATACTGCCGGCACAGTGGCCCAGGTTCCTCCGACGTTGCTCTCCTCCGGGCGGACGCTGGCCGTCCATATGTATCTCCTGTCCAGTGAGGGTCTCAACACCAACCAGGCCTATGCTACGGCCGTCGTCCTGCTCATCCTGGTGGTTCTCATCAACGGGCTGTCCTCCCTGGTTTCGAGAAAACTATCGAAAGGAAAACAAGTATGAATTCAAATAAAATCAGCATTCAGAATGTAGATTTATTTTATGGCACCTTCCAGGCTTTGAAATCCATCAATATGGATATCCCGGAGAACCAGGTGACCGCTTTCATCGGTCCCTCGGGCTGCGGAAAATCCACTCTTTTGAAATGCTTAAACCGCATGAACGACCTGGTGGAAGGCTGCAAAATCACGGGAGAGATCCTTCTGGACGACAAAAGCATCAACCAGATGGATGTCAACCTGCTGCGCAAGCAGGTGGGCATGGTGTTCCAGAAGCCCAATCCCTTCCCCATGAGCGTTTATGACAACATCGCCTTCGGCCCCCGGACCCATGGCATCCGCTCCCGGGTGATGTTGGATGAAATCGTGGAAAAATCCCTGCGCGACGCGGCGATTTGGGATGAAGTCAAAGATCGTCTGAACAAGAGCGCCCTGGGGCTCTCCGGCGGGCAGCAGCAGCGTCTCTGCATTGCCCGTGCCCTGGCTGTGCATCCCGAGGTGCTTTTGATGGATGAGCCGACAAGCGCCCTTGACCCTATCTCCACCTCTAAAATTGAGGAGCTCTGCACCCAGCTCAAAAAGGAGTATACCATCGTTATCGTCACTCACAACATGCAGCAGGCGGCGCGTATTTCAGACAGAACGGCCTTTTTCCTTTTGGGAGAAGCCGTGGAATATACCGATACGGAAAAAATGTTCTCCATGCCCACGGATAAGCGCACGGAAGACTATATTACAGGGAGGTTCGGCTGATGCGAACAAAATTTGATGAACAACTGAATCAACTTCATGTGGATCTCATAAAAATGGGAAGCCTATGTGAAGAGGCCATTACGCTGGCTGCGCAGGCGCTCCTGCGCGAACCCGGCGCGGACCCGCAAAAGGTATTTTCTCTGGAGACAGAAATCGACCAGCTGGAATGGGAAATCGAATCGCACTGCATGCGCCTTCTTCTCCGCCAGCAGCCCATGGCCCGTGACCTGCGCAGCGTTTCCGCCGCGCTCAAAATCATCTCGGATATGGAACGCATCGGCGACCAGGCCGCGGATATTGCGGAGCTGACTCCGTATATCGCCGACTGCGCGCTGCAAAATAAGCTGCATATCAAGGATATGGCAAAAGAGGCCGTTTCTATGGTCACAGGCAGTGTCGATGCCTATGTCAAAGAAGATTTAGACCTGGTACAGAAGGTTATCGACCAGGACGACACGGTGGACGCCCTGTTCAACCAGGTCAAAACCGAGCTGATCGAGCTTGTGCAGGAGAAAGGTACGGATGCGCAGGCCGCCCTGGATCTTCTGATGGCGGCAAAATATTTTGAACGCATCGGCGACCATGCGGTCAATGTGGCGGAATGGGTGGAATATTCTCTCACCGGCGTGCATAAAAGCAGTGAACATCACCCGGCTTTATGTTAGAATGAAGAGAGAAATGAGGTGGAACATTTGATCTATTTGCTGGAAGACGACGACAGTATCCGCGAGCTGATAACCTATACTCTGGGCAGCCAGGGGATGGAAGCCGAGGGCTTTTCCCATCCCCGCGATTTCTGGGCTGCCATGGAAACTGCCCTTCCCTCCCTCATCCTTCTGGATATTATGCTTCCGGAGGAGGACGGCGTCCATATCCTGAAGCGGCTCCGTTCCATGCCCGCCACATCCCGCATCCCCATTATTATGCTGACAGCAAAGGGCAGCGAATATGATACGGTCCTGGGGCTGGACAGCGGCGCCGACGACTATATTCCAAAGCCTTTTCGGATGATGGAGCTGCTCTCCCGCATCCGCGCCCTTCTGCGGCGCACTTCCCAAGAGGAGTCCGAAGTGCAGGAATATCGGTTTCAAAATCTCTATGTCTGCCCCTCTAAACACATTGTACGGGTAAACGGCCGGGACATTTCTTTGACTCTCAAGGAATTTGAACTGCTCTGCCTGCTGATCTCCCATCCGGAAACCGTATTCAATCGGACACAGCTTTTGAACAAGATCTGGGGTTATGAATTCGATGGCGAAAGCCGGACGGTAGACGTCCATATCCGCACTCTGCGGCAGAAATTGGGCAGCGCCGCCGAATATATCGAGACAGTCCGGGGAATCGGCTATAAAATGGGAGGCGGCGAACAATGACAAAACGCATCTTTCGCACGATTCTCGCCACATCCTTTGTCGTGCTTTTGGTGGGAATTGCCGTTATCATCGGGATCTTGTACCCATATTTCGGCGGTCAGCTGGAAAAGGAGTTAGAAAACGAAGCTTCCTATCTTTCCCTCTCTGTGGAAAAGGACGGCGTCGCGGCGCTGGAACAGCTTCCCCATTCCTCCTCTACCCGCATTACCCTGATCGCCTCCGACGGCGCCGTCCTTTATGATTCACAGGCTGACGCTGCCCAGATGGAAAACCATGCGGATCGTGAGGAAATCCGGGACGCCATGGAAAATGGCTCCGGCAAGGCCTGGCGGCAGTCGGATACGCTGGATGAGCAGAATATTTATTATGCCCTGCGCCTATCCAACGGAAACGTGCTGCGCATCTCCAGCGCTCAGCGTTCCGTGGTTTCCCTGGTGTTGGGCGTATTGCAGCCGCTTTTGTGGGTCGCTCTTCTGCTCATCATTCTGGCCGCAGTATTTGCCTCCCGGGCATCCAAAAAGATTGTTGCGCCGCTCAATTCCCTGGATCTGGAAAATCCGGAAAAGAACGATATCTATGATGAGGTCGCGCCGCTTCTAACCAAAATCGACCGGCAGCAAAAGACCATTCGCCAACAGCTGGCAGAGGCTAAACATCGGCAGGAGGAATTCTCCCTCATTACCTCGCATATGAGCGAGGGCCTCCTCGTCCTGGATTCCCGCATGGATCTTCTCTCCTATAATGAGAGCGCTCTGCGGCTGCTGGGCGTTTCGGAGGAAAAGTCTTCTTATGTGGGGAAAAACATCCTGGTGCTCAACCGCAATGAGGCCTTCCGGGAAGTCATAGAAAGTTCCCTGGCGGGGCACCATAGCGAAACGCTCCTGAGCTTAAACGATCTGTCCTGCCAGATCATTGCCAATCCGGTTTTGACGGACGGCACGGTGGCTGGGGCGGTTCTCCTGCTGGTGGATGTGACGGAAAAAACGCAGCGTGAAGCCATCCGCCGGGAATTCACGGCCAATGTCTCCCATGAACTCAAGACCCCCCTCACTTCTATCTCCGGATTTGCCGAGCTTTTGCAGAATGGCATCGCTAAGCCCGAGGATACCAAGAAATTTGCGGGGCGCATTTTTGATGAGGCTCAGCGGTTGATCACGCTGGTGAGCGATATCATCAAAATTTCCCAGATCGACGAGGGGCATCTCCCCTATACGGCGGAAAATGTGGATCTCCGGTCGCTCATTTCCGGCGTTCTGGACCGGCTTCGTCCGGCAGCAGAGCGGGCAGATATATCCCTTTCCCTCAGAGAAGGCAATGCTTCTCTGGAGACGGTGGCTCCCATTCTGGAGGAGATCCTCTATAATCTGGTAGACAACGCTATCAAATATAACAAAAAAGGCGGCAAGGTTGCCGTGTCTGTCGAAAAGGACGGCAGGCAAACCCGCATCCGTGTGCAGGACACAGGAATCGGAATCCCTCCCGCCCAGCAGCAGCGGATCTTTGAGCGCTTCTATCGCGTGGATAAAAGCCATTCCAAAGAGATCGGCGGCACAGGCCTTGGCCTTTCCATCGTGAAGCACGGCGCGGCCTATCTGGGGGCGCAGATTCTCGTGGAAAGCACGCCCGGCGAGGGCAGCACATTTACCCTCGTCTGGGATTCGACCTGTTAAACCTCCATTTTAAACATAAAAAGGGCAGCATCCAAATGTGGATGCCGCCCTTTTTCTTTCACTTTATTTCCTATTCATTTATTCGATGCTGATACGGCGCCCCGGAAGGGTTTTCTGCTCCGCTTTGGGAAGAGTCAACTTCAAAACGCCTCGCTTGTATTCCGCCTTAATTCCATCTTCGCGGATGCCGGAGATATCAAAGCTGCGGCTATAGCTGCCATAAGCGCGTTCCCGACGGATATAATTGCCTTTCTTGTCCTTTTCATCTCGGGCTTCCTTATGCTCTGCCGTGATGGTCAAATAGCCGTCATGGGCATCGATCTGAATATCCTCCTTATCAAAGCCCGGCAGGTCGGTTTCCAGCAGATAATGGTCGCCTTTATCCTGAATATCTGTCCGTCCCTCTATCGAATCCATATCCATGTCCCGGAAGAAATCCCGTTCCATGTTCCGAAAACTATTCATGAGTCTTCTTTCGCTCCGTCCCCAAGGTGTTAAATCTAACATAATATTGCCTCCTTTTATACTCTTATCTTCTGCATTCCTTTTCATTTTATGTTTCGCTATTGCGTTTTTATCATCTTCGGCATTTCCTTCGCCTTCTTTCTTCTTCCCTTTTGCTTCTGTTTTATGTATACCCGGCATTTTTGACAAATCATTGCATGAAACATGAACGAATTATGAACTTTAGCACTCTTATATCTCGAGTGCTAAAGTTCAAATTTTATCCCGCCCTCTTCTGGTTTCATCATCCGTTCAGGCGGCTAACAGAGCGCCAAAAGGCGACCTTCTGTTTTATTGAGCCGTGGCCGGCTTTATTGATTATTAAACGGAATTGATGGCAACTGGCGGCACAAAGCGAACAGAGGCAGAGGCCGCGTCAAGCACGATATCCAACCCCGGGCCGGCTATCGCCGGCCCAGGAAAATCATGCGCAGAGGCTTCCGCCCAAAGCATAAAAACAAAGGCACCCCAAAGGATGCCTTCTATTTAATAGCTGCCTATTCCGGCCCGAGGGCCGCTTTGCACTGCAAATCTGCCGCCCGCCAAGGGGCAAAATCCACGGAGGCGAGGGGCCAGCGCGGCAGCTGCGCCGACTAAACTTCGATATACTGAAAACACTGGGAAAGCTCCCGGCCCTCCAGCTGTTTAATAAAACTCTTTTCTCGGGCGTTTCTGCCGCCCGCCATTGCCTTCACATATTCCGCGGCATAGCGCAGAAAGTGATCCAGCGCCTCTGCCGTCTCTTCACAGGTAAAATCAATACCCCATCGGGGGTTGCAGAACACAATGCGTCCCTGCTCCTGGCGCACAGTCACGGGAATCTTTTTCTTTCCATACCGTTTTAGAGCGCCCGCCAGATTCACCGCCCCCAGCGTCTCCAGCGCATGGGAATAACCGCATTTGACGCAGATAAAGTTTCCCTGGAATACGCTGGCCCGGCGCATCTCCTGGCATGCCGGGCAGCGGCTGAAAATACCGTTGCCGCTGACAATCACCGGCGCTTCCAGGCCATAGGCCGGCGCCTTCTGCGCGATCATCTGGATGAGGGCGTTATATTCCCCCACCCGCATCCCCGGCGCCGCCAGCGCCGAAAGGGCATCGCTTCGGGTGACCAGGTTGGCCATGAGAATGCGGCACCTATACCGCTCCGCCAGCCGAAGAACCTCCCCAGAAAGGGCATGCAGACGGGAACGCCGCTGCGGGTCCTCCCGCCGCAGAGTGCCCTCCTCTATCGTCTGTCCCCGGGCATCCAAAACCGCATAGGCCAGCATATCCCGAATCCCCCGGGAAACGCCCAGGGTATTGGGACAGGCGAGCGGAACCGCCGGTTCATACCATAAGCGGATATGCAGGGCGAACCTCCCATTTTCCTCGCTGAGTTCAGCACTTTTTGGAATTGCCCTGCCCTGCCGGATATCCTCCAAATGCCGCTCCTGCCAGGGACCGATCCGCAGAGGAAGCAACAAATAGCGCTGTTTTTTCCCGCTTTGGAGGGTTTCGGTTTCCTGAGGCAGATAGCAAAGCTCCCGGCCCCTCTCTGGATGCACCAAGATGGCATTTTGGCGGTTATAGAGATAGAGCTTTGCATAGATCCGTCCGCTTTTCGTATCCCGCAAAAGGGAATAATCCCTCCCCCGGTCATAGCGGCAGAAAAACAGCGGATGCAAACGGCGCAGCTTTGCAAGAGCCGCGCCGTATTCTTTTTTGGAAAAAGATTCCCGTCGGACCAGCGCATCCAGCTCCTCGTCATACACCCGCACCGACGGATAGCGCACAGTCTTTCCCCGTCTGCGTCTGCCGGCATAGGTGGTGAGGATCATGGCGGCGTCCAGCTTGATGGCGTCTTTGAAGGGCTCCAGACCCTTTTCGTTGAGCGGAGCCAAAATCTTCCGGTCCATCATTTTCAGGTATCCGTTTTTAGTTTTGGCGGGTTCTGCCTCCACCCTTTCCAAAAGCCCCCGGAGCACGCTTTCCAGCCCGTCGGAATAGGCTTCCATGGCCTGATGCAGCATCTCCCGCTTGGCCCGCGTCAGCGTTTCAAATTGGAAAGAAAGGGTCTTATAGGGCATAAACCGCCGCTCCTTTTAATGATAGATCACTTCCACCTCTTTGCCCAGCCGCCGCAGAGCATCGGCAATATCCTGCACAAGCCGGAGCTTGAGGCTCAGGTTCAGCGGCAGGTCCGGGTTCTGGTGCGCCGGGTTCATGGCCCGGCCGACCACAAATTTTGCCCCCGTGCATTGGGTGATTAACGTCTGGGCCAACAGATGGGCGCCGTCCTTTTTATAATTGAGGGCGTTTTTGCGTCCCTCGCTGCCGTTTTCATAGCGTTTTATCACATCCAGCGTCTTGCCTAGAGTAATCACGCCTTCGGTCACCAGATCGATGCCCTCCATCTTTCCGATGGGCGGCACGTCCGGCGACAAATAGTTGAGGCAGGTTGTCAGCTCTTTGCCGGAGTATTTGGAGACGATCTGAGAGGTCGTTCCGCCGCAGACGATCTTGGTCCCGTCGAAATTCAAAAGCTCCCGGACAGTCTTTTCATCCTCTCCCGGGTCTACCGGCGGCCCCACCATGACATAGGCCACATTGGGCTTGCGTACCCGGCATACCGCCACGGTGGTATCGTCGCCCGGCTGCTCCATATAGAGGCTGTTGCAGGCAGAGAGCAGCTTTTGCTGCAGCTCATAGGCAGTCATGTTCTTTTCATAGGCGCCTTCCAGGTATTCCACCACGTTTTCCCACTGCCAGCCCAGGTTCATGAGCTGTCCTACACCGGCATGGATCACGCCGTCGCTGAACATGACGATATAGTCGTTTTCCCGAAGCTGGGTGCGGATCTCGCGGATCACCTTTCCGGAGATGGTATGTTCATATACAGGCAGATCCGTGCTCTTGCCGCCCCGCAGAAACACGATCTCGGGGTTTTCGGATTCCACAATATAGGCATGGCCCGCCGGGTCGGTCTGTAAAAACGTGAAAGTGGAATAGGCCACTTTCCGCACCTTGCAGACCGGCAGAGTGGATGCCATGGTATCGATAATATCGCTGACCTCGGCCCCTTCCTTGAGCATGGAGGAGACGATTTTGCTCGTGAGAGAGGCCAGGATATTCGCCTTTACGCCGCTGCCCAGGCCGTCTGCCAGCACCATGGTAGTGTCGTCGCCGTGCTTGGCAATCTCCACCTTGTCCCCGCAAAGCTCTTCGCCCTTTTTATTCAGGCTTCCATAACTCAATTCAAAATACAGGCTCATAGCTTTTTATCCTCTGCGATGGACTTCTTGAGCTTCAAAAGCGCCGCCTTGGTCTCGCCGGTCGTCTCGCCGAGCAGGCTGGCGATCTCCTGGGCTACCCGCATCTGCTTATCGATCACCTGCTGGGTCGTCTCAATGGTCTCCCGACGGAATTCCTCCATCTCCCGGCGGTTTTCCTCCTCCGCCGTGATGTCCTTGGAAACCACCAGATAGTCCCCGTTGGAAACGGCCACAATGGAATTTTCCACGGTTTTTCCGTTGGCAGAAACCGAACGGGAACCCATGATATCCCCGCTTCCCTGGCGCACTTTTTCAAAATCAGCGCCATCCAGATACATCTCGATGGGCATGCCGACGCATTCGGGCGTGAGCCCCAGAATTTCTCCGGCCGCCCGGTTATACTGCAAAATCAGGAAATCCTGATCCAGCATAATCAGCCCATTGGGCGTGGTTTCCAGAATCACGTTGGACATGCTCTCCGCCTTTTCACGCAGATACGGCAGGCACATCTTCAGATCCGCCTTGCCCTGGTATACGGCGATGGCCTTGTCCCGGCAGGTGGGATATCCGCAGGTCCCGCAGTTCAGCATGGATTCCGGCGTCGTCTTGCCGATCTTGGCCAGGATTTCCTTGATTGTCGCCTCGTCAGGGATCTTGTCATGCACCTTTGTGTGGTTATAGACGGCGCGCAGGTCGTCCGTCACGTCCTCGCTCATGACCGGCTTGGTCATCGTCTTTTTGCGGGTATTGGCCAGGATCTTGTCTTTGGCCACCAGGAACGGCGTTTTGATATGCTGCATTCCCGGCCCCTCAACGCAGGAGCCCTCGCAGGAACTCATCTCCAGAAGATATCCCTCGATGTTGTTGTCCCGGATGGAATCCAGAATTTCCATGCAGCGGGTCAGGCCGTCCAGCGAAATCGTCTTGTAATTCCGCCGGGCCTCCTTGGGAATGGTCTTCAGGATGCCGCCGGGCACCGGATAGAGCCGGGCCAGCGTCTTATGCATTTCCTCGGGTTCGGGGTCTTCCTCGTCAAAGGCAATTCCCTCTTCTTCCATCCAGTGCTTGAGCTCTTCAAACATGAGAACCGCCTGGATGCTGCCGGACTGCGCCGCCTCCTGCTTTTTGGAAATGCAGGGGCCCAGGAACACCACCTTGATGCGGCTGCCATAGAGCTTGCGCATCATCTTGGCGTGGGCCACCGCCGGCGAAACCACCGGCGCCAGGCAGGGAATCAGCTCGGGATAGTATTTCTCCACCAGCATGACGATGGTCGGGCAGCAGGTGGTGATGATATTCTTCATTTTGTGTTCTTCGATCAGCCGGGTAAACTCCTCGGAAACCCGAGTCGCCCCAATGGCCGTCTCTTCCACATGGGCGAAGCCCAGCTTTTTGAGAGCGGCGGAAAGCTGAGAAAAGCTGGCTCCCGGATATGCGGAAACATAGGAGGGGGCCACGCTGACGAACACCTTGGCTCCGCTTTGCAGGAACTCCTTGATCTTGGGAACGTCGCTGTCGATCTGCTTGGCATTCTGGTGACATACCAGCGTGCATTTTCCGCAGAGCACACAGGCATCCTCCATGATCCGGGCCTGCTCGTCATGGAACGAAATCGCCTTCACGGCGCAGTGGCGGATGCATTGATAGCAGCTTTTGCAGTTCGCTTCTTTAAATTGTATAATACTCATGCGGTTTCCCCCATTATAATAAAGGCAGGATCTCGCTCTCGAAGAAGGAATCCACATCCTTGGCAGTCATATTGCGGATCTTTTTGCCATTGACCGTCATGCAGACGCCGTTTACGCAGTCTCCCATGCAGAAGCTGCCCTTGAGCTCTACCTGATCCTGAAGCCCGGCGTCGGCGATTTTCCGGCTCAGCTTTTCCACAATGGGATGCGAACCCTTCAGATGACATGCGCTTCCAATGCAAACACTTACTTCTACCATACCCTTTTCCTCCAATTATCCCGTATTAAGAAAATACTCTTGTCTGTATTATACCGCATCCCATCAGAGAAGGAAATACGGTTTTTCGCTTTTATGCGCGGTCTTCCAGCCGCGGCATGACCTGGGTTTCAAAAAATTCAGCCGCCGTGTCCCCACTGACGCTGTAGACCTTTTCTTCGTCCTCGCCCAGCGTCACGGAAACCGCATCCACACAGTGCCCCTTGCAGAAAGCGGCGCAGAGCTCGATGGCATCCTGCAATCCCTTTTCCTCGATCATGCGCTGAAAACTCTGGATCACCTGCTGGGATCCCTTGATATGACATGCGCTTCCAATACATACATTCAATTTCAACATTGTTTTTCATCCTTTCCCGCCATAGGGCAGCCTGTTTCTAGAAGATTGTTATTTTTTTAACATGCTTCTATTGTAATATGTTTTCCCCTGCCAGACAATGATAAAAAATTGTCAAAACCCCGCTGTTTCTTCTATTTTATCATTTTTAATACGGGAATGCCATAGATTCCGTATTAAAAATTCCATTCTCCATCCCTCGAAAAAAACCTGTGTTTAAATTGCTTGACCCAGTGGTATTATAAATTTACAATACATGGCAACAGCGATTGATAAAAAATTATCAATCATTGAATATTTTTATAAGTGAAAGGAAGAAAACAATGGCAAGATTTACATTACCCCGGGATCTGTATTTCGGCGAAAACGCAATGGAAGAGTTAAAAGCCCTCAAGGGCCACAAGCGGGCATTTATTGTAATCGGCGGCGGCTCCATGAAGCGGGGCGGCTTCCTGGATAAATTGGAAAGCATCCTGAAGGAAGCGGGCCTGGAAACCCAGCTGTTTGAGGGTGTGGAACCCGATCCTTCCGTGGAAACCGTTATGCGCGGCGCCAAAGCCATGGAGGCTTTCCAGCCGGATGTCATCGTTTCCATCGGCGGCGGTTCCCCCATGGACGCGGCAAAGGCCATGTGGGTGTTCTATGAGCATCCGGAAACCAAATTCGATGACATTAAAGACCCCTTCACGATTCCCAAGCTGCGGAACAAGGCCATCTTTGTCGCCATCCCCTCCACGTCCGGAACGGCCAGCGAAGTAACCGCCTTCTCCGTCATCACGGACTATTCCACCAAGATCAAATATCCTCTGGCGGATTTTGAGATTACGCCGGATATCGCCGTGCTGGACCCCGCGATTGCAGAAACCATGCCCAAAAAGCTGACGGCTCACACGGGCATGGACGCCATGACCCACGCCATCGAGGCCTATGTCGCCGCCTTGCGCAGCGATTTCTCGGATCCGCTGGCGCTCAAGGCGATCAGCATGCTGGACGAATATCTGATCGATTCCTATAACGGCGACAAGGTTGCCCGCGGCAAGGTGCATATTGCCCAGTGCCTGGCCGGTATGGCCTTCTCCAATGCGCTCCTGGGCATCGTTCACTCCCTGGCGCATAAGACCGGCGCACAGTATGATCTGCCTCATGGCTGCTGCAACGCCATCATGCTGCCCTATGTCATCCAGTATAATTCCAAGGTCTGCATGGAACGTTTTGCTGATATCGCCCGTTGCATGGGTCTGCCGGGCGCTACGGACAAGCAGCTCACCAATGCCCTGGTGGAAGAAATCCGCCGTCTGAACAAGCGGCTGGAAATTCCCGCTTCCTTCAAGGAAGCCGGCGTTTCTGAAGAACTGTTTAACTCCACCGCCGACTTCATCAGCGAGCATGCCGTGGAAGATCCCTGCACAGGCGCCAATCCGCGGGAAACCGACGCTGCCAACATGAAGAAAGTTTTGACCTGCGCATACTATGGCGAGGACGTCACATTCTAAATTGCTTTCGATTTCCCCAGTCTGGGGGATGCATAGTCACTTTTCGGCAATGGCCCCGGTTTTCCGGGGCCATTGCTCCTTATGGGGCTTTATCTCTGTAAACGAATGCGCCGTAGATGCCGCCATCCAAAACCAGCGGGAAATGTATTACAGACGGCCGATCTCATAAAGGCAGGATACAGAAAAATTCCTCTTCCCGGCCGGTTGTATTTGCGAATCAGGGGCCAGAAAGTAGCAGTTACTTCGTCGAAAGAAGCCCGAGACAGTCTATGAAGGACAGGCTCCTTTCTCGGGCAAGATGCCCGACCGGGAATAAATCCCCGCGGGGTTCGGCATTCTAATCCTATGGAAAAACAGGAGGTTTTTATGGAAACATTAAAGGAACTTCATACACGTCTGCTCGCCTCGGCAATTCATGGCGATGCCCCGCTTCCCAGCGACGAGGGGCAGCTGGATTGTCTGCTGCATCCGGAGAAATATGCCGCCGTCCTTCCCGGCGGAGAGCCATGCACCTGCGGCAAGGACGCGCCCTGCATAAAAAGCTGTCTTTTTTCAGCTCTGACCAAAGACGAAACAGGAAAAATACACATCGACAAAGACAAATGCTGCGGCTGCGCCGCCTGTCTTGACGTCTGCGATAAGCTGGAGCCAAGCCGCGATACGCTCGCCCTGCTCTATGCCCTGAAGGAACCCCAGCCCGTCTATGTGATGATCGCCCCAGCCTTTATCGGCCAGTTCAGTGAAAATGTGACTCCGGGCAAGCTGCGGGCCGCCTTCAAATCCCTGGGCTTTGCAGGGATGGTGGAAGTCGCGCTGTTTGCCGATATCCTGACCCTCAAAGAAGCCTTTGAATTTGAAAACGCCGTTCACAGCCACGAGGACTTTTTGCTCACCAGCTGCTGCTGCCCGGTTTGGATCTCCATGATCCGCAAAATCTATCACCAGCTCAAGCCGCATATCCCCGGTTCGGTTTCGCCCATGGTCGCCTGTGGCCGGGTCATCAAACGCCTGCATCCCGAGGCAAAAACCGTGTTCATCGGGCCATGTCTCGCCAAAAAGGCAGAAGCCCGGGAATCCGATGTGGGAGATGCGGTGGACTTTGTCCTTACCTTTCAGGAAATCCAGGAGTTCTTTTCCCAGGCGGATATTCACCCCGAGCAATTCCCGGAGGACAGCCGGGATCACTCCTCTTCGGCCGGCCGTCTCTATGCCCGGACAGGCGGCGTCAGCGAGGCGGTGGAGAACTGCCTGGAGCGCATTCATCCCCGCCGGGATATCCCCATCAAGACGGTCCATGCCGATGGCGTCAAAGACTGCCGCGCCCTTTTGGAGCGGCTCCTTGCGGGAGAAATCCCCGGCAACTTTATCGAGGGGATGGGCTGCAAGGGCGGCTGTGTAGGCGGCCCCAAGATCACCATTCCCCGGGAGGAAGGGAAGCGGAATGTGGAGGCCTATGCCGCCGGCGCTTCCAGCCGGACGCCCATCGATAACCCCTATGTCATTGAGCTTTTGGAACATTTGGGCATTCATTCTCCGGAAGAACTTCTCAAAAATAGTGAAATATTCACAAGAAAACTATAAAATTGTTTGTTAACTTATCGTTCCAACCCAACAAAACCGCAATCATTTTTTGCGGTTTTTCCTTTTTATATCACGTTTTATTAACATTTGTTATGCTTCTGTTAATTTTCTGGTTTTTCTCTCTTTTTTTGTTGCACTTTCGGATGTTGCGTGTTATTATAATCTATCATATTTTCTCTGGTGGAGAAAAAAACAAAGTTGTCACTGCCCGCATTTTTTTGAAACGGGTTTGCTTCATAAAAAATGCCGCGTAAACGCCAACAATATCAGAAAGGAGAACCAACAAATGATCAACAGACTACTAGAACATGCGCGCAATCTTGGTTGTTCCGATATCCATATTATGAGTGGGGAGCCTCCCATCGTCCGGCTCCGCGGCGAGCTTACGCGCATCGGCGATCTGAACCCCTATACGCCCGAGGAAATCCGCTGCATCGCCTCGGATATGATGCGGGTTTCCGTGAGCGATCCGGATCCCGACCGGGATTCCCAGTTTTGCTATATTACGCCCATGGGCAACCGCCAGCGGGTGAATATCTATCATTCCCAGGGGCGGTGCAGCATTGCCGTCCGGCTTCTCCAGCCCACCGTTCCCACAATGGAGGCCTTTCACCTCCCCGCGGTTCTGCGGTCGGTGGCCAAATACAGAAGCGGGCTGGTTCTCATCAACGGAGAAGCCGGCAGCGGCCGGACCACAACGGTCACCGCGCTTTTGAATCTCATCAACGAGAAAAAGGGTTCCCATATCCTGATTTTGGAAAGCCCGGTGGAATATATTCATGAAGGGAAGCGTTCCCTCATCAGCCACCGTTCGGTGGGGACAGATGTGGAATCCCTGACCCAGGGGGTGGAAGCCGCCCTGAAGGAGGATGTGGACATCCTTTCGCTGGGGGAACTGACGGACGCCGCTTCCATCGACGCCGCCCTCGCTGCGGCGCAGGCCGGATGCCTGGTTTTTGCCTCGCTCCGGGCCGACAGTACCCAGGCCGCTTTTTCCCGGATCCTTCGCGCATATCCCGCCCAGGATCGTCCGGTCGTTCTGCGGCAGCTATCCCGTTGCCTGCGGGCTGTCACGACCCAATGCCTTCTGCCCGTTGCCGGCGGCGACAGCCTGGTTCCCGCTTTTGAAATTTTGCGGGTCAATGATGAAGTAGCTTCCCGAATCGCTCTGGACCGGCTGGATGAAATCCGCCCTCTCATGCGGGAGGATTCTTCCTTTGGGATGTCCACCATGGAACAGTCTCTGGCGGAGCTGGTGAACAGCCAGACAGTTACAAAGGAATGGGCCCAATATTTTTCCCTTCAGCCCCAGGAGCTGGCGGAATATTTGAAATAATGCCCGGTCACCCGGCGGCGGCTTTTCCGCCGCTTTTTTCTTGCATTTTCTCTTACAAAAAATGTCTTTCTATCCTTCTTTTCTCCGCCGGGCATTCCGGCCCCGGACTTTTATCCATAACAAAAACGGCGCCGCCCTGGCAGCACCGTCCCAAGCATATTCATATGTCTTTTTGCGTTGGTTCTGTCCTGGATGCTTCCCGTATTCCGCTCCCTGAACCATCCCGCCGGGATTTTTTTACATACAGCGACACCGCCGTTTGGACAATATTCTGCCAATGTTTTCTTTGCCCTTGACTTTTCTTCCCTCCGTGGAGTAGTATAATCCCGAAAAAACAGGAGGAGGTTTCTATGGCACACATTCGACTGCTTTGCCTGGATATCGATGGAACGCTGCTCAATTCCAAAAATGAAGTGACCCCCGCTACCCGCGCCGCTCTGCAAAGAGCGCAGAAGGCAGGGATTCTCCCGGTTCTCGTCTCTGCGCGGATGCCCAAAGGCATCCAGCCGCTGGCCGATGATCTGGGCCTGCCCGGCCCCATCATCAGCTTCAGCGGCGGCATGATCTCTCATAGGGATCATGTGTTGAAAAGCACAGCCCTTCCCCTCTCTCTGGTCCGCCGGTTATGCGCACAGGCCGGCGCCCATGACGTCCATCTCAGCATCTATCAGGAAAACCACTGGTATGTGAACCGGGCGGATGCCTGGGCCCGGCAGGAAGCCGAGATCACCCACACATCCTTCCGCCAGGCAGAATTGCCCTCTCTTTTTGAAGCCTGGGGAAAAAACGGCCAATCCGCCAACAAGCTGATGGTCCTGGCCGAACCGGAAAAGGTCGACGCGCTTCAAAAAGAGCTTCAGGAAGCCTGGGGAACGCAGGCCAATATCTATCCTTCCAAGCCTACTTATTTGGAAATTATGCCCGGAGGGGTTTCCAAAACCGGCGCCATATCCTTTTTGATGGACGCTTATGGCTTTTCCCGGGAAGAAGTGATGGCCATTGGCGATAACTATAACGATGTCTCCATGCTCTCCTTTGCGGGACTGGGCGTCGCCATGGGCAACGCGCCTCTTCCCGTGCAGCAGCAGGCAGACGCCGTCACCGCCGCAAACGATGCGGACGGCGTTGCCAAAGCCATTGAAACCTATTGCCTGGCCTGAAAATAACGGTAAAAAGCGAGGAACCGGAAGCACGTTCTTTTGTGCTCCCGGTTCCAAATCCCTACCTGTTTATAAACAATCGGTGAATCGATCCTTTGACGCAAGTTGTAAGAAATACCAAAGAACCCTTTTCGGAATGGTTTTAGGATACCTTCTTTTTCCTTAATTTTCAAGGGAAATTACAAACTAACCATTTTTTCTGCCTTTTTTGCATATTTATATTTTTCGTGAAAAAAACATGATATACTAATCCTAAAGAATCCATATATTTGGGGGAAACCCATGAACCGATCAAAAAATACCTGGCCTGCCGTTTTCCTTCTGGTTTCGGTCATCGTCACAGTTCTTCTCTATTATATGCTGTTTTTAACCAAGCTCTATATCCCAAAAGACGTCATTGTCATGGATCAAGGTTGGAGCCTGACCTCTTCCCAGGGGACGCAGCAGGTTTCTATCGGAGGCCGTGTAGAGGGCGCGGACTTTGATGAATTTTATACTTTGGAGCGCCGCCTCCCCTCGGGGAGGGATTATTCCTCGGCCGCCCTGTTCTTTCAGAGCAACCATCAGGACGTTGTGGTTTCGGTGGACGGCAGCGTCATCTATACCCAGGTCGTCTCCGAAAGCAATCCGGCGGAGATCCGAAATAACTATGTCTATCTTCCCGTGAACTATCAGGAAAAAATCCTGACCCTCTCCATCCATTCGGATTCCCCGCATTATTACGATATCGTCTCCCCTGTCTACTTTGGAAACTATAACCAACTTCATGAGATCTCCAACAACAATTCCGGCTTCCGCTACCTATTTTTGGGCGCGTTTATCACGGCTTTTTTGTTTTTTATCGTCTATGCCATCCGCATTCTGCGGCGGCCTTCCGAATATAACCGCTATTTTTTCCTGGGCCTCTTTTTCCTGTTTTCCGCCGGGATTTCCGCCGTCTATGCGCCCACCATTCCCCAGATCGTCGCTCCGGCCTATGTCTCCCTGGTTCAGTCCTTTGTTCTCTTTCTAGCTCCGCTGCCTCTGCTCATCTATCTGAACATTGCCGCCAGCGCCAAGCTACGCCGATGGATGGTGATCCCTTTGGCCCTGGAGATCCTGCTCCTGGTGTTTTCTCTGTTGGTTGAGCTTTTAGACATCTTCCCCATCGCGGTAGTGATGAATTTCTTTTTCGTCGTATTGGCCGTCCATTTTGGGTTCGCCTTCTGGCATGTCATTTCTCTCAAGCGGGCCGGACGCGAACCTCTTCTCCCGCTGGCTGCCCTTTGCCTGCTCTTTTTGGTGACCTGTTTTGATGTCTATGCCTATATCTGGATCAAGCCCATAGAGGATTTTCGCCTTGTAAAGGCCTTTCTTCCTGTCTGCTGTTCTTATATCATTTTCCGTTCCACTGCCCGCATCACTCGGGAAAAATATAAGGGGTTGTTCAAAGAAGAGCTGAATACCTATGTGGCCGATGCCGTATCCAAAAACTATGAAATGCTGGAACAGCGCATCAACGAGATGCACAAAATTTCCCATGACCTGAAAAACCACTACAGCATGCTCTATCATCTCTATGCCGGCGGCCGCCAGGAGGAAGCCCTCTCCTATCTCCAGAACCTGTGCAACGATTATGTTCGCACGCTCCCCTTCTGCAACACCGGCAACGTCGTGGTGGATTCCATCATTAACGATAAACTCTCCGCCGCCCAGGCGCTCCATGCCGACATCCAGCAGATGGTGAAGCTGCCTCCGTCCCTGCCCTTCTCAGACCGGGATCTGTGCAGCATTCTGGTAAATGTCCTGGACAATGCCCTGGACGCCCTGGCCCTTCAGGAGCACGGCACGCTGGAGCTTTCGATTTTCTATGAGGACCAGCAGCTGTTCATAATGTGCAAAAACAGCAAGGTTGGAGAAACCATCGAGCGGGACGGCCGGTTCCTGACGACCAAATCCTCCAAAATGATCCATGGCTATGGCATCAGCATCATCCAGTCGACGGTAGAAAAGCATGAAGGAACCATGCATATCGAATATGACGACACTTCCTTTGAAATCTATATCTCCCTTCCCCTGGATTCTCCCCTGCCCGTTCCCTTCTCCCATAAGAGACATTAAAAAAGAGCCGTGCGGCTCTTTTTTAATGGACAATGGACTTTTTATGATAGGCAAAAAACGCGGCCTTTGTCTTTTGGGCATTGGGCCGGCTGATGCTCACGCTCACGCCGTTTTTCAAAAGCATTTCGCTGGCTTTCAGCTTGACGCAGTATTTGAAATTCACGATGAAGCTCTTGTGACAGCGGATGAACCGGGAATCCAGCTGCTTTTCCAGCTCGTCCAGGCGGATTGCAGATTCCACCTCGTCGTTCTGGGTATGGATAATCGTCTTGCGGTTGATCCGCTCGATATATACGATATCCTCCTTTTGAACAGACAGGCTGGATTTTCCATGGGGCACCACCAGGCTGTCCTCCCGGCCCTCTTCCAAAATTTCCTCCAGAAGCGTGCGGACCGTATCGATGCGGATGGGCTTTAAAATATAGCGGAACGCTTTTGCCTTATATCCTTCGATGGCATAATCCGGCGTGGAAGTGATAAATACAATATGGTTTTCCACCCCCATCTCCCGCAGGGCCATAGCTGTGTCGATGCCGTTAAGCTCCCCCATGAGAATATCGAGAAAAATCACATCCGCTTGGTGCCCGGCCCGCGCATAGGAGAGGATCTCTTCTCCGGAAGCAAACGTCCGCACCTCCGCATGCAGGCACAGCTCTTCCGCCTGTTGCAAAACCAATTTTTTATATTCCTCCAGAAATCCTGGCGCGTCATCGCAGATCCAGATTTTCATATGCCGCTCCATTTCCGCCCAAAGGCAAAATATTTATCACAAAAAATCGGATTTTTATTAGTATACCACAGCCGCCCCAAAAAGTTCAATTCCTCTGCCGCAAATCCCTTGCCGCCGCGGCAGGATGTGCTATAATACAAATAGAAACTCTAAGATTGGAGGAAACAAACCATGCAAAATGCACAGGCGGTTCGCCATATGACCGACATCATGGCGAAATTCATCGCCTATTCCGGAAAAGTCCTCCCAGATGACGTATACAAAAAATTGCAGGAGCTGCGCCGGGAGGAGACCGGCGAGCTGGCCACCGCCATCTATGACACCATGTTTGAAAATCAGGCCCTCGCCAAAAAGCTGGACCGGCCCTGCTGTCAGGATACCGGCGTATTGCAGTTTTTTGTGAAATGCGGAACCCATTTCCCTCTCATCGGGGAGCTGGAGGCGCTTCTGCGCCAGGCGGTGATCGAAGCCACCGTCAGCGCGCCGCTGCGTCACAACAGTGTGGAAACCTTTGACGAATACAACACGGGCAAGAATGTTGGCAAAGGTACTCCCACTGTATTCTGGGAAATCGTCCCTGGCGGCGATTCCTGCGAAATCGACACCTATATGGCCGGCGGCGGCTGCACCCTTCCGGGGAAGGCCATGGTTCTGATGCCGGGTGCAGGCTATGAGGGGGTCACGCAGTTCGTCATGGATATCATGACCAGCTATGGCCTGAACGCATGTCCGCCGCTGCTGGTGGGCGTGGGCGTAGCCACATCGGTGGAAACGGCGGCTCTTCTCTCCAAAAAGGCCCTCATGCGCCCGCTGGGGCAGCATAATCCCAATCCCCGGGCAGCCTCCATGGAAAAGCTGCTGGAGGACGGCATCAACAGCATCGGTCTTGGCCCGCAGGGCATGACGGGCAAGGCGTCGGTCATGGGCGTTCATATCGAAAACACCGCCCGCCACCCCTCTGCCATCGGTGTTGCAGTGAGCATTGGATGCTGGTCGCACCGCCGGGGCCATATCATCTTTGACAAGGATCTCAACTATACCATCACATCCCATAAGGAGGTCACGTTATAATGGCAAAAAAGATATTGACAACGCCGCTTTCGGCAGCCGATCTGGAAGACATCCGGGTGGGCGACATTATCTATCTCACCGGCCATATCGTCACCTGCCGGGATGTGGCGCACCGGCGGCTCATTGAGGAGGGACGTGCGCTGCCCATCGATGTCCGCGGCGGCGCCATCTTCCATGCCGGGCCAATTGTCCGCCCCATCGAGGGAGAACAGGACGCCTTTGAAATGGTTTCCGTCGGCCCCACCACCAGTATGCGGATGGAAAAGTTTGAAAAGGACTTCATCCGGGAAACCGGGGTGCGGGTTATCGTGGGCAAAGGCGGCATGGGCCAGGGAACCATGGAAGGCTGCCGGGAATATAAGGCCATCCACTGCGTTTTCCCCGCAGGCTGCGCCGTTGTCGCGGCTACGCGTGTGGAGGCTATTGAAAGCTCTCATTGGCGTGATCTGGGCATGCCGGAAACCCTATGGAACTGCCGGATCCGGGAGTTCGGCCCGCTGATCGTCTCCATCGATACCCATGGGAATAACCTGTTTGAGCAAAACAAAGTGATTTTCAATGAGAGAAAGGATGCAGCCACGGCGGAAATCTGCAAGCATGTGGGCTTCATCAAATAGACCAACCGAAGCGCCCTCTTCCTTTTTGGGAGTGGGCGTTTTTTATTGGATAAACCTGAATGGGCCCGCGGGGGAGAGGGGATTTGGATACGGCCTGTAAAAAAGTGGGCCAGCCACATTTCGCAGAAGTCTGCTTCCGCCGCAATCCATCTTCCGCAAAAAATTGCTTGATACTATATCGAACCGTTAAACGCCAGCAGGGGGATTTTCAAAGCACTGGAAATCGAGCAGACTTCAGAAAAATCCGGCTTTCTTCTTTTGGTTCCCTTCCGCGCATCCCGTCTTTTCCCCGATGCCTTTTTTCTGAAAATTTTCTGAAACAATATATCCTAATTGGATTTTTCGTGCTACAATGTAGGGCGTTTGGTATATTTATTTTTTCCTTTCGAGGTACACAATGGAACAGAAAAAATCCAGCTCATGGTTTCTTGCCGCCGGAATTCTTCTCCTGTCATGCAACATGCGGGGACCCATCACTGCCATTGGCGTTCTGGTGGGAGAGATCCAGCAGGACTTGTCCATTTCCAGCAGTCTTGCCGGGCTGCTCACCAGCATTCCCCTCTTTTCCTTCGCGGTCTTTTCCCTTCTTGTCCCCTCTCTCTCTGACCGTATTGGAAATACCCGCAGCGTAGTGTTAGGGCTTCTGATCCTCATCGCCGGGCTGCTCATGCGCTCGCTTTTGGGCACTATCGGACTCTTTTTGGGCATGTTTTTGACCGGCCTCGGCATCACGGTATTTAACGTCTTGATCCCCAGCCTGATCAAGGAAAATTTCCCCTTGCAGATCGGCCTCATGACCGGGCTGTATAACTGCTGTCTGACAATTTTTTCGGGTATCAGCTCCGGGGCCTCCGTGCCCATCAGCCAGGCCACCAGCTGGCAGTTTTCCCTGCTCATCTGGCTGCTTCCGGCGGCGGTATCCCTTGTCATCTGGGCTTTTGCTCTGCGCCGGGAGCCCCGGCCTGCCCTGACACAGGCTCATACCCCAGGGCAGACCCCATGGAAAGTGCTCTTCCGCTCCCCTCTGGCATGGCAGGTGGCCTTCTGTATGGGCCTCCATTCCTTTATCTGGTATAGCCTGTCGGCATGGCTCCCCTCCCTGCTTCTCATCAAGGGAATGAATGCAGAAAGTGCTGGCTTTATTGGCTCTTTTCTCCAGCTTCTCTGTCTCCCTTCCTCTCTCCTCGTGCCCATTATCGCCACCCGAATGCATAGCCAGCGGCTCATCAGCGCCCTCTGCTACAGCTGTTATTTTGTGGGACTCCTGGGGCTTTTGTTCATTCCCGGGGGCTTTTGGCTGTATTTCTTCATCGCCATTCTGGGGTTAGGCTGCGGAACCGGGGTTCCCCTGGCTGTCAGCTTCATCGCCCTGCGGAGCAACAGTGTTGCGCAGGCGGCCCAGCTTTCCGGCATGTCTCAGGCTATTGGCTATTCTCTGGCCACCATTGGCCCCATTCTCCTTGGATTTTTATTCGATCTCACCCATAGCTGGACAATCCCTCTGCTTCTTTTGGCAGCCGCGGCGGCGGCAATGGCGGTGTCCGGCCACTTTGCCGGAAGGGACATCAAACTTCCCGAATAAAGAGCGTTTTCCGGGGCGTTTTCCCGTTGACTTTTCCCCCTCGGAGTGCTATTCTGATTAGTAATCATATACGGAGGAGAAGCGAAATATGGCATATTTTTTTGAAGAACCGTCCCATACCTTTGGTGAATATCTGCTCGTTCCCGGTTATTCTTCCACGGAATGCATTCCCGGAAACGTATCCCTGAAAACGCCCCTGGTCAAATTCAAAAAAGGCGAAACTTCCAGCATCAACTTAAACATCCCCCTGACTTCCGCCATCATGCAGTCGGTCTCCGACGATAAAATGGCGATTGCGCTTGCAAAAGAAGGGGGTCTTTCTTTTATATATGGTTCGCAGTCAATCGAGGATGAGGCCAAAATGGTGGCTCGTGTGAAGAGCTATAAGGCCGGCTTTGTCACCAGCGATTCCAATATCACGCCGGAGAGCACGCTCCGGGATATCGTCGCTTTGAAGGAGCGCACCGGCCATTCCACCGTCGCCGTTACCGACGACGGAACGGCAAACGGCAGGCTGGTAGGGCTGGTGACCAGCCGGGATTACCGCCTAAGCCGCATGTCGCTGGACTGCAAGGTTAAAGAATTTATGACCAAGTTTGAGGATCTGATCTGCGCCAGCGACAAAACCTCCCTGAAGGAAGCCAACGACATCATCTGGGATCACAAGCTGAATGCTCTTCCTCTCGTGGATGAAAACCAGCGCCTCAAATATATGGTGTTCCGCAAGGACTATGACTCCCATAAAGAAAACGCCCTGGAGCTGCTGGATGACCACAAACGCTATATGGTGGGCGCGGGCATCAACACCCGGGATTATGAAGAGCGCGTTCCCGCGCTGGTGGAAGCGGGAGCGGACGTCCTCTGCATCGATTCCTCCGAGGGCTTCTCGGAATGGCAGAAGCTGACCATCGAGTTTATCCGCAAAAAATACGGCGATTCCGTCAAAGTGGGCGCGGGCAACGTGGTGGATAAGGATGGCTTCCTCTTCCTGGCCGAAGCGGGAGCGGATTTCGTGAAAATCGGCATCGGCGGCGGCTCCATCTGCATCACCCGGGAACAGAAGGGCATCGGCCGCGGCCAGGCCACGGCGGTCATTGAGGTTGCCAAAGCCCGGGATGAATATTTTGAAAAGACCGGTGTATATATTCCCCTCTGTTCAGACGGCGGCATTGTCCACGACTATCATATGACTCTGGCGCTGGCCATGGGGGCGGATTTCCTCATGTTGGGGCGGTATTTCTCCCGTTTCGACGAATCCCCCACCAACAAGGTCAACATCAACGGCAGCTATATGAAGGAATATTGGGGCGAAGGCTCCAACCGGGCCCGCAACTGGCAGCGGTATGATATGGGCGGGGATAAGAAGCTGTCCTTTGAAGAAGGCGTGGATTCCTATGTCCCCTATGCCGGGAGCTTGAAAGACAACGTCACCATGTCCTTAAGCAAAGTGCGGCACACGATGTGCAATGTGGGCGTTCTAAACATTCCCGATCTGCAGAAGAACGCGAAAATCACCCTGGTTTCCTCCACCAGCATTGTCGAGGGTGGTTCCCATGATGTCCTGCTGAAGGATAAGACACCCCAGAGCTGAGCGGCTTTTCCACGAAATTTTATGACACCGGGCTATGCATCCTGCATGTATAGCCCCTATTTTTAGGAGAATATCTATGCCAAAAATTGACAGTATCATTTTTGACCTGGACGGAACTCTTTGGGACGCCAGCGCAGGCGTTCTGGACGCCTGGAACGATCTCATCCAAAAGGAGGGCCTCTCCATGCGGATCAGCGAGAAACAGATGCAGGGCGTCATGGGGCTGGGCATCGAGGATCTGGCTGCCAAACTTTTCCCTGGCCTGGAACGGGAAGAACGCCTGGCCCTTGTGGAGCGCTGTTATGTGGCGGAAACCGAATATCTGTATGACCACGGCGCCATCCTCTATCCAAAGCTGGAAGAAACCCTCCGGGAGCTCGCCCGGGAATATCCCCTGTTCGTGGTGAGCAACTGCCAAAAAAACTATATCGAGGCTTTCTATCATTCCCATGGACTGGGCGGCTATTTCCGCGACCGGGAATGCTCGGGCAATACCGGGCTTTCCAAAGGAAAAAACATCCGCCTGCTGGCGGACCGGAACCACCTTTCGCATCCCATTTATGTGGGGGACATCCGCGGCGACCTGCGGGCCTCGGAGGAGGCCGGGATTCCCTTTCTCTATGCCCGCTATGGCTATGGCGATTTAACGCCCGAAGAATATACCTATTATGTGGATGCCTTTGGCGATCTCCCCGCCTGTCTCCGACAAATCACCCAAAGCTAAAGAATTTAAAAACCCACTCGTCAAACGAGTGGGTTTTTATGTGAAAAAGCATCCGGGCTTTTGTCCTCTCCGGATGCTTGCTTTTATTTTTGTTTCTGCATCACGGAACCGGATAGGCCCCGTCATAGACCGTCTTTTCATATCCCTCGGGATCAGTGTTTCCTTCTGTGCTGATCATGAGCAGAACGGAATCCTTCGTGAACCCCAATGTCTCTCTCTGGGCAGCGCATTCCTTCCGGGAGAGCACCAGGGATGCAAATCCCAAGCCGATCCCTGCCGATTCGCCCGACAAGAAATGGGGATCCTCTCCCTGGGGCGCCGCCGCCAGGCGCATGCCCCGGGCCGAAACAAAATCCGGGCATTTGGCATAAAAGTCCGCGTGATCCCGCAGCACCGGCCAGGCAATTTTGCTGGGCGTGCCGCAGTTCAGCCCTGCCATGATGGTCTGCGTCTCCCCGGCGATGCTGTGCGGCATGCCATCCGCGGCCTTCGCCGAAGCATAGATACAGGCCACAGTTTCCGGCTCCAGAATTGTTGCCGCCGGCGCATTTTCACCAAAACAAGCCGCAAAATATCCCAACACCCCCGCCGCCATAGAGCCGACGCCTGCCTGAAGAAAGATATGGGTGGGCAGTTTTTCGCCATAAGCCCGCATCTGGGAGAGAATTTCCAGGGGAAGGGTCTGATAGCCCGCCGTGATATCGGCGGGAATCGCCTCATAGCCATCCCAGGCCGTATCCTGCATGAGAATCCATCCGTTCTCCTTTGCCTTCTGCGCCGCCAGGGCAACTGTCTCGTCATAGGTCAGGTCGGTGACGGTGACCGTTGCGCCGGGAATCGCCCCAATGGCATGGGCGCGGCTCTCCACGGTGCCCTTGGGCATAAATACAAAGGAGCGGCACCCCAGCCGGCTGGCCGACCAGGCCACGCCCCGGCCATGGTTTCCGTCGGTGGCCGTCGCAAAGACCATTTCCCTGAGCTTTCTATGCGCCTGCGGCGTTTGAAGATCGGCATAGACGACAGCTTCGCCATTCCATCCAAATTCCCGGCAGGCCAGACGGCTCATGGCATAGAGAGATCCCAGGCTTTTGAAGGCATTGAGCCCGAACCGGAAGGACTCATCCTTCACAAATATTTCCCGGACTCCCAGCTTTTCCGCCAGGTGCCTGAGGCGGCGCAGGGGCGTCTCCCGATAGCCAGGAACCGACTGGTGAAACCGGAGAGCATTTTGCGCCTCCGCCTCGCAAAGATAGGCCGGCAGAGGGCCGCCTGGCTTCCTGCCCGTCAAAAGTGAGATCCCAAGGGAACTTTTCAGCTCAGTCATTGTCTTCCTCCGCATGCAGATAGGTTTCCACGATAAATTTAGGCCGCGCCTTGGTTTCCATATAGTTCTTGCCCACATATTCCCCCACTACGCCAATGGCGATGAGCTGCAGCGAGCCAAAGGTCCACAGGGAAGCGGCAATCGTCAAAAGTCCGTCGGGATAGCCGCAGATGCAGCGGATGCCAAACACCAGAAGCGCGATCAGGCTCAGAAAGAACAGGAGGCATCCCACGGAAAAAATCAGCCGAATGGGCCGGATAGACATGGAGGTGATTCCCTCGGTGGCAAAAGCCAGCATCTTTTTCAGCGGGTATTTGGATTCCCCGGCAAAGCGTTCATGGCGCTCATAGGTGACAACCCCTGTTTGGAATCCAATGAGGGGAACAATGCCCCGGAGAAACAGGTTCACTTCCCGGAATCCCTCCAGCTCTTCCAGCGCCCGCCGGCTCATGAGACGGTAATCTGCATGGTTATAAACTACGTCTACTCCCAGCCGGCTCATAATCTTATAGAAGCCCTGCGCCGTGGATTTTTTGAAAAAGGTGTCCGTCTTGCGGGCGCTGCGAACCCCATAGACGATCTCGCAGCCCTCGTGATACTTGTCCAGCATCTCGTCCACCGCATCGATATCGTCCTGCAAATCCGCATCCATGGAAATCGTCACGTCCGCTTCTCCCTTGACGGTCATCAATCCCGCCAGCAGAGCATTCTGGTGCCCCCGGTTGCGGGAGAGCTTGACTCCGGAAAACAGCGGGTCTTTTTCATGAAGCTCACGGATCATAGCCCAGGTTTTGTCCTTGGAGCCATCGTCCACCAAAACGATCCGGCTCCCCTCTCCGATTTTTCCCTGCCCCTTGAGCGAAAGAATTTTTTCTTTCAGCCGCCGGGTGGTTTCGGGGAGGACTTCCTCTTCATTATAACAGGGAACAACAATAAACAGTTTTTCTTTCATTTTTCTTCTCGGTTTCTCTTTTTTGCGTGGATTCCGGCGTTTTGCGGAATCAAAAAAATGGGCTGTTGCTTTGAATGGTTCGATTATATCACAAATCCATGCCAATTTCAACGCGCCGAACATATCGGCGAATCTTTGCAAAAACAGACAACATTCTGCCCTTGACAATGTTGCAGAACGGAATATAATATGAAATTGAAAATCAGTTTCATATTTAGGAGACAGATTGTGATGAAACACGCCTATAATACAAAACAGCGGGAAAACATCCTTCGTGTCCTGCGGGAAACCAATGGCTCCCATATCACCGCCGATGGGCTGGCCGCCCTTTTGCAGGAGCAGGGGACGCCTGTTGGGAAAGCCACCATATACCGCTATCTGGAGGCCCTGGTGGAACAGGGAATGGTGCGCAAATATGTGATGGAAGGGGCCAGCGCCTGCTATCAATATATCGATGCGGCGTCGGCCTGTGCCCAGCACCATCATTTCAAATGCACTGGCTGCGGGCGTCTTTTTCATATCGACTGCGCAGTTTTGCAGGACATGGAGGCCCATCTTCTGCGGGAACACCATTTAAAAATCGATCCCACCCGCACCGTTCTTTATGGACAGTGCCCGGAGTGCGCCGGGAAAGACGAGGCACATCCATGAGTCGGCGATGCAGGCGCTGCCTCTGTCTTTTTCTGTTTCTTCTCTGGATGGCGATTCTTCTTGGCGGCTGTTCCCTTCCCTTTTCCAAGGATACCCCGGAGGACGGAAAGCTGCGGGTCACCGCCACTCTCTTTCCCCAATATGACTTTGCCAGGGCCATCGCCGGGGACCGGGCCGATGTCGTCCTGCTGATCCCGCCGGGCCTGGACAGCCATTCCTATGAACCTTCTCCCGCCGACCTGATCTCCATCAACCGCAGCGATCTCTTTTTCTATACCGGAGAGTATATGGAGAGCTGGGCGGGCGACCTGATCGCGGGCTTGGAAAGCGATACAGTGCAGGTAGTGGATGTCTCCCAGGGGCTGACGCTCATAAGCGAGGAGGAGGAACACGGCCACGATCACGAGGAGGAATCCCTCTTCGGACACCATCATGAATATGATCCCCATATCTGGACCAGCCCGGTTATGGCGAAAACCATGGTCGAGAATATAGAAAAAGCCTTTTGCGAAAAAGACCCGGAGGGTGCTTCCTATTATCATGCCAACGCCCAGGCCTATCTCCGGGAGCTGGACACCCTGGATCAGGAATTTCGGCAGATCGTCGCCCAGGGGAAGCGCAGGGAGATCCTGTTCGGCGGCCATTTTGCCCTCTATTATTTCGTTCGGGAATATGGCCTGTCCTATGAGGCGGCCTACGATTCCTGCGCCTCGGAAACCGAACCCAGCGTCCGGGCCGTCAAACATATCATCGATGAGATTCGGGAAGAGGATATCCCCGTCATCTATTATGAAGAACTTTCCGATCCCAAGGTGGCCCAGGCCATTGCGGAAGAAACCGGCGCCAAAATGCTGCTCTTTCATTCCTGCCATAACGTCTCCAAAGACGAATGGGAGGCCGGCGCCACCTATCTATCCCTGATGCGGCAAAACGCAGAAAATCTGAAGGAGGGACTATCCTGATATGCCCATTCTCACACTGCGCGGCGTGAGCGCCGCCTATGATCACCATACTGTCCTCTCCGGCGTGACCTTTGCGCTGCAGGAGGGGGATACCCTCGCCATTGTCGGCCCCAACGGCTCGGGCAAAAGTACGCTGGCCAAAGCCATTTTGGGCCTGCTCCCTCTGCAGTCCGGCAGCATCTCCTGGGGGGAGGGCATCTCTCCCCGGCAGATCGGCTATCTGGCGCAGCAGACGCAGATCCAAAAGGATTTCCCCGCCTCTGTTCAGGAGGTCGTGCTCTCCGGGCGGCTCAACCATCTGGGCCGCCGCCCCTTCTTTTCCCGGGAGGACCGCCGGGCCGCCCAGAAAAATATGGTGCGCCTTGGTATTGATGCGCTGGCCAAACGCTCCTATCGCGATTTGTCCGGGGGACAGCAGCAGCGGGTTCTCCTGGCCCGGGCGCTTTGCGCCACGGAAAAGTTATTGCTGCTGGATGAACCCGCCACTGGGCTGGATCCTCTGGTGACGGCAGAGCTCTATCAACTCATTGATTCTCTCAAGAAGGAAAAGGGGCTTTCCATCATTATGGTGACGCACGATATCGCTTATGCCGTTTCCAGCGCCACGAAACTGCTGCATCTGGAGGAAAAACCGCTGTTTTTCGGCACGCCGGAGGAATACCGCAGGAGCGAGCTCGGCCGCCGTTTTTTGGGAGGAGAAAGCCATGCTTGAATTGTTTGCCGATTTGTTTTCCTATTCCTTCATGAGCCGGGCCATGATTGTCGGCGTGTTGGTGGCTCTCTGCTCGGCTCTTTTGGGTGTGAGCCTGGTTCTCAAGCGATATTCCATGATCGGGGACGGCCTTTCCCATGTGGGGTTTGGCGCGCTCTCGGTGGCCGTTGCCATGAATGTCGCCCCTTTGCAGGTTTCCATTCCCGTGGTGGTCATCGCGGCCTTTTTGCTGCTCCGCATCAACAGCGACAGCCGCATCAAGGGCGACGCTGCCATCGCTCTGATTTCCAGCAGCGCTCTGGCTATTGGTGTTATCGTCACATCCCTCACCACCGGCCTCAATGCCGATGTCCATAACTATCTGTTTGGCAGCATCCTGGCCATGTCGGAAAGCGATGTTGTGTTGAGCATCTCCCTTTCAGTTCTGGTTCTGCTGCTGTTTATCGTGTTCTACCACCGCCTGTTCGCTGTCACCTTTGACGAATCCTTCGCCCGGGCCACCGGCACACGCTGCAGCGTCTATAACATGCTTCTGGCCCTTCTGACGGCCATTACCATTGTCGTGGGCATGCGGATCATGGGAGCCATGCTGATCTCCAGCCTGGTGATTTTCCCCGCCCTCACCTCCATGCGGGTCTGCCGGAGCTTCCGCGGGGTTATCCTCTGCTCGGCAGTCATCTCCGTCCTGTGCTTCTTTCTGGGGATGTTTGCCTCCTATGTGTTCTCTACGCCGGCCGGCGCCAGCGTGGTCGTCGTCAATCTGGCCGCCTTCCTGCTGTTCTCCCTTGTCGGCAAATGCCGGCGGGCCTGACAAAACACGGATCGTTTGGTTTTCCAGCCTCATAACCATATGGACGTTTCCCGCGCCAAGGATATCTTTGCGCGGGAAAATAATTTTATCTGGAATATAATTCCCGCGGAAGGGACATTCCGGAATTTTCCCGTCAGCTGGTATTTGGCAGAAAGCAGGCTCTTATCTCCTTATTCTATCCTTCACTCCCCTCCCGTCTGACCGTCGCCCTCTCCTGAATGGCTCCTTTTTCCCCTGGCGTGCCGCAGTTCTCCCAGCAAAAACGGGAGGCATACTGCCTCCCGTTTCCCATCGCTTATTCTTCCGGCTCTTTCAGTTCTTTTTTCTTGTATTTTCCCCGATTAAAGATATCATAGAGGGCCGGAACCACAAACAGCGTGAGCAGTGTTCCATAAACCAGCCCGCCGATGGTCACAACTGCCATGGGCTGGATCATGCCCGCGCCCGTTCCCACGCCCAGCGCCATGGTGAACAGGCCAAGGATGGTGGTGATGGCCGTCATGAGGATGGGGCGCAGACGCGTCCGGGCCGCATCCAAGATGGCTTCCCGCTTTTCCATGCCCTCTTCCCGCAGCTGGTTGACATAGTCCACCAGCACGATGCCGTTGTTGACGATAATTCCCGCCAGGATCAGGAAGCCCAGCGCCGCAATGACCGAAAGCTCCATGCCCGTCAGCAGCAGGGCCAGCAGGCCGCCTGTAAAGGCCAGAGGGATGGTAAACAGCACGATGAAGGGCGACAGCAGCGACTGGAACTGGGCCACCATGATGAGATAGATGAACACCACCGCGACCAGCACCAGGAATACCATATCCCGCATGGCGGAGGATATCATCTCGCTCTCGCCCTGAATCTCGATGGAATAGCCCTCTGGCACTTCATAGGCATCGAGCTTTTTCTGCAGCTCCCGGCTCACCAAGCTCACGTTGTGCGCGCTGTCCACATCACAGCCGGCGGTCACAACGCGCTGCTGGTTAACCCGCTGAATGGTCGACAGACCCTCGGCGTTGCTGATAGAGGCGATATCCTGAAGCTTCACTGTCTTTTTCTCGCCGTTTTCGTCCTCTTCTTCCAGCGTAAGCTCCATCTCCCGGATATCCTGCGGCGTCTTATCGAGGTTCTTCCCGTCAATGACCACCACAGGGACATCCTGGTTTTCAATGGTAATATTCGTCGCCGTTTTTCCCTCAGCCAGCACCCCGCTGATCTCAGCATAGACCTGCGCCACTGTCAGCCCATGTTCCATGGCTTTATCCTTATCCACGGTGATGCGGATTTCCGGCGTGCTCTCTTCCATGCCGTCGGAAACCTCTGTTGTTCCCTCAGTTTCCTCCATTAGTGCGGCAACTTCTCCGGCCATCCGGCGGAGCGTATCCAGATCCCGGCCCTCGATATTCACCTGGATCCCGGTCCCGCCCAGGGCCGACATATCCATATTGGAAGTGGAAACCGAAAGCTCGCAGTTCATCCCCTGGGTCTTTTCTAAAATTGCCGTTTCCAGCTGGGCATTGGTCTGGGCCTTATTTTCATCCAGAAGGAGATAGAAGGACGCCTCGGTCTTAGAGCTGTTCCCCAGCATGCTCTGGCCCCCGATCATGGCCCCCACAGTCTCCACATCCGGGATCTCCAGGATCTTCTCCATCACCTGCCCCGCCATCTCTTTCGTATCAGCAAAAGTGCTGTCCTCCGGCATGGTCATGGTGACAGACATCTGGCTGCTGTCTGCCTCGGGGATAAAGGACATCCCCATGCTCCCCACCATTACGCCGCAAAATACCAGAAGTGCCGTCACCAGGCACAAAACCGGCGCCTTATGGGAAAGCGTCCACCCAAGGGCTTTGACATAGCCGTTGGCGAACCCGTCAAACCATTTATGCTTTTTCTCCCGGGTTTTTACCAGCATGCCGGACGCCATCGTCGGAACCAGTGTCAGCGCCACAATCAGGCTGGCGATGAGGGAATAGGCGATGGTCAGGCCCATATCCGTAAACAGCTCTTTAGAGATGCCGTCGGTAAATACCAGCGGCAGGAATACGCAGATGGTGGTGAGCGTCGAAGCGGCGATCGCTCCCGCCACCTGTTTTGCTCCTTTGACGGCTGCTTCCCGGATGGGAACGCCCAGGCTCCGCATGCGATAGATATTTTCGATTACCACAATGGAATTATCCACCAGCATGCCCACCCCCAGAGCCAGGCCCGAAAGGGAAATGATATTCAGCGTAACGCCTGTGAAATACATCATGGCCACGGCAAAAATCACGCTGATGGGGATCGACAGGGCAATGATAATGGTCGGCCGCGCATCCCGCAGGAAGAGCAGCAGCACGAGAATCGCCAATACCGCGCCATAGAGCAGATTTTCAATGACAGTTCCGATGATGATATGGATATATACCCCCTGGTTCATCAGGGTAGTAAAGTGCAGATCCGGATTTTTGGCCTGAAGCTCATCCATCGTTTTTTCAATGGCATCCGTCACATCCGCAGTGGAATAGGTCGCCTGCTTCTGGAAGGAGAGGATCACGCCGTCGTTTCCGTTCACCTTGGCATACAACTCATCGGCGTTGTCCGCCAGCTCCACATCCGCCACATCGTTCAGCGTAACCTTTTCCATGCCTTCTATATCCAGCGTAAACAGCAGCAGCCCCTGCATCTCCTCGGGCGTGGCAAACTGGTCGCCCACCTTCACCAGATAATCCACGCCATCCGCCGCCACATAGCCCGCCGGCATGGAAAAGTTCTGCGCCGTCAGAAGGCCGGAAACCATATCCGCCGTGATAACGCCGTCCAGAGACGCCTGCTTAAACGCCTCTTCCCGGGCGGCCTCAAATTCCCCGGTTTTCGCCGCCAGCTCCTTCTCCCCGCTGGAAATCTGCTGCTTGGCCTTGGAAAATTCGCTGTTCATGGTCTGCCTGGCGGTGTCCAGCTGGCCAATCTGTTCCTCCAGCTGTGCCTTTTGCGTATCCAGCTCGCCTTTTTTCGCCTGGGCTTCGCCAAGCTGTTTTTCCAGCTCGGAAAGCTGCGCCTGCGCGGTTGTTTTCTGGGCCTCCAGAGCGCCGATATTCGCGTCCATCTGAGCCAGCTGTTCCTCCGTCGCTCCGGCGGCGGCCATTTCGCCGCGCTGCTTTTGCAGGGCGGCCAGGCTTTCCTCCAGCTTGGAAATCCCTTCCTGAGCGGCGGTCCGCCCGTCTTCCAGCTGGCCGATGCCGCTTTCCAGCTCTTTTTCCCCGGCTTCCAGCTGCTCCCTGCCGGACTCCAATTTCTGATACGCACTCTCCAGCTCCGCCGTCTTTTGCTTCTCCGTCTCGGAAAGCTGTTTTTTCCCGCTGGCAAGCTGAGCCTTGGCGTCCTTGAGCTGCCCTTCCACTTTTGAAAGATCGCTGTCTATGCTGGCCAGGATTTTTTCATTCAGCGCGTCGATCTTTTCCTGGCTGATGGTCACCTCCATCTGGCTCTCGATCAGGCCGGAGGGGGTGACCGAAGCGACGCCCTCCGTGCCCTCCAGTTCTGTCAGAATCTGTTCATTGACCAGCCGGGAAACCTCCTGGACATCCATTCCCTCCACGTCTACCGCGGCCAGAAGAACCGGCATCATATTGGGGTTCAGCTTCATAATCATGGGGCTGCCGACGCCGCTGTCCTTCCATGCTGCCTCCACCTGGTCGAGGCTCTCCCGCATATCCACGGTGACGGAATCCATATTTGCATTGTTGCTGAACTCCAAAATCACCATGGAGAGGTTCTCGCTGGAAATCGAGTTAATCTCCTTGATGCTGCTCATGGTGGCCATTGCCTGCTCCACAGGCTTTGTCACCATGGTTTCCACTTTCTCCGGGCTCGCGCCGGGGAAGGTGGTATAGACCACTGCATAGGGCAGGTTCATGCTGGGCAGCAGGTCTGTCGTCATATTCAGAAAGGAAATGACTCCCAGCAAAATCACCAGCACCACCGCGACTACCACAGTATACGGCTTCTTTACGCTCCATTTTGATAACATTTTGTCCCTCCAAGTTTGCTGCAAAAAAGGAAAGGAAGTCTGTCTCCCCGGCCTTTTACTGTTCTTCCCGCAATACCTGCGTCATCATCCGGATGACGCGCACCATCGTCGCAACGTCCTGCTCGCCGGCCTGGGCCAGCACCCGCTCGGAAAGGCGGCAGTAATACGCCATGGCCTCTTCCAAAAGCGCCTCGCCCCGGTCCGTCAGCGAAACCAGAACGAAACGCCGGTTTCTCGCATCCGCCGCGCGGCTCACCAGCCCTTTTTTCTCCAATCCGTTGACCATTTGGGTTGTGGCGGGCTTTGTCATATCCATCTCCCGCGCCAGATCGCTCATGGGGATTCCCGGCCCTTCCCGCCGCATCCCCGGTCCAGCATTTTTCAGCGTCCAAAGGGCCATCAGCCCCGCCAGGGAGAGCCCGGCAAACCGCTTTCCCTCCATGAGAGCCCGGCGGAACCCGGATACCGCTTCAAACACCATTTCATTTTGCCTGCTGATCTCTTTCATTCCATTTTCCTCATCTGTAAATCCATCAACAATTAAGTATATTAACTCTTCTTTTCCTCCATGTCAATCCGGCTCGCCGGGCTTTACAAAATATTCATTTTTCAGAAAGGTTTCAAAGAAATTCCATATACTAACCAGGAAATAAAAAATCCCTCTTGACAGGGCAGTAAAAGTTAGCTATTATAAACATACACCCCCCCTGGGTGGTGTATAAGGAGGTGCAATATGCGCAAAAAGTTTAATGTAACGGGCATGACCTGTTCGGCCTGCTCCGCGCATGTGGAAAAAGCAGTTTCCAAAGTGGAGGGCGTCAAAAATGTGGCGGTCAATCTTCTGAGCGGAAACATGAACGTGGATTATGACGAATCCATAACCGGCGATCAGGCCATCATCGACGCCGTTGTTGCCGCAGGATACGGCGCATCCCTGCCCACGGCAACCGCAAAGAATAAAAAGGCGGCCGCCGCTGCGCCCACAGTGGAAGATGAAATCCACTCCATGCGCAACCGGCTGATTATCTCGTTTATATTCTTTATCCCCCTCATGTATGTATCCATGGGGCATATGATCGGGCTTCCCCTTCCCGGCTTTTTAACCGGAACGGAAAACGCCATCGCTTTTGCCATGACGCAGCTGCTGCTGGCGGTTCCGGTCATCTATGTCAACCGGAAATTCTATTATGTGGGCTTTAAAACCCTCTTCAAGGGTTCCCCGAATATGGATTCCCTCATCGCCATTGGCTCCACGGCCGCCCTGGTCTACGGCATTTTTGCCATCTACCGCATGGGGTATGGACTGGGCGTGGGGGATATGGAGCTGGTGGAACGATATCATATGGATCTTTATTTTGAGTCCGCCGCCACCATCCTCACCCTCATCACACTGGGGAAATATCTGGAGACGCGCTCCAAGGGGAAAACCAGCGAGGCCATCACAAAGCTCATGAATCTGGCGCCCAAAACCGCCATGGTAGAGCGGGAGGGGCGTGAAGTGGAAATTCCCGTGGAGGATGTCGTTGTGGGCGATATCGTGTATGTCCGTCCGGGCGCCAGTGTTCCGGTAGACGGCGTCATTGTGGAGGGCAGCACTTCGCTGGACCAATCCGCCCTCACTGGCGAAAGCATTCCCGTGGAGAAAAATGCGGGCGACCATGTCATCGCCGCCTCCATCAACCAGTCCGGCTTCATCAAAATCCGGGCGGAGAAGGTGGGCGACGACACGACTCTGGCCCAGATCATCCAGTTGGTGGAAGATGCCGCCAATTCCAAGGCGCCGATCGCTAAGCTGGCGGATAAAATCAGCGGCATTTTCGTCCCCGTCGTCATCACCATCGCCCTGGTCTCCGCCATCGTCTGGCTGCTGGTGGGCAAGCCCTTTGAATTTGCCCTGTCCATCGGCATCGCCGTTCTGGTCATCTCCTGCCCCTGCGCCCTTGGGCTGGCGACTCCCGTCGCCATCATGGTGGGTACGGGCAAAGGTGCAGAATACGGCATTTTGATCAAATCCGCCGAAGCTCTGGAAACGGCGCACACCATCAAAACCGTCGTTCTTGACAAAACCGGCACGGTCACCGAGGGCCGGCCTCGTGTGACGGATATCCTCCCGGCAGAGGGGCTTTCAGAGGATGAGCTTTTGACCCGGATGGCCTCTCTGGAAAAGCCTTCCGAGCATCCGCTGGCGGGCGCGATCCTGCAGTATGCCGAGGAAAAGGGCTTTGCCCTCCGGGAGGTTGCAGACTTTGCCGCCGTCTCCGGCCGGGGTATTCAGGGCAGCATGGACGGCACGGTCTATTATGCCGGGAACGCCGCCTGGCTCCAGGAACAGAACATTCCCGCCGGGGACTGGCTACAGCAGGGTGACGCGCTGGCAGAAGCCGGAAAGACACCCCTCTATCTGGCGGAATCCGGAAAAGTGCTGGGCATTGTGGCCGTGGCAGATGTGGTGAAGCCCTCCAGCGCCCAGGCGATTGCCCGCCTCAAGGAGATGGGCATTGACGTCGTCATGCTGACGGGCGATAATAAAAAGACAGCCGAAGCCATCCGGCGGCAGCTGGGAATTGACCGGGTCATCGCCGAGGTTCTGCCCCAGGATAAGGAACGGGAAGTCCGGCTCCTGCAGGAATCCGGCAAAAAGGTCGCCATGGTGGGCGACGGCATCAATGATGCGCCCGCTCTCGCCCGGGCGGACGTGGGCATCGCCATCGGCGCGGGCACGGATATCGCCATCGAGTCGGCGGATATCGTCCTCATGAAGAGCGATCTGCTGGATGTGGTCACAGCCATTGAGCTGAGCAAGGCCGTCATCCGCAACATCAAGGAAAACCTGTTCTGGGCGTTCTTCTATAACAGCATCGGCATCCCCCTGGCGGCGGGCGTGTTCTATCCCTTCCTGGGATGGAAGCTCAACCCCATGTTCGGCGCCGCGGCCATGAGCTTAAGCTCGGTCTGCGTGGTGAGCAACGCGCTGCGGCTCAAATTCTTTAAACCCAGTTTCCAAAAAAACGCGGCTCCGGCCCCGCAAGTCTCTGCGGCTTGCCCCGCGGCCTGCCCCGTTTTGCAGAATGAATCCATAGAAAATTCCGAAGAAGGAGAAGATGAAACCATGAAAAAAATCGTACATGTAGAAGGAATGCACTGCGACCATTGCAAAGCCTCGGTGGAAAAAGCTCTCTCGGCTGTCGAAGGCGTTGCTTCCGCCAAGGTAGATCTCAAGAAAAAGACCGCTACAGTCGCCCTTGAAAGGGATGTGGCAGACAGTGCCCTGCTGGATGCGGTCAACGAAGCCGGCTTCCAAGCCATCTCGGTTGAGGAAAAGAAAGGCCTTCTGGGTTGAGGGACGGCCTATGAAAGCGGATAAGGAAACGGTCACGCGCCTTTTAAAGACGGCGCGCGGCCAGCTGGATGGGCTTTTGAAAATGGTGGAGGAGGATCGCTACTGCATGGATATCTCCAACCAGCTGCTGGCTACGCAGGCGATTCTGCGCCGGGCCAACCGGGAGGTTCTCGGCGCGCATATGCACAGCTGCGTCAAAGAAGCATGTCAGGACGGCAATATCGATCAGAAAATCGATGAGGTCATGTCGGTTCTGGATAAGCTCACCCGCTGAACCATGGAAAAGAAAACAATCCCCCGCGGAAAATTCCGCGGGGGATTGCTATTTAGAGGGTATGGACTTTATGCTATCTGCATTTGACTTGTATTTATGCTAATGCTTTTCCCAGCGCCTGGCAGCTTGCGTCTGCCTCTTCATCCGGGGCTTCATTGCAAATCACGCTTTCGCAGGCGAGGATCGCTCCATCCTCCTGGCAGGTATCCTCCCAAGTGCGCATCCATTCGCCGTCGCCCCAGCCATAGGAGCCGAACAGCGCAATTTTTTTGCCCTGCAGTTTGGCTTCGCATTCGGTGAACATGGGTTCAAATTCGCTTTCCTCCAGCTGTTCCGCTCCCATGGAAGGGCAGCCAAAGGCGATGGCGTCAAATGTATCCATCTGCTCCGCGGAGAATTCCGAGGCCGTAAACATCTCGGTTTCCGCGCCCGCGGCCTTGGCGCCTTCCGCCACTTGCGCCGCCATCATCTCCGTGTTCCCTGTTCCGCTCCAATATACAACCGCAACCTTGCTCATTTTGTTCCTCCTTGTTTCTATCCATCCGCTACACAGCCACGGTCAGCTGATTCACGGTCTTTCCCTGTTGAAACAGAGCCGCATAGACTCTTCGGCATTTCTGAAAGGCGGCAAACCTTTTTTTGGCTTCGCATTCGTCGCAATATACCTTCCAGCAGCCGACACACTTGCAATTCTTCCCCCCGTTTGCGATAAATCCCTTCACATCCTCCAGGGGATATCCCAAAAACACACCGACTTCATGAGGAAATTCATCGCTCCGGGCAAATTTCGCCTTCAGACAGTCCACAACGCCCGCCGCCCCGGCTTCCTCATATCCATAGGTTTGGAGAAATTCCATCACCCCTTCTTTTTTCAGGGTTTCCTCCAGTTTTCCTTTTCGGTATACATATACCAGGGCTTCCCTCTCCTTCATACGCAGCGCCGTGACATAGACATCCTTGCGGGAAAGTTCCCGGTTCCAGGCTTCCAGCTGGCGGACGGCCTCCCGCCGGGATGAAAAGGGCAGGGTGAAAAGATTTGCTGTTTTCAGTCCCGCCAGAGTGGGGGCAGAATGGGATATAAAGCGTTCCTCCAGCATAGCTGTTCCCGTCGTCCTTTCTCTCTTCCTTTCCGCGGCTGGTGCTGTTCATATACCCGGAGAAGCAATGAAATATTTTTCATTAGTTATATCTAACTAACTCATGCCTATTGTAACTTCCCTCTTTTCGTTTGTCAAGGGGTTCCCTTCGCCTTTTTTAAAAAAATTATAACCATTGCATCCGGTCTTCAAAGGAGCGTTTGCCAGCAAATTCCCCAGATATTCTGAAACCTGTTTTGCTTTATCGATCCATAAATGGCCGGCCCGTTCTTCATCGTGAATAACCATCAGCAGAAGCCTTTTTATGCCGGCATTCTAAAAACAAACGGCGGAGAGAATTCTCTCCGCCGTTTTGGTATCCTGCTTCGTTATTTCACCGGACGCAGCGCCCGCATGGCGTTCAGAATGGCCAGGAACGCCACACCCACGTCTGCAAACACGGCAAGCCACATGCCCGCGATTCCCAGCGCCCCCAGCGCCAGAATGACCGCTTTTACTCCCAGAGCAAACACGATATTCTCGCGGACGATGCGAACAGTCTTTTTGCTGATCTTTATGGCCGTCGCCAAACGGCTGGGCTTATCGTCCATAATCACGATATCCGCCGCTTCGATGGCCGCATCTGAACCCAGGCCGCCCATGGCGATCCCAATATCCGCCCGGGAAAGCACGGGGGCATCGTTGATTCCATCCCCCACAAAGGCCAGCCTGCCGTTTTTGGATTTCTGCCTCCAAAGCTCCTCCACCTTTTCCACTTTTCCCAGGGGCAAAAGGCCGGCATATACCTCATCTATAGCGAGTTTTTTGGCCACATCCTCCGCCACAGCCGGCGCGTCGCCCGTGAGCATCACAGTGCGCTGTACGCCTACCCGCTTCAGCTCCTCCATGGCCTGCCGGGCGTCCTCCTTGATCTCATCCGAAATGACGATCCGGCCCCGGTATGTACCATCCACGGCGACATGCACCACCGTGCCCACCGGATCCGTCCCCTTCGGAGAAAGCCCCATTTCCTCCATCATTTTGCGGTTTCCCGCGGCGACCAGGTGCCCATCCACCTTCGCCGTCAGGCCCCTGCCAGCCGCCTCCTCCGGCGCGTCCACCCGGCCGGGCTCCAGCTCCCGGCCATATGCTCGCCGGAGAGAAAGAGCGATGGGATGGCTGGAATAGCATTCCGCATACGCCGCCCATTCCAGGAGCGCTTCCTTATCCGTCCCGTCTTCCGGGCGAACCTCCGTCACCTGGAAATTTCCTTTGGTGAGCGTCCCCGTCTTGTCAAGCACGACGATCTCACTCTGGGCCAGCATTTCCAGATAATTGCTCCCCTTCACCAGAATCCCCTGTCGCGACGCGCCCCCGATGCCGCCAAAAAAGCTCATGGGAACCGAAATCACCAATGCGCAGGGGCAGGAAATAACCAGGAAGATGAGCGCCCGGTGCACCCACTCCGAAAACTGCGCTCCGGGAACAACGAGAGGCGGAACCACCGCCAGCAGAGCCGCCGCGATTACCACAACCGGCGTGTAGTATTTGGCGAACCGGGTAATAAAATTCTCCGACCGCGCCTTTTTGCTGCTGGCATTTTCCACCATTTCGAGAATCTTGGAAACCGTGGACTCACCAAAATGCTTGGTAACCCGGATTCGCAGAAGGCCGCCGCCATTGATGCAGCCGCTCAGGACCTCCGCTCCCGGTTCGGCCTCCCGGGGCAGGGACTCCCCGGTGAGCGCCGCCGTATCCAGCGTCGAAGATCCCTGGATAACCTCGCCGTCCAGCGGGATCTTCTCGCCCGGCTTCACGAGGATTGTCTCGCCAATCGCCACCTCTTCCGGGTCGACCCGCAGGGTCTGCCCATCCCGCTCCACGTTGGCATAATCCGGCCGAATATCCATCAGCTCGGCAATCGAGCGGCGGGAACGATGGACGGCATATCCCTGGAACCACTCGCCCACCTGGTAGAACAGCATCACCGCCACGCCTTCGGGGTACTCTCCCAGAACAAACGCCCCCACGGTGGCAATGCTCATGAGAAAGTTTTCATCAAAGATTTTCCCCCGGGCAATGTTGCGGACAGCCCGCCAGAGAACGTCCCAGCCCGTCACGCCATAGGCCGCGAGGAAGATGCCCAGCCGCCAAAGCCCCTCTAAGGGGAGCAGCATGGCCGCCGCAAAAATTACGGCACCAGCGCCGATGCGCACCAGCATTCGCTTCTGTTTCCGGGTCATGGTTTCCTCCTTATTCTACCAGCGTGCAGTCCGGTTCCACCTTGCGGATGGTCTTTTTGACCATCTTCATTACGCCCGCCAGCTGATCCTCCTGGGTTTCAATGGTCATGCGCTGGGTCATGAAGCTGATGGAGGCCGCCGATACGCCCTCAATTTCTCCAATCGCCCGTTCCAGCTTTGCCGCACAGTTGGCGCAGTCCAATCCTTCCAGCTGATATACCTTTTTCATGTTTCTGCCTCCTTGTTCTCCCTTATTCCTCAACATGTTCCAAACCCTGATTGATGATCCGTCGGACATGGTCGTCCGAGAGGGAATATAATACGCTCTTCCCTTCCCTGCGGAATTTTACCAAATGGTTTTGCTTAAGCACCCGCAGCTGATGGGATATGGCGCTTTGCGACATCTGAAGGATCTGCGCGATATCACAAACACACATTTCGCTTTCAAACAGCACATAGAGAATTTTAATCCGCGTGGAATCTCCAAACACCTTGAACAGCTCCGCCAAGTCGTAGAGAATTTCCTCCTGGGGCATCTGTGCGTTCACCGCTTCCACAATCTCCGGATGCGTTTCCACAATTTCGCATTTTTCAATTTCTTCTGTCTGCCGCAAGTTTCGCATCTCCTTTCATATGAACTATTGTTCATATGTTTATTATATCTCCTTTTTGCGGAATGTCAAACCCTTTTTGCTAATTTTTTAAAAAATATTTGTGCTGTTTCCATCGCATTCCAGATAGGCTGTTTTCTTCCTATATTTATATAAAAGCATAAACTGTTTCCACCAAAAAATATGGCTCGGGCAGGATCTCTCCCTGCCCCCCCCATTTAGAAACCCAATCTTTTTTCATCGCATTTCTCCCCGGTCTTTTTAGCAATAAAAAAGAGAGGCTTCCGCGTCTCTTTTTTCTTATATCTCCATGCCTCCGAAACCGCAAATTCGGCCCCGGCCGATCCGGCGCCTACCCGCAGGCCCCCTTCTTCAGCATTTTTGCATTACCGGATGGAGAGCTCTCGGATTGCCTCTCCCTCCATATTTTTAATGGTGAATACCCCGTCTTCATAGACCATGTAGCTGTTCTCGTTCCCCTCTTTGGGCAGGGAAACCGAACCGGGATTGATATAGATGTATTTTCCCGTATCCTCCATGGCCTGCACATGCGTATGCCCATGGAGCAAAATATCCTGCCTTCCGATTTTGGGCGGCGTTTCGTTGTTATATATATGCCCATGGGTGGCAAACACTGTCCGCCCCTCCAAAAACAGCAGCAGGCTGTCTGCCATGATGGGAAATTCCAAAACCATCTGGTCCACCTCGCTGTCGCAGTTTCCTCGGACACAGCAGATGCTCTCCCGGATTCCGTTCAGAGCAGCCAGCACACTTTTGGGGTCATATTCCCGGGGCAGGTCGTTGCGCGGGCCGTGATACAGGATATCCCCCAGCAGAATCAGACGGCCAGCCGCCTCCGCACTCCAGCGTTCCATCAGCTTTCCACAGTAGTATTTCGATCCGTGAATATCGGACGCAATCATGAGTTTCATAGGCCTGTTCCTCCCTTTCGTTCTACGTTTATTGTAAGGGAATCGCTCTGGCCCGTCAAGATTCTCCTATACACGCCGGAAAAAATCATGTATACTTGGTTGTACCAAAAAAGTCACAACCAAGCCGGTACAATAGGAGTAGAACCTAATAAAGGAGGATACGCAAATGCCAACCATCGGAGGAAAAAAAGCCGCCATCCTATGTCTCCTGGAAATTCTGCGCCGGTATTCGGATATTGATCATCCGCTTTCCATGCATCAGCTCATCCACTATCTCCATCAAAACTATGGGATATCTGCCGAAAGAAAATCCGTATCCCGCAATATCTCCCTGCTTTTGGAAATGGGCATGGATATCAGCACCTATGAGGAAAATCACAGGGGCTATTTTCTCCGGGAACGGGAATTTGATAATCTTGAGCTGCGCATTCTGATCGACAGTGTCATGACCTCCCGATATATCCCTGAGAGCGATGCCAAACGCCTCATCCATAAGCTCGAATCCCTGGGGAGCATCTATTTCCGCCATCAGGTGCGCCATGTCCATTCCCTGCCTTCCTGGCCCCATCAGCATAACAAGGCCTTCTTTTTCAACCTGGATCTCATCAACGAGGCCATTGACCTCGGCCAGAAAATCTCCTTCACCTATAACCAATATGGAACGGATGGCAGGCTCCATCCCGTCCGCCGCAATTTTATCGTCAGTCCCTATGCCCTGATCGCCGCCAACACCCAGTATTATCTGGTGGCAAACTATGCCAAATACGATAATCTTTCCCATTACCGCGTCGATCAGATCACGGAAATCACCATTCTTCCCGAGGAAAACCGCCCGATCCGGGAGCTTCCCCATTGCCCGGACGCTATCGACATCGGCAAATATGCCCAGGAGCATTTTCTCATGTATGGAGGTGCGCCCGAGCGCGTCGTTCTGAAAATGGATATCTCCTGCGCGGGAGATGTGGTGGATGTTTTCGGTGCCAATGCGCAGATGCAGCCTTTGGATGAGACACACATGAAGGTGATTCTAAACGTCGCCCCCGAAGGGATTCGCTATTTCATATGGCAGTTCGGCTGGCACTGCGAAGTTCTCGAGCCCGCCTCCCTTCGGAATACCATCCGGGAGGACCTGGAGTCCATCATGGAAAAGTATAGGGAAAACTGATGGTTGCCCCTTGACATCCCCTCAGGAAAATGCTATTATGATAAAGGTTTTCAGGGATGCTTTCTGCAATACTTGAAAACCTATTGTCTGGGTGTAGCGCAGTTTGGTAGCGTACCTGAATGGGGTTCAGGGGGTCGGAGGTTCAAATCCTCTCACCCAGACCATAAAAACACAGTCATATGCGGCTGTGTTTTTTATTATTCCAAAATACTGCGTTATCCATTTATTTCCTTTTCATTGAAATCCACCATGAAAGTAAATACAAGAAAAATGCCGGAACCTTAAAAATGATTTTGAAATATCTAGTTAGCTAAAAGGCAGCGGGCAGGAGAGAAAACAAGCGAAGCAGATAGAAACAAACAGTAAAGGAAATCGTTCCCGCAAAAAAAGGTTGTGCGACGGAACCCAAATGCCCTCGTTTGCAAAGGCATAGGCGGAGCAAACGAACTTTCGCGGCGTAAAATACCCTGCCGAATTTGGATTCTCCACCTGCAATGAATCGCGCCAAAGGCGCGTACCATAAAAACCGGATCGGCGTTAATCGGGTATGTTTACAGGCCCTTAGCCGACGGGAGCAATCTCTTTTGTGAAACAAGGGGGAGAAATGAACGAGGAAAAAATCCCCTCCCGGAGAATCGGGCGGGATAACTGCCGCGTAGTCCATCGCGACGTGGAGTAACCTGCCAAATTTGAACTGCTTGCTTTTAACAAAACGCGCCGAAAGCGCATACCCGCAAAAAGTTTGCAGGTATGCTAAGGAGAAAAAAACGAAGGAGGAACGAGCGAATGTTTTTTCTCTGGAAGCGCATCCGTGACTTTTTTTGGAAGAGGAGCGGTGATGGAGCGATTTAAAAACCCGCGCGGTTTTCCGAGCGGGTTATAAATCGCGGAATCCACCGCGACGTGGCAGATATTGCCGAAATGGATATTTTCTTTCGGTCAACAAAAATATCGCAACCCACTAAAGTGAATTGCGATATTCGCTCGGGCCGTTGCCCGTGGCGCACCTGTCGGGATTCGAACCCAAGGCCTTCCGCTTAGGAGGCGGACGCTCTATCCTGCTGAGCTACAGGTGCCTGCTATATGTTTTTGCCTGTTTCCTATTGATCGCAAGCATCTTATAAACCGCATTTATTGTATCATTCTCCCGCCCTTTATGCAAGGCGCGGCAGGGGAAAAATATCGGAAATCTCCATCCCGGCCTTGTGCCGGCAGGAATCTGCAAACGCCCGGGATAGAAACAAATAAATCCCGGGCACTACCCTTCCCTCCAAAGGCTATGCAGCCGTTTCCGGCCGACGCTTCCTTCTCCGACGGAACTCTTTCCAAGGGATGGATAGTCTATCTATGCGCCCCATGACCATATAAAAAGAACCGCTGTCCTGTTGGATAGCGGTTCTTTCCGTTATTTTCTATTTTAATTGTGCTTCTGTTTCCTCTTTACAGCGATTGCCAGAATGCCTGCCAACGTCCCGCTGATCAGCAAAAGGGCGCCCCAGAGCACAAAATGGCGACCCTCTCCGGTTTTGGGATTCTCTGTGGCCGAATCCGGATCGTCAGGGGTGGTCGTTCCGCCGCCGGCAGCCGGGATTTCCACCGCCGCCTTTTGATAGCCGCAGACCGTACACTCTTCATGTTTCGAGCCATTTTCCTCCGCAGTGGCTTCCTTGTCCGTCACCCATGTAAAGATGTGCCCCGCCTGGTTTCCCGTCGCTCCGCAGATGGTGCAGGTATTCCAATGGTTCTCCCCATCCATCTGCCAGGCAGTTCCAAAGCTGTGCCCAGTGGCCGGGATCACCGTGTTGTCCTTGACGGCGTCACACTTCTCGCAGTGAATGGACTGGCTTCCGTCCTCCGTGCAGGTCGGTTCCTTATCTACTGTGAAATCAGCTTCCCAGGTGTGCCCTATGGGGTCCAGATCCCGTGTTTCGGTATAATCACAACGGCTGCACTTGCGCTGTTCGCTTCCCTTGTTCGTGCAGTCCGGAGAAGTGACGGTTTCCCATTCTCCCATATCGTGGCCCAGGGCCGAATCCGTCCGCGTCCGTGTGTCTGCTGCGCCGCAGCCATTATCGCAGTTTGCCGTCTCCGTGCCGTCCTGGGTACAGGTGGCGTCGTCGTTGGAGACATAGTTGGTGAAGCTGTGCCCGGTGGCCGGGATCACCGTGCTGTCCTTGACGGCGTCGCACTTCTCGCAGTGAATGGACTTACTTCCGTCCTCCGTGCAGGTAGGCTCCTTGTCTATTGTGAAATCAGCTTCCCAGGTGTGCCCCATGGGGTCCACGTCCCGCGTTTCGATATAGTCACAGCGGCTGCACTTGCGCTGTTCGCTTCCCTTGTTCGTGCAGTCCGGAGAAGTGACGGTTTCCCATTCTCCCATGTCGTGATCCAGGGCCGGAATCGCCGTCCCGCTGGCAATCTTCTCCCCGCAGCCCAGGCAATAGATGTCGCCGGTGTAGCCGTCCACTGTGCAGCTTGCCGCCGAAGCATTGCGCACCTGCGTTCCGCCCACATGGTTTGCGCTGTCCAGTGCGCCATATGCCCGTCCGCAGTCTGTGCAGACTGCCTGGTCTTTGCAGGTTGCCGTGCCACCGGCATGCACGGTTTTTGCGTCTTCATGGCCGCAGACTGTGCATTCCTTCCAATGGTGGGTTTCGTCGGATTCCCATTCATCCGGATATATATGTCCTTCTTCAGAAATGACAATGGAAAGCTCTTTAGGATCCGAGAACTGCCGCCCGTCGTCTGCGGTCACCACAACTTTATAGGTTCCTGCCTGGGTAACTGTCAGCGTCTCGTTGTTCTTGCCTTCCGCAATCAGCTCGCTTCCCCGATACCACTGCCAGGTATAGGTGATATTGCTGGCCGCATGGGGAGAAACAGCGGCCGTCAGCGTCACCTCTCCGCCTTCCACCGGCGTGACGTGCACGCTCTCCTTATCAGCAGTGAGGGTGAAGGTGGCCGGGTCCAGCTTCCATAGGGGATACAAAATCATGGATTCGCTGACGATATCTGTCTCCAGATTCCATTCCTCTCCGGTGCTCTTCTGGAATCCCTTCAGCGTATAGCCCTTCCTGGCGATGCTGGGCAGTTTCGCCGGGTCAATGCGCGTATCCGGCAGAACCTGCAGGTTTCCATAATTCACCGATCCATCCTTTTCCCGGATTATAACCGTTTTCAGGTTAATACTTTTTATTTCCTGTCCATCCAATATCAGCCCATTATTTATTCGCTGCGGATCTGTGGTAAAGTGCTGCATATTCGGCGTAAGCCCCGCCGCATAAACGGCGACCGTCCGGTAATCTGTCCAGGAAGTGTCGTCAATCTCCACGGGCTGGACAGGGGTAAATTCGCCTATGATATCCACCTTTGCATCCGGAAACAAATCGTCGTTTAAGAACACATCTCCCGCAATTTGCGGAGAACCGCTCAATTCCAGCGTCGCTGCCGCCGTATATCCCTCTCTTCCGCCCAGATAGACGGCTTCTCCGCTCCATTGCGTCGTATTTCCGGAAATGGTTCCTCCCTGAATTTCAATTACTGTCGGGCGGCTGTTGGCCCATCCATAGATGCCCGCGCCGTCGCCATCCGTCGTCGTGTTGCCGGTAATGGAGCCGCTCTTCATAATAAACCGGCATTCTCCGCTGCTCAGGCCCTCCAGATAGACCGCTGCCCCGTTTCCGTCGGTGCGGTTTCCGGCGATTACAGTACCGTCCAATACAGTCGTTGCCGGCCCCAGCATGGCGATGCCGCCGCCATAATAGGCCGTGTTCCCTTCAATCCGGCCGCCGGTCAGCTCCGCATATCCATAGTAATTGAGCAGGCCGCCTCCGCCTTCCAGCGTCTCATTGTTTTTAATGCTTCCGCCGGACATATACAGCGAACCGCCCGAGCCAATTTCCATGCCGCCCGGGCCCCAGCCCTCTGTATAGTTATCCTTGATTTCCCCGCCGCGCAGATAGAAAACGCCATAATTTCCAATGTTCACAGCCGCCGCGGCATCGCCGCTTGCGTCACCTTCGTTATTTTGGATGGCACCGCCCGTCATGTTGACAATTCCCTTTGCCGCATCGGATGTCCCGCGCACGGAAACCGCCGTATACTTATTGTTCTGCAAAACGGCTCCCGGCCCAATGTTCAAGATGGTGTTCCCCGAACCGCTGGCCTCTATCTGGATGATCGGGCTTCCCTCTCCGGTGTTTCCGCCATCCAGGATGGCCCCTTCGCCCAGCGTCAGTGTAGTATCTCCCCGCAGCCAGAGCATTTGAATTCTCGATAAGCCGCTGCCCGACTGGCCATAGGAAACGTCTCTTTTTATCGTCACGTTGTTCAGCGTAATTTCCCCTGCGTCCTCCAGCATCACATAGCCGGTCACGAGAATTGTTCCGCCGTCGCCAGCCAGTTCCAGCGCCTTTTGCAGCGTCCGAACCGCTTGCTGCGCTGTCGTTCCATCATTGCTGTCCTGACCGCTCACACCGTTGAGGTATACCTGCGCTCCATTCTCTTTTGGCAGCGCAAAGGCCGGCACGCTCAGCGAAAGCGCCACAGCAGCAGCCAGCAGGGCGGCAAAGATCTTTTTTATTCCCTTATTTTTCATTCCGTCTTTCCTTTCCTCCCAAAAAGGGATTTCTCTGTTTTAGTACAACCTGGCCTCTCTTCTGCGCCAGTCTCACCCCTTTCCGTCCGCCGTCGTTCCAGCAGGAACCTTTTGAGGAGAGCGAGTATGCGATAGTTTTCTCAGCTAATGGAAAATATCTCCATAAGAAAGCAGCCGGTTATGAACCTATTCGCCGGAAATGCCTGTTCTTTCACCCTCACTTCCCCTCTTTCAACAAAATCAATATTTTGTCTCTAGGCACCTGAAAAACAAGCCGACTTTATTTTGATATATAAATTTATACTAACATAAATGACGATGAAAGACAATATAGCTCCCATATTTTGGGCGCAAAAATCCAAGCCGTAGTATGTTTTTTTTGCGGCTTTCTTTTATATTACTATTTTTATACTAATTTGTAAGTTATATCCATTTCAAGTTCCATTTTTCCCCAGAAAAACTTGCGGCCCACCTTTAGGAGATAAACAAAATATTGATTTCGTTATACACTCCCTTTTTCTGATATTGAGACAAAATATTGATTTTGTTTTCAGCTTATCAGCCGGAGTTGGGAAATACGGCGGGCCTGTTCCGTGCTGGAAACAGCAAGATAAAGGCGGGTCGTCTCAATGCTGGAATGCCCCAGCACATCGGCCAGGCCGGCAATATCCCGATGGATCTGATAAAACACGGTGGCAAACAGATGGCGCAGGTTATGGGGAAACACCTTAGAGGGGTTTACATCCGCATATTTGCATAACCCCTTCATTTCCGACCAAATCTGCTTTCGGGAAAGGCTTTTTCCGCTTCTGGTGAGAAATATCTCGCCGGAAGCGTTTTTTTGTTTCCGTGCATACCGCTGCAGCTTTCTGCACAGCTTTGCTGGGATGAGGATAGTCCGCAGCTTTCCCTTGAGGGCAATTTCTGCCTGCCCAGCGGCGGCGGCTTCCACAGTGATATATTTCACCTCCGAAACCCGGATGCCGGTAGCCCCCATGGTCTCCAAAAGCAGAGCCAGGCGCTCCTTTCCCAGTTTTTGGGCCGTGGCAATCAGGCGGGCATATTCACCGCGGGACAAATTCCGGGCCTCGTCTCGAAACAGGCGCCGCTGGATCTTCAAATATTTCACCCGGCATTCCTCCCATCCGGCAAAACAAAACAGGGCATGGAGCGCTGCCAGCATGGAATTCACTGTCACCGGGGCATATCCCCGGGCCAAAAGATCATCTCTCCAAAGCAGTACGGCCTCTTTTGTGACAGGGCGGCCGTTCAGCCATCGGACAAAGGCGGACGCATCCCGTAAATATTTTTCCACGGTTCCTCTGCTTCGCTCTTCCCGGCGCAGATATTGTGCAAATATCCGAAGCTGTTCCGCTGGTTCTTTACTTTTTTCCATTTTTAAGCCTCCTCAAAAGTAATATTCTTATTTTACCTTGACAGGCGCACTTTATGAGGGAATGGAATCAGGCAGCCGGACTGTTTTTTCTCTGTAGTTTAGAAATCTATCCCAGCTTGCCAATCCGTTTCTATGCCGTCTCCTTTTTCGCGCCATATCGGCAGCAAAATCCGCCTTTTTCCGAATAATTTTGCCATAAAATACCTGTTGCGAAAACGCAACTTTTGGGGCTATACTATACTTCACAGGAGGTGTTTTGGAGGACGGCTTATGGAACGGACAATACTGCATGTTGACTGCAACAGCTTCTATGCCTCGGTGGAATGCTTTTTGAATCCCGCCATCCGCTGCTTCCCTGTTGCCGTGTGCGGTGATGTGGAAAACCGTCATGGGATCATCCTGGCAAAAAATGAGCTGGCAAAACGCCATAAGGTCGCTACGGGCGACGCCGTCTGGCAGGCGCAGAAAAAATGCCCGGGGCTTGTTTGCGTCCCGGCCCATTTTGACCGTTATCTGCGGTTCTCCCGGATGGCACGGGCCATCTATGAGGACTACACTGACCGCGTTGAGCCCTTCGGCCTGGACGAGTGCTGGCTGGATCTCTCCGGCCCGGGAGCAGACGGCATCCGGACGGCCCAGGAGATCCGCCGGCGGATGAAAAGCGAAGTGGGCATCACGGTTTCCATCGGCGTATCCTTCAACAAAATTTTTGCAAAGCTGGGCAGCGACCTGCGAAAGCCGGATGCCGTCACCGTGATTTCCAGGGATACCTTCCGGGAAACTGTCTGGCCGCTGCCAGCGGAGGCGCTGCTCTATGTCGGGCGCGCCACCTCCCGCAAGCTCCTTCTGCGCAGTATCCGAACCATCGGCGATCTGGCCCAGGCAGACCCCAATTTTTTGCAGTCCTTTCTTGGAAAAATTGGTCGGACACTGCAAAATTTCGCTGCGGGGCGGGATGCGGCCCCGGTTCGCCGAAGTGTGGAAACCGTTCCCGTCAAATCCGTGGGCAACAGTCTGACCTCGCCCCACGATCTGGAAACCATGCAGGATATCCGCATCCTCACCTATCTGCTGACCGAAAGCGTGGCCGCCCGTCTGCGGGAATACGGCATGAAAAGCCGCACAGTGCGCCTTTGGATCCGGGACAACGAGCTTTGTTCCTTTTCCCGGCAGACGACGCTCCGCCAGTCCTCCTGCCTTGCCCGGGATCTTGCAGCCGCTGCTCTGGCTCTGTTTGAAAAGCATTATGACTGGCATTCCCCCGTCCGCAGCATGGGAATTGCGGCGGCAAACCTCTCCTGCCCGGCAGTCGAACAGCTGACGTTTTTTGACGATCCTTCCGCTCATAAAGCCGAGCGGCTGGAAAATTCGCTGGATGATATCCGCCGCCGTTTTGGGAATCCGGCTGTCAGGCGCGGCGTCGTCCTGCTCAATGATTCGCTGGCAAAAACAGATATTCAGGCAGAGCATATCATCCATCCCGTATCCTATTTCCGCTGAAGGAGGTATAAAAAATGGAATACAAGACCTACGTTTCCGTGACCGTGCACTTCACAGCTCAGGGCCGCATGATACCATCCAGCATCGAATGGGAGGATGGCCGGGTCTATGAAATCGATAAAATCCTGGATGTGCGGCCGGCCGCCAGCCTCAAGGCCGGCGGAAACGGCATCCGCTATGTATGTCTGATCCAGGGCCGGCGCCGACACCTGTATTATGAAAATCCCCGCTGGTTTGTCCCCAGAAAAGGGTTGGAATGAGGTTTTTCTTTACACATCCCGCCCTAAAAAGCCATGTATTTCCGCTGGAAATCCAAGGAAGATTCTCCTCTTCCATAAATAAATATGATAAAATTAAGAAAAGCCATATCCGGTGGTTTCGGGGAGGGAGTCTATAATGTCTGATAGAAAAAGCGGGTGTCTTATATGCGGGAAGCCCCTGCAGTATTATGAAACCGAAAGGGAGATGACCTGCGTCCGCTGCGGAAAAGCCTTTCGCAGCAATGTCAGCTGTGAAGAGAGCCACTATATCTGCGACGTCTGCCATGCAGAGCGCGGTGCGGAAATAATTTTGGAGTACTGCCAAACAAGCAGTGGAAAAGACCTCATAAAAATGGTGCAGGAAATGATGGAGCATCCCTTTATCCATATGCACGGCAATGAGCATCATATCATGGTGGGGGCCGCTTTAATTGCCGCATACCATAATGCCGGCGGCAAAATAGACAGGAGGACGGCCCTTCAGGAAATGAAAGTGCGGGGGAGTAAATATCCGGGAGGCTCCTGCGGCTTTTGGGGCTGCTGCGGAGCCGCAGTAAGCACTGGAATGTTTTTGAGTATTGTCACCGGCGCTACGCCTCTTTCCGGGAAATCATGGGGCTTGGCAAATCGGATGACCGCGCAGGCTTTGGAGCAGATTGGCAAGGTTGGCGGCCCCAGATGCTGCAAAAGGAACTCTTTTCTTGCGATTCAGGCGGCAGCAGAATTCGTCGAAAAGAATCTTGGGGTTCACATGGAAATGCCCAAAAGAATTCAATGCTGTTTTTCATCGGAAAACAGACAGTGCCTGAAAAAAGGATGTCCGTATTATATAGATAGTGATCGGCCGCTTGTTCCCTGCATGCAGCCCAAGCAAAAATAATATCCGCTATATGAATGGCAATATCTCCTGCCGCTCGGTTCAAACATTGCCCTTGTATGAAAAATCGGGAGCCGACTCCGCCCGGCCGTTTTTCAGCGGTTTTCATCCATATTCCCATATAAAAAGACAGGCGCAGCCGCCTGTCTTTTTATATTTCTTCTTATTTTACCAGTTTTCCCGCCTTGACCACATGCTTCACATCCAGCACGGTTTCCAGTTTTTCCAGAGGGTTTTCCTCCAGGATACACAGGTCGGCCCGGTATCCCTTGGCGATCCGGCCAATGCCCTCCAGCCGCATAGCCCGGGCCGCCTCGGAGGTCCCTGCCCGCAGGCATTCCAGATTGCTCATGCCGATTTCCTTCATGCGCAGGAACTCCTGGGGAATCTCCCCGTGAAGCACGCCCACGCCGCCGGCGTCCGTGGAAAGCACCATTTTCACGCCCGCCTGATAGGCCCGGCGGATGCCCTCCCAATGCACCTTTCCCTGCTCTGCCAGCAGTTCCACAACCCGCCGGCTCTTGTTATCCTTCAACAGCTGGCTGGGCTCTCGGGGCGGCGAGGCCAGCGTGGGCAGGAGATAAGCCTCGGTCTTCAGCATCAGATCGATGCACTCGTCGTCCATTCCCGTTCCGTGGGTGATGAGATCCACCCCGCCCAAAAGGGAATCCTTGATAGACTGGGGGCTTCTGGCATGCACGCTCACCAGCAGATGCGCCGAATGGGCCTCGTCCACCGCCGCCCGCACTTCCTCCAGGGTAAAGGCGCTTTTGCCCATGCTGCGGCCCAGAGTGCGCAGGGGGGCGCACATCTCGATTTTCACCTGATCTACACCCCAGAACACCATCTGGCGCACGGCCTGCCGCATGCCCCAAGGACCATGGGCTTCCACGCTCATGCCGCGAAAATGCGAGGGCCATGCCGTAATCTGCTTGCCGCAGATATAGTAATCCGGCCCTTCAATATATCCCATCTTGATGGCATCCTTCAGGGCCACATCGATAAAGTCCGTGCCGCCGCCGTCCACCGCCGTGGTAAACCCGGCATGGAGCACCTGCCGCGCCTTATCCGCCCCGCGATAGGCAATGAAAGCATCGATATTATCGAAGATCACGCCGCCCGCCGAATGGTCGTTGAGCTGCCGCTCCTTATCCGGGATCTCGTCGCTCAGCATATGCAGATGGCAGTCGATAAAGCCCGGCGTCACATATTGCCCCTGGGCGTCCAGCACTTCGCAGTCTTCAAACATAGCCTTGCATTCGGGGAGAATATCCAGAATCTTTTCTCCTTCCATCACAATGGCTGCATTTTTCATCAGCTGCCCGTCGACGCCGTCAAAAACGTTTGCATTTTTTATGATCCACATAGCTTCTTTACTTGCCTTTCCGGGAATCCCATATCTCGCCGTTGATGAGGTTATGCGGCCGCGTTCCCGAGAGGGCCTCATAGGCTCCCGTGAGGGCTTCATCCACCATGTTCAGCTTGGCTTCCAGCACGCTGGCGCCCACATGGGGCGTGATAATGAGATTCTCGATTCCCGCCATCTCCTCGGAGATATTGGGTTCAAATTCAAACACATCCGTGGCCGCGCCGCGGATCTTTTTGGTCTTGAGGGCGTCCATCAGCGCCGCTTCTTCCACAATGGGGCCCCGGGCTGCGTTGATGAGATAGGCCTCCGGCTTCATTTTGGCAAATTCGGGGAAGCTGATGAGATGGCGGGTCTGTTCCGTGAGGGGCAGATGGCAGGTGATCACATCCGCCTGGGCGATAAGCTCGTCAAAGGAGCGGTATTCCACGCCCAGTTCGGCCTCCCGCTCCGCAGGCTGGCGGATGGGGTCATAATACACGATCTTTACGCCGAAGCCCTGGAGCCGCCGGGCCACCGCCTGGCCGATGCGGCCAAAGCCGACGATTCCCACGGTCTTTCCATAAAGGAGGATATCCCGATCAAAAAATACCCCGATATTGCAGACCCGGTCCCGGCGCAGGTTCCGGTCAAACATGGTGATGCCTTTGGTGATCCCCAAAAGCAGGGCCATAGTGAACTCCGCCGTCGGCTCGCAGACGGCCTGGGGCGTGTTGATGGCGAGAATCCCCCGGCGGGAGCAGGCCGCCACGTCGATATGGTCATAGCCCACGCCATGGTTGGTCACGACTCTGAGCTTTTCCCCGCAGGCCAACAGCTCCTCGGGAATGGGGAACACCCGCATGCTGAAAATGGCGTCGCAGTCCCGGATCAGCTCCTTGGCCTCGTCCATGGAGATCTCCTCTTTTCCATCCACTGCACCGACAAACTCGAAAGTATCCTTATATTTATCAAGAACACTCGCCGGCACTTCATAGGGCAATAACAGCTTAAACATATGCTTTTTCTCCTTTAGTCCTCTTTGGCCCGGTTATAGCGGCCCATGAGCGGGTTGCCTGCCAGGGAGATCCAAACGTCGTTGCAGGCGTCCAGGATTTCCGGAGCCAGCGCGCCCTTCTCGAACATGGCCAGATTGCCCTTGAACTGCTCGCAGCTGCTCATGCCCAGCAGCACGGAATCCACATGGTTCTGGGACGCGCACCACCGCAGCGCCAGCTCCACCAGAGACATGCCGTTCTCTTCGGCAATCTTCTTGAATTTTTCGATGGCATCGAAGTTTTCCTTATACCAATAGCGGTCGGTATACTGCTTGTTGCCGTCGAACCGGGTGTTTTTCTGCGCCTTATCGAAGGTGTGCTTTCCGGAGAGCAAACCGCCGCCGATGGGATTATAGATCACCAGGCCGACCTTATATTCCTCCAGGAAGGGCTTCAGCTCGGGTTCCAGGTTGCGGGTCAGCATGTTATAGAGGTTTTGGGAAACCACCGGGGCGATGCCGCCCAGCTTGCGGCTGCACCAGATGCTCTCGCAGACCTGCCAGGCCGCCATGTTGCTCACGCCGATATAGCGCACCTTTCCGGAGCGCACCAGCGTCGAGAAGGTATCCAGCGTCTCCTCAATGGGGGTGTCAAAAATCGGGCGGTGCATATAATAGATGTCGATATAATCCGTGTCCAGGCGGCGCAGGCTGTCCTCCACGGCCTTCATTATGTGCCGGCGGGAAAGCCCGCTCTCGTTGGGATGGGAATTGGGAAAGATCTCATATCCCACCTTTGTGGCAAGAATGACCTTGTCCCGGATGGGCTTGATGGCTTTGCCCACGATTTCCTCGCTGCGGCCCTGGGCATAGACGTTGGCCGTGTCAAAAAAGTTGATGCCCGCGTCATAGGCATATTGGACGGTATCGATGCTGTCCTTTTCGTCCATGCGTGCGCCAAACATCATGGTTCCCACGCAGGCGCGCGATACGGTGATTCCAGTTCCCGGCAAAATTCGTTGTTCCATGGTATTTTTCCTTTCTTTGATTCAAGTTTTTTCGTTTATTTCTGAAGCCCGCTGCGGATGGCATCCATCAGCAGGGAGATATCCGTTCCCCATTGCAGAAGGCGCATGCCCTTTTTTGCATATTCCCGCAGCGCGGGCAGGTTTTTCCCGCTGATTCCCGAGAATTTGTTGTGGCGGCTGCAGGTTTCCATCACCTGCTCCACCAGCGCCAGATATTCCGGATGATCCAGCTGGTTTAAAATGCCCATGGACTGGGTCATATCGTTGGGCCCGATCAAAACGCCGTCCACGCCCTTTATGGATAGGATCGCATCCAGGTTTTTCACGCCCAGGGGCGATTCCATCTGGCAGACGATCACCGTCTCCCGGTTGGCCTCCTCCATATAGGCCGCGGCGTCCAGCCTGCGAAATCCCGTGTGGGGCCGGGTCATGGACACCCCCCGCTCCCCCAGGGGCGCGTATTTGGCCAGCCGCACCAGCTCCCGCGCCTGTTCCTCGGTTTCCACATTGGGGCAGACGATGCCCGCCGCCCCCATATCCAGCGCACGGAACACCTCCGTTTTGTTGATCTCCGGAATGCGGATCAGGCCGGTGATGCCGCTCATTTTCGCATAGGCGAACAGGGCCTGGAGCCGGTCGGTATTGGGATAGCCGTGCTCGGTATCGAAAAAGAACCAGTCAAACCCCGCCTCCTTCAGAATCCGCGCCATCTCGGGCGTATCGAACATGGAAAGCATGGTTCCATAGAGCGCCTCGCCGCTGTTGATGCGGTCTTTAAACGTCTCGGTCATTGTTTCCTCCTATCTGGTGTAGAGCACCAAAGCGATATAGACAAGCGGTTCCTCCGCCGTGTTGACGATTTTATGGCCGTGGCCATCCAGAACGATGTTGGCGTCTCCCGCCTGCACCTCCTGACAGCGGCCGCCCTCCTCATAGACTACGCCATGGCCCGAGAGGAAATAGCAGGCCTCCATATCCCCCTCATGCACATGCCAGCCCACCGAATGGCCGGGCTCCAGCTTTCCTTTGGCAAACAATCTTCCCTTGCCATAGAACTCATCCCCCTCGAGGATATTTTCAATGGCGAAATACCCTTCGCCGCCCTTGAATTTCTCCATGCGCTGGCTGGAAAAATCCCCTGCTTTTCGAATCATCTCTCTCCTCCTATAGCCGGAACAGCATTTTTCCCGGCGCGCCGTCTTTGAGCGCCGCAAATGCCGCCGCAAAATCCTCCAGAGCGTATTCCCCGCCCATCAGCTTATCCAGGCACACCGCGCCGCTTGTGAGCAGCTCGCTGCACTGCATCCATGTCGCATACATCCGCCGCCCGGTCACTCCGTTGACCACCGCTTCCTTATAGATAATAGCGTTGGTCGCATCCAGCGTCAGCTTTTCATTGGGCAGACCCACCAGCGTAAACCGCCCGCCTTTTTTCAGTGCGGCAAAGGCGCTGGAGATCAGCCGGGCGTTGCCCGTATAATCGATAATAACGTCCGCGCCCCGGCCGCCCGTCTCCTGAAGAATCGCCTGAACGAGATCCTCCTCCCGGGTATGGACAGTCCGCGCCGCGCCCATTTCTGCCGCCAGCGCCAGCTTGGCGGGAAAGATATCCGCCGCCATCACCTTAGCTGCGCCGCCCGCCGCCGCTGCCGCCACGGCCATAAGGCCGATGGGGCCGCAGCCCAGGATCGCCACATTCCTGCGGGAAATTTCTCCCGAAAACACGCCGTGCACCGCCACTCCCATAGGCTCCAGAAGCGCGCCGGTCTTATAGTCCATATTCCCTTCCAGCTTCCATACGCAGTCCTGCGGGACGCTGATATAATCGCAGAAAGCCCCGGGGACATGCACGCCGATAATCTTCATCTTCTCGCAGTTATGGGCGTTTCCCGTCAGGCATTCCGCGCAGCTGTTGCAGGGAATATGCGTTTCCCCCGCCACCCGGTCGCCGATGGAGAACCGCCGCACGGCGCTTCCCACTTCCACAATATCGCCGCTGAATTCATGTCCGAACACCATGGGAAGGTGCAGCCGCTCCTGGGCCCAGGGTGTCCAGTCATAGATATGCTGATCCGTGCCGCAGATGGCCGCATAGCGCACCTTCACCAGAACTTCGTCGTCCTTTACCCGGGGGATTTCCAGGTCATAGCGGACGGCGGCTCCCGCTTCGGGCGTTTCCTTTACCAGTCCCTTCATCGTTCCGTTCATATTGCCTTTTCCTCTCCGAATATATAGTCTGTAATCCTCTCTACCACGTCTTCTTCCCCAAACCCGCCGGATTTGGAGACAATGCAGATTTCCTCGCCCGCTTTATTCCGCGCTCGGGCAGCGACAACGCCCGGCACCACTTCCCCCACGGGATAGACCGCTCCATCCACCAGGCGGACGGCGCTCTCCAGCAGGGTATCCCCGCCGAAAACCGCCAAGGCGCATCCGGATTCTCCCCGGAGCGTATCCTCCACGGCCTTTCCGATCCTCCCGCAGACAAAATCCCGCCGGCTATGCAGTTCTTCTCCTGCAAATCCGCCGGCTGACCGGAGCACTACCCGGCCCCGACGATGCAGCGCCCGTTTGATGGAACGGATCTGTTCGCGGTATTCCGGGGAATCCGCAAAATCCTCCTGAAGCATCTGGGCCTGGGATAGGGTGAAGAATACATAGCGCGTCTGATCCAGCGCCGCCAGCTGCCGCCGGGTCGCCGGATGAATGCTTCCCGCCACGATGAGCAGCCGGTTCGCCGGCGGCGGAAGAGGGAGGGCCTTCTTCCGGCAGGGTTCAACCTGCGGCAGAAATTCCGCAAAGCCTCCGCAGCCGGCAAACAGCCGGCAGACTGTCTCTCTCATCTGCCCGGCAATTTTTTTCATATCCTCTGTCGTCCGGGCATCCCAGATGAGAATGCCCTTTCCTTCTGGGAAGGGTTCGCCGGGGACTGCCTTTTGGGCCGGCGTGTCCGTCTGCCGTCGGAGGATCCGGGAAACATCGGATTCCCTCGCCGGTTCAAAGGGGTCCTGGCCATAGGCAGAATCCTCCAGCCTTGTTTCCCCGATATACTGTATCCCTTCCCGGGTCGTCCGGCCCATCTGGGGAAAGGCCGGGATAAACGCCAGCGTCTCCTCCCCCGTGCCGTCCATCACGGCCCTAAGCTCCGCGCCGATGTTGCCCCGCAGGGCAGAATCCGTCTTTTTATAGATATACTGCGCACCCGCCGCCCAGGCCTGTTCCGCCGCACGGCGGACGATCCCATATGCCTCCTCCGGGGGCAGATGGCGGGTTTCCAGCGCCACGGATGCCACTTCATATTTTTCCCCCAGCGCCTCGGCCTCCGGGAAGCCTGTCAGAAATACCTGCACGGGAATGCTCTGCTTCACAAAGGGCACGGCTGCGTCCAATGCGCCGGTGCAGTCGTCGGCCAAAATCACAAATTTCAGCATGCTCCGTCCTCCTGCGCCGCGCGTTTTCGGGTATTCGCCAGCCGCACACCGTATTCCATGGCATTTTGCAGGCTTTCTTCCGAAGCCGTTCCCCTGCCCGCCAGATCAAATCCGGTTCCGTGATCCACAGACGCCCGAATGATGGGCAGCCCCAGGGTAATATTCACGCCGCTCACGCTGGTAAAGCTCTTTTTCTCTTCATTATAGGAGAATCCCGCCAATTTCAAGGGGATATGCCCCTGGTCGTGATACATGGCTACAACGATATCGAACATGCCGCCCCGGGCCTTGCTGAACACGGTGTCCGGCGGCACCGGGCCGGTCACATCCCAACCCTTTTCCCGGGCCGCTGCGATGGCCGGGGAGATTTCTTCAATCTCTTCCCGCCCAAACAGCCCGCCCTCGCCGCAATGCGGGTTGAGCCCGGCCACGGCGATGCGCGGCCTCTCGATTCCCAGGTTCCGGCAAGCGTTTTGCGCCAATGTGATGGTTTCCAGCACCCGGTCTTTCTTCACCCGGTCGCAGGCCTCCCGCAGGGAAACATGGGTCGAAACATGCACCACCCGCAGGTTCCCATCCGCCAGCATCATGGCGTATTTTTTTGTTCCGGTTTGCTCTGCAAAAATTTCCGTATGCCCGCTATAAGGATATCCCGCCAGATGCAGCGCCGCCTTGTTGAGCGGCCCGGTAATCACCGCGTCGATTTTTCCCGCCATGGCCAGGCGAATGGCCGCCTCGATCGCCTCATAGGCGGCCTTTCCTCCCTGGGCCGTTTCCTGCCCATAGGGCGGCAGCGGGTCGCCCGCGGGGATATCCCAAACGTCAATGGTACCGCAGGCAAACACGGCTTCCTGAATATCCTCAACCATATGGATATCCGCATCCCGTCCAATGGCCTGAAGCGCCCGGCATACGGCCTTTGCCGATCCGATCACAACTGGACGGCACATGGCATATGTTTCTTTATGAAGCAGCGCCTTGACCGTGATTTCCGGCCCGATGCCGCAGATATCTCCCATTGTAATCCCAAGAATTGGCTTCATTATTGTTTGTTCTCCTGTTTTTGCATCGGATTCTTCTTTAAAGTTAAGAATACCGGCCAAGTCCCGGATCCTCAACCAAAAAAACCGCCCATTTTGTTTCAATATAAAACATTTTAAGTTGATATTCTCAATTCTATTGGAAATTCTTTTCGTATCGTGCTATAATCGTTTTATATTAAAACAGTTCGGGAGGAATCTATGCGAAAAGTTTTGGCTTTAGCGCCCTATGAAAGCCTGGGAGAGCAGTTTTCCCGCGCCGCCGAATCCTATGCCGGGAGCTTTTCCCTGGATGTTCGCGTGTTAAATCTGCAGGAGGCCGGCGATTATATCGCCGCGGCCGGCCTTTCTGCCTATGACGCCATCATCTCCCGGGGCGGTACGGCCTCCCTTCTTAAAAAAACGGCTTCCCTGCCCGTCGTTGAGGTGGAAGTTTCCGTCTATGACATGCTCCGGGTCATCAAGCTGGCCGAGCAATACGGCGGCCCTTTTGCCATCATCGGCTTTGAAAACGTCACCCGGGTGGCAAAAACCGTCTGCGATATTCTCGCCTATTCCATCCCCATTTACCAGATCCAAAGCGAGGCCGAGGCGGAAACCGTGCTGAGATCCCTTCCGGCCAGCGGCACACTGGTGGTGGGAGACGTAATCACCAGCAATACTGCCAAATCTCTCGGCATTTCCAGCATTCTCATCACCTCGGGAACCGAAAGTGTGGAAAAAGCTCTTGGGGACTGCGCTTCGCTTTTCTCCAACTTTACCCTGCTTCAGGGAAGCGCCAGTCTCTATAAATCCGCTTTGGAAAATGACCCGGATATCGTCCTGCTGCTCCGGGAGGACGGAACCCGTCTCTATCAAAACCGGGAGCTTCCCCCGCAGCAGCAGAAAAGCCTCATGGCGCTGGCGGAAAAAATGCTTCCCGAGATCTCCGGCCCCTCCCTCCGCCTCATCCGGCGCCGGGATTTCATGCAGTATGACGTGTGCGCCGCCCGGCATTTTCAGTCCGGCGTCCCTTTCTATTCCCTGCATATCCGCCTCTCTCCCCTCCCCAAAAAGGAGGCCCCGGCAGCCCTGCGCGTTCTCCAGGTTCCCCCGGATTTTTCCCCGCCCGGCCTTCTGCCCGGCAGTTCCAAAATCCGCCCTCTCCTTGCCCAGGCCGATCAGATTCCGTCCCATGCTCCGCTTCTTCTTTCCGGCGCCATGGGCACGGGAAAGGACGATTTTGCCCAGTATATCCATGCCCATGGCCCCCAAGCATCCAGCTCCTTTCTCCAGGTGGACTGCGCTTCGCTCACGGAAAAGAGCCTGGCCGGCCTGATCGACGATATCAACAGCCCGCTGCATGCCGCCGGCTGTACGCTCTATTTCCGCGGCCTTCATCTCCTCTCCTTCCCCGCACAGCAGCGGCTGGAAGAATATGCCCGGCAGACACTTCTCTGCCGCAGGCACCGCGTCCTGTCCTCCTCCTGGGGAGATTTGCCGCGCCTGCTCGCCCAGGGCGCCTTTTCCCCCCAGCTATATGAAATGTTCTGTGGTTTCGACCTCTGCCTGCCCTCCCTTGCTGAGCGCCGGGAGGACATCCGCAGTATTTGCAGCCTTCTGCTCAACGAATGTAACCGGGAGTTGGGGCGGCAGGTCACCGGCTTTCAACCCGAAGCCTTCCGTCTTCTGGAAGCCTTCCCCTGGCCCGGCAATCTGCGGCAGCTTCGCCGGACCGTCCATTCCCTGGTTCTCTCGGCGCAGGGCAGCTATATTTCCGCCGGGGCCGTTCGTTCCGTTCTCCAGGAGCAGCCCCGTTTCAGTCCGGATGGCGGCATCGATCTCAGCAAAACGCTGGAAGAGATGGAAAAGGAGATTCTCTCCCTTGTGCTCCGCCAGGAGGATATGAACCAGAGCCGGGCGGCCAAACGGCTGGGGATCAGCCGGAGCACCCTTTGGCGGAAGCTCTCGCCATGAAAACAGATCGTCCTTAACAAAACCGGCATTTCCCCCGCCGGTTTTTCTTTTTTTAAACTGTTTTTCGTCTCTCACATCCATTTCATAAACCTTCCCCCTCCTTTTCACGTTCCCGACATAAACAACGGGTATCCTAATTCCAGAAACCAAGAGACAGGAGGTTTGGAATCATGAAGCATAACATAAAAATCACGAAATTTTTCTCTCTTTTTCTCGCTTTCCTGTTTGTTCTGAGCTGCACAGCCTGCAGCAGTACCGATACCGCGCCGGACGAACAGGGGCAAACCACTCTTTTTGGAAAAATTACCGCCATAGACGGAAATTCCATCACTCTGGCCCTGGCCCAGCAGGTGGAAGGCGGCCCAGAGGGCGGCGGTACACCCGGAGACGCCATGGGCTCGCCGCCTTCCGGCGCCCCCGCAGGCGATGGGGAGACAGCGCCTCCCGACATGCCTTCCGAGGCTCCGGCGGATGGCGGTGAACAGCCGCAGGCCCCTGCCTCGTCTGCGCAGGCGGAGATTCCCGCGGATGATGCGCAAAACGGAGCCTCCGATAGTCAGGCGAAGGCTCCTTCCGGCGGGCAGCCTCCGGAAATGCCGGAGGACGGCGCCGGTGGCAGCGATTCGCAGCTTACCGGCGAATCCCAGACCATTACCGTAAACGAAGAGACCAGCTATACTATCAGCGGCCAAGCCGGCTCTCTTTCGGATCTGGCAGTCGATGACTGGATCGCCGTGACGCTTTCCGGCAATACTGTCCTTTCCATCCAATCTGGCGGTATAGGAGGTGGTCCCGGCGGCGGCAGTTCGGCCTCCTCCGTGCAAACCACCGGCGTTTATGAGGTTACGGATACGCAGGCCGAGTCGGGCGGCACTTACGACAGCACCCAAAGCGATGTCAGCTCCATCCAGGTTTCCCAGGGGGGCAGCCTGGCCTTATCCGACGCCGCCGTTTCCAAGAGCGGAGATACATCCAACACGGAAAACAGCGAATTTTATGGCCTGAACGCCGCCGTTCTCGTCAAAGAGGCCAGCAGCGCCATTCTCGACGGCCTGACCATTACGACGGATGCGGAAGGTGCCAATGCCGTCTTTGCCACAGGGGAAAACGCGGATATCCAGATCCGCAATTCTACCATCTCCACCAGCGCCAATTCCTCCCGCGGATTGGATGCAACCTATGGCGGCAGCATCACGGCGGAGCAGGTCACGATTCAGACCCAGGGTTCCCATTCCGCCGCACTCGCCACGGACCGCGGGGAAGGGACGGTAACAGTTTCCGGCAGCAGCCTGCAAACCGCCGGGGAAGGCTCTCCCTGCATCTATTCCACCGGCGCCATCACTCTAAGCTCCTCTACCGGCCTGGCCACCGGCTCCTCTATCGCCGTTGTGGAGGGAAAGAATTCCATCACGGTAACAGATAGTGATCTGACCGGTTATGGCATCGGCCGGGCGGGCGGCGGCATCGACGACGCCGGCGTCATGATCTATCAGAGCATGTCCGGCGATGCGGGGGAAGGCACGGGAACCTTCACCGCCGCCAACAGTACTCTTTCCATCGATCCCGCCTCGGATAAATATGCCTCTGCACCCATGTTCTTTGTCACAAATACCGACGCGGAAATCCATCTGACATCCACAAAATTGTCCTTCGGCAGCGGCATTCTCCTGAATGCTGCCGGAAATGACGGCGAATGGGGTACGACAGGCTCCAACGGCGGAAATGTAACCATGACGGCGGAGGATCAGACCTTAGAAGGCGATATTACCGCCGATTCCATCAGCACGGTTTCCCTCACACTGTCAAACAGCACGCTTTCCTCCGCTGTCAACGGCGGCAACAGCGCCAAGAACATTTCCCTCACTTTGGATGCCGGGAGTACCTGGAATGTAACGGGGGTCTCTTATCTCACGGCGCTCACCAATGCCGATGCAGACTGCTCCAACATCCAGTCCAACGGATACACCGTGTATTATGATGCCGGCAGCAGCGCCAACGCTTGGCTGAACGGAGCAACCCTGTCCCTTCCCGGCGGCGGAAGTCTGGCTCCCATGAACGCTTAGTGCCATGGTATAAAAAATACCTCCCTTATAGGGCGTCCGGCAGCGGGCGCCCTCTTTTTGCGGAGCCCGATAGCTATACCGCAACATTTTGTGTTCCATTTTTATCCATATTTCTATATATAGTATATTTTTTTATGATTTTACCTATATTTCTCTTGACACTATCTATATATAGTATATAATTGATTATACGGACTACAATATTTTGGATAAAGAGGTATATTCTTATGTTTTCTACCATTCGCAAGCGCAACGGCGACGTGGTCGCCTTCCAGCCTGAAAAAATCACCCGTGCCATCTTCAAGGCCGCCAATGCGGTCGGCGGCAAAGATTGGGCTATGGCAGAGGATCTCACCAGTCAGGTTATCGCCCTGGCGACAGAGCAGTATCCCGATGGGACAGTGGATGTGGAATCCATTCAGGATCTGGTGGAAAAGGTTTTGATCGAAAACGGCCATGCCAAAACCGCCAAGGCCTATATCCTCTATCGCGAAAAGCGCCGCAGCGCCCGGGAGGCCAACGCCCTCATCGGCGCCACCATTGAGATGTTTTCCAACTATATGGGGGACAACGACTGGCGTGTAAAGGAAAACGCCAATGCCCAGAAATCCATCAACGGCATGAACAACTATATCCGCGAAACCTTTACGAAGCAGTATTGGCTCCATGAGATCTATCCCGAAAAGATCCGCAAGGCCCATCAGTCTGGCGACCTGCACCTTCATGACCTGGGCTTTTTCGGTCCTTACTGCGCCGGCTGGGATCTGCGCCAGCTTCTCACCGAAGGGTTCGGCGGCGTGCCCGGCAAGGTGGAATCCAGCCCTGCCAAGCATCTGCGCAGCTTTTTAGGGCAGATCGTCAATTCCACGTTTACCACCCAGGGCGAGACGGCGGGCGCTCAGGCATGGAGCAGCTTTGACACCTATTGCGCGCCTTTTGTCCGCTATGACAACCTGGACTATAAAACCGTCAAGCAGGCCATGCAGGAGTTCATTTTCAACCTGAACGTCCCCACCCGCGTCGGCTTCCAGTGCCCCTTCTCCAACCTGACTTTCGATATCAAGCCGCCCCGGACCCTCCGGGACCAGGCCGTCATCATCGGCGGCGTGCCGCAGGACGCTACTTATGGCGAATTCCAGAAGGAAATGGACATGATCAACACGGCCTTCTGCGAGGTCATGATGGAGGGCGACAAAAAGGGCCGCGTGTTCACGTTCCCCATCCCCACCATCAATGTGACGGCGGATTTTGAATGGGATAGCCCGGTCATCAACAAATTCATGGAGATCACCTGCAAATATGGCATTCCCTATTTCTCCAACTATATCAATTCGGATCTGTCGCCGGAGGATGCCCTTTCCATGTGCTGCCGCCTGCGGCTGAACACAGGCGAGCTGCGCAAGCGGGGCGGCGGCCTCTTTGGCTCCAATCCCCTGACCGGCTCCATCGGCGTTGTCACCATCAACCTGCCCCGGCTGGGATATCTCTCCAAAACCGAAGAGGAATTCCGCCTGCGGCTGGCCGATCTGATGGAGACGGCCAAAGAGAGCCTGGAGATCAAGCGCAAAACCATTGAGGAACAGACGGCCCGGGGCATGTATCCCTATTCCGCCCACTATCTGGAAAATGTCAAACAGCGCACGGGCAGCTATTGGTTCAACCATTTCAATACCATCGGCCTGATCGGCATGAACGAAGCCTGCCTGAACTTCTTGGGCAAGGATCTCACCACTCCCGAGGGCCAGAAGTTTGCCAACGGCATTCTGGATTTCATGCGGGATACCATCACCCGGTTCCAGGAAGAGACCGGCCATGTCTATAACCTGGAAGCGACGCCCGCCGAGGGAACCAGCTACAGCCTGGCCCAGCTGGACAAAAAGAAATATCCCGATATCATCACGGCCGGGGAGGAAGCGCCGTATTATACCAACTCCACCCAGCTCCCTGTGGGCTATACCGACGATATCTTTGAAACGCTGGATCTGCAGGATGAGTTGCAGTGCAAATACACCGGCGGCACAGTGCTTCATCTCTATCTGGGCGAACAGATCAAGGATGTGGAGATTGCCAAGCAGCTGATCCGCAAGGCCTTCACCAACTATAAACTGCCCTATCTCTCCCTCACCCCCACCTTCTCGGTTTGCCCCGAGCATGGCTATATCACGGGCGAGGTGTTCACCTGCCCGGAATGCGGCAAGGAGACGGAAGTTTGGAGCCGCGTCGTCGGCTATCTGCGGCCTGTGCAGAACTATCACAAGGGCAAGCGGGAGGAATACCGCCAGCGCGTAAAGTATAAGATCAAGGAAAATGAGCTGGAGGCTGGGCAGGCGTGATCTTCGGCGGCATTCAAAAAACCAGCACCATCGACTTCCCGGGCGTGTTGTCCTGTGTGGTTTTCGTCCGGGGATGCGATATGAACTGCTTCTATTGCCATAATCGGGAAATCATCGCCGGCTCTGCCGGCGAATTCCTTTCGGAAACGGAGATTCTCGCCTTTTTGGAAAAGCGCCGGGGCCTTTTGGACGGCGTGGTCGTGAGCGGTGGCGAGCCGACTCTCCAGCCGGATCTGGCCAGGTTTCTTCAAAAGCTCCGCGCCATGTCCTATCGCATTAAGCTGGACACCAACGGCCAGCGGCCCGAGCTGACGGAATCCCTCTGGCGGGAGGGCCTTCTCGATTATGTGGCTATGGACGTCAAGGCCTTGCCCCGAGACTATGTTTCGGTCTGCGGCGCAGATGGGTTCGCAAAGGTGAAAGACACGATCGCCCGGCTCTCCGCCCTGGAAGCCAAATTTGAGGTGCGGACAACCCTCTATCCCGGCATGACCATGGAGGAACTGGAACAGCTTTTGCAGGCCCTCCCCCCCATGCCCCTCTGGCGGCTGAATTATTATCATATGCCCGAGGTCTTTCAGCCCCAGGATAAGCTCCGTTTGCGGCTGAAGGCTCTTTCCTCCATTGCCGTTCAGGAGAACCTGCCGCGCCTTACCCAATGGCAGCCCCGGCTTGTCTGGCAGTAAAGGAAGCGTGCAAAAAAGGAACCAGATGACTGGTTCCTTTTTTCGTTTCCCCGAGAGAATTCTCCGTTTTCTTCCCATCGGGAATAAAAAAACAGGTCAAATGCAGGATCTCCTCCGGCGTCATATATCATACCGTACGGCGCATTCCTCCTATGCTTTTTTATCTCTTTTCCGTTTGCCTGGGATTTTACATAGAATGATGCGACCCAACAACAGTCCGTTCTTTTCCCGTTCCCGCATCTCCGCTCATATTTTGCTGGAACTTTTCCCGGGCGCTGCCGAATACGAAAAAAACTGCCATCGCCCGCGTATCTCTTCCATCGTTTTTCATACCTTTCTTCAGCAGCCGATAGGGGATCAGCAACCCCTCCCAACACTTGAAAATCAAGCCGGGCCTTTCTTCATTCATTCCCCTGCTTCTGTTCGGTCCCGCCGCCTTTCCCCTTCTTTTTCCTATACACTCCATAGAACACGACTCCCATCCCCGCCACCAGAAGCTCGGTGACAGGGAAGGCGCTCCACACCCCGGCGATGCCCGCCAGAGAGGAGAGAAGCAGGGCCATGGGGAGAATCACGGCAAAGCCACGCAGAATGGAAATGATATGGGCGGGGCGCGGAATTCCCGTGGAGGTAAAATAGACGGATAAAATAATATTATATCCCGCGAAGGGGCAGGCGAGAAAGTAAATCCGCAGGCCTTCCACCGCCAGGTGCTGCAGCATCTTGTCACCCGCACTGTTGAATATGGCGGCAATCTGGGAAGCGCCAAAGAACACCCCCATATAGAGCAGCCCGGATAAAACCAGCATGGACAGCAGGGCATAGCGCAGAATCGACTGCATCTCCCGTTCCCTTCCCGCTCCAAAGCTGCTGCTGAGAATGGGCTGGATCCCCTGGGCGATGCCGGTAAACAGGGCGAGAACTACCAGGGACAGATTGGCGATCACGCCGTATGCCGCTACTCCGATATTTCCCTGCAGCCGCAGAAGAATCGAGTTGAACACGATCATCACAATCCCCGAGGAAACCTCGGTAATCAGCGAGGGAATCCCGCTGGAAATAATCCCGAGGCTTTCCCTCCCTTCCATCCGGCATTTGACCAGGTGAAAGGTATTTTTCTTCTTTAAAAAATGGGGAGAGAGGATGAGCATGCTGAAAATCGGAGCAAGGCCAGTCGCCAAAACTGCGCCGAATATCCCCATGCCCAGGGGAAAAATGAATACATAATCCAAAATCACATTGGAAAGGCTTCCCCCGATCATTGCCGCCATGGCCAGCTGCGGCGCCCCATCGTTGCGGACAAAGCACAAAAGTACATTATTCAGCAGGAAGGCGGGAGCAAACAGCAAAATCACCTGCATATACGTCTTTGTCATGGCAAAAACCGCTTCATCCGCACCCAGCAGATGAACAAGCGTTTCGGTTAAAAATAATCCCAGCAGGACAAAAACCGCAGCAAAAATTGCCGCCAGGCGGATCGTGTGCGTAAAGATGCGGTTGGCCGCTTCTCTTTTATTCTGGCTTTTTTGGATCGCAAACTGCGTTCCGCCGCCCATCCCCAGCATAAGCCCGCTGCCGTGCAGAAAGCTATAGACGGGAATGGCGAGATTCAGCGCCGCCAGCCCATTTGCCCCAAGCCCCATGGAGACAAAAAACGTGTCTGCCAGGATATAACAGGATAACCCCAGCATTCCCAGCACATTCAGCGAGGCATATTTGGCAAATCGTTTCAAGATGCCGTCTTTCTCCAAAAACATATTCTCCCCCATTCTGCCGCCTGCCGGAAATCCTCCTTTTCGCAAAAAAAATGAGCGCCTGCGCGCATCTTCTAAGACCTAACGATGCGAGCAAGTGCTCTTACGCACGACTACCCGGTGGCAGCAATTTTTTCTTATTATACTATGCCCCGGATGGTGTGTCAAGCCTGCAAAAAAAGCTGTTTTTTTCGCACATTCCCTTGACTTTTTTCATATTTTATCTTAATATTAGCATGCTAATTTTAAGACCGAAAGGGGGTTCCTTTTGAAAACACCGTTTTACCTGTTGGTATATAAAACCTTTCATGCGCAGAAAAACCGGATTCGCCCGGGAATGGGAACCCTTGGGCTTTCCACCGGCCAGCCCAAAGTTCTCTCCTATCTGATGCGCCATGAATCCTGTCTGCAAAAAGAGCTGGCGGAGGCTTTTGATATCCGCCCGGCCACGATCTCCCATATTCTCTCCAACATGGAGGAAAAGGGCCTGATCTACCGTCAGGCGTCGCCGGGCCACCGCCGGGCCATCAGCATCTCTATCACGCCCCGGGGCCGCGAGGCCCATGCCCAATGGCAGACGCTCTGCCATGCCGTGGAAAAAGATGCTCTCGCCGGCTTTTCCCCGCAGGAGCAGGAGGCCTTTTCCTCCTATCTCTGCCGGATGTATCATAACCTGACGGGCAACACCATCGATTAGAGGAACCAAAAGGAGGAAATCCCATGTTGAAACGGTTCTGGCCATATTTTTCAAAATATAAGAAATATCTCATCATCAGCTGTCTCTGCGTCGTTCTGGAATGCATGTTTGAGCTTATCATCCCGCTTTTGATGGCGGATATCATCGATGTGGGCGTGGCCACGCGGGACAGCCATTATATCATCGTAAAAGGTGTGGAGATGATCGCCTGCGCTCTCATCGCCCTCGCTATGGGGGCTATCCATGCCCGCTGCAATGCCCTCGCCGGGCAGGGCTTCGGGGCTGAACTGCGCAAAGCGGAATTTGAGAAGCTCCAGAGCTTTTCCTTTTCCAACATGGATCATTTCAGCACATCTTCCCTGGTCACACGCCTGACCAGCGATATCACGGTTTTGCAGAATGCCCTGGGCAACGGCATCCGCCCCATGATCCGCGGCCCGGTGATGATGGTTACCGCTCTTATCATGGCGGTCATTTTGAATCCCTCTCTGGCCATTGTGTTTCTCGTGGCCCTGCCCGCCCTGGGGATCTGCCTGTTCCTCATCCTGCGCAGGCTGCGCCCCTCTTATGGCAAAATGCAGCGGGCGCTGGATCACGTCAATTCTGTCGTGCAGGAAAACCTGACCGCCATCCGCGTGGTCAAGTCCTATGTCCGGGAGGGCTATGAAAAAGAGAAGTTTGCCAAGGTCAATCAGGAATTCCAAAAGACCTCCGGCCATGCCTTCCATCTGGCTGTTCTCAACATGCCCTGTTTCCAGCTCGTCATGTATGCCACGATTATCGCCCTTCTCTGGTTCGGCGGCAACATGGTGATGATCGGCGGCATGCAGGTGGGCAAGCTGACCGGCTTTTTGAGCTACGTTCTGCAGATCCTCAATTCTCTCATGATGATCTCCAATGTGTTCATGCTGCTCACCCGCTCCATGACCTCCGCTGGGCGGATTTTGGAGGTGATGGACGAATCGCCGGACATCTGCGATATTCCCGGCAGCACGCTGGAGGTGCAGAAGGGAGATATCGTCTTTTCCCATGTTTATTTCAAGTATGCCCCTTCGGCAAAGGAGTATGTCCTTTCCGATATCTCGCTGCACTTCCCCGCGGGAAAGGTCATCGGGATTGTGGGTGGAACCGGCGCGGCCAAAAGCTCGCTGGTGCAGCTCATTCCCCGGCTCTATGATATCTCAGAGGGGAGCCTCACCATTGACGGGCATCCGGTGAATGAATATCCGGTGGCGCATCTGCGGGACGCCGTGGGCATGGTTTTGCAAAACAACACGCTGTTTTCCGGAACTGTCCGGGAAAACCTTCTCTGGGGCAACGAGCATGCCAGCGAAGAGGAGCTGGCATGGGCCTGCCATATATCCTGCGCGGACGAATTTATCAATCGCCTGCCCCGGGGCCTGGATACGGATTTGGGCCAGGGCGGCGTCAACGTCTCCGGCGGACAGAAGCAGCGCCTCTGCATTGCCCGTGCGCTGCTGAAACGCCCAAAAGTACTCATCTTTGACGATTCCACCAGTGCTGTCGACACGGCGACGGCGGCCCGGATTTTTGAGGGCTTGAAGGAAAGCCTCCCGGATGCCACGAAAATCATCATTGCCCAGCGCGTCTCCTCCATCGAGCATGCCGATGAAATTGTCGTCATGGAGAACGGCCGGGTGGACGCCGTGGGGACCCACGAAGAACTTTTCGAGAGCAACGGTATTTATCAGGATATGGTCCTCTCGCAGAAGAAAGGAGCGGAACTCTGATGGCAAAGAATATGCCGGGCAAAAAACCAAAAAATCTCAAATATACCCTTGGGCGGCTGGCTTTCTATTTTAAAAAGCATCTGCCCCTTCTGCTGCTGATCGTCCTGCTCATCGCCGTGAGTGCCCTGGCCAGCGTTCTTGGAACATATCTCTTAAAACCCGTGGTCAACGACTATATCCTTCCCGGCGACATCCCCGGGCTCATCCGCATCCTGCTGTTTATGGGCGGCATGTATCTTCTGGGCGCGGCGGCTACCTATGGCTACACCCAGATCATGGTGAAGGTAGCCCAGCAGATCATCCGGGAGATCCGCAGCGACCTTTTCAGCAAGGTACAGTCCCTTCCCCTTTCCTTCTTTGACGCCCGGACCCACGGCGAAGTGATGAGCCGCTTCACCAATGACATCGATATGCTGGCCGAGGCGCTTAACAACGGCTTTACGGCTGTCATTCAAAATTCCATTGTCATCTTGGGCACCTTCACCGTGCTCATCATCCTGAGCCCGGCCCTCTCCCTCATCGTGCTGGCCTGTTTCGCGGGAATGTTTCTGTTTCTGCGGTTCAGCACCAAAAAGAGCCACGCCTATTTTTCCCAGCAGCAACAGCACATGGCGGAGGTCAACGGGTTCATTGAGGAAATGGCCGAGGGCCTGAAGGTAGTGAAAATATTCAATCACGAAAAGAAAAACCAGGAAGAGTTCATCCGGCGCAACGAAAAACTCCGGGTTGCCGGAACCCAGGCCCTCACCTATTCCGGCCTGCTCATTCCCGTCGTGGTCAGCCTGACGTATTTCAACTATGCCCTATCCGCCTGCATCGGCGCCTTCTTTGCCATCGGCGGGCTCGTCGATTTGGGAACACTGGCTTCCTATCTGGTATATGTCCGCCAGGCGGCCATGCCCGTGAACCAGTTTTCCCAGCAGATGAACAGCATCATGGCCGGTCTGGCCGGCGCGGAACACATCTTCCAGGTTATGGAGGAGCAACCCGAAGTCGATAACGGGCATGTGACCCTTGTGCGCGTCCGTCAAACGGAAAGCGGTGCATGGGAAGAATGCGCCCAGCGCACCGGGCAATGGGCCTGGAAGCAGCCGCTTCCCGAGGGAGGGTTCCAGCTCATTCCCCTGAAGGGGGACGTCCGGTTCCATGACGTCGTATTCAGCTATGTTCCCGGCCATCCCATCCTGGATAAAATCAACCTCTATGCCAAGCCCGGGCAGAAGATCGCCTTTGTGGGTTCCACAGGCGCCGGAAAGACCACCATCACCAACCTGATTAACCGCTTCTATGAGATCGATTCCGGTACCATCACCTATGACGGCATCGATATCCGCGATATCCGCAAGGAGGATCTGCGCCATTCCCTCTCCTTCGTCTTGCAGGATACCCACCTGTTCACGGGGACGATTGCCGACAACATCCGCTATGGCCGCCTGGATGCCACCATGGATGAAGTAATCGACGCCGCCAAACTGGCCAACGCGGATTCCTTCATCCGCCGTCTCCCCGATGGCTATGACACCGTTCTGACAGCGGACGGAGGGAACTTGAGCCAAGGCCAGCGCCAGCTGCTGAACATCGCCCGGGCTGCCATTTCCGCGCCTCCTGTGCTGGTGCTGGATGAAGCCACCAGCTCGGTGGACACCCGGACGGAAAAGCTCATCGAGCTGGGGATGGATCGGCTGATGCAGGACCGCACAGTGTTTGTCATCGCCCATCGCCTCTCTACGGTCCGCAACGCCAAGGCCATTATGGTGCTGGAGCACGGCAACATCATTGAGCGGGGGAGCCACGACGAGCTCATCGCTCAAAAAGGCCGGTATTACCAGCTTTATACCGGGCAGACCGAGCTCGATTAGCCTCTTTTGACGAATTCCCGGCGGGCGCTGTTTTCCCTGTACTGCCGCAGCCGATTCTGCCTGAAAGTATTCTCGTTATTGCGCAAATATCTCTGAATGGCGGATGAAAGCCTGAAAAGTGCGGCTGCCTCCGGAAAATATGGAAAACCGCCATAGTTCTTTCATCTGTCCGGGACCGCAGAATAGATTCCAGCAGGCAAATATTCATTGTTCCCATACAAAAAGCACCTTCGCAAACGGAGGTGCTTTTCTTATTCTCTTTATCCCTTTTTTCCGGTCATCCTCCGATGGAAGATCCAAACGGCAAGGGCCGTCAACACAAGGGCATATCCCAATACCCAGAGCAGATGCGGAAGAACCGCCGCTAAATCCCCCGCGAGGGCCGCCTTTACTGCATCCACAGCATGGGCAAAGGGCAGCAGGTTGCAGACGGATTGAAAAGTTCCGCCGATGAGCTCCAGGCTGAACCATGTCCCGCTGAGCAGCGCCGCCACGTTGATCAGGATAGAACCGATCCCGCCGACCTGCTGGCTGTTGCCCAGGCAGCTCCCCATGAGCAGCCCCAGGGCGATGAACAGAAGGGAAACGGGAAGCATCACCAGTATGGCCCAAAGGATTCCCATGCCCAGGGGCAATCCCAGGATTCCTGCCAGCAGGAATGTCACCGCGCTTTCCAAAACTGCCAGAGGCAGAAACGGCAGCGCATAGCCCAGGATGAATTCCCCGCCCCGCATGGGGGAAATAAACAGCCGCTGCAAAAAGGCCGTCTTGCGGTCGCCGGTCATCAGCATTCCCAAAAACATCCCCAGAAAGGAGAGACCAAAAACCGCCATCCCCGGCGTAAAACTTTCCAGCCCAAATACGTCTGCCGGCATGTCCGGGATGCTTTGCCGCATCAGAGACATCATGAGCAGCAAAACCACCGGAAATCCCAGGCTGAAGCCCAGGCTCAGGGGATCCCGCAGAATCTCCCGCAGATTGCGCCAGGCAAATACTCTCGTGCGCATTACTCTACCTCCCCGTCTGTCAGTGCCAGAAATGCGTCCTCCAGCGTCGCCGTCCCGGTTTCCCGCTTGAGCTCCTCTGCCGTTCCCAGGGCCCGGAGCCGCCCCTCGTGCAGGATGCCGACGCGGTCGGCCAGCGCCTCGGCCTCATCCATATAGTGCGTCGTCAGCAGAATGGCCATTTTCCCCTTGAGATTTTCCAGAATGCGCCAAAGCTCCCGCCGGGCGCGCACATCCACACCCAGGCCGGGCTCATCGAGAAAGAGGATCTCGGGCTTGGAAATGAGCGCCATGGCGATGCTCAGCCGCCGCTGCAATCCGCCGGAGAGCTTTCCCGCCCGGTCTTTTTCCCGTTCTGTCAGGCCAAAATCCGCCATCATGTTCCGGGCCTTCTCCTTTGCCTCTTCCCGGGAGGCCCCATAGATCCGCGCCATCATCTCCAAATTTTCTCTCACGGACAGCTTGGGCGCCACCGCCGTCTCCTGGGGAGAGCTGTTGAGCTTGGCTTTCACCTTCCCGCTGTTCTGCGCGATGCTTTCCCCCAGCAAAAAGGCGTCGCCCTCCGAAGGGGGCAAAAGGCCGCAAAGCATGCGCACTGTTGTGGATTTCCCCGCGCCATTTCCCCCGAGAAGGGCGAAAAACTCGCCTTTCCCAATGGATAGATCCAAATGATCCACCGCTGTCCGCGCCCCAAAACGCCGGGTCAGCCCCCGGGTCTCGATTGCATTCATTTTCTCTTTTCCTCCGGCTTCTGTGCCTGCAAAATAGCTTCGGCAAATTTCATAAACGCGTCGTTTTTCACGATGGCGATGCCTCTTTCGGTGTCCCCCAGCAGGAGCACGGTATCCCCCGGTTTGATTGCAAACACCTCCCGGGCCTCCTTGGGGATCACAATCTGTCCCTTTTCCCCCACCTTTGCCGTCCACGCATATTTTCCAACGGGATTTGTCTCCATAGCTTTCCTCCAAAGTATGAAAAGTATGATTTATATAATTTATTATACATTTGTTCCTGCGTTTGTCAACAACCTTCGCCGTCATTTTATGCAACGGTTTCCTCAAAAAAGCTGTAATTCCTTTCCCTATCTATTTACGATCCTCCTTTGCAGGCGGGGTTTCCGTCCCTTTTTCTCTGCTATAAATACTCTTCTCTTCCTGCAATCCCGGATTGCTTTTCCCCTGCTATCCGGGCGACTTTGCTTTTTTATGGATACCCTCTCTGTTCCTTCTTGCATACACCGGCAGAGCGTTTGTTCCTGCGCACTGCTTCCCGCCCGGCTCCCGTGCTCAGGCCCCTTCCTCGGCCTTGCGGGAAGTCCCCGCCATAAAAACCAGCAAAAAAAACGGCCTTTTTCAAGGCCGTTTTTAACTTTTCCTTCTTCTCTTATTCCGGAAGAATCTCCCCTACCGCCGCCGCACACCGTTCCACCGCCGCATCCATTTCATTTTCTTCGATAACCAGTGGCGGGTTGAAATACAGCACATTTCCCAGCGGCCGCAGCAGTAGGCCGCGTTTCAGCGCTCTCTGATAGATCTGATATCCCATGCGCCTTTCTCCGGCAAAGCCCTGTTTGGATTCCCTGTCCTCTACCAGCTCTATGGCGTTGATCAGGCCCAAATGCCGAATCTCCCCCACATGCGGGTGACTGCCCAGCGCCTCCATAAGCCTGCCGTGGAGATAGGGCGCCCGCGCTTCCGCTTTTTCCAAAATCCGATCCTCCCGCAGGATCTTCTGCACGGCCAGCGCCGCCGCACAGCCCAGGGGATTTCCGCTGTAGGTATGGCTGTGCATAAACGCCTTTCCTTCGTTATAATCCGCATAAAAGGCTTGATAGATATTTTCGGTTGTGACGGTAATGGCCATGGGGATATAGCCGCCCGTCAGCCCCTTGGAAATACACATGATATCCGGGCTTACGCCGGCATGGTCAAAGGCGAACATTTTTCCCGTCCGCCCGAAGCCGGTGGCGATTTCATCGGCAATGAGAAGGATTCCATAGCTATCGCAAAGCTGGCGCAGCTTTTTCAGATAGAGAGGCGGATAGATCCGCATGCCCGCGCTTCCCTGCAAAAGCGGCTCCACAATGACGGCGCAGGTTTCCCCGCCATGGGCCGCAAACATTTCCTCCGCCCCGGCAAAGCATTCACAGTGACAGCTATCCCGGCATTTCCCATAGGGACAGCGGTAGCAATCCGGCGCGGGAATATGCAGAGTATCCATGAGCATGGGCCGGTAGATCTTCGCATAGAGATCCATGCTGCCCACCGAAAGCGCCCCAATGGTTTCGCCGTGATATCCCTCCGTGAGGCACATAAACCGGGTGCGCTCGGGATGCCCCGTTTGGTATTGGTATTGAAATGCCATTTTCAAGGCACATTCCACAGCCGCCGAGCCGTTATCTGAAAAATTAAACCGCGTCAGCCCCGATGGCAGAATTCGGATCAGCTCTTCGCAGAGGCGGATCGCCGGCTGATGCGTGAAATTGGCAAAGATCACATGCTCCAAAAGCTCCATCTGCTGTTTCATGGCCTCGTTGATTTTGGGATTGCAGTGTCCCAGAAGGTTGCACCACCAGGAGCTGACAATATCAATATACTCCTTCCCCTCCATATCGTATAGGTACACGCCCCGCCCATGGTCAATGACGATGGGCGGCAGCTCCTCATAGTCCTTCATTTGGGAGCAGGGGTGCCAGATATGCTTTAGATCCCTTTCCTGCCATTGCTGCATTTTTGTCTTATACATCGTTTCCCCCGTTCCCGGCGCCATACAGCGCCGCAAGCGTCTCCGCAGAAACCGGAAGCTCCTCCGCGCCCGCCTCCAGGCAGGCGATCACCGGAACGCCGCCCAGTTCCTCGATCATGCGCCGGTTGTCTTCCTCCATGGGGCTTCCTGTCCAGCGGTTAAGGATGATCCCCCGCACGGGCAGTTCTCTGCGCCGCATATATTCCAGGGTGAGCAGCGTGGCATTGATGGTTCCCAGCCCGGCATCCGCCACGACCAGCGAGGGCAGTTCCAGCGCCCGAATAATATCCTCCAAAAACAGATGGCAGGAATCATCATAACGGATGGGGCAGAGAATGCCGCCGCTTCCTTCCATGGTGATATACGCATGTTTTCCTGAAATGGCGTCATAGCCCCGCTTCACATGTTCCAGATCCACCGGCCGTCCCTCCCAGCGTGCCGCCAGATGCGGCGAAACCGCCGCCGAATAGATATAGGGCACCATCTCGGAATAGGAATCCGTGAGGCCGGCAAACCGCTTCACATAGTCCGCATCTCCCGGCAGGCCCGCCGTCTCGTCCGCGCCGCTCAATGCCGCCTTATAATATCCCGCGTCATAGCCCGCCGCGCACAGCTGCCGGACGATCCGGGCCGTCACATAGGTCTTTCCTGCGTCCGTTCCCGTCGCCGTAATAAAAAGTCCCCGGCTCATGCTCGTTTCACCTCGAATCCCATTTTTCTTAGCATCTTCCGATCCGTCTCAACCGTAATGCCCGCCGTGGTGAGCATATCGCCGGTTATGGCGGCGTTGGCCCCAGAGGCAAAGCAGGCCCGTCCCTTGTCCGGCAGCAATCCCCGGCCTCCCGCCAGGCGGATTTCCGCTCGGGGCAAAATCCATCGGAACAGGGCCACACTTTTCCGCATCTCCTCTGCCGGCAGAGGACGCCGCCCGGCAAAGGGAGTCCCCGGGATGGGGTTCAGCAGGTTGAGGGGAACCGAGCGGATGCCCAGCCGCCGAAGCTCCAGCGCCATATCCACCCGGTCCTCCACTGTCTCTCCCATGCCCAAAATGCCGCCGCTGCATACCTCCAGCCCGGCGGCCTGCGCATTCCGTATGACCTGGAGCTTGTCGTCATAGGTATGCGTGGAACATACCTCCGGGAAATAGCGGCGGGAGGTTTCCAGGTTATTGTGTACCCTTTCCAGCCCAGCCTCCTTCAACAGCGTAAATTCCTCCCGGCTCAGCAGCCCCAGGGAAGCGCAGGGGGAAATCCCCGTTTCCCGGCGCATCTTCCGCACCACCTGCGCAATGGCCTCCACCTCCGGCGCGGTCAGCCGTTTTCCCGATGTCACCAGCGAAAACCGCAGCACGCCCTGTTCCTCATGGTCCTCGGCCTCCCGGAGAATTTCCTTCTCGGAAAGCAGGGGGTATTCCCCCGCCCCCGTCTCATAAAATGCGGACTGGGCGCAGAATTTGCAGTTTTCCGGGCACCGTCCGCTTTTGGCATTGATAATGGCACAGAGATCAAAACGGTTTTGGCAGAAATGCCGCCGGATCGCATCGGCTCCGGAGCATAGCTCCTCTGCGGGAGCGTCCCACAGTGCCAACGCCTCCTCCCGGCAAAGCTCTCCGCCTTCCAAAATTTTTTGCTGATACGCTTCCAGCTTCATGTCGTTTCCTCCTGTATTCGCTTCTTTTGCATTTCTTTCCGCCCCAGAACCGGCAGCAGCCGCCGGGCCAGCCCGGCTCCCAGAAAACAGAGCAGGATATCGCCCGGAACTGCCATCAAAAAGCAATAATAGAAGAGCGGGCCAAAGGCGATGGGTGTGGCAATGACATAGTTGCAGATGAGATAATAGTACGCCATCCCCAACAGATATACCGCCCCCAGCCCCACAAATCCGGAAACCAGCAGCCGCCCATAGGTCGCCTCTCCCCGGCGGGCAAGTATCCCGGTCAGATAACTTCCCAGACAGAATCCCAGAAGATAGCCGAAGCTGGGCCTTAAGACATAGCCAATGCCTCCGCCCTCGGCAAATATGGGGATTCCCAAAAGCCCCAGAGCGATATAGAGTGCCACGCTGAGGGCGCCCCATTTTCCGCCCAGCAGCCAGCCCGCCAGAGTCGTGCATAAAAATTGTAAAGTAAATGGCACGACGGGCACAGGGATTTTGATGAAGGCACCCACCGCCGTCAGGGCGGCAAAAAAGGCGCATAGGATAAGCTTCCGGATTTTCTCCCTATTTTTTTCCATAACAGATCTCCACCTCTCCGGCCCGCAGGCGCTCGATTTCTCCGTTTTTCTTTTGCAGGATCAGGGAAAAGTCCCGGCCGATATCCAAAACTTCCGCCGGTTCCCGCCGTCCTTTTCCCAGTATCTCCACGCGCTTTCCCAGAAGCAGGGAGCGGCGGCGGTATTCTGAATAAAAGGTCCCGGCATCCAGATTTTCATAATATTCCCAAAAAATCTCCAGAATCCGGGCAATCAGACGGCTCCGGGCGTTATTCCCGGGTTTTTCCAAAATGGTCCCGGTCTTTTTTCGCAATTCCTCCGGGAAGCCCTCTGCCGGCGGAGAAACATTCACGCCAATGCCCAAAACGGCGGATTCCATGCGGCCTTCCTCGATGCTGTAAGTCCCTTCTGTCAGGATTCCGCAGATTTTCTTTCCATCCATATAGATATCGTTGACCCATTTGATCTCTGCCGGCCGCTTGGCAAGCTCCTCCGCCGCCTGGGCTACGGCGACGGCGGCCGCCGTCGTCAGCAGGGAAGCTTCTGTTTCCGGAGACGGACGCAGAACCAGGCTGAAATATACTCCAGTTCCCCCGGGCGAAAAAAAGCTGCGCCCCAGCCGCCCGCGCCCGGCTGTCTGTTCCCCGGCAACTACCACAGTGCCTTCCCTGCCGCCTCGCTGGGCCAGATCCCGAGCCAGCCGGTTGGTGGAATCCAGTGTCTTTTCCACCTGGATGGCAAATACCTCTGGATGGCGCAGATATCCGCTGATACAGGCGGGCGACAGAATATCCGCCGCATCCGAAAGGGCATAGCCCCGGTTGGTCGCCGCCTGGATGCACATGCCCTCGCTCTCCAGCTGCTTTACGGCCTTCCATACCGCCGCCCGGCTGACGCCCAGATGCCGCGCCATCTCCTCGCCGGAAATATATTCGCCCCGGTGCCGCAGCAGCAGCTCCGCCACCTTTTCCTTTATGGTCACACGATTTCCCTCCATCCCGCTTCTATAGGCGAAGTATAGCAATGCGAAAAAACGATTGTCAACCAAATATAGCATTTTGGGTTTACAATCCGGCAAATTTTTTCCTTTCCTTCAGTGGGAGACCCCCTTGCCATTTGACTTGCCCACAAAAAAATTCTCCAGATGTGTCCTGTATCCATAAAAAAAGAAAGGGAATCCCTTTCTCATCCTGTCTTTTTATGGAACGGTTCGCCTTTGGGTTCCCGTCTTTGTTTTCCTTGCGGCATGAGCAGCCGGACTGCATGCAGATTCCTCTCGATCGCCGGCTTTTTTCTCAAAAATTTCGGATGCAAAAAGGCGGCGCTGCCGCGCCGCCTTTCTCCGCATATCCTTTCCTATTCGCCAAGGGCATATTCCTTTACCCTTTCAAACAGGCGCTTTGTCTCCTCAAATTCCTCAAAATGCCGCGGCGCGTTGGCGCGGTATTTGCGAAGTTCCTCTGCAATGCCCAAAAACTCCGGACGGTTAAAATAGCTGCAGAGCTTGGGCAGCACCTGCTCCATCTTCTCCTGCATTTCATCCAGAATCGCATCAAACTCGCTCCGGCGGGTGATATACATATAAAGCGGCTTATACCGCGTCCATCCCAGGCAGGCCCCATAGAAGCGGTTGATAACTTCCTCCGAGCCAAAATCGATGGGCTTGAGCACATTGGGCAGAACGCCCTTCAGCAGATGGCGGTAATAGGCAAAGCCATCGTGGAAGGTATAGCTGGGGATATGCTTGACGTTGACATCCTTGAGGCAGGTGCTCAAAAACGTGTCCTCTCCTCGGGCGCCGGGCGGGTTATAGAACGGGAAAAGCCGCTCGGGGGAAGTCAGGTTGATGCCCAGGTTTCCGCCCGTGATGAACTTCGCGCCGTTGACCTCTTCCGCCAGGCTGGTTTTCTGCTCAATCAGAATGGTTTTGTCCGCATAGGTGATGCCGCCGCTGCGCATCGTCTCCTTGGCGGTTTCCCAGTTGAGGACGTCGTTGCTCATGGCCTCAATAAAGGTTTTGAAATCCTCTTCGGAGAGGATATGGTCAAATTCGATATAGGGAATGGGCGTGATATACCCGCAGTGATATCCGTTGGTGATATCCGCCGTCCGCAGGCTCTTCACATGGGATTCCAGGACATGCTGCCCGCTCCAGAGCAGGAAATCCTTGGATTCGGTCACGGCCATGGGGTATTCGTCGTCATCCAGGAAAATAAGATAATCGATGCCGTTTTTGAGCGCCGTATACACCACACTGTTGCGCTGCCGGGCATAGCCCGTTCCAAAGCAGATGTTCTTTTTATCCTCGGGGATTACCCCTTTTTTCGCCAGCTCATCCTCCGCGGCCCGAATGTCCTCCTCGCCGATGAAATAGCAGTGATCCAGCTTCTCCGCCACCGATTTTCCGATGCGGGTATAGTCCGTCCGGCAGGTATTGGAATAGGTGAGATCATAGGCCACCAGCAAATTCAGATGGATATTCCGGTTGTTGAGAAGGCCGGATTCCTCTAAGTGATAAATAAACGTTCCCAGAACGCTCTGAAAACTCCGCCGGCCCGTGGCAAATCCAATCCCGACGGAAATTTCTCCTTCATGTGTCATGATACTCCCTCCTTTTTATCACCATACCATGGTTTCAAAAAGAAGGCAAATTAACATTTTATAAACTTTCCGGCCCGGCGCTCTCCCCCTTTTCCCGAAAATATGCTATACTTCCCATAGAAAAAGGAGAAATGGCCATGGATTATCGGGAAGCGGCCCGGCAGTTTGTCCCCCAAACACGGGAGGATGCCGCGGTACGACAGATTTTTTTAGATGTTATCCGGCAATGGGGCGATGTTTCCCTGACCCGGGAATGCGCGCTGTTTCATTTCACCTCCTCGGCGATGGTGTTTGACGAGTCCTTCTCCCATGTCCTCATGGCCTATCACAATATCTATCAGTCCTGGGCCTGGACGGGCGGCCATTGCGACGGAGAGACCTGGCCCCTCCAGACAGCCATGCGGGAGGCCCGGGAGGAAACCGGGATCCGCATTCTGCATCCCCTCTCCCCCCTGCCGGTTTCTCTGGATATCCTCCCGGTTGCCGCCCATGAAAAACGCGGGCGCTATGTTCCCCCGCATCTGCATCTTTCCTTCTGCTATTCCTTCTGCGCTCCGCAGGACCAGCCGCTTAGGGAAAGGCCGGAAGAAAACAGCAGCGTCGGCTGGGTTCCTTTAAAGGAGCTGCATTCCCGGGTGACAGAAGCAGAGATGCTCCCGATCTATGATAAAATTATCTGCCGCACGCTTTTAGAGCTGCGCGCAGCAAAGGAGACACCATGAACAAGCAGTATATACTTTTTGACCTGGACGGCACCCTCATCGATTCCAAAATCGGCATTCTGCGCTGTCTGGAATATGCCCTCTCTCACTTTGGCATTCAGGCTACGCCGGATCAGCTGGATGCTTTTGTCGGGCCGCCCCTCTATGATACCTATATCAAGATGTTCCATGGTTCCCATGACGAAGCGTTGGAATTTGTCCGCCTGTACCGGGAGCGGTTTGCCTCCAAAGGCGTCATGGAAAATTCCCTGTTTCCCGGCGTGGAGGATTTTCTGGCGCAGCTTCAGGCGCGGGGAAAGACGCTGCTGCTGGCCACCTCCAAGCCCACGGTTTTCGCCCGGCAGATCCTTGCGCACTATGGCCTGGACCGCTATTTCGCCCTGATAGGCGGCAGCAATATGGACAACACCCGTTCCCACAAAAATGAGGTGATCGAATACGTTTTGGAAACCTGCGGCCTGCAGGACCGCCGCGGCGAATGCGTCATGATCGGCGACCGCCGCCAGGATGTGATCGGTGCCCGCCAGACCGGCCTGGACTGCATCGCCGTCCGCTATGGCTATGCCGCTCCCGGGGAACTGGAGGAAGCCGGCGCCCATGTGTTTGCCGAAGATTTCGCGGCGCTCCTCGCCCTCCTTCCTTGAGCGGCCCGCTTCCACGAAAACCCAGAGAGGGAAATTTTGCGGCCCCATGCTTAATTTATATATTTTATATTTTAAAATAGAAAGCCGCATGGCAAGCCTGCTTCTTTAAATAGGAGAGCAGACAGGAATTTGCCGCAGAATGCCCTCCGCACACATTTGCAAATGGTTCCCATCTTTATCCGTTAATCTCACAATCCATTGGCTAAAAAAGAGAACGACTAAAATTTTGCCGCGGGAAGCTCTATTCCCGCGCATTTTTTTGTCAGCATAACCCAAGAATCGCCGACATATCCCGTGTTTTTTAAAGAGAACTACGGGCCACACAGCTCTGGATCCGGTGTTTTTTAAAAACGGCATTTTTTCCGGGATCGTTTTGCGGGAAAGGAAGCAGCGGGAGAACGTGCCCGTCAGCCACCGGCTATTATGAAATTTTGTTTTCATAAATTCCTGGAAGTCCGTCTTTTATACAAAAAAAGAACAAATATTTTTTGCGGAATCGCTGAACTCTGTTCTCGCTCATCCGTGGAATCCCGATCCCCGAAGAAACATTCAAAGGGAACATGCGTTGTCTCCTTTTACCCTTTCTGGTTTTTCTGCATAAAAATGCCGCAGAAGTTTTTTTACAGACTCTGCGGCTGTTTCTTTATTCTTTCTATTTCTCCGGCTGCTTGGCATAATCGATGACCACATTCAGCGCATGATCCACATCTGCCGCCGTCTCAATGGCCTGGGGAAGCTGTTCCCAGGCGAACACATGAGTGATGAGGGAATCAATATCCCACCGTCCGCTCTCCATCAGCGCCATCACATCCCGCACATCCTCGCTCTGGTAGCCCCCGCTGCCGATAAGGGCATGCTGGGAAAAGGTCATGGAGAGGACGTCCACCGGCCTCTTGCCCGCCTGCACCGCCACCACGACCATGCGGCATTCGATTTTCCCCATGCTCTGGAATGTCTCCAAAATCGAAGGCGCCCCGGCCGCATCGATAAAGATATCCGCGTCCGCCGTCGGCCCGGAAAGCGAGCGCGCGGTTCCCAGGCATTCCATTGCCTTTTCCCGCAGATCCTCTCTTGCGCTGTTGCAGGTCAGAAGCCCCAGATTCCGTGCCTTTTCCAGCCGGAAGTCCGACAGGTCGCACACCATCACCTTTTCGCATCCAAAATACCGCAGGGCCAGGGCGGCGGCGATACCGATGGTTCCGGCGCCAAATACGATGGCCTTTTCCCCCGGTTTGGGCAGCGCCCGGCGGGCCGCCCGCATCCCCACTGTAAATGGCTCGATGAGGCAGGCCGTCCGCGTTTTTATTTTCTCCCCCACGGGATAAACGCCTTCATATAGCCTGGCATGGGGAAGAACCATGTATTCCGAGAATCCGCCCAGCGTCCCGGCGCGCCCGGGATCCCCCTTGGCCAGCAACGGATAGGGATAGACCCGGTCCCCCACGCGGATGCCCTTCACCTCTCTCCCCACCTGCACGACCTGCGAAACCATCTCATGCCCGAATTCTTCGCCTACCGTGATTTTATGCCCCGTTCCCGGCCCATGGAAATAAACCGCCACATCTGTCCCGCAAATGCTGGCGTATAGGTTTTTTACGACGATATCCTCTTCCCCTGCCTCCGGCAGAGGACGCTCTGTCAAAAGAATATCCCTTTTTCCGCGATATATCGCTGTCCGCATGCGGTTCTCCCTTCTCGCTCCGGCTCTCCATAAGAGTCTGCCGTTCCTTTCGTTATGAAAACAGTATAACATATATCATAAATTCCTATAAGCAAAATTCCCGGTTTTCTTTACTTTTCCTCCCTCGTCCCGTATAATAGACGAGAAGATTTGGAAAGGAGGGCCTGCCTTTGCGCATTGTTGTCATCGATGGTCAGGGCGGCGGCATGGGCCGCAGCATCGTGGAGCGCCTGAAGGAGCGCCTCCCCGGCGCGGAAATCATCGCCGTTGGAACCAATGCCACGGCAACCGCCCAGATGGTGCGGGGCGGCGGCGTCCGGGGTGCAACAGGAGAAAACGCGGTCGTTTTTAACTGTTCCCAGGCCGATGTGGTCATCGGGCCGGTGGGTATCTATTTTGCCAATTCCATGCTGGGGGAAGTGACGCCCCGGATGGCGGAGGCATTGGCGGCATGCCGGGCGGAGAAATTCGCCATTCCGGTGTCCCGCTGCCATATCCACATCACGGGAATCGCCGAGCAATCCCTTTCCGCCCATATCGAAGAGGCGGTTTCCCAAATCCTCCGGCTGCAAAACGGCGAAAATTAGGCGTTCCAGGAAGGAACCGCCTCCTATTGAAATAGGGTGTATATACCGCTGGCAGGAAGATGCAGCCGCATGGCAAAATAAAAGAAATTTGTTTTTAAAAATGCTAGGTCATGAAGATGTAGCGGGTTTTGCATAAACCCATGGCTTCATGGCTTTTTTATGTTTTCAGGGGGAAAGCAATGAAAAAAGACATGGAAAATATCCTCGCCCGGCACCGGGCAAGATATCCAAAAATGGCGCTGCAGGATGCCGTCAAGCTGTTTTATCAGCAGTGTTTTGGCCCGGGGCACATGGCAGAAATGCCAAAGGCCCGGCAGGCCATAGAAGCGGAATGCCAAAGCCTTGCTCCTGCGTCCTCCGCCCTGCTGGAGGATATCGGCGGCGGCCTCTGCCGGATGTATCTGGATTCCCCGGACTTCCGCCCGATGGATCCTGCCCTGGCGGCCGGCCTGTTTGTGCGGACGGCGGCGGAAGCCCCTTCCCAGTCCCTGGCCTTTCCGGCGGCCCTCTCCCTTTTGGAGAGCCAGGCGGCCGGCGGCCTTTGGGGGCCTTCCGGGGAGGCCCTTGCCTTTTTGAAGCAATACCGGGCGCAGGGCTGCCCCAGCCTGCACCACAGCGAGGCCTATCGGGCCGCCTATCATCCCCATTACCGGGTCATCCGCCGCCAGCTGGCGGAATATCTGCCCGCCCTTCGTTTTCTTCATGCGCTTTCTGTGGGCGGGAAACGCGCCGTCGTGGCCATTGACGGGCGCTGCGGCAGCGGCAAAACCACGCTGGCCAGCCTGGCCTCTGCGTGCCTGCCCTGCACGGTCTTTCATATGGACGACTTTTTCCTTCCTCCCCAGCTCCGCACGCCCCAGCGTCTCGCCCAGCCGGGGGAAAACGTCCATCACGAGCGTTTTTTATCCGAAGTGCTGCTCCCCCTGTCCCAGGGACGGCAGGTGGTATACCAGCCCTTTTCCTGCCGGACCGGCGCGCTTCAGCCGCCAGTCTGCTGCCAGCCCAAGCCGCTGGTGATCGTGGAAGGGTCCTATTCCATGCATCCCTCTCTGCTGCCCTATTATACCCATACGCTGGTGCTGCAGATTACCTCCGATGAACAGCGGCGGCGGCTTCTGCTCCGCGAGGGAAAGGAGGGCTTCTCCGCCTTTGCCGGCCGGTGGATCCCCCTGGAGGAAGAATATTTTTCCAAATATAAGCTGGCCGAGCTGTCCAGCTTTACATTGACATTTTGAAACTACAAAAGGAGATCTTTTTATGACGAACACACGAAAACTCATCTATTCGGCCATCTGTCTGGCCATCGGGCTTTTACTCCCCCAGGTCTTTCATATGTTCTCGGTGGCCAACGCCGGGTCTGTATTCTGTCCCATGCACCTGCCGGTTCTGCTCTGCGGCTTTCTCTGCGGATGGATCTGGGGCGGCGCCGTGGGTATTCTGGTACCTCTGCTGTCCTCGTTGATCACGGGCATGCCTCCCGCCCCCATGAATATCTCCATGATGTTGGAACTGTGCGCCTATGGCGCCCTGGCCGGAGTGTTCTATAAGGTCACGAAAAAGAAGGTGTTTCTCACTCTGATTTTGGCCATGCTGGGCGGCCGCATCGTTCTGGGTATTGCCAATACCGTGATCTTCGGCCTTTCGGGAACCGCCTATGGCTTCACCACCTTCCTCACCAGTGCCTTTGTCACGGCGCTTCCGGGCATTGTCATCCAGCTTGTCCTCATCCCCGTCATCCTCTTCGCTCTCAAAAAGGCGAAGCTGGCCGATTGATTTTCCGCCGCTGCCCTGTTATACTTAAAAATATATATATGTTGCAGGGAGGCTACTATGCGGAAATCGACAATCATTGCAACACTATCTGCCCCGCCCGAAACCGTTTGGGACGTGGTGACCAATCATCAGGATATCGAATGGCGTAGCGATCTTTCCCGGGTGGAAGTATCTCTGGATGGCAGGCATTTTACGGAATTTTCCACAAACGGCCATTCCACCAGCTTCTCTATCTTGGAAAAGACGCCTTATGAGCGCTATGCATTTTCCATGCGCAGCAACATTTTTTCCGGCGAATGGGAGGGCCTCTTTTCCAGAACCCCCACGGGGGGAACCCATATTATCTTCACAGAAATCCTGCAAATGCGGAATATCTGTTGGCAGATTCTCTCCTATTTTCTTCTTCCCCTGAAGAAAAAGCAGAAGGCATATATCCGCGACCTGGAAAGGAAATTGGAAACAATTATATAACAAGGCAAAAAACCACGGCATGCCGTGGTTTTTATATTGATAAATCTATCCGCCCTATTTTCTCGCCGGCGGACCGGGACAGCGGTCTCCGTCTGTGCGGAACTGGCATGCCTTGCATTTCCGGCAGCCAATATAATCCGGATCCTCCGCCGCGTGAAGCGCAAAATCCGGGTCTGCCAGGAACGGCCGGCCATAGGCAATCAGATCGCAGGCGTCTTCCCGCAGCAGTTCGTTTCCCCGGCGCAGTGTCTGCAAATCATTGACCACCGTGACCGGGATATTCACATGCTGTTTGACACGCGTCCCTGTATACACAAAGGCATTATAGGGAAAATCTTCCGGGATATCCAGGGAACGGTCTGCCGGGATGCCGCCGGAAACATGCAACATCTCAACGCCCAGCTTCTCCATAGCCTGCGCCAACGCAATATCTCCTTCCAGCGTTTCTGTCCATCCCATGCGGCAGGACAAAATAAAGGAATCGTCTATACATTCCCGGCATCCCTCTATGATTTCCTTCAGCAGCGTCAGCCGTCCCTCCAAATCCCCGCCGTAGCGATCCTGCCGGGTATTCTCGATGGGCGAATGCACCGCGTTCAGAAACGAGCCATGGGCGCAGTGCAGCTCGGCCCCGTCGCAGCCCGCCTCCTTCAAGAGGCGCACGGAATGCACAAAATCCCGCCCGATTTCCGCCATTTTTTCTGTGGAAAGCTCGGTCACCTTGCGCCCGCCGCCGCCAGAAGCGTCAAACCCAGCATAGGCAAGCTGGGCAAAGAAGCGGGTTCCTCCCGCGTGGCAGGCATCGGCAATTTTTTTGATAAAGCAGAGATGCTCCCGCTTATACGCGCCGGCCCGGTCCAACAGATCGTTTTCCGGGGAGACGAGAAGCGCCTGGCAAATGAGCAAGCCCATGCCCTTTCCGGCTCTTTTCAAATAATGGGCCAGCGTCTTTTCCGACATGCCGCCGTCCTTTTCCGGCCACCCAAAGGGCAGCATCGGCGCCATCACAATCCGGTTTTCAAAGGTCACCTGCTTCACCTGAAGCGGCTGATTCCATTCTGCCATAATAATCCCTTCCTTTTTTCAATGGATTTGTTTCATTATACTCCTCTTCTCTGGGAAAAGCCATGAAAATATTGACTTTTGGCCGCCGCTATATTATAATCCCAAAGTATATAAGAAAAAGGGTCCTGTGAGGGAGTAATTTGCGCGGTTCGTTCGCGTGGCAAGTCAACATACTGGCGTTTTTGCCTGGTTTGCCTTAATGAATGAGACTCATATATAGCCTTGGTCGCTATATTTGAGTTTTTTTTTGCCCACTCCTCTGTTTTTTTAGGAAAAGGTTTTTGAGAGGATGTGGGCAAGCATATACATGACAAGGGGAAATATGGCTTCCCCGGCCATTTTTGCCCCATTTAGGAGGTAGTATGGGAATCATCGAAATTCTTCTGATCGGATTGGGCCTGAGCATGGACGCCGCGGCCGTTTCCATGACGGACGGCATGTGCGGCCGGGAGCTCAGCCGCGGCAAAACCTTTCTGATCCCGGCTTCTTTCGGCATCTTCCAGGCCCTCATGCCGCTGCTTGGCTATTATGCCGGCAGCCTCTTTTCGGAATTTCTGGATGCCTATGCCGGAATCGTGGTATTGCTGATCTTAGGCGTTATCGGCGGCAAAATGATCTATGACGGCCTTCGCAAAGAGGAGGAACGCGTATGTCGCCGGCTCACCGGGCTCACGATTTTCCTTCAGGCCGTTGCCACCAGCATCGACGCCTTTGCCGTTGGGGTGGGCTTCAGCGCCATGCGCGTCCAGATTCTCCCCACCGTTCTTCTCATCGGCGCAATCACCTTCGTATGTTCACTAACCGCGGTGTTTGTGGGCAAACGGTTTGGCAACTGGCTGGGAGATAAGGCGCAGATTTTGGGCGGCGTCATCCTGATCCTCATTGGCATCAAATCACTCTTTTAAAAAGGAGGTTTTTTTATGACTCAAATGGAGCAAACCCTGCGCGCCCTGGATGCACACGGCGTTTCCTATCAACTCTATACCCATCCCGCTGTTTTCACCATCGAGGAAATGGATGCGCTGGATCTTGAGGGCAAAGACAACGTCGCTAAAAATCTGTTTCTGCGCAACGCCAATGGTAAGCAGCATTTTCTCATTGTGATGAAAAAGGACAAGCATGCCAATTTAAAGGCCCTGCGGCAGCAGCTGGGGACGACGCCCCTGAGCTTTGCCTCGCCGGAACGGCTGGAAAAGCATCTGCATCTGGAAAAGGGCGCAGTGACGCCCCTTGGGGTTTTATTCAACAGCGACCACGACGTTACCGTTGCCTTTGACCAGAATTTTCTTGGCGAAGATGCTATTGGCGTCCATCCCTGCGATAACCGGGCGACGGTTTTCCTCTCTTTTGCGGATCTGCGCGCTTTTGTGGAGGCTGTTGGCAACCCCACCTGCCTCATCGCTCTGGAAGGATAGAGTGCATCCAGCCCGGCGTGAAAAAAACCGAAGAGCAGCCTCGGGCGCTGTTGATCCCCGGATTTGAGCAGTTCCGCTTTGAAAAACCACACCCGTTTAGAGAAGCAGAGATATCGCCCCGGCGGGGAAAATCATCGCCAGGTCATTTTTTACCGCGATTCAGAATCCCTCCTCGCCGGGATTTAAACCGTTTTTCAGAAAAAATTTGCCTGTTTGGAGATCGGAAAAACCCATCCCTTCCCGCAGGAGGCGTCTGTTTCCCATTCTAAAAAGGGAAATTATGGCTTTATCTTTGGCGCGCCCGCTCTCATCCTCGGAGCAAACCGGCTTGGATTATCCAAATGCAATGGCTGACAGCCGTTTCTCTTGGGCTGGGGGGCTCCCTCCCGTCATGCGGGAATGTTTCGTTCTTTGGGAATGTCCTCGGAAGAGGCAGTTTTTGGGGCTTTATGCCTTGAGTATCCAGCAAAGGCGCTGGGCCGCCCAACTGCCGAGGCCCGGCAATCGCATCGCCCTCATTTCGCATCATATAAATATTACATTATCGTAATATTTTAAAGATTGCCGTATTTGTGTCATAATTTAAAATAACCGGTAAAAATCCGAATTTTTGGCGGTTATTTCGTTTTGCTATTATTTTATATTTCTCCTATACTTGGGTTGTAAGCAATAATTTGTTATATAAATATTACGTTTATTACAAATTATTGCAGACCGTACGAAAGGAGAAATGCATGAAAAAGAAACCGATTGCTGCCGCAGCGGCAGCAGCTATCTGCCTCACTCTTCCCCTGAGCGCCCTCGCCGCCCCATCGCCGCGGGAAGATCTCTTAAAAAACGGGGATAAGGACAGCGTGGTCTATTCCGTGCAGCAAAAGCTCTATGAAAGCGGATTTTTAACCGTCTCCCCAACAGGCTATTATGGGACAGATACGCAGGCCGCTGTAGAGGCATATCAAAAAGAAAACCAACTGGCCGTAGACGGAATTGCCGGGCCCGCCACTATGCAGTCCCTTCTGGGAAGCGCCTTGCAGGCCGCCAGCTATATCGCCACCGGCTCGTTTTTTCAGGAGGGGGATTCCTCTCTGGAAGTGGGGGCGCTGCAGCGGCGTCTCATGGAGCTGGGATATTATGACTACGATGGGTTCACCGGAAACTATGGCCCGGTAACCCAGGAGGCCATCCGCCTATTTCAGCGCACCAACGGGCTGAAACAGGATGGGATTGCCGGCGCTGAAACCCTGACGCTTCTGGCCAGCGAAGATGCGCTTCCCTATACCGTCCGCTTGGAGGATGAGGGAGAGGACGTCCGCAAGATCCAGAACCGTCTGAAAGAGCTGGGCTATCTTTCGGGTTCGGCAGACGGCATCTATGGCACCGCAACCCAAAAGGCTGTCGTCTCTTTCCAGAAGCAAAACGGCCTGTCGGCAGACGGCATTTTTGGCCAGAATACCCAGGAGCTTCTCTATTCTCCTTCTGCCAAAGCGGCGCCGGCCGCCAAGTCCTCCAGCGGTTCTTCCGCAAAAAAGGAGTCTTCTGCTTCTTCCGGCTCTTCTAAAGAGCAGGAAACCTCCTCTGCCTCCAGCAGTTCGGATGTTTCCCAGATGATCCGCTTTGCCAAAGAGCAGCTAGGCAAAAAGTATGTTTGGAGTGCGGAAGGCCCGAACTCTTTTGACTGCTCCGGCTTTGTATACTATGTTCTGAAGAACAGCGGCGTAAGCACGGGGCGTTACAGCGCGGCAGGCTTCAGCCAGGTTTCCTCCTGGGAAAAGATTGAGAGCAAGGGCGATTTACAGCCGGGTGACCTCGTCTTCTTCACGGCGCCGGGTTCCTCCCGCATCGGGCATACGGGCATCTGGCTGGGGAATAACCAGTATATCCATGCCTCCACCAGTGCGGGCAAGGTAGTCATCAGCTCCGTGGGCTCCTATTTCAACGAAAACTTCGTCTTTGGCCGCCGGGTATTCTAATCCGGGGGCTGCAAGAAAAATATCTTCCATCGAAAGAGAGCGGGATGCTTCCCGCTCTTCTTTCTTTTTCTATGCCATTTGCTCTCGTGGCAGCTTTGCGTGAGCTAGGGCCGTTTTCCATGGTTCCGTAAGCACACTGCGCAGCGTTTCTTTCCGGCAGCTCTATCGTCTGACAAGTTGGAAAAAAACTCGGCATACACCCGATTCCAGCGCCGCCATCCGGTCCATTTTCAAAAGGCTTTATGGGGAGAAAATCGACCGGCCCGCCGCTTCTCTCATTCCGGCGTTCCGTACCCCTTTCGATGAACCCCGGGCAGGCTGCGGCACAGCATCATCGCAAAGTCATTCTTCTATTCCGTGTCCCCTGTCCGCCGATATGCACAGAAGCGAAAGGGGATTTCTCCGTGAAACCGCAACTCTCCCTCTTCCCTCTCCCAACCCGATTGAGCATCCAGATCGGGGAAAAAGGTATCCGCCGCAAATTCCCTGCCGATTTTCGTAACCAAAACCTCCCGGCATTCGGGCAGGAACTCCCGGTATACTTCTCCGCCGCCGCAGAGAAAAACCTCGCGGCCCGGATGTTTCTCCCGCAGCAGCTCCCGAAGCTCCCGGGCGCTATGCACGACCGTCACGCCCTGCGGCGCAAACCCTTCGTCCCGGGAGAGAACGACAGTGTCCCTTCCAGGCAGGGGCTTTCCCCCGGGCAGGGAACAGAGCGTCCTGCGCCCCATGACCACCACATGGCCCAAGGTCTTTTCCTTAAAATATTTCAGGTCTTCGGGAATATGGGCCAGGAGCTTTCCCTCTTTCCCGATTCCCCAGTTCTGGTCTACAGCCACAATCGCCTTCATATCGCTCTCCTCAAATGGCAACCGGGATTTTTCCAATACCCGGGGCACACTGGTAATTCTCCAAAGCCATGCCGTCCACCGTCACGTCATAGAAATCCCGAACTGCAGGGTCCAGCCGGAAGACCGGCGCAGGATAGCTCTCCCGCTCCATCAGCTGCTCCACCAGCGGCACATGGCGGTCATAGATATGGGCATCCGCGATGACATGCACAAGCTCGCCGGCCTCCAACCCGCTGCAGCGGGCAAACAGATGCACCAGCGCCGCATACTGCACTACATTCCAGCTGTTGGCTGTCAGCATATCCTGGGAACGCTGGTTCAAAATGGCGTTCAGCGTGTTTCCGCTGACGTTGAAAGTCATGGAATAGGCGCAGGGATAGAGATTCATGGCATGCAGATCCTGATGCACATAGATATTCGTGAGAATCCGCCGGCTGCCAGGGTTATGGCGCAGATCATAGAGCACCCGGTCTACCTGGTCGAATTCCCCTTCGGGATATACATGCTTAACCCCCAGCTGATAGCCATAGGCCTTTCCAATGGAGCCATTCTCATCTGCCCAGGAATCCCAGATATGGCTGGCCAGGTCATGGATATTGTTGGATTTTTTTTGCCAGATCCAGAGAAGCTCGTCAAAAGCCGCCCGGTAATTGATCTTCCGGATGGTCTGAATGGGGAATTCCTCCCGAAGGTCATAGCGGTTGACTACGCCGAACAGCTTGACCGTATGGGCCGGCGTCCCGTCCTCCCAACGCGGGCGCACCTCCCGGTCGGTATCCCAAACGCCCTTTTCCAGTATATCCCTGCAGTTCTGCAAAAAAATCTGATCCGCCTTGCTCAATTTTTCTTCTCCTTCCGCCGGGAAATACATCCGGTGTTTCCGCGGCCGTCTCTTTTTATCCGTGCCTGCCCGATAAGAGCCTGCCTGTGTTTCATATCTCCTGCCGCCGGCCAGTGCCTGTTTCTCTTCGCCGTCTGCCAGCTGCAGCCGCTTCTCTCCGGCAGGCCACGTGAAATGCAAGCTTTGGTTTTCGCTATGCCATAGCCATACCCAGCCGCAAGCCTTGTCCCCTGTCGTTTCATCGGGAACTGTCGTTCTTTCCCCATGGTTCCTGCCCGGCGCGGGGGAATGGTTCCCGAACCGTCCATGTTTTCTTGTGCCGGCAGAGTTTCCTTTCCGCACATATTGCCATGGTCATGCCTGCCCGGCGAGGGCAATCGGAACGGCTCTCGTTTCGGGGATACGTCCTTCTCTCGTTTACACGCCAGCATTCGCAGTCCCCGCCAAACCAGTCTTGCACATCCGGCGAGGGGGATAGTTCCCTGTCCATCCATGTTTCCTTGTGCCGGCAGGATTGCCTTCCTGCACATACTGCCATGATCACGCCTGCCCGGCGAGGGCTGCGTTCATTATACCATGTCTTTGCCGCGCATCGTGTGGCAATGGCAGCCGTCAATGAACGCCCAGGCTTCGGGAGGGCTTGCACTTCCGGTGATGCCGTGCGTTCATTATACCATAACCCGCCTGGATTCTAAAGTCCCCCTCGGTTCCCGCAGCCGCATATTCACCGAATTTATTCATATATTTCTTACATTTTTCCAGAATCCGCCGGTTTCCGCGTATCCAAAATTATGTTACAATAAAATTACACTACAGTCATAGAAGGTCCTATCATGATACGAATTCTCATTGTTGAAGACGAACAGGCTATCTCCCGTCTTATTCAGATCAGCCTGCGCAACGTGGGTTATGCCTGCGACTGTGCATTTGATGGGAAGGCGGCCGTGCAATATTTGGAAAGCACATCCTATGATCTCATCCTGCTGGATATCATGCTGCCGGAAATCGATGGTTTTGAGCTGATGGAATATATCCGCCCCTATAAGATCCCCGTGATTTTTCTGACGGCCAAAAATTCCGTAAACGACCGGGTCAAGGGGCTGCATCTGGGGGGCGACGACTATATTATTAAGCCCTTTGAAATCGTCGAGCTGATTGCCCGGGTGGAAGCGGTGCTTCGGCGGTATCATAAAAACGACGCCATCCTGCGGGTGGAGGATGTGGAGATCAATACCGAATCTTATTCGGTTACCAAAGGAGGGGTTCCCGTGGATCTGACCCTCAAGGAATTTGAACTTCTGGTTCTTCTTGTCCAAAATAAAAATACCGCTCTTTTCCGGGAAACCATTTTTTCGCGCATTTGGAAAACCGACTATATCGGCGAAACACGGACGCTGGATCTGCATATTCAGCGGCTCCGCAAGAAGCTGGGCTGGCAGGAGAAAATCAAAACGGTCTATAAAGTTGGCTATCGTCTGGAAGTGAAAGAATGAGATTCAGTGCAAAGCTCTTCCTCTCCTCGATGTTTCTTTTCACACTGGCATTTTCCATCTGCGGAACCCTTCTGATTTCGCAGCATTTTCAGTCCACCGTGGAGCGGGAGCTGGATCGAGAGATCGCAGAACATCAATCCCTCAAATTTCTTTTGCAGTCCCAGCTCATCACCTCAAAGCTGGAAGGCAAAAATCTTACGTCCGAGGTCCTCACCTCCGGCTGCGAAAAGGTTTCGCAAAGTTCCGGCCGCCTGTTTAGCGTCATGCAGGACGAATCCGTGCCTATTTTTTCCAATATCCCCTCCTCCCACTCCATCCCTCCATCCCTATTTGTCCGCTCCACAACCGAGCGCAAGCACGCCTTTCTGCAGGAGGGAGAAGAAAAATACTGCTGGATTTCCAGCGCCTTTGCATTGGAAGACCAAACCTATTATTTTCTAAGCCTGCAGAATTCCACAGAAATCTTCGATGATTTAGACCGGCAGATCCGCACCTACACCTTTGCGGAATGCTTTGCGATTTTGTGCTGCGCGGGACTGCTCCTTATCCTTTCCCGTCTGCTCACCCGTCCCATTCACCAGCTGGCCATCGCCAGCCGGCAGATTGCGGACGGCGCTTACAGCGACCGTGTCATCGTCAAATCCCGGGATGAAATCGGCGAGCTGGCAGAGAATTTCAACAGCATGGCCGACGCCGTGCAGGAGAAAATCCAGGCATTGGAGCTGGCCGCCCAGCAGAAAGAGGATTTTGTCGCCAACTTTGCCCATGAGCTGAAAACCCCGCTCACTTCCATTATCGGCTATGCCGATCTGCTCCGCTCCCGGGACTGCGACGAGGATACCCGGTTCCAGGCCCTCTCCTATATCTTCAGCGAGGGAAAACGCCTGGAATCCCTCTCCCTCAAACTGCTGGATTTGATCGTGATGAACAACCAATCCTTTTCCATGAGTCCGGCCTACACGATTCCTCTCTTTGAAGAGATCGCCGGGGCTGTCTATCCCGCTCTTGCGCAAGCAAAAATCATGCTGGAGCTGCATATCGCGCCGCAGCTGATTCTTGTGGAAAAGGATCTTTTCAAGACGCTGATGATCAACCTGATCGACAATGCCCGCAAAGCCTCCCCGCCTGGAAGCCGGATTGAAATTTTTGGCGGGGAAAAGGAAGGGCAATATGAAATCTGCGTTCAGGATCATGGCATCGGCATTCCCAAAGAGGATTTGCAGCGGATCACCGAAGCCTTCTATATGGTGGACAAGTCCCGTTCCCGCAAGCAGCATGGCGCTGGGCTGGGGCTGGCCATCTGCGAGCGCATTGCCCAGCTGCACCAAACCGTCCTTCGCTTTGAAAGCGCGCCGGGAGAAGGAACGCGCGTATTCCTGTCCCTTGTTCCTGTCGCAAAGGAGGAGAAAAATGAAGAAGTATAGCCATATATCTGCATCTTTGATTACCATCCTATTGGCGGCGGCCATCCTGCTTTTGGGAATCTTCCTTCCCACCTTTATCCTCGACACGCAGAAAAAACTGCTGCTGGGAAATGTCTATGCCCAAAAGCAGCAGGCCATGGATATTCTTCCTTCCGAGGCTTCCCGGGATGCTTCCTATTTTCGCAATCTCCTGGAGGCTTGCCAGGGCACGACCGTGTCCTCTACCCGAGACCCGCTGCCCAATGAGCTTTCCATGGAAAATGCCGTGCTGGACGGACTGGATTATCTGCAATCCTGGATCGACGACAAATATCTTCCCCAGCCCACCATCCCCCTGCGGGAATGGCAGATCAACGCGGCTTTCCAGGCCTGCTACAGCATTTCGGCTGAAACCCCGGCCTCTCTTTGGCAGATCGAATATTCGTCTCCATATTTTGGGGAGCGCGGCCTTAATTACTACCAGCTCACCATCGACGCCGCTACAGGTGCTGTCATCGCTTTAGATGTCATCATCTTTTCCCAGGACAGCCCTTATTCGGAAATAGACATCTATGCCAGGCGTTTTCTGAACGATCTGAACCTCGTGGATGCCTTCACCTATACGCCATCCTATTCTTCCGATGCATTTAGCGAGAATGTGGAAGGATATATTTACTTTGACAGCAAAGCGGTTTCCCTGCATGTATCCGCCTCCAAATATTCGGATGGGGATATCACCAGTTTATCTATTCGTCTCCTGGCCTGAAAATACCGGGAAGGCATCTTTCCCGCCCGAGTGGCTTCGAACACGCACAGGGAACGGATGGGCTATTGCCGCCGTCTATGTATGACATGGCCTCCCTTGCCCGGGAGCAGATTCCTGATCTTCCGCTCCATGCGCCGTTCGATACCCACGCCGGGTTCTCCGGATACAGAAACCGAACAAAACAAAAAAACAGCAGGCTGGATGCCTGCTGTTTTTGGTTTCTGCTCACTTTTCCCGCTATTTTCTTCCCGCCCGAATGAGGGCAAAATCCTTGATCAGGGCCACGGTATTGTCCACACCTACCGAACCGCTGTCGATGGCGAAATCATAGCTGTCTACACTGCCCCATTTTTTGTTCGTGTAGAAGTTATAGTAATTCGCGCGCTGCTTATCCGTCCGCAGAATGATTCCCCGGGCGCTCTTTTCCGGAAGACCATAGAGATTGATAGCCCGATCCAGGCGGTATTCCATATCCGCATGGACGAACACATTGGCCACGTTTCGATAGTCCCGAAGGGCATAATCCGCGCATCGCCCTACGATCACGCAGGATTCCTCCTTGGCGATCTTCTTGATGACATCGAACTGTGCCAGGAAAATCCGGTGATTCAGGGGCATTTCACCGCTGAAATTGCTCATCGCCAGGGAATAGAGCAGGCTGTTGGTGGGCTTTTCATCGTTGCTCTGAAACAGCTCCTCGCTGATTCCGCTCTCTTTGGCGGCGCGTGTCAGCAATTCTTTGTCATAAAAGGCAATTCCCAGCTCTTTGGCAACCCGTTTTCCAATTTCCCGGCCGCCGCTGCCAAATTGCCGTCCCAATGTAATGATAATCCGTTCGCTCATGTTCTGCCCTCCTCTATTGCATCTTTTCTTTTTTCCAATGGCGTATGGTTTGGAATAATATTATATGTTATTATATATTCTCCAAAACCAGGAAAAAATCCTCTTTTCAAAATCGGTTCTTTTGTAAATTCCAAGAAGAGAGCCCATACTTAGCCGCCGATCCCCATCACAATCATCAGCGTTGTCATAATTACAATACTCACAATAATCGAAATTGAGCTCACAGTGCTGGAGAGCGCCACATCCCCGCCGCAACGCTTTGTGAAGATGGGACAGATGGAGGAAATGGGCGAAAAGCAGATGATTGCCAGCACTTGCCGGGTTTCCAGGGCAAAGGGAGTGAGATAATACAGCGCCGCGGCAAATCCCGCCGCGATTCCATAGCGCAGCAGCAGCGCCCGAATCACCTTCCCCAGCTTGCCTTTCTCCATATGCAGCTCAAAGCCAATGCCCAGCATGAGCATGGCAAGAAAGCTGTTGGCGCCGCCCACCGTCTCCGCAAAGCGGAGCACCAGGGAGGGCAGGCGGATCTGAAGCCCCGCCAGCACCAGCATGACGATATAAACATCCAGGGGAATAGAGGAAAACATTTTTTTCAAAAAGGGGCCCAGTCCGCCTTTCTCTCCCGTGGCCGCCACAGAGGCGGCGATGGAATAGGTTCCTCCCGTGCAGAGTATGGCATTGCCCGCATCAAACATGCAGGCGGAAACCACTCCCATAGGCCCCAAAAAGCCCTGAATATAGGGCATGGCGAAACTGCCAATATTATATCCCGAATAGTTGATGAGCCAAAAGGCCTTTTCTGTCTTTGTATCGTGCAGAGCGGTCAGATATCCCACGCCAATCATAACCAGATTGCAGGCAATGCCGATGACCACCAGCCAGAGAAGCTGGGCCTCAAAGCTGATCTTGCTGAAATTGGTAACAATGGCTCCCGGCAGCGTCAGATTGATGACCACCTTAGACAGGAAGGTAAAGTCCGTAACCTTGAAAAATCCGGCTCGCTTCAGCCCATAGCCCAGGACGATGATGAGGACCAATGCCCCCGCTTTGATTAAAACCTCTCCCATATTTCCCTCTGATTTCCATCCTCAAAAAGATAGAACAGCCGCCAGGCCCGGCTGTTCTATCCCACTTTTGGTTAAATGTTCAGCATCTTGTTCAGGAACGCCTGAATCCGCTCCTCTTTTGGATGCAGCAGGATCTCCTCCGGCGTCCCCGTAGCGACCACTTCTCCGTCATCCATAAAGACCACCTTGCCCGCCACTTCCCGGGCAAAGCCCATTTCATGAGTGACGATAACCATGGTCATGTCCTCCTCCGCCAGGGATTTGATAACCTTCAAAACCTCCCCTGTCAGCTCCGGATCCAGTGCCGAAGTAGGCTCATCAAAGCAGAGGATCTGCGGATTCATCGCAAGGGACCGGGCAATGGCCACACGCTGCTGCTGGCCGCCCGAGAGCTCGCCGGGATAGCTTTCCGCCTTGCTTAAAAGCCCCACCTTGTTTAACAGTTCCCGCGCCTGTTCCTCGCATTCGGCTTTTTCCCGCTTGAGGACACACCGCGGCGCAATTGTGATATTTTCCAGAACCGAAAGGTGCGGGAACAGGTTAAAATTCTGGAATACCATGCCCAGCTTGGCGGTCGCCCTGCGCACCTCTTCTTCCTTGATATATACGGCTTTTCCTTTTTCTTCGGAGACAATCCTTGTCCCATCAATGATGATTTCGCCGCCGTCCACCTTTTCCAGATAATTCAGGCAGCGCAGGAATGTGCTCTTTCCGCTGCCCGACGGCCCGATCACGGCCACCCGGTCTCCCTTTTCCACTGAAAAGTCGATGCCCTTGAGGGCCCGGAAGCCATCAAAGGATTTCTTTACATTTTTCGCCTCTAAAATCGCCATGGCCGCCTCCTAAATCTTATAATAGTCGAGCTTCTTCTCAATCTTATGGAAGATAAAGGTGAGAAGCGAAGTCATAATCAGATAGAACAGCCCCGCCGCAATAAAGGCGTTTAAGTTGTTCTGCTTCATCATAATGATCTGCGCCTCCCGCAGCAGGTCGGAAAGGGCGATGGCATAGACCAGCGCGGTATCCTTGACCAGCGTCACCACTTCATTGCCCACCGGCGGGATCACTCGCTTGACCACCTGGGGCAGGACAATTTTAAAGAAGCATTGGCTCCGGGATAAGCCCAGCACCTGCGCCGCCTCATATTGTCCCCGGGGAATCGACTGCACGCCGCCCCGGAAAATTTCGCCGAAATAGGCCGCATAATTCAGAATGAACGCCAAAATTGCCGCAAAATTCCTGTCCAGGCTGACCCCCGTGATGATGGGCATGCCATAGAAAAAGAAAATGAGCTGCAGCATCAGCGGCGTGCCTCGGAACAGCACGATATATCCCTGGGCAAACCAGCGCACCGGCGCAATTTTCGACATGCGCATGGAGCAGATGATCAGCCCCAGAGGGATGGAAAACACCAGCGCCCAGCAAAAAACCTGCGCCGTCACACCCAGTCCGTTCCAAAGCGGCGGAAGTACTTCTAAAAATTGATCCATACCGTTTCTCCCATTTCCCTTGATTTTTCCCCGTCATAAACGCACGAATGCAGAGGACATCCCTGCCCTCTGCATATCCTGCCTATTTTCCTTTTGTGCGCGCCTGTTATTCCGTGATCGCGCCCACTACATCCGGCCACTTCGCGACGATTTCCGCGAAAGTGCCGTCCTCGCGCATCTCCTGAAGCGTGTCATTCACGGCCTCCATCAGCGCCTGATCGCCCAGGCGGAAGCCAATGCCATATTCCTCGCCGCCGAAGTCCTCTTCGAGAACCTTATATACATCCGGCTCCTGGTTGACATAGCTCATGCCCACGGCTTCGTCCAGCACAACGGCATCCACCGATTTGTTCTTCAGCTCAGTCAGCGCCAGAACGTTATCCTTGATGGGAAGCAGCTCCTTGAAGGTAGCCTTCACATCCGCCTCGTTGTCGATGGCCTCGTTGGCCGAGGAACCCGCCTGTACGCCCACAACCTTATCTTTCAGGTCAGCCTTGGTGTTGATATCCGAATCCGCTCCGACGACGATGATCTGCCGGTTTTTCACATAGGGATCCGTGAACAGAACCTGGGTCTTCATCTCTTCCGACATGGTGAAGCCGTTCCAGATGCAGTCGATATTGCCGTTGTTCAGCTCCATGACCTTGGTATCCCAGTTGATCGCCTGCACCTTGAGCTCCACGCCCAGACGCTTGCACACCTCGGTGGCCAGATCAATATCGAAGCCCTTTACTACGCCGTCGGTATCCTTATAGCCATAGGGCGGGAAGGAATCGTCCAGTCCCAGCACAAAAACGCCCTTGTCCTTGACCTTCTGCAGAGAATCGTCTGCCGCAGCCGAATCCGTCGCAGCAGGGGCGGATGCCGAAGCGCCGGCCGACGCCGAATTCTCCGGCTGCTCCGCAGGAGCGCCGCAGGCTACAAGACCGAATACCAACAATGCGCAAAGTGCCATTGCTACAATCTTTTTCATGTGTCTTCCTCCAAACATTGGTTTCTAAACTTTTCTACAGGAGGTATTATACTTTATCGTGCTAAAATAGTAAAGCATTATTTTACAAAAATTTTAATTTTTTTCAGCCCTTCCCTATCCGCCGCCGGGCCAAATGGCAGGGAACCCATGGGGGGGGACTGGCGCCGCATTCCCGGGGAGCTCCGGGCGGTGTTTCACTCTCGTTGGCTCCCCCCCATTCCGCCTTTTCTCACCCCTGCCATAAATCAAAGCCCGTGCAGCAATGACCTCCGTACGGGCTTTTTCTTGTTTCTTATATGCCGTCAGCCTATGGTCCAATTCTGGCTCTCGTTTTGCAGCTTGACCATGCGGGCATAAACGCCTTTCTTTTCCATCAGCTCCTGCGGCGTTCCCTCTTCCGCCACAGTTCCGTTTTCCAGAACGACGATCTTATCCGCTCCTGCTACTGTCCGCATGCGATGGGCTATCACCATCACGGTTTTATCCCGGATCAGCCGGGAGAGCGCGGTTTGGATCAGCGTCTCATTCTCCACATCCAGGGAGGCCGTCGCTTCGTCCAGCAGAATGATGGGCGCATTCTTCAAAAATGCCCGGGCGATGGAAATGCGCTGCCGCTCGCCGCCGGAAAGCTCGCAACCATTCTCGCCGATATAGCTGTTCCACTTATCCGGCAGCTTTTCCGCAAATTCATCGCAGTTGGCCAGCCGCGCTGCGGCCAGCACTTCTTCATCCGTGGCGTCTTTGTTCCCGATCCGAATATTTTCGAGAATCGTATTGTCGAACAAAGTGACATCCTGAAACACGATGGAATAGAGAGAAAGCAGTGTCTCCGGGTCGATTTGGGATATATCCATACCGCCCACGGTGATCTTTCCCGTATTGCTGTCCCAAAATCGGGAAGCCAAACGGGAAACCGTCGTCTTGCCGCCGCCGGACGGGCCGATCAGCGCTGTAACCTCTCCCTGCTTCGCCGTGAAGGAAACGTCTCTCAGCACGGTTTCCCCAGTGTTATAGGCAAATCCCACATGGGAAAATGTGATGTCATATCCGTTGTTGGTCAGCCTGTTTTCACCGCTCTGGATGGGATGATCGAGAATTTCATTCATGCGGCCGATATTGGTGCGGGTGCTGATGACCGCGGCCAGGTTTTGCAGAGCGCCCTGGAGCGGGTCATATAGCCGGGCCACCACCAGCAGGAACATAAAGAAGGTGAGCACAGAAAGTGTCCCCTGCCCGAGCAGGATAGAGCCCACCAGCGCCACGGTGGCGATGCCCAGCTTCAAAATCAGCGACGCCGTCACCACAAAAGCCGCCAGCCCAAATTCATTGATGATCGAGCGTTTTTCCACAGCCCGGATCTTCTTTTCCAAGCCGGCCAGATAACCGTCTTCGGCGTTATTGGCCTTCAGATCCTGCACAGCTTCAATGCACTCCTGGATTCCGTCGGCGCAGGCCATCTTGGCGTCCATCGCCTTCTGGTTCATCCTCTCCTGCACTTTTGCAGAAAAGCCCACGATAGCAAAGGATACCGGCATGACCCAAAGGGCCGCCAGCGCCATCCGCCAATCAAAGAAAAACAGGCTGATGGAGATGAGCAGCGTGGAGATAATAGCGCCGAACAGCTCGGGAATAAAATGCGAAAAGCTCTGCTCCAGGAAAGTGCAGTCTGCCATGATGGTGCTGGTCAGATCGGCCAGGTCCTTTTTCCCAAAGAAGGATAACGGGAGCTTTCTGAGCCTTTCCGCCAGGGTAATGCGGCGCACGCCGCTCTCCGTATAGGTGGCAAAATAGGTCGCGTTATACTGGAACCAGGTAGTGAGCAGGATCAGCCCCCCACACAGGACGCAGCCTGCAATATAGAATGCCGTCTTTGCCTGGGGCACACCGCCGCCCATAAGATCGCTGACCAGCGCATACAGCAGGCCCACGGGAAACATAAAGGATATGTTCTGCAGTACGCAGGCAAGGCAGCCTTTAATCAGATCCCTGGCGCCCTGCTCGGACAGGGCATATTTCTTTTGAAGCCTTTTTATCATCTTTAAGCCTCCTTTTCCACTTTCCATTGCACGGAAGTCTGATAATTCTTCCACATTTTCCGGAACTCGCCTTCCCGGGCCAGCAGCTCGCCGCTGGTGCCGCTCTCCACAATTTCTCCGTCTTTAAGGACATAGATTTGGTCCACATGGGCGATGGTGGAAAGCCGGTGTGCGATCATAATAACCGTCTTGCCCTGGGACAGCCGGCTGAAGGCCGCCTGCACCCGGCTCTCGTTATCCGGGTCGGCAAAGGCCGTGGCTTCGTCCAGAATGAGGACCGGAGCATTTTTCAGCATCACCCGCGCAATAGCGATGCGCTGCTGTTCGCCGCCCGAGAGATACACGCCCTTCGTCCCGATCACTGTATCCACTCCCCTGGGCAGCTTGGCGATGATATCCCCGCACTGGGCATTTTCCAGGGCCTTGATCACCTCTTCCCGGGAAGCGCCGGGCTTTCCCATCCGCACATTTTCCAGGATCGAAGCCTTAATCAGCCGGCTGTTCTGGAAAACAAAGGAAACTGTATTCATCAGCTCCTTTTTTGGAATTTCCCGCACGTCTGCGCCGCCGATTTTTACAGTGCCTTCCTGAGGATCAAAGAACCGGGCGATCACATTGGCCAGCGTCGTCTTGCCGCCGCCGGACGGGCCGACAAAGGCCACCGTCCGGCCGGAGGGGATGGAGAGGGAAATATCCTTCAGGGCGTCCTTCTGTCCATCATAGCTGAAGCGGACATGCTCCACCTCCACTGAACCATCCTGGGGGGATTGGGGACGCTTTGCCTCCCCGAGAGGCGCCATTTCCAAAACACTGTCGATGCGGTGCAGAGCATCGTCCACGATCATGGCATTTTCGCTCTGGAACATGATTTTTGTCAGCGTCACCGAAATAATGGGCGTGATGATGATATAAAAGATCAGGTTGAGCAAAAATTCCGTCGTCACGCCGTTTTGCGTAAAGAGCAGGCCGCCCGCAATCAAAAACACAAACACGCCGTTGATCGCCGCCGTGTAGAACATCATGGGGCCGCGCAGCTGTTTGGTATAGGCGATGACCCAGACCTTATAGCGGTCAATGGAATCCTTGAATTTTTTAAAGGAAAAAATCGTCTGTCCAAAGGTTTTGACGACGGGAATCCCCCGGACATATTCCACAGCCTCCCCCGACATATCCTCCAATGCGTTTTGATATTCCCTCATCTTTTGTTCCATCTTCGCCCCGGTCATGCTCATCATGATGAGAAAACCAAGAACTACCGGGACAAGGCTCAACAGCCCCAGCCGCCAGTCAAAGACGAACAGCAGGACCAGCAGGCCGACAGGCGTGGCTATAGCCCCTGCCTTATCCGGGAGCTGGTGGGCCAGATAGGTTTCCGTGGCCGCACTGGATTCATTGACGATTTTTCTAAGCCGCCCGCTGCCAAAGCTCTCTGCGAATCCCAGCGGCAGCCGGACAATATGGCGCATGGTCTGTATGCGCATATTGGTTGCGACACGGAACGCTCCCAGATGCGAGCACATCAGCCCTGCAATATAGACGAGCACGGCCACTACGGCAAACAGAACCGCCATCCAGCCGTTATGCGTCAGATTCTGCGCAGCTGCAAAATCAGGGGCCGCTTCCAAAACTTCCCGCATGACCAGCCATATGTAGTAATAAGGGATGAGCGCCAAAAGGGCGCTGAGTGCAGACAACACCCAGGAAGCATAGGTCAAATACTTATGCCCTCCCGCATACGAAAGCAAGCGCGATACATTGGATTGCTTTTTCAAAAGAATTCCTCCTTTTATAACATGGAATATATGATATGGAGGAGCGTTTCCCGCCCCTGGATATCCAGCATCCGATAGTTAGAATAGACTAACTAATGGATAAAAATTATAGAGCCTTATTGCCCCATAATTTTCATCCAGCCCGCGGTATAGAACGCGCGCATCTCCTGCAAATAGGTTTCCGCATCGCTGAGCGGCATTTCATGGATAATCAGTTCAAAGAAAGCGTTGAACATCCCGGTAATGAGGATATGTTCCAGCCGGGCATCGATGTGCGGCGCGGGCCGGCCCAGCTTTTTCAACACCGCCAGGTAGTCATGGGTCCCTTTTGTCTCAATCTCCACCATTTCGTCAATCATCCCCTCAAAACGCGTCCCCTCTGCGCAGCAGAGAAGCAGCTTGAACTCTTCCAGATGATCATAGGCATAGCGGAGCATGTCGAACATGCTCACGCCGGAAATATTGCTCAGATTTTCCGGCTGCTCCTGGGGAGGAAGCTGGGCAAATTCCTGCTGGGCTGCCCGAAAACGATCCATGATATAGCGGTAATGCTCGCCTACCAATGCCTCAAACAGCTCTTCCTTGCTTTTATAATAGCCATAGAAAGCGCCGGTGGTCATGCCCGCCGTTTTCACAATATTCCGCAGCGAAGCGGTCTTGAAGCCCTTTTCCAAAAACTCCGCTTTGGCGGCCCGGTGGATCTTTTCCAGTGTCGTATTCGATTGATTTTCCATGCGCGGGCCCCCATATAACATCGTTATATATCACTGTTATATTATAGTCCCCGCCCTCTTTTCCTGTCAATAGGGAAAATAAAAAAACTCTATGCCGTTACCTCCGCATAGAGTTTTTTATTTTTCTTCTACACTGTCTCCAGAATTTCCCGTACGACAGCCGCCATTTGTTCCATCTGCCGCATGGTTCCGATGGAGATCCGCAGATATTCGCGGACCCGCGCTCCGGAAAACCACCGGACATAGATATGCCGCTTTTTCAGCTTCTGCATCATCTCCTGCGCCGAAATGCCCGCCGGCGGCTTGGCAAAAACAAAATTGGCCATGGCCGGAAGTACCTGGAAGCCCAGGGCCTTCAGCGCCCCTTCGGTATATTCCCGGGCATGAATGATCAGCTTGGCGATATTCTCGGCATAGGATGTGTCCATGAGGGCCGCGGCCGCCGCCCGCTGGGCCAGCGCATCCACAGGATAGGAATTAAAACTGTCCTTAATGCAGTTCATTGCCGCAATAAGATCGGGATGGCCCATGGCATAGCCCACCCGCAGGCCGGCCAAACCGTGGGATTTGGAAAAAGTCCGCACCACCAGCAGGTTGTCGTATTTTTTTATGAGAGGAAGCGCCGTCTGCGCGCCAAACGCCACATAGGCTTCGTCGACAATCACAACTCCGGAAGCCCGCCGCACGATCTCCTCGATTTCGTCCCGGCTCTGGGCCAGGGAGGTGGGGGCGTTGGGATTGGCCAGCACAATATTCTTTTTCCCATAGAACGCCTCCGCCGGAACCGTGAAATCTTCCCGGAGGGGGACCGTCTCATAGGAAATGCCATACATCTCCGCCCAGACCGGATAAAAGCTATAGGAGATATCGCAGAAAGAAAGAGCGTCGTCAAAAAATGCCTGGAATGCGATGGCCAGCACCTCATCCGATCCGTTGCCGCAGAACACCTGCTCCGGAGACAGGCCGTGGACATAGGCCGCCGCCCTGCGCAGAACCTCGGAAGAGGCGTTGGGATAGAGCCGCAGCTTATCCATATGAAAGTCCTCGATGGCCGCGATGGCCAGCGGCGAGGGCGGATAGGGGTTTTCGTTGGTATTCAGCTTGATCATGTCGGCGTCGCGCGGCTGCTCTCCCGCCGTATAGGGAGTGATCCTCCGAGCCCGCTCGCTCCAATAGGTTTTCATGGTTTGTTCTCCCACAAATTAAAGTATTTCTTTCTCGTTCTATCCTATCACATTTTTTTCCGGGCCGCATCCCCTTTTTGCTTTTTCCCGCGCCGCTTCCCTAGAAATCTCTGGAATTTTGCGAATTTGTTATAATAACCAGGGGTTTTTCCTTGACGGTTCATCCCCCTTTATTATATAATAAGGGTGTTTATCACAGACCCCAATCGTTGGCTGCGCCTGTATCAAAAAGTCCGCGGGAATTTCCCCGGGTGTATGTGCGGGCCGTTGTTTGGGAGCCGGTCCATGGCCGGCAAAGCCATGGAAACTATTTGCGGCAGGAAGGGTTCTGCGCGTCTTTTTTGCGTTTCCCCTTTCCTCCCACTCATTCACTCATCAATAAAAACAGGAGGTTTTTTATCAATGGCAAAGAAATTAACAATTGATGGAAATACCGCCGCGGCACACGTTGCCTATGCATTCAGTGACGTCGGCGCTATCTATCCCATCACGCCATCCTCTCCCATGGCGGAAGCTTGTGACGAATGGGCTTCCCAGGGAAGAAAGAACATTTTCGGGCAGGTCATGAAGATTTCCGAAATGCAGGCGGAAGGCGGCGCGGCAGGCGCGGTTCACGGCTCTCTGGCGGCCGGCGCTTTCACCAGCACTTTCACGGCTTCTCAGGGCTTGCTCCTGATGATCCCCAACATGTATAAGATTTCCGGCGAGTTGCTGCCCTGCGTGTTCCATGTATCTGCCCGTGCTCTGGCGGCGCATGCCCTGAACATCTTCGGCGACCATGCCGACGTTATGGCGGCGCGGCAGACCGGCTTTGCCATGATCTGCGGCAACTCCGTGCAGGAAGTTATGGATATGGCGGCGATTGCCCACCTCTCCACGCTGAAGGCCAAGGTTCCCTTTGTGAACTTCTTCGATGGTTTCCGCACCTCTCATGAGGTTTCCAAGATCGAAGTTCTGGATTACGACGATCTTGCTGCTATGGTAGACTGGAATGACATCCGTGCTTTCCGGGAACGGGCCATGAACCCCGAACATCCCCATCAGCAGGGCACGGCGCAGAACGGCGATATCTACTTCCAGAATCGTGAAGCCGCCAACAAATACTATCTGGCGACGCCTGAAATCGTCCAGAACGTCATGGACGAATTCGCCAAGAAGTTCGGCCGTACCTATCATCTGTTCGATTATGTCGGCGCTCCGGATGCGGATAAGGTCATCGTCCTCATGGGCTCCGGCGCAGAGGCCGTGGAAGAGACCATCAACTATCTGAACGCCAAGGGCCAGAAGCTGGGCTGCGTGAAGGTTCGCCTCTATCGTCCCTTCTCCGCCAAGGCTTTTGTGGATGCGATTCCCGCTTCCTGCAAAAAGCTCACCGTTCTCGACCGCACAAAGGAACCCGGCTGCCTGGGCGAGCCTCTCTATGAGGATGTCGTTACGGCGCTGTTCGAGTCCGGCCGTGACATCAAGGTCTATGGCGGCCGCTATGGCTTAGGCTCCAAGGAATTCACGCCCACCATGATCAACGGCGTATTCAAGAATATGGACGCCGCAGAGCCCAAAAACCACTTTGCCGTTGGTATCGAAGACGACGTCACCTTCAATTCCATCGATATCTCCGAAAAGATCGACGCTTCTCCGGAAGGCTGCTTCCGCTGCAAGTTCTTCGGTCTGGGTTCGGATGGTACGGTCGGCGCCAACAAGAACTCCATCAAGATCATCGGCGACCACACCGATATGTATGCCCAGGGCTACTTCCACTATGACTCCAAGAAGTCCGGCGGCATCACGGTTTCTCACCTGCGTTTCGGCAAGACGCCCATCCAGTCTGAATACCTGATCGACGTTGCCGATTTTGTCGCCTGCCATAACCCCAGCTATGTCATCCGCTATGACGTTCTGGAAGGCATCAAGGACGGCGGCACCTTCCTGCTCAACAGCCCCTGGTCGGCCGAAGAGATGGAAGAGCAGCTCCCCGCTTCCATGAAAAACGAGATTGCGCAGAAGCATCTGAAATTCTATAACATCGACGGCGTGAAGATCGCCCGTGAGGTTGGTCTGGGCGGCCGCATCAACATGTGCCTCCAGGCTGCGTTCTTCAAGATCTCCGGCGTGCTCCCTGAAAAGGAAGCTGTCGAATATATGAAGGCCGCCGTGAAAAAGACCTATGGCAAGAAGGGCGACGATATCGTCAACATGAACTGGAAGGCCATCGATGTTTCCATCGGCGCTGTCGAAGAAATCAAATATCCCGAGTCCTGGGCTACCACCACCGAGGGTGCGGCTCCGGCGAAGGTTTCCTCGGATGAGTACTTCCAGGAAATCATCCATCCGGTTTCCATCCTGAAGGGCGACGCTCTTCCGGTTTCCAAATTCGATCCCCGCGGCTTCGTTCCCACCGGCACCACCAAGTTTGAAAAACGCGGTATCGCCGTCAACGTTCCCAAGTGGATCCCGGAAAACTGCATCATGTGCAACCAGTGCTCGCTTGTTTGTCCGCATGCCTGCATCCGTCCTTTCCTGGCCAAGGAAGAGAACCTGGCCGGCGCTCCGGAAGCTTATGTGACCAAGGACGCCCGCGGCAAGGATGTCGCCGGATACAAGTTCCGCATGCAGCTCTCCCCCTTGGATTGCACGGGCTGCGGCAACTGCGCCGACGTCTGCCCCGCCAAGGAGAAGGCTCTTGTCATGCAGCCTTTGGCGGAAGTCGCCAAGACCGAAGAAGCCAACTGGGATTTCGCCATCGAGCTTCCTCGTCCGGACATCAACGTCAACAAGAACACGGTTATCGGCAGCCAGTATCTCCAGCCGCTGTTTGAATTCTCCGGCGCCTGCGCAGGCTGCGGCGAGACTCCGTATATCAAGCTGGCAACCCAGCTCTTCGGCGACCGCATGATCATCGCCAACGCAACCGGATGCTCCTCCATCTATGGTGGTTCGGCTCCGACCTGCCCCTATACGAAGAACGAAGAAGGCCATGGCCCCGCATGGGCAAACTCCCTGTTTGAAGACAATGCGGAGTTCGGCTATGGCATGAACCTCTCCATGACCCAGCGCAGAAACGGCCTGAAGGAGAAGGTAGAAAAGGCTGTTGCCGACGGCATCGTTTCCGGCGCTCTCAAGGATTCCATGGTTGAGTGGACGGAGAACATGCAGGAAGCGGATATCACCAAGGCTTGCGCCAAGGTCATCAAGGCAGAGCTGCCCGCGGCCATCGCAGCGGCTTCCGGCGATGCCAAGGCTCTTCTGGAAGAGATCCAGGCAGACGCCGACCTGTTCATCAAGAAATCCATCTGGATCATCGGCGGCGACGGCTGGGCCTATGATATCGGTTACGGCGGTCTGGATCACGTTCTCGCCATGGGCGAAGACGTCAATGTCCTGGTGGTTGACACGGAAGTATATTCCAACACCGGCGGCCAGGCCTCCAAGGCTTCCCCGACAGGTGCGGTTGCCAAGTTCGCTGCTTCCGGCAAGCGCGTGAAAAAGAAGGACCTGGGCGCAATCGCCATGACCTATGGTTATGTCTATGTCGCGCAGTGCGCGATGGGCGCCAACCAGGCACAGCTCATCAAAGCCATGAACGAAGCCGAAGCTTATCATGGCCCGTCCCTCATCATCTGCTATGCTCCCTGCATCAACCATGGTATCAACATGGGCAAGTCGCAGGCAGAAGAGAAGAAGGCCGTGGAAGCCGGTTATTGGCAGCTTTACCGCTATAACCCGACTCTGGCAGCCGAAGGCAAGAATCCCTTCACGCTGGATTCCAAGGATCCGACAGCCAGCTATCAGGACTTCATCATGGGCGAGACACGGTATAAGACCCTGAAGAAGATGTTCCCGGCGGATGCGGATCGTCTGTTCCAGCAGGCGGAAGAAGAAGCCAAGGAGCGTCTGGAAGGCTATAAGGCAAGAGCCGGCAAATAAGCCAGTTCTTCCTGTAATGTAAGACAAAAAGCCCGGAGAAAATTCTCCGGGCTTTTTTATTGCAAAAAACAGCTGCACGGATCCTGCCAAAACACGCGCCCTATTGTTTCATGCGGAGAAACAAAATTCCGGGCTTGCAAGGCGTGATAAAACTAGAGTCGTAACTTTCTAACTGATGGGAAAGGATAATTTCATGAGATAGTATTATTCTATGGAATGACTCGCAGTTCCATCCACGCGTTTCTTTTGTGCGGCCCAAGTCTATGGGCAGCTTTGGGAGATATGATACAGGAAACCGTATATTCCCTATCCCCTGTCCAGTTTTTCTGTTACGAAATCTACCCGCCCATCTGTATCTGTCCTCCCCCCATCATTTTTTTAATGTTGCAGCAACTCCCATCTTTGGTTAACTTGCCAATTCTGCTTCGGGGTGCTATTATAAGATTGTTTAATGAATTCACGACTAGGAGGATTCTTGTATGAAAAATATTGCACATGTTGCCATGCTTCAGATGCGCGTTGCGGAAAGCGACTGGGAAACAAATCTGGCCCATGCAGACGAGCTTTTGGCTCAGGCTTGCCAACAGCCGGTGGATTTTGCCGTTCTGCCCGAATGCTTTGATATTGGTTGGGGCAACCCGCAGGCTGCTGCGCTTGCTGCGCCGGTTCCCGGCCGGATTTCCGAGACTCTCTGCGCCTTTGCAAAAAAATATGGGATTTATCTCGTCTCGGGTCTTACAGAAAAAGACGGAGACAGGGTCTATAACTCGGCGCTTTTCATCTCTCCCCAGGGAGAAATCCTCTGGAAGCACCGAAAAATCAACGTCTGCTATGATGTGACAAATGTCTATTCCATCGGCGACCGCCTGGGAGTCGTGGAGACACCCTTCGGCCGGATCGGCGTCGATATCTGCGCAGACAATTTCGATAACAACACCGCCATTGCCCATACCCTGGCCCGGATGGGCGCCCGCATGATCCTATCTCCCACTTCCTGGGCCGTATCTCCGGATCATGATAATAAAAAGACTCCCTATGGGAGCGATTGGACCGTGCCCTATGGAAAGCTCTCCCGTCTCTATCAAATGGCGATTGTGGGAGTGAGCAATGTCGGGCCCATCACCATGGGAAGCCGCGCCGGATGGAGCTCTATCGGCAATTCCATGGCCTATGGCCCGGATGGCAGGCCGATTGTAATTCTTCCCTTTGGCGAAGATGCGGAAACTGTCTTTGTAGCTGAAATTCCCCTGATGGATTCCATCGCCAATGGCGATCTGACGGCGGCAGAGCTGCAAAAACGCGGATATCATGGGATATAATACGATATAAAACAAGGAGGTTTTATTTTATGAAACAATGGAAAGAAATCGCCCCTGAGGCGCTTGAAAAAAGCCCTTTTCAGATGATTGGAATGGATTGGATGCTGGTGACGGCCCAAAAAGACGGAAAGGCCAACACAATGACCGCTTCCTGGGGCGGCCTGGGAGTTATGTGGGGCAAAAATGTCGCCTTTATCGTGATTCGTCCCCAGCGCTATACAAAGGAATTTATCGATGGTTCGGATACGCTCTCCCTTTCCTTTTATGATGAATCCTTCCGCAAACAGCTGAGTTATCTGGGCGCAGTCTCCGGCCGGGATGAGGATAAAATTGCAAAGGCGGGCCTGACATTGACCCACGATGGCGAAACCCCGTATTTCGAGGAAGCCGACACCGTCCTTCTCTGCAAAAAGCTCTATGCGCAAAAATATGACCCTGCCTGCTTTATCGAGGATGGCATCGATGCGCGGTGGTATCCCGAAAAGGATTATCACACCATGTATATCGTAGAGATCACCAAAATTCTTCAGGCGGATAAATAAAGTAATAAAAAACAGCCGGTTTTCCGGCTGTTTTTTATATTACTGCTTATCCCGGACAACGCCCTTTTTCAGAATGATATTGGCGTATACCGAGGGCTCGCTGGTCTGCACGATGCAGAACAGACCCTTCATCCGCTCATAGAATTCCCATTTGGGGAGGATATCAAAACCCTCCTTGAATTTATCGGCTTCTTCGCTTTCCCGGATGATCCGCTCATATTCCTTCCAAATCTTCGGTTCCTCCACCCAGGGGTCGTTCCGGCACAAGGTCACCGGCTTGGATACATAGTCATCCAGAGGCATAAACTGCAAAACCGCCTCCAAAATTTCCGGAACCCGCATCCCATCCATACGGACAACGATGGGCCGCGCCGTCCCGAATTTTTCAGCTCCGCAGTTCCCATCAGAAATCATGATTTCCCCGCCGTGCCCCATTTCCATCAAAACCTTCATGAGCTCCGGCGATATCGCCGTGGGGATTTTTTTCAGCATTCCATCTTCCTCCTTATTTTCTATCTGTATCCCTCTGCATATTGGCAGCAGAGATTAAAAATCCAATGATTTTTCCTCAAAACAGGCAAATACACTGCGGCAATTTTCGCAGTAATAACCCTCTGCCCTGCTTTTCAAAATTCGCAGCTGTCTCCCGAATATTTTCTTTTGCTCCTCTTCTGGATAGAACTCTACGCGTACAGCAAAAGGATGGCTGCCCGTTGCCTTCACAATTCCCTGTCTGGTTTCATTTCCGCAAATTGGGCACTTCATTTGCTCTGCCTCTCCATTTTTCTTTCAGCCCGCCGCCTGAAAATAACCCTGCCGAAAAAGCCCGCCGGGTTCCCCGCCCAAGCGCGAAGTAACAGGAGGCTTTGCCCTCCTATTTCTCCAGACGCAGCACGGTGCAGCGCACCTTTCCCGCCAGAATATCGCTGATCCGGTGTTTGGCGTGAGCAATCATCACCGTAGACCCGCATTCCAGCGGTTTGCGGGCAAACGTCAGCTTGGCCTTTGCCCCGGCGGCACCCACCCGGGAAGCGCCGTTGCAGTACTGCATCATTTCATCAATCTTTGCGTTGATCTCTTCCACACTGCTGCCCCGCACCTCTTCAATCAAGGTAGACGGGTCGTTGACATCCCGATAAATGCCCTCCGTCGTGGTCAGAATCACCAGCTTTTCCGCCCCCACCAGCTGCGTGACGACGGCTGCCGTTTCATCGTTATCGATACATTCCACGACCTCATCCGCCTCCTGCCGGCGCAGGGCGGCAATCTCCATTTTCCGGTTTTCCTCGTTGGAGACCGGGTCGTTATAGTTCACAATAGGAATGGCGTTTTGGTTGGCTGCACGGTAAAACATGCGCCGGATATGCTCAGCCTTCACCTTGTCGTTAAAATGGCTGTGTTCCACCAAAACCTGCCGAATGGAGTATCGGGGATCCACAAACTGCCGGTATAGCTCCATCAGAACCGCCTGTCCCTGGGCGGAATAATCCGTCTTGATTTCTTCAATATCACCCCGCAGCTCGCTGCCGCCGTTGCGCTTCATATAATCGATCCGACCAATTTCCGTGGCCCCTGAGCTGACCAGAATATATCCCGGACGCAGGTCGTGCGCCAGCCGGGAAAAAATATTATAATCCAAATCGTTGTCGCCTCGGCGAATCAAAGCCATCGAGCCGATTTTGATCACCGCGTCAAAGTCAAAATGTGACATCTGTTCTTTTACCTCTTGTTTGCTTCTAAAAAATTTCGGCAGCTACTTTTCTTCCATTGCCAACACTCGCTATTATAATACACTTCCAAGAAAAATTCAATTCTCCTCCTTGCCGTCTTGAAGCACGGGCATTTATGACGAAAACTTTGTCGGAATGTAAGAAAAAAATGTGTTCTTTACAAATTGTTCATAAAATCTATGTTTGATTTTATCAATTTCCGTGTATAATATAAGCAAATAAGGTATTTTACAGTTTTTCTAATTTTCCTCCATTTTTATGGGGCCCATCGAAGGATGGGCCTTTTTCTATATTTTACGCAAATGAAAAAGCCCCTGAAAATCTCAGAGGCTTTATTTTTATCTTTTAGAAGCTGTTGCGGTCATCAAAATCATTCTTTCTGGACCGCGCTCCGGATGCAGGCGGCCGCCGCCGAACTGTCGGGCGTTCCCGCTGCGGCTCCGGCGCAGACTCTTCCTCTTGGTCATAGCGCAGACGCCGATCCGGGCGCCGGTATTCTTCCTCGTCCTCATCGTCCAGATCCAGAATATCGTCTTCTTCCGAAGCGGGCCGTGCCGCCGGACGTTTTGTCCCTTGGCCGTTCTGCCCCTGGCGCGCCGCCGGGTTTCTCGAAACCGTCCGGCCGTTTCCCGGCATTCCCGGGCGTTTTTTGCTGGCCCGCGCCGCCTCCAGTTCCTTCTGCTTCTTATCCTTGCGAACCAGAATCAACAGCGTGACGCCGGTGGCAATAATCAGCACGATCACCACAATAACGATCCACATAAGCGTTCCCAGGCCGCTTCCCGCCTCTCCGCTCACTACCACATCAATGGGTGTCGCTTCAATGGTGAGAGGATTGCCTGCCGGATCCGTCGCCGTCACCTTGAAGGCGAACTGCGTATCCTCTTTCACTTCCTGCTCAATGGCAATCTCCCGGGTTCCGCCCGCCATGGTGGCCAGGCTGTCAATATTGCCCAGCGTCGGTTCGGAAATCACCACATTGGTGAATACCTCCGTCCCATTGTTTGTCAGGGTCAGCTTAAAGGTCACTTTTCCGGTATCCTTAAGCTGGGATTCATCTTTGGTTACTTCGAGAGTGAGCACCTGACTGTAATCCGAAGGCGAGGGCGCCGCCGCTACTTCCAGCTCTACCGGATCGGCGGAAAAGCTATATTCTTCTCCCTCCGAATCCTCTGCCGTCACCTTGAATTCCAGGCTCGTGCTCTCCGTTACCGTCGCTGTATACTGCCCGCTCGTGCTCTCGCCTGCCGCCAGGCTTTTGTTCTTCAGCGAGATGGATTCTCCATCCGGTCCCGTGAGCTTGAGATTCTTGAGATCCATGCTCCCGGTGTTTTTGATGGTGACGTCAATGGGAACCTGCGCGCCCGCCTCCACAGAGGTAGACTCAGCCACTGCCGTCACTTCCAGTTCCGCCTCCGTCATCTTCACGTCAATGGGCGACATATCTTCGGTATATGTCTTTCCCGCCGCCGTATATTTTAATTTCGGGCTGACTGTAATGGATTTCTGGATCTCGCCCACATAGGTGACAACCTTGGATTTCCCGGCCGCCAGAGAAAACGCGTCGCAGACTGCCTTCCCGCCGTTCAGAGCAGAGGCGCTGATGGTCGCATTCTCAATTTTCGTGTCGCCTTCGTTTTCAATGGCAAATGTGAAGGTAACTTTCGTTCCCCGGGGCACGGATTCCTTGCTGGCCTTCACCTGGGCGCTCACCTTGACGTTGGCTTCTTTCTTTGCCACACGGATGGTCTGGGAAACCTGTTTTTCCGCGCCTTCAAATTCATAGGTCAGAACAACTTTGATGTCCTGCCCGATTTTGGATGTTGCAACCTCATATTCCCCGCCATAGGTCTTGACGTCGCCGGAACCAATATCGCCAAATTCCTTCAGGTTTCTTCCGTCAACGGATAACACGGCGTTTTGAATGGCATCGCCATTGTTGCGCACGTCAACATTCAAATCGATATTCCCGCCAGTGCTTAAGGATGTGGGCGAAAAGGTCACGTTCATGTCTACATCAGCCGCTGCCGAAGCCGTGAGGGGAAATGCCCCGAACAGGCCGAAAACCATCAGCACAGCCAATGCCATAGACAGTATTTTTTTCACTTTCTATACCTCCAAATCGTCCCGGAATCCCTCCGGGCGCCTATTTTTCCGGGCAATATTTCCTGTGTCCCGAAAATACAGGATACCGTATTCTGCGAAGAAGCAGAGTCCTCCACATAATACGGTATCATTCTAAACGATGTTTTTCCTCTTGTCAAACAAATCCCGGCAAGTTTACAGTTATTTTACTTCCACCGTCCAGCCGAATTTGTCCGGAATGCGGCCATATTGGATGCCGGTCAGAGTATCATAGAGCTTCTGGGTCGTCTCGCCCATTTTCCCGCCGTTGACGATGATATGCTTATCCTCCCAGATCAGCTCGCCCACCGGGCTTACCACAGCGGCCGTGCCCGAGCCGAACACTTCCTCCAGGGAACCGTCCAGAGACGCCTCATAGATTTCCTCCATGGAAATGCGCCGCTCGGTTACCGGGATACCCATATCCTTGGCCAACTCGATGATGGATGCCCGCGTAATGCCCGGCAGGATGCTGCCCGCCAGCATGGGGGTCACAAGCTCACCCTTGATTTTGAAGAAGATGTTCATGGAGCCAACCTCTTCCACATATTTGTTTTCCTTGCCGTCCAGCCAGAGAACCTGGTCATATCCCTTTTCATGGGCCTTTTCCCCCGCCAGCAGGCTGGCCGCATAGTTGCCGCCGGTCTTGTGATGGCCCGTGCCGCCTTTGACCGCGCGGACATATTTGCTCTCCACATAGATCTGCACGGGAGACAGCCCGGAAGCATAATAGGCGCCCACCGGAGAAAGAATGACATAGAGCAGGTATTCCTTTGCCGGCTGTACGCCCACAAACGGGTCCACGCCGATGTAGGTGGGGCGGATATAGAGAGAAGTTCCCGGGGAAGTCGGGATCCAGTCTTTTTCCATCTTGATAAGCTCATATAAAGAATTCAGCACGAATTCCTGGTCAAAGGGCGCCATGCAGATGCGCTCGGCAGAGGTCGCCAGCCGCTTGATATTATCCCAGGGACGGAACATCAGAACGCGCCCGTCATCCGTCTTATAGGCCTTCATGCCCTCAAAAACCTCCTGGGCATAGTGAAGAACCAGGGCCGCCGGGGAAAGCTGCAGATCGCCATACGGCTCGATCTGGGCGGAATACCAGCCCCGCTCCCCATCGCGCTTCATCATCAGCATATAATCCGTGAAAATCCGGCCAAAGCCCAGCTTGGTCTCGTCGGTCGGCTTTTCCTTCAACACATCGCGTTTCACAAATTTCAGTTCCATTTTTCCGTTTCTCCTTTATTCCGTTGGACTTTCAACATATTCTTCGCCGGTTTTCCGGGGGACCACCGTCCCGCTGGAAAGCTCCCGGATCAAATCGCAAAACCGTTCTTCCTTTTCCATCCCCACATAGAACTCTGCGGCCACGCAGCTTAAATATTCCATCCCTTTGGGCAGACATCCCGCGCCCAAAACCTGGGATTCTATCTTTCCCCAGAGCTTAAAGGGAACCTCCATGGCATAGACCGCATAAGGGGCGCGGCGGATCTTCTCAGCTGTTTTCAAGGTTTCGGCCACGCTTGCACTATAGGCCCGGACAAGACCTCCGGCACCCAGCAGCGTGCCGCCAAAATACCGTGTCACCACGGCAAGAACGTTGGTCAGCCCGCTCATTTTGAGAGCTTCCAGCATGGGCACCCCCGCCGTCCCCTGGGGCTCGCCGTCGTCGCTGCACCGCATAAATTCCCTGTTTTCCCCGATGATCATGGCGCTGCAGTTGTGCGTCGCATCCCAATGCCGCTTTTTTACGGCTTCCAGGGCCGCGATGCCCTCCTCCGGCGTCTCTGCCCGGAGCAGCCGTCCGATAAACCGGGATTTTTTAATCACAATTTCGGTTTCCGCCGGCTCGCGGATTGTAATATATTCCCGCATCATCCGATCTGGACGCGGTGGAACACCTTTTTGCCCTTTTTGATGAGAACCGCCCCATCCTGGATATCCGCATCCGAAAGCGTATAGAACTCGTCGGCAATCTTTTCCCCGTTTACCAGCACACCGCCGCCGGCAATCAGCCGCCGCCCTTCGCCCCGGGATTTGGTCAATCCGCAGAGCATCATCATATCGATGAGTTTGGCATTTTCGCCAAACTGTTCTTTTGTAACCTGCGTCGTGGGCACATTGCCGCCCTCGCCCGCGCCTTCAAAGAGCTGCCGGGAGGCCGCTTCCGCCGCACGGGCCGCCTCCTCGCCGTGAATCTGCTTGGTCAATTCATAGGCGAGCACGCATTTGGCCTCGTTGATCTCCTGATCCTTCAGGCTTCCCAGCCGGTGTACCTCTTCCATGGGCAGGAAGGTCAGCAGCGACAGACATCGCTCCACGTCCGCATCCGCCACATTTCTCCAATACTGATAAAATTCATAAGGCGATGTCTTTTCCGGGTCCAGCCAGAGGGCGCCGTTTTCCGTCTTGCCCATCTTCTTGCCGTCGCTTTTTAAGAGAAGCGTGCAGGTGAGGCCATAGGCCTCCTTCTGCTCCTTGCGCCGGATGAGATCCGCGCCTGCCAGAATATTGCTCCACTGGTCGTCGCCGCCCATTTCCAGCTTGCATCCATAGCGCCGGTTGAGCTCCAAAAAGTCATAGGCCTGCATCAGCATATAGTTGAATTCCAAAAACGTCAGGCCCTTTTCCATCCGCCGCTTATAGCATTCCGCCGTGAGCATGCGGTTGACCGAGAAGTGGGCGCCCACCTCCCGCAGAAACTCGATATAATTCAAATTGCGCAGCCAGTCGCCGTTATCCACCATGATGGCCTTTCCCTCGGAAAAATCCAGGAATTTGCCGATCTGCTTGCGGAACTGGGCCACGTTATGGTCGATAGTTTCGGTTGTCATCATCTTGCGCATATCCGTCTTGCCGCTGGGGTCGCCGATCATACCCGTGCCGCCGCCCAAAAGGACGATGGGGCGGTGTCCGGCCCGCTGCATATGCGCCATGGCCATGAGAGCCACATAATGCCCCACATGCAGGCTGTCCGCCGTGGGGTCAAACCCGATATAGAAGGTGATCTTCTCCCTGCCCAGCAGTTCCTCCAGGCCCTCGTGGGTCACCTGCTTGATAAAGCCCCGCTCCTTGAGGACTTCATATACATTCTTCATCCGTACTTCCTCCGCCTCTATGTTATCTTTCGTAAGGCCCGGCCATCTCATCCAAAGAGCTTGCCCAGCCGTTTCATTCCCGCCCTGATGCGTTCCTCGTCCACCATGGTGAAGTTCAGCCGCATGGTGTTGTTGTGGCCGCCGTCATAATAGAAATGCGTTCCCGGGACATAGGCCACCTTGTTTTCCACGGCCTTCCCGAAGGCCGCCGTGGCGTCGCATCCCTCCGGCAGCTCCACCCAGAGAAACATGCCGCCCTCCGGCGCAACCACCTGCGTTCCCGCCGGGAATACGGTCTTTGCCATTTCCACCATGGTTTCCATTTTTCCCCGATAATATGCAATGTTTCGGGCAATTCCCTCGGGATAGGCCCCGCTCTTTATATATTCCGCCACCATGGCCTGGTTCAGGTTCGCCGTATGGACATCCTGCCCCTGCTTGCCCAGGTTGAATTTATGGATGATCTCGGGCGTCGCATAGGCCGCGCCTACCCGCAGGCCGGGGGATATGGTCTTGGAGAAGCTCAGGAGCTTGACGACGATCCCCTCGGTATCAAAGGATTTGATCGAAGGCTGGGCCTGCCCGGCGTAGCGCAGGGAGGCATAGGGATCATCCTCCAGGATCAGGCAGCCATATTTGCTGCACAGCTCCACCATTTTCCGTCTCCGGTCCGCCGGGAGTGTCCGGCCGGTGGGGTTCTGGAAAGTGGGGATTGTATAGACAAATTTGGGATGATAGGTTTTGAGCTTTTCCTCCAGGTCTTCCATTACCATTCCCTGTTCATCCATCTGCACACCCTGTAGCTCTGCCTGATAGAGCTTAAAGGTCTGCAGCGCGCCCAGGAACGTGGGCGATTCCACCAGCACCACATCCCCCGGATTGACAACCGCCTTTGTCATGAGATCGATGCCCTGGGAGGAGCCGGTAAGGGAAATCAGTTCATTATCCGCCGGATGCAGGCCCTCCGCCTCAAAAAGGCCCTTGACCTGCGCAAGGTATCCGGGCACCCCGGCCGTCCCGCCATACTGCAGAATGCTGGCCCCTTCCTCACGGATCAGCCTGGCCGCGATTTCAGACAGCGCCTCGGAAGGAAAAGTGACCGGGGCCGGGTTTCCTCCGGCAAAAGAGATGATCTCCGGATCCGCCAGCAGCGCAAAAATCTGGCGGATTGCGCTTCCCGTCACGCCTTCATACCGTTCTGCAAATGATACCTTCATAGCTTTTCTCCTTATTTTATCAAACTATAGGAAAACAAAAATCTGTTTTTCATCTTTTGTGAGCGGACGCGCCGCTTGCTTTCTATATTTTATTATTATAATCCCTTCGCCCGCCTATCGCAAGGGGAAAGCCGACAAAAGCTCGTTTTTCCCCTGCCTTCCCCAAGCCCGCCGCCGGCGGTTTTCCCGAAATTCCCTGCAAAAAATAAAAATTTCCCTTTTCTATATCCATTCTTGCTGATATAATGTATATATGGAATCTATGCGTAGGTTCATAATTTTTCGGCACAGGCCTCCCGGCCTGGCGAAACGAGCGAAACTAAATTGAAGGAGGAAAAACTTCATGCAATTTTCCAGAGAAGTGGAAGAAATGGTATGTGTAAAAAAGGGCCCGCATCACGGCCCGGCCCCCATTCCTGAAGAAGGCAAATGGGTGCAATCCAAGGAAATCAAAGACATTTCCGGCCTGACCCATGGTGTTGGCTGGTGCGCTCCTCAGCAGGGCGCCTGCAAGCTGACCCTGAACGTCAAGGACGGCATCATCCAGGAAGCCCTTATCGAGACGCTGGGCTGCTCGGGCATGACCCACTCCGCCGCCATGGCTGCGGAAATCCTCACGGGCAAGACCCTTCTGGAAGCTCTGAACACCGACCTGGTCTGCGACGCCATCAACACGGCAATGCGCGAGCTGTTCCTGCAGATCGCCTATGGCCGCACCCAGACGGCTTTCTCGGAAAACGGCCTGCCCATCGGCGCTGGCCTGGAGGACCTGGGCAAGGGTCTGCGCTCCCAGGTAGGTACCATGTATGGCACCAATGAAAAGGGCGTCCGCTATCTGGAAATGGCAGAAGGTTACTGCCTGGAGATGGCTCTGGACGAAGAAGACCAGGTCATCGGCTATAAATTCGTGCACCTGGGCAAAATGATGGAAGCCATTCGGAACGGCATGGATCCCCGGGAAGCCTATCAGAAGAATATCGGTACCTATGGCCGCTATGATGAGGCTGTCAAGTACATCGACCCCAGAAAGAAATAAGGAGGTGCAAGCAAATGGTACAATTTGAAGGTTATGAAAGAAGAATCGCAAAGATCGAAGCTTGCATGAAGGAATACGGCTTCTCCTCTTTGGAAGAAGTGAAGGAATATACCGAGAGCTTCGGCATTTCCGTGGACACCATCGTCCGCAACGTGCAGCCCATCGCGTTTGAAAACGCCGTTTGGGCCTATACCCTCGGCGCGGCTATCGCCCTCAAGAAGGGCTGCAAAAAGGCTGCTGACGCAGCGGAAGCCATCGGCATCGGCCTGCAGGCATTCTGCATCCCCGGTTCGGTTGCCGATCAGAGAAGCGTAGGCCTGGGCCATGGCAATCTGGCCGCTATGCTGCTCCGCGAGGAGACCGACTGCTTCTGCTTCCTGGCGGGCCACGAATCCTTCGCGGCGGCGGAAGGCGCTATCGGCATCGCAAAAACAGCCAACAAGGTCCGCAAAAAGCCCCTGCGCGTCATCCTGAATGGTCTGGGAAAGGATGCTGCGGCCATCATCTCCCGCATCAACGGGTTCACCCATGTGGAAACCCAATATGACTATGCGACCGGCGACCTCAAGGTTGTTTGGGAAAAACCCTATTCCAAGGGCGAGCGTGCCAGCGTGAAATGCTATGGCGCGGACGACGTTTCCGAAGGCGTCGCCATCATGCGCAAGGAAGGCGTTGACGTTTCCATTACCGGAAACTCCACCAACCCCACCCGCTTCCAGCATCCGGTTGCCGGCACCTATAAGAAATGGGCCATCGAAAACGGCAAGAAATACTTCTCCGTTGCTTCCGGCGGCGGCACAGGCCGCACGCTGCATCCCGACAACATGGCGGCAGGCCCCGCTTCCTATGGCATGACGGATACCATGGGCCGGATGCACGGCGACGCGCAGTTCGCAGGCTCTTCCTCTGTTCCGGCTCATGTGGAGATGATGGGCCTCATCGGAATGGGCAACAACCCCATGGTCGGCGCATCTGTTGCGGTTGCCGTTGCGGTAGAGCAGGCGAGCAAATAATCGCATCATAATGCGGTTTTTCGCAAACGCGTACGAAACATCATTTAAAAATTGACTTAGACACATCATCGTGCGGAAAATGCCGATGATGTGTCTAATTTTTTTGCTTAGGCACATCTGAAGGATGGGAGTAATCTAAAATAAAGAAATCCAAATGCTGAAAGAAAGTAATGACGATTGCATTGAGAGAGGGGACGATAGGACATTATAAGCAATTCTATACAACGCAGTTTTGCAAGGTCATTCCTTCCCCCCCCAGAACTGCCGCTCAATAAATTTACACAAAAGACCTAATCGATTATGCAACCCATCTCACCAAAATGCCGGAAAACGATAGGCGTATTCACACTCTCCTTGGAATTCAATTATATCGTTTCATCTTCTCATGAGAAAGAAATATATTTCCCCATTTCAAAATGAAAATCAGCAAAGTGGTAAAAAAAGGCCAATGGAGACTTTTGCAGAAAAGAAACAGCTAAAAAATGATGAGGCGTGCCTTTTGAAACACTTATATACAATAGGGGGATAAATTTTCTCTCCCCGTTCTCCTTAAAATAATCCACTCCCCGGGTATACTCATGGATCTCAACCCCGGTTGTTGTTATATAGTTCATCCAAAAGACAAAGATCGCAGGCTTTGCTGCGCCAAATGAAAACGGCAGAGCAGCCGGAGTATATTTGCCTGCATGCGAAGATTCAGCCGCAAAATATGGGAGCAATTCCCAACAGCAAGATTTATATCCGCTGTATGACCATGGCCCTGCTATGCCGTAAGACTGGCGTTTTTAGCAGGCAAAAGGGCGGCCGGAATATAGAATCCCGTCCGCCCTTTCTATATATTCCCTCTCGCTAAAGCGGGAAGCGGCGCTTTCTTCTCTTCTGCGCTTTACAACAACATTCCTCCGGAATCTCATGAATCAGTCAGCAGGAAAGATACAGGTGAATGTCGTTCCCTTTCCGGGCTCGCTGATGGCGGATATCTGCCCATGGTGTGCCTCTACAATCCATTTCGCCATCGATAGTCCCAGCCCGCTGCTTTCGGAATTTCTCGAGGGATCTACCTGATAAAACCGATCCCAGATATGCGGCAGATCCTTGGGGGCGATCCCAATCCCGTCGTCCTTTACGCTCATCCGGATCTGGTTTTCCTCTTTTTCCACCGAAACCCAGATGTGGCCGCCCGGCTTTCCATAACGGATCGCGTTTTGCAGCAGGTTGCTCCAGAGCCGTATCATCAGCGTCTGATCCGCCTTCCCATATATGCCCGGCTGAATTTTCGCCTCCACGGCGATATCCTTTTCCCCGGCGATGCCGGAAAATTCCTCCACGGCCATTTCGCCGAGCTCACTGAAATTCAGGCGTTCCAGATCCAGCTTTTCCCGGCCCTGATCCGCCCGGGAGAGCAGCAGCAGCTGGGAAATCATATCCGACATGGAGGAAATCTTTCGATGGATCACTTCTACTTCCCGGCGGCCCTCCTCATCCAGGTGGTTCCCCTGCAACAGCTCCTCGCATTGCATGAGCACCACGCTGGTGGGCGTTCGCAGCTCATGCGCAACGTCGCTGGTAAACTGCTTCTCGCGTTTCATTCCCGTGTCGACAGCCTCTAACAGATCATCAAAGGTCTGGGCAAGCGTATAGATCTCATCGCTCCCTTCGCCCAGTTGAATCCGTTTGGATAGATCCTTCTCCTTTTGAATCCTCTGCACGGTTTTTGTGATTTTAGACACAGGATAAAGGGCCCGGCGGCTCATCAAATATCCGCAGACCGCAGTGAGAAAAATCAACAGCGGAAACAGAATCAGGGCGATATGCAGCGTAAACCGGAAATCCTGCTCGGCGTCGCTGATAGAAACAATCCCCCGGACTACGACGGTTTGATCGTTTTGCATCAAAATCTCCATGTCCAGGACGTAGTATTCCTTTTCCCCGGCCGCAATCGTCCGCACATCTCCCTCCTTAAAGGGAAGGTCATAGACAAATCCATAGGGAATTCGCCCATAGAGCAGCTCCTGGCTGTCCTTATCATAGACGGAAAGATAGACCCCGTCCTCCAGATCCATCAGATCTGAATCAAACTTCAGGCGCCCGTCCTCATAGTCAATATCATGAAAAGCGTCCGCCGTCCGCTCCTCCAAAGCGCTCTCTACATTGGACAGGATCTCATGGGAGCTGATGGAAAACAGCAACGCCAGCACGACGCACACGACCAGAATCATCACTCCCGTATGCAGCAGAACCAGCCGGGCCTTGAGCGATAGCTTTTTCATTTGGCATCTTCCCTCAATATATAGCCATGCCCCCGGACGGTGTGGATGAGCTTGTTCTCATATCCCTCGTCCACTTTTTTTCGCAGATAGCGGATATATACATCGATCACATTAGAGCCGCCGGAAAAATCATAGTCCCAAACGTGCTGCTCCAGCTTATCCCGGCTTAAAACAACGCCGGCATTCTGCATCATATAGTGCAGGAGGGCATATTCCTTGGAGGAAAGCCGGATTTCTTTGTCGCCGCGGAAAACCTGGCGCGTATCCATATGGAGCGACAGATCCGCCACGCGCAACACGCTGCTCTTCTGCGTAACCGGCTTTCTGAGCAGGACGCGGAGCCGTGCCAGCAGTTCTTCAAAGGCAAAGGGCTTGACCAAATAATCGTCTGCTCCGGCGTCCAGTCCGGTCACTCGGTCCTCGATACTGTCCTTTGCTGTCAGCAAAAGCACCGGAATCGCATTTTCCCGCTCCCTAAGCTCCCGCAAGACTGCAATGCCGTCCTTTTTTGGCATCATAATGTCTAAAATGAGCGCGTCGTATTCCGCACACTGCAAATAATCCAGCACCTCTTCGCCGTCAAAACAGGCGTCCACGCTGTATCCATTCTCTTTCAACCGCTTTTTAATCAGTCGGTTTAGATCCCTTTCATCTTCTGCAATTAGTATCCTCATTTGCTTTCCCGCCTTTTTATCAGTATATCATATCCCAGGCAGCTGTTTCCACATTCTGTATATGGAAAATCCGCAGCAGATTGCGCTGCGGATTTTCTTTTATGCAGTCTTTGAATTTATATCAATCCCAGTTCTCTGCGCTCCATTCGATAAAATTCCCGGTGGCCGCATCCATTTCAAATTCATATTCCATCCGATTATAGTAAATTTCTCCCTCATAAACCTGGCGGCCGTCGTCGCGGTCGAGCTGAATGCGGATATCCTGTTCCGTCGCTCCGGGCACTCTTGCCAGCGCCAGGCTGCGCGCCTTATCCAGGGAAAGAATCTCCCCGCTTGTGCCATTGGCATTCCCGCTGTTTCCATTCCCGGGCGTATAGTTTTCGATGTCAAAATCCGAACTGAGAATTTTCCCCGTGGATTTTTCAATATCATAGTCGTATTCTTTTCCCTTGGCATAAAATTCCACTTCATAGATAGCGCGTCCGTCGTCATAGTCTTCTTTCACCCAGAGGAATTCCGTATCAGCTTCCTTCACACCGGCATCCTCCAATGCGATGCTTTTTGCCTTATCTTTGGTAATGGCCGAAGTGCTGGCGGATTGACTGGCCTGCGGCGACGTTGCCGGCGTCTGGGTTGTCTCGGGAGACGGGGCGGGAGTGTTTTCCGCCAAATCGTCGCTCGTGTTCGCCGGATCCGTTCCAGCGATTCCCGAAGTCACTGCATCAAAGGAGGAATTCAGGATCTCTCCCGAGTTTCTTGCCACATCATAGTCATAACTCTTATCCGCCGTCTTAAACGCGATCTCATAAACCGGAGAGCCGTCCTCGGTACCTTTGCTCACCTTCAGCGCAACTATGTCGCTTTCCGAAACCCCTGCATGGGCGAAGGCGGCTGTTTTCGCCTCCTGTTCGCTGATTTCCCCGCTTTTTTGCCCGGAGGAAAGTGCCAGCGCTGTCCCACCGCCGATCACCAAAACCGCGGCCACTACAATCAGCACAACTGCTTTGGTATTTAATTTTTTCAGAAAATCAAGTTTCATATCTGCTCCCTTCTTTCTATAGCCCATCATACTTTTTGTTTCCGGCTATATCTGAAGTATACCCACCCCAAATTAAAGAAAGATTAAAATAAAATTTATTTTTTGATTTTTAAAATAAGAATATCCCCTATGGCGCCCGGCCCCGCATTTGCATATTTTTCGTGTATTTCCAGGCGTCTGTTTTTTATCCGCTCTCTTTTTCTTTTCGAGATTAATTCCGCGCCGCAGAAATCCGCAGCCATCTTTCCCATCCGCAATATGGCTTTTTATATCCCCGCCGGTTTTAAATAAAAAAGACGATGCCGAAAAGCACCGCCTTTAAAGCAATTGTTTCTTATCCCTGGCCCTCTGCCTCCGGGGGTAGTGTTTCCTTTCCCCTTTTTTTGCCGCGGATCATATAATACACTTCGTCCCAGATAATCAGAATCGCACCCACGATCAGATTGGAATAATAGGTGAACAGCCGCCAGATCATCATGGCAAAATAGAGCAGGTTCTCGGGGAAATACAGCGCAAAGAACAGATAAAATCCGCCCTCGCTGGCGCCGATCGCCCCCGGCGTCGGGAAAAATGCGACCGCCAGATAGAGGAAAATCTGCATGGTGAATAAATCGATATAGCCGGCGCCCTGCAGCCCCACACCCCGGTAAATGCAATAGGTGATGGAATACAGGCTCAGAATCGAAAGCACCGAAAGCAGCAATACAATGACCGATCGGCTGGGCTGCTTCCGGATAAATTCTCCGGCAGTAGCGAATTCATCGACCCCTTTTGTGAACTTCTCGGTCATCCGATCCTTCTTTTTCTTAAAGAAGGAGATTTTCGTAAGCACACGGATGACAAACATCCCAATCCGCAGCACCAGCTTTCGGTTGATCAAGATGAAAAGCAGGAACAGCACCGTGGCAAAATTGATGACAAACCCCAGCGTCGTCAGCCAGAACAGCGCGTTATAGCTCTCATAGATCATCTGCCCCCGGACGATCATGGTTACGACATAGAAAATGCACATGGAGAGCACATAGCCGATAAACCGGACGGCCAGAATACAGGTAGACTTCGCAAAATTCACGCCATAGCGCTTATAATATCCCATCTGCATGGGCTGTCCGCCTGTAGAAAACGGCGTGATCGCACTATAATATTCGCCGATCAGCGTGACCTTCAAATTCTTCCAGAAAGACACTTTGCAGTGCATCGTATGGGTCAGATATTGCAGAACCACACCCTGCACCAGCCAGAACCCCAGCACGCAAAGGCCGCAAAGCAACAACCAGTTCGTATTAAATTCATTCAGATGCTGCCCAATGCTCACAAAATTGGGATCGGAAAAACCCAGGAAATAAATGATTAAAAAAGTTCCAACAATGTAAACCAGCTGCCAGAGCAGCTTCAGACTTTTTTTCCTTGTCTTTTTCATACCGACTCCATAAGACCTTTCCCCGCCCCTTGGCGGTCCAATAAAAAATGCCGTACACCCGCATTCGATTCGCCATATTTACAGGCACTTCTATCTACAGCTCAAAACAGACCTTCCTGCGGCACACATAAATGACTACTTACTGCTGCTTCCGTCAGGACCTGACAGGGTTCATAGCTTTATATTGCACAGGATCCATTCCTCAACGCCGCATATAAACACCGTACACAAATATATGCAAAACCTCGTGCGGGAATTCAGCCTCGCTATAGCGGATTGCGAGTACAGGGCACCGCTAACTCCCCGCCTAGTACGACAAACTTATAATCCATACAAATATCCTTCCGTTCAGTCGTGGTTATTATATCCTATTTTCACCTTTTTAGCAACTCTTAATTTTTTCCTCCGGAAAGCAAATCATTTTTTTATATACATTCCCTCATGGAAGGGAAAAGAGCGGGAAACCCCGCCCTTTTCAGCAATTCTATTGGCTCAAAACATAGTTTTGCGCATCACACACTGTTCCCGTCCCGGTCCAACGCCGATCATGGCCACCGGAACGCCCGTCTCTTCCTCAATGAGCTTGACGTATTCCTGCGCCCCCTGGGGAAGATCCTCAAAGTTGCGGATTTCAGAGATATCGTCCCGCCATCCCTGCATTTCCTTATAGACCGGCTTCATCTTGGAAAGCATTTCCAGAGACGCCGGATAGTTATCCACCATTTTTCCTTCGTATTCATATCCCACGCAGACCTTGACCGTGTCAAATCCGCCCAGCGTGTCCATCCGGGAAAGGGCAAAGGCCGTGATCCCCGAAACCCGGACGGCAAACCGCAGGATTACCAGATCCAGCCAGCCGCACCGCCGCGGGCGCCCGGTTACCGTTCCAAATTCATGGCCCTTGTTGCGGATCGCATCGCCGGTTTCATCAAACAGCTCGGTAACAAAAGGGCCTTCTCCCACACGGGTCGTATAGGACTTGACGACGCCCAGCACATCCGTGACCACCTGTGGCCCCACGCCCACGCCGCAGGCGACACCGCCCGCCGTCGGGTGCGAAGATGTGACAAACGGATACGTTCCATAGTCCAGATCCAGGAGCATACCCTGCGCTCCTTCAAAAAGAATTTTCTTGTTCTGCTTCACATAGTCATAGATGAGCAGAGAGGTATCCTCAATCCGATCCTTCAGTTTCCGGCCATATTCCAAATAGTCGTTTAAAATTTCATCATAGGAAAGAGGCTTCCCGCCATAGATTTTGGTAATCAGCTCATTCTTTCCTTCCAGAACCACCTTCAGCTTTTTGGAAAAGCGGTCCTCTTCCAGCAGGTCGCACATCCGGAAACCGCAGCGGGAGGTTTTGTCCGCATAACATGGCCCGATGCCGTTGCCCGTGGTTCCGATCTTCGCGTCGCCCAGGCGCGCCTCAGAAAGCGCATCCAACACCTTGTGATAGGGCATGATCACATGCGCCCGGTCGCTGATATGCAGGTTCGCCGCCGAAACGCCTTTGGCTTCCACATATTCTATTTCCTTCAAAAGGGATGCCGGGTCGATGACCACGCCATTTCCAATGACGCAGGGCTTTCCCTCGGAAATAATTCCCGATGGAATCGTGCGCAGCTTGAATTCCTGGCCATTTGCATATACCGTGTGCCCTGCGTTATTGCCCCCCTGATACCGGATGACCATATCCGCTTGGCCGGCAAGATAATCCACAAATCTGCCTTTTCCTTCGTCGCCCCATTGCGAACCGAAAACAACTAACCCTGGCATTCTCTTTCACTCCTACAATTTTTTCGTGCTGCGGAATTTTCCACACACCTTTCCTATCATAGCAAGTTTCTCTCCATTCGTCAATCCGTTTTGCAAAATGCGTGCCGGAAACCTGCAAATAGAACGGTTTTTGGAGATACAAGCATGAGGTATAGCCTTTTTGCAGCCTCATTTTTCTCAGGGCTCCCCGCGGCTTTGTCAGGCGTCCTTTCCTACCGAATATGGCTCCGGGATCCGGCGGCGTCCCGCTCTATTTTTTCAACGGCAGAATTCCCGATAGTTCTGGCATTTTTCAAATAAATCCCCCGGGAAAAATATCCCCAGGGGATTTTTCCATTCTGCTTTTTTCTCAGACAGAAGGTTTGCTTTTTCTCCCACGCGCCAGGACGGCAACAGCCGCTCCGGATATGCCTGCCAGAAGAATATAGGGCAGCATGCCCGTTTCCTCTCCCGTCTTTGGTACATCCGTTTCCGTATCCGCGGGCTTTGTTTCCAGCGCAGCAATCGCATCCTCGATAGCCTGCGCCATCGCGTCAACTTCTGTCTGCTGCGTTATGTTCTTTCCGCGCACCACCGCATTCACCGCAGCGTCTACCCCGGAAAAGTCCTTATAATCCTCCTTCTTCAATCCCTCCGCTTTCTGGATCGCGGCATCTACTGCCGTATAATCCGCATCCTTATATTCCAGTGCGGCGATGGCGTCCTCGATTGCCTGCGCCATTGCGTCTACCTTTTTCTGGGGAAAATCTTTGTCACGCACAACGGCGGCAATAGCCGCATCCACCTTGGAAAAATCCTTGTAATTTTCCCGGTTGAGTCCGTTCGCCTTCTGAATCGCAGCATCCACTATCGCATAGTTGGCGTCGCTTTTCAGACCGATGGTCTTCTGCACAGGCGCCGCCAGCGGGCTGTAATTTGCTGCCGCATCCAATACATTCACTGAAACTGTCATGGTCTCTGCCGTCATATCGTCAGCGGCAACAAAAACGGCGCTGTATTGATTGCCTTCTTTGATTACAGAGCTCCCTTCTTTCAGCCGGGCATTTTCCACTGTCATGGAAATTTCTTCGGCCAGCGGCAGACCATCGTTATAATCAAAATTATTGGTAATCTCAGCTGTGACCGTAAATTCACTGCCGCGATAGACCACGTCATCGGCTTTTATCTCGATTGCCGGTTCAGCTTCGCTGATGACAACCGGCTGTGCCAGCGGCACATTCTTTATTACCATATCATAGTCCGCCGAATACCAGTCTTTGTCTTTTCCCTTCAAAATAAGATGCGTCGCATCTACCTGGGTATACGTTCCTGCATTGGGGGAGGAAAGAATTCCATCTCCATCCGCGGATACTTCGTCTCCCACAAAAACCCCGGCAAACACGAAATCCGTTATAGCGACGACATTCGTTCCATTATAGGTTCTTCCGGATGCGGTCGCCTCATTATAGCCGATTTCATCCGCTGCTGACGCCGCCATGGGGAGCGCCACACACGCCATAACACAGGCGCAAAGGCCTCATAGCCACTTTTCCTTTTTCATTTTCTTTCTCCTTTCTGGTCGTTTCTTTAAAGATATCCTAAGATATCAAAAAAAGCCTACAGCCCAAGGGACAGAATTTTCCCATGGACCGTAGGCTATCGTGCCTATTGATTTTTCATAAAAATGGACAGAGGTTACCTGCTTGCCTAATTGTCGCCCGCTTCTGCTCGCTTGTCAAGTTCTTTTTCGCTCCATAGGCGGCCATCTATCCATTCACTCCATATGCCCGGCTCCTCCGGGCATTGCTTCCATTCAGCCTTCCGCCTGCTTCATAAGCTCTTTCATCTTCATGAGCCGCGTCAGGTTTCCGCGCTCATTCTCATCCAGCTTCATGGTAATATATCGGATGGTTTCCTCCAGCTGCGGAATCATTACATATTCCAGCGCATTCACCCGCCGGCGCGTCTTTTCAATTTCATCCGCCAGCATATTGCAGGTCTTTTCCAGCTCTGCCAGACGAATCAGCCCCGGCAACGCCTCCGCCAGGCGGTCTACTGCCACATCCATCTCCCCTGTCGTGTTAATCATGCCATAGGGATAGGTGCTGTGGTTGCTCTCCAGCTCCTCATATTCAATCTTCGGCACATCCACGCTCATGATGTTGTTCTTGGCCACATGCACCTTGAACCTTTTGGACGGATAGAGCAGCGCCACCTCCATATCTTCCGGCGACATGGTAAGGCTGGCGCCCAGGAAACTCCGCAGAGCCACGCCCAGTTCGGCTTCCACGCTCTCCCGAAGCCGCTTGTTCCCCTTAATCAGCTCCATAAAGCGCCGCACCATCTCGTCGCGCTTATCCTTCAACAATTTGTGTCCCCGAACCGCAACCGCCAGCCGCTTTTTTAAGCGGGTCAGCTCCATGCGGGTCGGGTTAACCCGTAAAACAGCCATGGCTTACTCCTCAGCTTCTTCCTGCTTTTCCGGCAGATATTTTTCCAGATATTCGTCGCGGATGCGCTTCAGTTCAGATTTGGGCAGAATGGAAAGCAGCTCCCAGCCGATGTTGAGCGTCTCCTCGATGGAGCGGTTGGTGGTATAACCCTGGGACACATAGCGATCCTCAAACTCGTCGGCAAATTTGGCATAGAGCTTATCCGTATCCGACAGCGCCGCGTCGCCCAAAATCTGCGAAAGTTCTTTTGCTTCCTTGCCCCGGGCATAGGCCGCAAACAGCTGGTTCATGGTGTCCGCGTGATCCTCGCGGGTCTTGCCCTTGCCGATGCCCTTATCTTTCAGACGGGACAGGGAGGGCAATACATCGATGGGCGGCGTCACGCCCTTGCGATACAGGTCGCGGGAGAGGATGATCTGCCCCTCGGTGATATATCCCGTCAGGTCCGGGATGGGATGCGTCTTGTCGTCCTCGGGCATGGTCAAAATCGGGATCTGGGTGATGGAGCCTTCGGCTCCCTTAATCCGCCCGGCTCTTTCATACATGGAAGCCAAGTCGGTATACAGATAACCCGGATAGCCCCGGCGGCCCGGAACCTCCTTGCGGGCCGCGGAAACCTCCCGCAGCGCCTCGGCATAGTTGGTCAGGTCGGTGATGATGACAAGGACATGCAGCCCCTTCTCATAGGCCAGATATTCCGCCGCCGACAACGCCATGCGGGGCGTTGCAATACGCTCAACCGCCGGGTCGTTGGCCAGGTTGATAAACAGCACGGTGCGGTCGATAGCGCCCGTGCGCTTAAAATCCGAAATAAAGTAGTCCGCCTCTTCAAAGGTGATGCCCACGGCGGCAAACACCACGGCGAATTTGGAATCCGTCCCCAGCACCTTGGCCTGGCGGGCGATCTGCGCCGCCAGCTGGGCGTGGGGCAGGCCGGAGCCCGAGAACACCGGGAGCTTCTGCCCCCGAACCAGCGTGTTCAGGCCATCAATGGCGGAAATGCCCGTCTGAATGAATTCCGACGGATAGTCCCGGGCTGCCGGGTTCAGCGGCGAACCGTTGATGTCTACCCGTTTTTCCGGGATGATGGCCGGGCCATCGTCGATGGGATTGCCCATGCCGTCAAACACGCGGCCCAGCATGTCATAGGAAACCGCCAGCTCAATGCCATGGCCCAGGAATTTTGCCTTGCTGGTGCTGATTTTGAGCCCCTGGGAGCCTTCAAACAGCTGCACCAGCGCCTTGTCGCCGTTGATCTCCAGCACCTTGCCCCGGCGTGTCTCGCCGTTCTCCTGCTCGATTTCCACCAGCTCGTTATATGTTACGCCGCTCACGCCTTCCACCAGCATCAGCGGGCCGACAACCTCTTTTATTGTACGGTATTCTTTCAGCATGATCGCCCCTCCTTACGCCAGCAGCTTTTCCAGCTCTGCATCCAGCTGCCGGGAAATTTCCTGATACCGCGCCTCCACATCCTTTTCCTCGACGTATTTCGCGCGGCCAATGGCCTCCCGAACGGGCAGCTTGGCGATATCCGAAAAATCTGCGCCCTGCTCCAGCGCCGCCGAAGCCTTGCGATAGAACTCCAGCACCAGCTTGAGCATGCCCACCTGCTTCTTGCCCGAAGCATAGGTATCGGTCTCATGGAAGGCGTTTTGCTGCAAATAGTCCTCCCGCAGGGAGCGGGCCGCCTCCATCTTCAGGCGGTCTTTCAGGGAAAGGGCATCAATGCCCACCAGCCGGACGACCTCTTCCAGCTCGGATTCCTCCTGCAAAAGCTGCATAGCCGCCTGCCGGAGATTCTTCCAATCGGGATCCACATTCTTATTATACCAGTCGGTCAGCTGATCCACATAGAGGGAATAGGAGGTCAGCCAATCGATGGCCGGGAAGTGCCGGCGGTAGGCCAGCGGCGCCGAGAGGCCCCAGAACACCTTGACGATGCGCAGCGTCGCCTGGGAAACCGGCTCGGAGATATCGCCGCCCGGAGGAGAAACCGCGCCGATGGCCGTGACGCAGCCCGTCCGTCCCTCGCCGCCATGGCAGACCACCAGGCCCGCCCGTTCATAGAACTCGGCCAGCCGGGAGGACAGATAGGCCGGATAGCCTTCTTCGCCGGGCATCTCTTCCAGCCGCCCGGACATTTCCCGCAGCGCCTCCGCCCAGCGGGAGGTGGAATCCGCCATGATGGCGACTCTGTATCCCATATCGCGGAAATACTCCGCAATGGTAATGCCTGTATAAATGGATGCTTCCCGCGCCGCCACCGGCATATCCGAGGTGTTGGCGATGAGGACCGTCCGCTTCATCAGCGGTTCACCCGAACGGGGGTCCTTCAGCTCCGGGAATTCCATCAGAACGTCCGTCATCTCGTTGCCGCGCTCGCCGCAGCCGATATATACGATAATTTCCGCGTCCGCCCATTTTGCCAGCTGGTGCTGCACCACGGTTTTCCCGCTTCCAAAGGGCCCGGGAATGGCGGCCACGCCGCCTTTGGCCACGGGGAAGAAGGTATCGATGATCCGCTGGCCGGTAATCATGGGTTCGGTGGGCGCCAGCTTCTGCTTATAGGGGCGTCCCCGGCGCACCGGCCATTTTTGCAGCATGGTGATCTCGTGGATCTCGCCCGCCGCATCCCGCACCTTGGCAACCACGTCCGTCACCCTGGCAGGGCCTTCATATACCCATTCCACCGTTCCTTCCAGCTTGTTTGGAACCATGATATAGTGTTTGACCAGCGCAGTCTCCTGGACATATCCGAGGAAATCCCCGGCCGCCACCTTGTCGCCCGCCTTGGCGATGGGAAGAAATTCCCAGACCTTCTCCCGGTCGAGAGCCGCCACCTCCACACCCCGCTCAATCCGGGACGTGCCCAGGGCATAGATCTTGTCCAGCGGCCGCTGAATCCCATCAAAGATGGCCTCAATCAGCCCCGGCCCCAGCTCCACGGAAAGCGGGCTGCCCGTGGAATATACCGGGCCGCCCGGGCCGATGCCCGAGGTTTCTTCATAAACCTGGATGGACGCCTTATCCCCCCGAAGCTCGATGATTTCCCCGATGAGTTTATGTTCGGAAACGCGGACCACGTCGAACATCTCTGCGTCTCCCATGCCCTCCGCAACGATCAAAGGACCGGAAACTTTAACAATTTTTCCCTCCATGTGTATACCTGCCTTCATCAACTAAACTATTTCGTAAAACCGCATCATTCGTCAAAGAATATATTGGTTCCAATCGCCTTTTCCACATTCCTGCGGATGGTTTCCTGCCCGACGCCCATGCTCCCCTGGTTGCCGGGAATGGGAATGATGGCTGGAAACGGCGATGTATTGTATTTCTCAATGGTCTCGGGAACCAGGCTTGCCGCCTGCTCCGTGATAAAAATAATGGCATACCGGTCTTTTGCCAGCGTGTTGATCAGCCGCTTGATATTCCGCTCGGATGTCGCGGGATACACGTCGATAGACAGGGCCGCAAACCCCTGCACGCTCTGCCGGTCTCCAATTACACCTATCTTCATATCGCTCTTCCTTTCGCCCGGCCTATTCGATGGTCTCCGGAAGAATTTCCGCGATCTCCCGGCCGCTTATGTTGTTGAGTTTGGCGAGCATGGCCATGCGCACGGCCTGCGTCTCCCGCATCTTGCCCACCAGATAGCATAACACAGGGGCGATGGAGAACATATCCTTGCGGTATGTGAGGCAGAGCCGGATCAGATAATCGTTGCGCGCCTTAATCAGAACCGCAAAGCTGCCCGTTTGGCGGAAATGCTCCAGCCCCGGCGTCATCTCCTTCTGATAGGCGCTTTTTTCCAGGAGGTTGAGCATCTCCTCCATGGAAAGCTCATAAGCCTCCCTGAGATAATCAAAGGATAAATCCCCCCCGGGAAGAAGCGTCCGCTCCATAAGCTCCCTTCCCGCATCCAGCCGTTTTAAGCGGATCAGAGCGCTGACATTGATAAAGTCAAACAGCGCGCGGAAATAGCGGTGCACGAATTCTTCCTTCACATCCTTCAGCTCCCGCTCGATCTGCCGGGCATAGGCGCCGTCCAGCAAAAGCCCGATGAGGGAAACATCCACTTTCACGGCAAAGCGCCGGTCGATCTCCGTAAGCGCCGCCTCCATCTCGGGCGGGAAAAAGTCATACCGCTTTTCCTTGACCGCCTCAAACATGGCCGTGGGGTCGATGGTGCCGTTGTTCACAAGCATATTCTGCGCCGCGCCCACGCCCAGCGCGTCGCTCTTCAAAATAGCCTTCAGATTATGGTAATCCAGCTGCAGAAAAAACAGATTGGTCACCTCGGGCTCCGGGGTGATCTCCCAGATAAAGCTATAGACATTGCGCAGCTCGGCGGAAATGCACTTTTCAAAGGAGCTGGGCTTGGTGTCCTCGGCTCCCGGATAGCCATAATCTGCCAGCAGGCCCATGGCCTCCTGCGCAGTGGCCGCGCCCGCCAGGCGCAGTATCTTTTCTCTTGATAAAAGGGATTTTTCCCGCACCTTGATTCGTATGTTCGCAAAAGGATAACTTGGCTGTGGCATAACTTCTCCCTTACCGTCCTTCTAAAGCCCGCTTTTGGGGCGCCTCCGCTTTGTTTCAGGCAAAAAGGATGGAATATACGCCCGTTTCCAGGCGTTCCCGCTCCTGGGCCAAAACGGCGGCAAAGGTACAGTTGATTTCCATGCCGTCCGCATAGTAGATAAACCCGTTTTCAATGGCCTCATCCGCCCGGTCGATCTCGATCCTGCGCTTGATGCCGCGTTCTTCCAGGGCCTTTTCCGCCTTTTTCACAAACGCGGGTTTAAAAAAGGTCTGGTCCTTCTTGGCAATGGCAACCTTCCCGCTGCCCACAGCCGCGCATTCGATGAGCAGCTTTTCCAGCAGCGTCTCATATTCCGGGCCGGAAATTTCCGCCAGGGCCTCCCCTGCCTCCCGGAACACCGCATCCATCACCTCGCGCTTTGCCTGGAGCGTATCCTTGCGCATCTCCAAATCGCAGACCGCCTGCCGGCGTTTATGAAGCTCGATTTCCTCTGCCTTAGCCTGGTCCAAAATTGCCTGGCGCTTTTTCTCCGCCAGCGCGTCTCCGGCGGCCAGGATCTCCTTCGCCTTCCCGGCGGCTTCCGCCCGGTTGGCTTCCGCCTGTTCCCGGGCGTCCGCGAGGATTCTCTCTGTTATCTTTTCAATTCCAGACACAGTTTTTTCTCCTTTATCAGCCGATGGGGAGCAGCAGGATGACCAGCATGGAGATCAGCAGCGCGAATACGGCATAGGTCTCCACCATGATCGCCATCGTGATTGCTTTACCGGCTTCCTCCGGCCGCTTTGCCAGAAGGCCGATGCCCGCAACGGCTGTTTTCGCCTGCATGATTGCCGAGAAATAGCCGACAAACGCCGTGGGCAGAGCGCCCAGCAGCAGCATAAGGCCCTGATATACGCTGACATCTTTGACGCCGCCGCTCAAAAGGCCGATCTGCAGCAAGATAACAAACCCAACCAGCAGGCCATAGATTCCCTGCGTGCCGGGGAGCAGCTGAAGCACCAGAGCCGAACCGAATTTGTTGGGATCCTCTGCCACCAGTCCCGCGGATGCCTCGCCGGCCATTCCCACGCCTCTCGCCGAGCCAATACCCGCCAACAGGGCCGCCAATGCAGCGCCAGCCAGAGCCAACACATGTCCTAAACCGAATTCCATATCCATTGTCCTCCTAAAACTTTTGCCTGAAATGCTTTTTTATTTATCTTGCAATGACATCGCTTTGTCATTTTCTTCAAATCGGAAATTTTTTGTCCGGTATGCCAGGGGACGAAACGCCCGGCCGCCGCCTTCAAAGAACTTGTTGAAAGATTCAATATATTGCAGGCGGCTGGAATGCACATAGGCCCCCAGAGAGTTGATGCCGATATTGAACACATGCCCCACGGCGAAAATGGCGGCGGCGAAGATAAAGCCGATCACATTGCCCGCCAGCATGCCGCAGATGCGGTTGAATACCATGGCGATGACAGCCGTCGCCAGCGCCATGCCGAAAATACGGCTGTAGGACAGCAGATCCGAGAGGTAGCCGGTGATATCATATACACTGGCCAGCCCGCCGATCAGCTTTTTGACGATGCCCTTTTTCGCCCGGCCCTGGGTGAGGATCAATCCTCCCAGCCCTACGCAGGCGCATATAAGCCCCGCCGTGCCGTCGAGCAGAAGCGCCGGAACTGCCAGCAACGTGATGATCCAAAAGCCTTTGTCAAAGATCGCATCCCATATCTTGCCGTCCCGGGCCAGCATATAAAAACCCGTTCCCAGCGCCGTCAGAATATGCAGATATCCGATGGAAATGCAGAGAATCAGCATGGGCAGCGGCGCACTTAATGGGCTGAACAGAATGGGCTGAATCCCCTCCAGGCCAAACCAGCTTCCAAACAACGCTCCCCAAATGAGGGTCGATACGCCGCAGATCGCGAGCACGCCGGTTACCTGCCGGAACATACCCGTGGGCTTTTTGACCTTGAGCACAATGAGCGCCCCAATAGAGAGCAGAATGCCATAAGCGGCATCCGAGAGCATCATGCCAAAGAAAATGAAATAGAAGGGCGCCAGCACATAGACCGGATCGATTCCCGTCCGGGCCGGCGTGGAATACATGTCGGTAACCGCCTCAAAGGGCCGCAGCAGCTTTTTATTCTCAATCACCGTCGGCGCATCTGCGTCGTCCTCCGCCGGCGTTTCCACCCTCAGATAAAAGTCCTCGGTCACTTGGGAAAGACCCTTTTTCAAAGCCTCCTCGTCATAATGCCGGATATACCCTTCGATGATGTTGACCCGCTCGGTAGCCCCCAGCCGGGCATAAGCTTCCTCGCTTTCCAACTGGTTATTGAGATAATCCTCATAGGCCAGGAGCAGGTCGCGGCTTCCTGCCGCCTTTTCGGCCAGTTTTTCCTGTTCCAGCCGCTCCCTTTGGAGGCCCTCCAGCTCCTTCCGGAGCGTCCCGATGCGTTCAGCCACCGTTCCCCGGAACCCGTCAAACTTCATATCCGAGAAAGAAAGCTCCTTGAGCTGGCTGCGCACATCCTCGGCCACGCTCGCATGCGCCGCAGCAAACAGGGGCACAAAATCGCTTCCTCCCTCCATTTCCTGCATGACGAACAGGCCTTCATATGCCTCTGCGAGCTTCTGCGCCTCATCCAGGGATTCTTGGGGGATATATCCGCAGAAAAACCGCGCATGAGCCGTCGGCCGGATCTCCTCCACGGGAATATCCAGGCTGGAAAACGGCTCCAACTGCGCCATAATATTATGGATCCGGGAAGACCTCTGGCGAATTTCGTTCATCTTCGCGCTGATGGCCGTCGCCGCATCAATGGCAGCCTGGATCTCCTCCTGCTTTTCGCCCATGGCGTTCAGCTCCCGCACAGTCACTGCCGGCTTGGGCGTCAGGAAGGATTTTTTGGAATGGTCATACCGCGTGATCACGCTGAGCGCCGTCCGCACTTCATTAAGGGCGTTCTGGATGCGAAGGATGGCCGTCTGGTTCTCCTGGCGGCGAAAATCTCCCTCTTCCTCCGGCTGGGCCGTTTTGATCTCCAAAACTCCCATGCCCTGCATCTTGCGCAGCACCTTCCGGGTATCCCGCTTCAGGACGATTGCCGTTATTTTTTTTACGTCTACTATTGCCATATCTTTATCCTGTTTCGCCGCCAAAAGCGGCTTTATTTTGGCATATTTCCCGTTATTTCACGATATTTTCGCATATATAGGCAATAGCTCTGGATTTTTTCTCCAGAGCTTTTTCCTGCATTGCGGCGCATGCCTTTCCATTTTCAGCGAGCCGTGCCGCTGCGTCCGCATCCGCCTTTGCCGCTGCCGCAGCCAGCAGATCCTCTGCCGCCCTGCAGGCCTGCAAAACCGCCTGGGCCAGGCGCGTTTCCCTTTCCGCCTCCGCCGCTTTCACGGTTTCGCCGGCCTGGGCCTGGCTCTCTTTGATTATGGCATCCGCCTCGGCTTCGGCCTTTTTGATCTCTTCAACAAATTCTGCGGCCATATATCCTCCTGCCTATTTCGTGCCGAAAATCCGGTCCCCGGCGTCGCCGAGCCCGGGCACGATATATCCATGCTCGTTGAGCTTTTCATCGATTGCCGCCACATAAATATCCACATCCGGATGCGCCTTCTGCACAGCCTCGATGCCCTCGGGCGCCGCGATTAAACACATGAGCTTGATATGGCGGCCGCCATGCTTCTTGATGAGAGTGATCGCATCCGACGCACTTCCGCCGGTCGCCAGCATGGGGTCCACAACGATCAGCTCGCGAAGCTCCACATCCGCCGGCAGCTTGCAGTAATATTCCACAGGCTGCAGCGTCTCGGGATCCCGATAGAGGCCGATATGCCCGGTTTTCGCCGCCGGGATCAGCCGAAGCATGCCGTTTACCATTCCCAGCCCTGCCCGGAGAATCGGAACCACCGCCAGCGTCTTGCCCGTGATGACCTTGGTCATTGTCTTGCAGATCGGAGTTTCAATCTCGACTTCTTTTAAAGGCAGATCCCGAGTGACCTCATAAGCCATCAGCATGGCGATTTCATCCAGAAGCTCCCGGAAATCCTTGGTCCCCGTGGATTTTTCCCGCATCAGGGAAAGTTTGTGCTGCACCATTGGGTGATCGATTACTTTGACTTTGCTCATCTTTTGTACCCCGCCTTATTTATTATATTTTTTCTCAATTTCTGCGATTTTTTTCAGCCGATTGACGTGGCGCTCCCCGTTGGAAAAATCCTTGTTTAGATACGCGTCCACTATCTCCAGAGCCAGTCCCGGCCCAATCACCCGTGCGCCCATGGCCATCACATTGGCGTCATTGTGGTCCCGGGTGCATTTGGCGCTGTAAACGTCGCTCAGGAGCGCGCAGCGGATTCCCGGAACCTTATTCGCCGTGATAGACATGCCGATACCCGTCCCGCAAATCAAAATCCCCCGGTCCGCTTCGCCGTTTTTCACGGCTTCCGCCACCTGGACGGCGATATCCGGATAGTCCACCGCCGCGGTGCTGAATGCGCCAAAATCGCGGTATTCGTGTCCCTGGCTCTCCAGATACTTTTCCACTTCCGCCTTGAGTTCCACGCCGCCATGATCGGCGCCAATTGCAATTTTCATGTTGTCACCTCTATGATTCTCCGCTGCGGGAAAGCTCCCGCCAGCGGAATAAAATGATTCTTTTTTATTGGAATGAGAATTCTTTTTCTAATTTTGCAATGATCTGCTGAATGTAATGTTGAATCTGCCGGGCGCATTCCCGGTATACATCCAAATCCTCGCCATAGGGATCGCTCACGTCGTATCCCGGGCCCGGATAACCCAGTTCCCCCGCCGCATAGCCCTTGAGTGTGTGCGTCTTGGGCTCGGCCTCCGGGAACATGGCCTCAATCTGCTCCACCTGCGCGGCTTCCATGGTCAGAATCAGGTCTGCCCAGTCCGCCAGCTCTTTATCGATCTGCTTCGCCTTGTGCTTTTCAATGGAAAGGCCCATTTCCTCCACCGCCTCCACGGCGTTGGGCGTCGGCTCCGCATCCTCGCATGCAAACGTCCCCGCAGAATCCACCTCGATGAATCCATGGAGGACGCTACTTCGCCCTACCTCATCGTCAAAAATCGCCTCCGCCATGGCGCTTCGGCATGTGTTTCCCGTGCAAACAAGCAAAATATTTTTCAATTTATCCCTCCTCGGCGGCGTGCACGATTTGGAATCCCGCCGCCCGAATAATACGATTCATCACTGCCAGCCCCATCCCCCGGGGCTCCACAGCCTCAAAAAAAATGGTGTCTGTCCGGTCCTTATCCGCCTGGCGCAGTGCGTCAAACAGCCGGTGTGCTTCCTCGCCCAGATCCCGGCCCAGGGAATATGTCCGCCGCCCGCCATATAGGGGGCGATGCTCGTCTGTGCAAAAAATCAAGGAATTTTTTCCTTTGTTCACTTCTCTATCATACATGGAATTTACGCAAATTGCAATAGCTTTTGCACTTTCGCCGTCCACGACCACCACACGGGCCCGGGGCGCATAGTGCTTGTATTTCATGCCGGGAGAGGCCGCCTTCGCCCCTTCGGGCAGGCCCTCCAAAACCGCCCGGGCCACCCGGACGTCCCCGGCCGCGTCCCGGATCATCTCCGGCGTCACGCCGCCCGGCCGGAGCACCAGAGGGATATCCCCCGTCAGGTCGCAGACCGTGGATTCCAGCCCCACCGCCGCCTCGCCGCCGTTTAATATGACGGGAACCTTGCCCGCAAAATCATCGATAACGTGCTGCACACGCGTCGGGCTGGGTTTTCCCGAAAGATTGGCGCTGGGCGCCGCGATAAACTTTCCGCTGCGGCGGATCAGCTCCCGGGCATGGGCGGCTCCCGGCATGCGGATCCCCACGGAATCCAACCCCGCCGTCACACAAGCCGGAACGCAGTCCCGGCATTTCAAAACCGCCGTAAACGGCCCCGGCATGAAGGCCTCCATCACCCGCCGGGCCATGGGGGAAATTTCCCGAGCCAGCTCTCCGGCCTGCCCAGGCTCACAGATATGCACGATGAGCGGATTATCCGACGGCCTGCCCTTGACGGCGAAAATCTCCGCCACCGCCGCCGGGTTCATGGCGTCCGCTCCGATGCCATAGACGGTTTCCGTTGGAAACACGACAAGGCCGCCGCTGGAAATTTCCCGGGCAGCCTCCTGCATTCCTGCTTCATATTCCGTTGCTAAATCAAAAATTTTGGTTTCCATCTTGCATATAACGTTTATTCGTCCACTGCCAGCAGGCTCTTTTCCTTTTCCGCAAAGATCAGGGCGTCGATCATCTCCTGCATATCCCCATCCAGAAAGCTCTCCAGCTTATAGAGGGTCAGGCCGATCCGGTGGTCGGTTACCCGCCCCTGCGGGAAATTATATGTCCGGATGCGCTCGCTGCGATCCCCGCTGCCTACCTGGCTCTTGCGCCGCTCGGCATATTCCTTATCCTGCTCGGATTTCTTCATGTCATAGAGCCGCGCCTTCAAGACCTTCATGCACTTTTCTTTGTTCTTGAGCTGGGATTTTTCATCCTGGCAGGTGACCACCAGGCCCGTTGGGATATGGGTAATACGCACGGCGGAATCCGTGGTGTTGACACACTGGCCGCCATTGCCGCTGGCCCGGTATACGTCGATGCGCAGATCCGCCGGGTTCACCTGGATATCCACATCCTCTGCCTCGGGGAGCACAGCCACCGTCGCTGCCGACGTATGGATACGCCCGCCGGACTCGGTCTCCGGAACCCGCTGCACCCGGTGTACGCCGCTCTCATATTTCAGGTTGGAATAGGCCCCCTTGCCCGCAATGGAGATAATGACCTCCTTCACGCCCCCCAGCTCGGTATAATTGGAGGACAGTATTTCCGTCTTATACCGGGAACGCTCGGCATAGCGGGTATACATCCGCAAAAGATCCATGCCGAAGAGGGATGCCTCCTCTCCGCCCGTCCCGGCCCGGATCTCCAGCATGACGTTTTTATCGTCGTTGGGGTCCTTGGGGATGAGAAGCAGCTTGAGCTCTTCTTCCAGCTTTGGCTGCTTTTTTTGCAGCTCCGCCAGCTCCTCCTCGATCATCTCCGCCATATCCGCGTTTTCCGGATCGTGAAGCATCTCATGCAGCTCCCCTACCTGCTTCTCATTTTCCAGATAGGCGTCGTATTTTTCCACGATCTCCTGCAATTCCGCATGCTCCTTCACCAGCTTCTGCCAGAGCTCCTGGTTGGCGATCACCTCGCTCTTTCCAATCTCCTCCGTCAGCTCGTTAAACCGCTGTTTCATCGCATCTAACTTATCGAACATATTTCCACCTTAACCCGTCTTATATTTCCCGCCGGCAAAGGGCCATCCGGTCCCGCCCGGCGTAATCCGGAAGAATGGCAATATCCCCAAAGCCGTTCCCCCGCAAAATTTCCTTTACAGCCGCGCCCTGCTGCGCGCCGATTTCCAAAAACAATCCGCCGCCCCGGCGAAGATACTCCCCCGCTTCCCGGGCAATACGGCGGTAAAAGGCCAGGCCGTTTTCCTCTGCCAGCAGCGCCGTTTCCGGCTCGTGCTCCCGCACCTCCCGCATGAGTCCCGCGTATTCCTCCCGGCTCACATAGGGCGGGTTGCTGACGATGAGATCAAACGTCCCTTCTACTTTTGCAAACAGATCCGAGGCGATAAACTCCACCTCCGCGCCGTTTTCCTCCGCATTTTTTTCCGCCGCCACCAAAGCTCTCCGGGATATGTCGCAGGCCGTCACCTGCGCCCCCGCCAGCTTCGCAATGCTCACAGCCAGACAGCCCGATCCCGTGCACATATCCAGAACCCGGACCGGCCGCCCCTGCGCTTTACACCAGGCAATGGCCTTTTCCGCCAGCAGCTCCGTCTCCTGCCGGGGAATCAGCACGTCCGGGCCGACGGAAAAACGCAGGCCCATGAAATACCGTTCTCCCAGGATATACGCCAGAGGTTCTCCGGTTCCGCGCCGGCGGATCATGTCTTCCATCCGCCCGGCAATTTCCTCCGGAACTTCGCTGTCTCCCCGGAGATACAGCGCGGAAATTCCGCAGGATAAAAAACAGGAAAGGGCATGCAACGCTTCCTGCATGCCATCCTCAATTCCCATATCACAAAGCGCCCGGCCTGCCCGGCGCATCCATTCCAGCCGCGTCATTTGGCCGCAGTCGCCGCCGGAAACTCCTCTGCCGTCTCTTCGGGCAGCTCGGATTCCTCCGCAGCCTTTTTTGCCGAGTGGTCAAAGCGTTCCCGCATTTCCTCAATCTCCTGCTCGCTTTTCTCGCCCAAAGCCATTTCAAAGGCCAGAATCGCCACTTCCATCTGCTCATCTGTGGGCTGGGCCGTCGTCAGGCGCTGTAACTGCATGCCCGGCCAGCGGATGATGCGGAAGAACAGGGAATCCCCTTTGGCCGCAAACTTCAAAAGCTCATAGGCCAGCCCGGCAATCACCGGGAGCAGCAGGATCCGCGTCCCGAAACGCAGCCAGATATTTTCATTCCATCCCAAAAGGGAATAGACCAGAATCGTCACGATCATCACCAGCAGAAGGTAGCTGGTTCCGCACCGGGGGTGCAGCGTCTTATATTTGCGGACATTTTCCACAGTCAGTTCTTCGTCATGTTCATAGCAGGATACCGTTTTATGTTCAGCGCCGTGATAGCGGAACACGGTTTTGATATCCTTCATCCGGGAAACCAGGATCATATAGGTGAGAAAAATGGCAAGACGCACGCCGCCGTCGATGAGGTTGATGAGGATGGAACTCTGCACGCCGCCCTTGATCCAATTCGTGATTACCGTGGGCAGAATAAAGAACAGGCCCACTGCCAGCACAATGGCCAGCACAACCGCAAACCCCATCATCACATCCATGGCGCTTTTTCCGGTTTTTTTGGCGACATACTTTTCAAATTTGTTGGGCTCGTATTCCTCCTCGCCGTTTTCCGCCATCTTGGCCGCGTCCATGATGACCGACATGCCGTTTACCATCATTTCCACAAAATTGACTACGCCGCGAACCACCGGCCAGGTGAGAAAGCCCTTCTCCCGAACCTTATTTTCCCATTTTTTTGTGACGATTTCGCCGGATTCCTTCCGGACGGCCAGGGCGCTCGTCTTTGGGGAACGCATCATCACGCCGTCTAAGACGCCCTGTCCTCCAATGGAACTCTTTTTCAAATCAGATCTCCTAAATAATTCTCCATATGCAAAAAAACAGACCAATAGTGGTCTGATTTTTTGCAATCAATCAATACCGTATCTCTTCTTGAAACGGTCTACACGTCCGCCAGTATCAACCAGCTTCTGTTTCCCTGTAAAAAACGGATGGCATTTGGAGCAGATATCCACTCGCAGCTCGGGCTTGACCGAACCCGTTTCGAAGGTTGCGCCGCAGGCACACTTCACGATGCACTTTCCGTATTTTGGATGTATATCAGGTTTCATACCATTCACCCCTTCTCCATAAAGTCGCATTTCATAGTATATCATAATTCGCGCAAATTGCAAGGCTTTTTTGCGTGTTTTTTTCTAATAGCGGTTTTGCGTCAGCTTATACCCTTCCTTTTCCCAGATATTCAGCCATTCTTTCAGCCGCATCAGGAATTCTTCGTTGCTCTGGGTGCGCACCAGCATGCTGATGAGCTGTTCGGTGACTTCCGCCGTATTTCCCGAAGAAAGCACCTTGCGGATAGACCAGATGCCTTCCCGCTCGGTATTGGAGAGCAGAAGCTCCTCCCGCCGTGTGCCGGATTTGGGCAGGTCGATGGCCGGGAAAATCCGCTTTTCACTGAGGCGGCGGTCAAGATGCAGTTCCATGTTACCCGTGCCCTTGAATTCCTCATAGATGATCTCGTCCATCCGACTTCCCGTCTCCACCAGCGCCGTAGCGATGATGGTCAGGCTGCCGCCGTTTTCAATGTTCCGCGCCGCACCGAAAAACCGCTTGGGCTTATAGAGCGAACTGGGGTCCAGGCCGCCGGAAAGCGTCCGCCCCGAGGGGGGAACCGTCAGGTTATAGGCCCGTGCCAGGCGGGTGATGCTGTCCAGCAGAACCACCACATCCCGCCCGTGTTCCACCAGCCGCTTGGCCCGCTCAATGACCATTTCGGCCACGCGGGTGTGGTTATCCGGCTTTTCGTCAAAGGTGGAATAGACGACCTCGCCCTTGATGGAGCGCTGCATATCCGTCACTTCCTCCGGGCGTTCATCGATGAGCAGCACCAGCAGCTCCACATCCGGATAGTTGGTGGTGATGCTGTTGGCGATCTTTTTCAGCATAATGGTTTTCCCGGCCTTGGGCGGGGCGACGATCAGCCCGCGCTGCCCCATGCCGATGGGAGAGATCAGATCGATCAGACGAATGGACAAATCCCGGGATGCCCGGATATTCTCCAGTTTAAACCGCTTGTCGGGATAGATGGGCGTCAGTTCCTCAAAGGGGCGCCGCTTGATACATTCTTCCACCGGGCCGTCGTTGACGCTCTCGATATAGAGCATGGCCAGCAGCCGCTCCCCTTCCTTGGCGGGGCGCGTCTTGCCCTTGACCTTGTCGCCGGTCTTTAAATTGAATTTGCGAATCTGCGCCATGGAGATATAGACATCCTTATTCCCCGGCAGATAGTTTTCCCGGCGCAAAAAGCCATAGCCATCCTGGTGAACCTCCAGAATGCCCTCCACATCCTTACAGTCTCCGGTATTTAAAATTTCGTTGACAGCGTCGTTGTTGGGAACATATTCGATGATCCGGCGGCGGCCGGTTAAACGGCCTTCGCTTTCCTCTTCTTCAAAATTCTCCTCATCCCGCATCGCCTCGTCCGGGAAGTATATTTCCGGCTTGCTGGCATGATCCTCAAACAATTCGCCCGGGACGAATTCCTCTTCCTCCGGTTCCTCTTTGGGAAATGACAGGGAGCTTTGCGGTTCTTTTGCGGCAGTCTCTTTCTCCGTCTGCTGCTCCTCCTGCTGCCGCTCTGCCTCATTGGCCATGTCGATGAGCTTTTGGAGCAAATCGGATTTTTTATAGGTCGTGACCGATTTCACCCCTGCCAGCTTCGCAATTTCCCGCAGGTCGCTGAGGCTTTTGGTTTTCAGCAATTCGATGTCCATACTGCTTCTCCCTTCCAGAATGTAGCATAAAAAATATGAGAACCCTTCTTTTTCCTTCTTAGTGAGCAAATACGCAACGAAACGGCATTCCCTCTCGGAGCGCCGGTGCAAAACAACCGTATATAAATCAAAAGAGCTTTCAAAATAAGAATTACACGAAAAAGAAAGATATCGTTCAGTGCAACGTAATAGGCCCTGTCAGATGATATATGTATTATAAACGAAAATTTATAGATTGAATCCTATTTTTTACTATTTTTTTGCGATAGGAAAACATATACTATCTATATAATATGATTATCTATCAGAAAAAAATTTTTGTCAAGAAAAAACCAGAAATCCAGCGCATTTCCGGGCAAATATTTGCATTTTCTTCATATTTCACAAATAAAAAACGCGGGCTTGTTTCGCCCGCGCTTTATCTTTCTTTTTTATTCTTCGGTCTTTCCAGCCGCCGCTACAAATTCGCGGAATAGAGGCTGAGGCCGATCCGGCCGGGACTTAAATTCCGGATGGAACTGACATCCCACATACCAGGGATGATCCGCCAGCTCCACAATCTCCACCAGACCGCTGGCCGGGTTCACACCGGCAATCCGCATGCCCGCCTCTTCCAGGCGCTCCATGTATTCGTTGTTGAATTCATAGCGGTGACGGTGCCGTTCAGAAATCAGCAGCTGGCCATAGGCGTCGGCAGCCTTTGTCCCTTCCTTCAGCTCGCAGTCGTATTTCCCAAGGCGCATGGTTCCGCCCATGCGTTCAATGTTCTTCTGATCCGGCATGAAATCGATCACCGGATTTTTGGTGTTGGGAACATGCTCGGTGGAATTGGCGTCCTTCAGGCCCAGCACATTGCGGGCAAACTCCACCACCGCAATCTGCATTCCCAGGCAGATGCCCAGATACGGAATCCGATGCTCCCGGGCATATTGAGCAGCAATAATCTTTCCTTCAATGCCCCGTTCGCCAAAGCCGCCGGGAACGATGATCCCCTGCACATCCGCCAACAGCTCCTCTGCCTTGCCCTTTTCCTCCAGATCCACTGCGCTGATCCATTTGATATCCACATTCAGGCCGTTATAAATCCCCGCATGGTTCAGGGCCTCCACAATGCTCAGATAGGCATCATGCAGCTCCACATATTTTCCCACAATGGCGATCTTGACCTTGGGCTTGTCCTTCAGGGCGATCTGCCGTTCCACCAGGCTGCGCCATGCAGAGAGGTCGCATTCCCGCTCCTCAAGACCCAGCTTTTTGCAGACCATCTCATCAAAGCGTTCGTCATGAAGCACCAACGGCACCTCATAAATGCTGTTGCAGTCCGGGTTGTTGATGACGCAATCCTGCTTCACATTGCAGAACAGCGCCAGCTTTTCTTTGATATCTTTGCTCAGATATTTTTCGCAGCGGCATACCAGGATATCCGGCTGAATTCCCAGGGAGCGCAGCTCCTTGACGCTATGCTGGGTGGGCTTTGTCTTAATTTCGCCAACCTTGCGCAGATAAGGCACAAAGGTGACATGAATATAGAGACAGTTGTTTTCCCCCACCTGCCATTTCATCTGGCGGATGGCTTCCAAAAACGGCTGGGACTCAATATCGCCCACAGTGCCGCCGATTTCCGTAATGACTACATCCGCGTTGGTGCTCTTTCCAACGCTGAAAATTTTATCCTTAATCTCGTTGGTGATATGGGGAATCACCTGCACCGTCCCGCCCAGATAATCGCCGCGGCGCTCCTTGTTGATGACGCTGTTATAAATTTTTCCCGAGGTCACGTTGCTGTCCCGGGAGGAATTTTCATCTGTAAACCGCTCATAATGCCCGATATCCAGGTCAGTCTCCGCGCCGTCCTCGGTGACGAACACCTCGCCATGCTGGAACGGGCTCATGGTCCCGGGGTCCACGTTGATATAGGGATCGCATTTCTGCAGCGCGACTTTATAGCCGCGGTTTTTCAAAAGCCGCCCCAGGGAGCCGGCCGTGATCCCCTTGCCCAGTGAGGAGACAACGCCTCCCGTGATAAAGATAAACTTTGTAGCCATACGATATTTTCCTCCAAAATTTATTTGCACATCTTAAAAATTCAACACCGAACAGCTACTCGTTATCCAAGCTGTTTTCCATCACGACGATACGGGAGCGTTTCTTTTTGTTAGCCGCCGTGATCTCAAAGGAATTGCTGCCCAGGCGCGAACGGTCGAAATAGCTCCCCGCCGCGTCTGTAAAGTTATACACCGGCGCGATATCCAGGTTCAGGAACAGCGTCTTATAGTGCATGGGGATAATAATATTGGGCTCCAGGCGCTTGCAGATGGTGAGCGCCTCCTGGGCGTCAATGGTATAAAAACCGCCCACGGGGATAAACAGAATATCCACCTGCCCAATTTTTTCATAGAGCTCTTCGCTGGGGATATGCCCCAGATCGCCCAGATGCACCAGCGTCAGGCCCTCGGCCTGCACCTTGAAGATGATGTTTTCTCCCCGCTTTTTGCCCTCTTCCTTGTCATGATAGCAGGGCAGGCCCTCAATCTTAATGGAATCCACTTCAAAGGTTCCCGGCGTGTTGATGAGCTGATATCCCTCTTTGATATGGGCCAGAGAGCTGTGGTCATAGTGCCCATGGCTCACCAGCACCACATCTGCCTGCGTATCCTCGCGGGTATAGCCAATGCTGTCGTCAAACGGGTCGAACAAAAGCGTCTTTCCGCTCTCCAGATATACTTTAAAGCACGAATGTGCAATCCATTGAATCTTCATAATCCTTTTCCTTTCTCTATTCTTTTAAATTTGAAACATCCTCTCAGGATGTATAGCTCAGATGCAGACGGTTGACAATCTCGGCCCCGGCGATGTTTAAAACGTATTCCAGCTCGATCTTCCCCTGATCCCGCTCCACCTTGGCGTCTACCAGTGTGGGCAGCAGAGAAACATCCAAATCGCCAAAGGGTGTCTTATAGGAGGTGATGAAAGTCTTTCCCAGCTCAAAGATAAACTGGGCGTCCACTGCGCCCTTCTTTTGCATGGTAACCACCCGATCCGCCACGCAAATCTCTGTCCGGATGCTCTCCCCCTCGCCTTCGGTTTCCTCGTAAGCGAGGGTGCAGCCATTGTCACCATATTGCAGCTCGCCCTGGGTGGTCAGCTCGATAGAGTCGCTGTCCTCGCCCTGCAGCTGGCTTCCTTTAATATGCAACAACACTTCGCTCATTGCTCCCGCCCTTCAAACCATACTTGGTTTATTATAACACAAAAAAATACCGAATCCAATCATTTTCCTCATTTTCGGCCGCAACTTTCTCGCTTTTTCCCTATGTTTTTTATTCTATCACAGGCCCGGCGTCCGGGCAACCGCTTTCTTGCGCGAACCGGATTTTTCCATAAAAAAAGAGCGGGCCTCTCCCGCTCTTTTCCTGGTTTTTTTATTCCGTCAGGGTTCCGTTGTTCGTGTGAATAATAGAGAGAATATCCGCTTCTTTGCCTGTCTCGCAGTCGATATAGACAATGCAGTCCTCCCCGCCGGCCTTGCAGGTAAATTCATAACAGAACTTCTCCCCGCCTGTTTCGGTGGGGATGACGGCCTGGGCCGTTCCGGTAACCGTCAAGCCAGCGTTGATTTTCGCTTTTGCTTCCTCTAACGTCAGCTTGGGTTCCGCCAGCTCCCGCTCCTGATGGTTCATGAGATAACCCCTTGTATCCAGACCTACCACCTGTGTCGTCTCCATGTCCACCCAGACTTTGATGAGATCGGGATAGAGTTTTGTTTCTCCCTGAAGGGGAACCATGTTGATAAGAGCGCATCCGTTATAATATTGAATATAGCTCTCCTGGCAGGCAGGATACCCTTTGGCCTGCAAAAACGCCTGCGCCGCGGCGCGCACTTCCTTTTCCCGCGCTTGGGTGGGGAGAATGGTCAGGCCGTCTGCATTGGTGGAAACAAAGTAATAGAGAATCCGGCCGCCCTGCTTGGTCACCGAAACTTCCACATCTCGGTCCTCTATTTTTCCAACATATTGGTAGAAAGGCAGCTGCCCATCCGAATGACTGCCCGGCTCCAGAGCCTCCATGCCGGAAAACGCCTGGGCGGCTTTGAGCCCTTCCTGCTCTGTGATCTTATGAATCGGCACGCCCACCGGCTCTTTGTTCATGGTGCTCTCCGAGAAAGGGCCGTCGTAAATCAGGCGGGGATATTCCTGGCTCACAAAATCCACCAGCTGGGCCTCCGCTCCTTCGGGGATGAATGCATCCAGATTCACCTCCGCCATATAGCCCTTGTTCCAGGCGTCCATCAGCTGTTCTTCAATCTGTCTGCAAGTTTCCTTGATGGCTGCCAGCTGTTCCTTGTCCTTTTCCTCCAGGGGATTCCCCGCCAAAAGGGATTCTGAAAGCTGTTTTGCATAATCCCCCGTGGTGTTGAAATAAGCAGTCAGCTTGGCCCGCGTCTCCTCGGAGAGGGGAAGTCCTGCGAGGCTGGCCTCGGCCGTCCCAGCCTCCCGCCAAAGATCCATGAGCAGCTTCTGGGTATTCTCGGCATCGTTGCTCACCGAAACCTTTAGGAGCTTGGTCCCTAGTCCGCTCACTTCATCCACTATCTCTTCAAAAGCGCCGTTGGCTTTTGCCAAAATTTCGTTTTTATAGTCGTTGATCTGCCGATCTGCAAAGACCGCATAGAGGATCAGTCCGACCACCGCCACGCTCAGGATACAGAGAGTCACGATCATCCATATTTTTCGATATCGGTTTTCCATTGTCTATCGCCTCACTTGCAGAACCTGTGGTTGCCGATCACCGTAACCACGGGTTTGGAAAGCATATATTTATTGTTGGTTTTGTCCGGATTATAGTAGAATGTGCAGCCACCCGTGGGGTCTACGCCGTTCAGCGCATCCCGAGCAGCCCGCAGCGCCTCTTCATCCGGGGTCAGATTGATCTGCCCATCGTCCACAATCGAAAACGCGTCCTTCTGATAGACCACGCCCGCCATCGTGTTGGGGAAATCCGGGCTCTTCATCCGGTTGAGTACCACCGCCGCCACGGCCACCTTTCCGCGATACGGTTCTCCCCGCGCCTCGCCATAGACAACCCGCGCCAGCAGATATACGTCCGGTTGGGATGTGGCTGAGTCTTTATCCTTGCCCAGCTGCATCCCCAGCTTTTCTGCCGTTTTGCTGCCCACAATGCCGTCCACATCCAGCCCGTTGGTGCGCTGGAAGTATTTGACTGCGTTGGTCGTGGCCGAGCCATAAATACCGTCCACCTCGCCCGAGTAATAGCCCCAGTTTTTCAGCTTGCGCTGAATGGTCTTGATCTCCTCCGTGGAGAGGCCATATTTGGCAAATGCGACAGAGGCCGCAATGCTGCACAGCAGCAGAATCGCCGCCATGACCAAATATTTTGTCCGTTTTTTCCTTTGTTCCATCGTGACTCCTTTCCAAAGGCTTTTATCCTTGGTTTCCGCCGCCGAACAGGCCGCGCAGCCATTCCAGAATGACGGAATCATATTCCACTTCCTGGCTATCTGCCGTGTCCTCCATATTCACCAGGCACAGGGGCGGAAACATTACACACCACCAGTTCTGTCCTTCCGCCGCTCCCAGCTTGATGCGCAAAGCGTCGTATTCTCCCGCGGGATAGGTCACATCGCCATAGGTCTTGTCCGGAAAATCAAAGCGTCCAATCTCCGCCGTGGCCCGGTAGGGGAAATTTTCCTCCTGCAAAACCTCGTCTGCCCGGGCAACAATTTCCTCCAGATGTGCCTGCATATAATCTTTTGCATCCTCCTTATTATGGCATTGAAGGACGCCCTCCTCCGTAAGCTCCAGAATTGCATCCCGTACCTTGAGCTTCACGGCCTGATCCTCCGCCGAATCACTGTTGGCCAGAATATGCAGCCGGAAGGGCGAGGGGGCGCATCCGCACTGCCCCAGGCAAAGAAGAAATATGAGTATCGTCAATGCAACTTTTTTCATGGTTTCACCTGCCCTTTTTCTGTTGCAACTAGTATGCTCATATTTTTGGGGTTTTAATCCCTCTATCCCCTGTTTCTGGAAATTTTGTTTTCATATCCCCTCTTTTATCCATCAAAAAAACGCCGCTCCCCGGCGTCCCCCAAATCTGTCTCTGCTTTTCCATCCGCCATTCGCCCATTCGGAAACCTCCGCTTTCGATTGATATGGCACTTTGGCCTTCTTCCCGGAGCCCGCAGGCTCCCACAAAAAAGACACCCTTCGGGTGCCTTTTCTGTGTTACTTTTCATAAAAATCTCGTCATTCCACGCTGCAAAAGCCGGTTTGCATGCAACAGTGAATCATATCCATCACTGCATACAGGAGAACGCCCCCTTCTTAGAAACAGGGCAGCCCCTTGTCTAATTCATAAATTTCCCAACAAAAATTTCGTTCATATGATCCGGGTGGTACGAAAGCTTTGCCTTTCGAAGGCCCTCCAGGCCCATATCCTCCTCCCGGTTGACAAACTCTGTATCCGCCCAGGCATGCTCCAAAAACTCCCGGTTGATCATGGGATATAGCCCTGGATACGTGGTGTCCGCCTTTTCGATAAGGATATGCGCCATCTTGGGCTGCAAATACTCTCCAAAGGAAAAGGCCCGCACGGCACCTTCTACCCGAATAGCCGCCCCCTTCAGCTCCAGCCGGTCAAAATTATGGATCAGCTCCATCATGGCCTGCCGCTCGTTGAACATGGGGGAAATATACCCCGGGTGCTCGGCGAACCACTGCTCCATCATGGGCAGACAGATCTCCACGTTGCTTTGATCCAACGGGATATACTCGTAGTCATAGCGGGAGACAAAGCGGCTGATAAAATTGCGCTTGGAATGATAGGGCTTGCCTTGCAGACGAATCATTTTCTCCGTCTCATAGACATAGTCGAAGCTGTCCCGCACCTCGCTGAATTCCATCAACCCGGGACATTCTTTTTCCACTCGTTCGGTCATCGCCCAGGTCATGGGGATGCATTCCAGCCCGGGAAACTCCGCCCGGAGAGCTTCAAAGGCTTTCCCCAGGTTGTCCACCCCCAGGGGAAACATACACATCGGCCCCTTATGCGGCGGCAGACAGAGAACACAAATCCCACCTTCTATCTCCACATAGCGGTAATAGGTGCATTCCCGGGACATGAAAAGATTTGTGAAACTATAATAGGAAACCTCGTTTCCCTGAGTAAGCTCCCTATAACGCGGCCGCAAATCCAGCGTGATTTCTTTGATTGCTAGCATAATATCGGCTCTCTTCTCCTTTGTTATTTGCTGCCAAAGCTGATGCCCATGTTCTGCGCCACACGAACCATCTGACAGTCCGGCGTCACGAATTTGGTCTTTCCGGCGATTTCGCTCAAGGGGTTATGGGTCACTTCATGGTTTGCCATCGCCACCGAAACGCCATAGACATCGTTGGCAATCAGGTTGGCGGCATATACGCCAAACTGGGTGGAAAGCACCCGGTCATAGGCGCACGGGCTCCCGCCCCGCTGCACATGTCCCGGAATAACCGTCCGGGTTTCCATCCCCGTTGCCGCCTCAATGGCCCGGGCAATGCGCTCAGAAGCCGTTTTTTCGCCCCGCTCCGCGCGCTGGGCGGCCCGCTGCTTTTTCTTCAGCTTGGCCTCTTCAGTATCCAAAGCTCCTTCCGCGACGGCCACAATGGAAAATAGCTTTCCATTTTTCGCCCGTCTGGCGACGGCATTGACCACTGCCTCCATATCAAAGGGGATCTCCGGCAAAATGATGATGTCCGCGCCGCCGGCGATGCCCGCATACAGCGTCAGCCATCCTGCCTTGTGCCCCATCAGCTCTACTACCATAACCCGTCCATGGCTGGCGGCCGTCGTGTGGATGCGGTCAATCACATCCGTGGCAATCTCCACGGCCGTATGGAACCCAAACGTCACCTCGGTTCCCCATAGATCATTGTCAATGGTTTTGGGCAAACCAATGACATTCAACCCCTCTTCCGAGAGCAGGTTGGCCGTCTTGTGCGTTCCGTTGCCGCCCAGCGTGAGCAGACAGTCCAGCCCCATTTTTTTATAATTTGCCTTCATGTTGGCCACTTTATCCAGTGAATCCTCCCCGATGACGCGGATGGTCTTGAAGGGCTGCCGAGAGGTCCCCAGAATCGTCCCTCCCAAGGTCAGAATGCCCGAAAAATCCGACTGCTTCATCACCCGGGATTCCCCGTGGATCAGCCCGGAATAGCCATCTACGATGCCGATGATTTCCACATCCGGGATCTTCTCATATGCCGCTTTTGCCACGCCGCGGATCGCCGCGTTCAATCCGGGACAATCCCCGCCGCTGGTCAAAATTCCAATCCGTTTTTTTGCCATAAATGCCTTTCCTCCCTATATCTTCCTATTATATAATATACCACTATTTCCAAGTTTTTTGCAGTTTTTTTCTTTCAAGAAAGGATTTTCCCTGCGCACGTCGAATATATATAATAAGACAATAACCAAAAGGAGTGATACCAGTGGACAGTATAATCTCATTTTTTCACGGGCGTAAGCCAGAGATCCAGAAATGCTTTTCTATCCGGTATTTGCTCTTGGGAGATAAAAAAGAAGATTAAATAGATATTTACCGTAAACAGGGGCGCGGAAGTCGAATCAATGAACAGAGCAAAGTCGAGTTTGGATTCCCCTTCCATAAGGAAGATCCGGAAAGGCACGGGAGAGTGCAGGATTTCCTTAAAAAATGTCCAGCGGTGGGAATGGATGTTTACTTCGGCCGGATAAAAGTGAATTATAGGGGGATTGCCCCAATGGTTTATGCCCGGCAGAATTATATAGACGATTGTTGCAATGCAAAATATAGAATAAAAGAATTGTGTTGCAGCAAGAAAAAAACAAAATAAGCAGCGAAAGGAGGCAAAAATATTTGCCTCCTTTTTAATTTTCCTCACATGAAATCTTATTCACAGGCTTCCATTCCATGTTGTTCCTTTAGTATCTGCCCGGCCTTTCTGCGGCATTGCGGATGGTATCCGTCTTTTTCATAAAAAAACAGTCTGCCTTTCCCGCAATGATCCATTTAAAAATACCAATGGGACGTTTCCTCTTTCTCCGGCTTACTTTATAATCAAATTTTAACGGACATGTTCTTTTTGTATTATGGCAAATACCTTTTCTGTTTTATCGCATATCCTTGCTATTTCTTCCATCAGCTTCTCCATTATATAGCAAGAGGCTTTCTCCCACATACACATAACGGCCTTGAATTCTAACTATTCACCTGCTCTTCTTTCTCCATGTTTCTCGTTATCCTTCGTTCATAGCGTCCCTGTATTTTTCTGCGCTGCACACGTCCTTAGTCCAAGGAAAATTTCAGCAAATAAAAAAGCCGTTTTCCCATAGGAAACGGCTTTTTTATTTTAATACTTAGGTCAATCTCTTAGCTATTCTTCTTATTGATCGTATCCAACAATACGCAGGCAATAATCAGAACACCAACGATGATTTCCAGAAGGAAGCTGTTCCAGGCCAGTGCGTTACCACCATTCCGAATGGTCTGGATGATAATCGAACCGATTACCGTACCGAGAACACTACCTTCACCACCGCTCATGCTGGCGCCGCCGATAACGGAAGCAGCAATAGCGTCTGTTTCAAAACCTTTACCAGCCGTCGGGCTGCCGCTGCCAATTCTGGCGCCCAGCAGGATACCGGCGATTGCAGCCAGGATACCGGAATACATCCAGGTTCCGCATCTTGTTCTGCGCAGGCTGATACCATTCAGACGAGCGGTTTCAGCGTTGCTGCCCACGGCGTAAATGTTACGGCCAAAGCGGGTATGGCGTAGAATGATATAGGTGATAACGATAATCACAACCCAGACAATCGCCATCAGCGGGATCCCAAAGATATCGCTATCCTTGGAGAAGAAATCTTTATAAGCCTGGGAAATATGGCTCAGGTTGGAAGCACGGCAGAGCAGCTGCGTAGCAGAACGCAGAACGATCTGCATACCAACCGATGCGATGAAGGGCGGAAGGTTTCCGTCGTTCACCAGCCAGCCAATCAGCAAACCATTGGCCGCGCCCATCACGATAGCGATCAACGCTGCAATCCACCACATCTCGCTGGCGAGAATGGGGGTTTCCCAGAACTGGGTGCTGGTCATGTAAGCAATGATAACCGAGCTCAGACCGGCTACAGAGCCGATGGAAAGGTCAATACCGCCAACGATGATAGCGCAGGTCATACCCAAAGCGCAGATACCGTTGATTGCTGTCGCTCTGGCCAGGTTATACATGCCGCTAGACGTCATGAAGCTGTCAGATGTAACAGAGAATATTACGAATAAAGCGATCAGTATCAGCAAAATAAGGCCGATACCCGAGAAAAATCTCTTCGCTTTGACCGCGAATCCGGTCTGAGATTTATTTTCACTCATGAATTTTTCCTCCTAATAGTTATCCAAAAATGACCATCTACTTGGGGTAATTCTACAGATGGCTCTTTGCGGCCGCTCATGCGAGAGGATTACCGCTCCGCATCTCCGCCGTAAGAAACGCCCGCCTGAAGAATTACATTTGCATATCCTGTAAACTCGCCGGAACGAATACAAGCTCTTGTCGTCTGCATGATCTGCTTCAGCTCCACATGGGGAACATATTCGATCTCGCATCCCGTAGGCTTCAAAATCTCCAGGATTTTTGCATGCATTTTGGGGCTGATAGTTTTCACTTCTTCCGCCAAAAATGCTTTTTCCACCATGATATCATCGACAACGGCCTGTAAAACATCCGTATACGCCGGGATGCCCGGAACCAGGGAAAGATCCACACGCTCCACATCCTTGGGCAACGGCATGCCCGCATCGCTGACCAAAAGCAAATCCTTGTGGCCGGTTTCACCGAGTACTCTCAGCAGCTGGCCGTTCAAAATTCCGCCTTTTAACATAATATGCTTTCACACGGGGACTTTCACCCCATGCAATCCTCCCATCCTTGTAGATAGTGTCACTTCATGGCAAGCAGCAGCCTTAGTTGCTACCGCTGTTCTTATCAAACAAAACAGCAATGATAATGATGGCACCAACGATCATTTCCAGAAGATGTGCGTTCATTCCGATGATGATACCGCCGTTCCGGATCGTCTGCAGAATGATGGCACCGATAAATGTTCCGATAACCGATCCTTCACCACCGCTCATGCTGGCGCCGCCAACAACCGAGGAGGCGATTGCCATGAACTCATAGTTTTCAGAACCAGTGGAGGGAATACCATTACCAAGTCTTGCGCAGAGAAGAATACCAGCAATCGCGGACATAACGCCGGAATACATCCAGGCGCCGCATCTTGTCGCACGCAGGCTGATACCGCTCAGGCGGGCCGTTTCTGCGTTGCTGCCTACGGCGAAAATGTTTCTGCCGAAGGGAGTGAATTTAATCATCAGCCATGTGATAATAGCCAGGACAAACCATACAAAAGCCATTACCGGAATACCGAAAACAGTATTCAGAGCAATATCCGTGAACTCCGTGGGGAGCTGAGCAATAATTCTTGCCTCAAAGATCAGGTTGATGGACTGACGAATGATGATCTGCATACCGATGGTCGCGATGAACGGGGGAAGTCCGCCGTCATTGATCAAGATTCCGTTGATGAAACCGATCAAAGCGCCAACAACTACCGCGATGAGCATAGCGACGAAAACGGGAACCAATCCACCCTCGGCGATCTGGCCGGAAGTGAAATAGGAGACTACCATAGCCGCCATACCAATGGTGGAACCGGCAGCCAGGTCAACGCCGCCGCAGATGATGCAGCAGGTCATGCCCAGAGCGGTGATGCCGTTTACTGCCGTCGACAGCAGCAAATCCTGAATATTATCACCGGACAGGAATACATCGCCCCGGATCACAGAGAACACTACGAACAGTGCTATCAAAATCAACAGAATGGGGCCGACCCCGGAAAAGAGTTTCGATGTCAACGACTTGCCAGTCGTTTTGGATTTCTCTTCACTCATGAAATATATCCTCCTGTATTTGCCGAAAAAACTTCCATTCGGCAAGTAATTAAAAGTTGCAAATTATACGGCTGCTCGCCATATAACCGATGGTTGAGCCTTATTCGGAAATACCGGATGCCAACCGGAGAGCACGTTCCTCATCCAGCTTGCCATCCTTCATGAATTCGCTGCGATCCAGCGTTCCCATCAGCTTGCCTTCGGAAATAACCATCATTTCGTCCGCCAAACCCATGATTTCCGGCAGGTACGACGAGATCAGGATAATGCACTTGCCCTGCCGCGTCAGCTGCTCAATCAGCTTATAAATTTCCGCTTTTGCACCAACGTCAACACCGACGGTCGGTTCGTCAAAGATCATGACGTCCGCATCACGGCACAGCCACTTACCAATAACGACCTTCTGCTGGTTACCACCGGACAGGTTTTTGCAAAGCTGTTTGATAGAAGGAGTTTTGGTTTCCATCTCTTTGATATAGTGACGGGTTCTCTCGTGCTCTTTTTTCAGGTTGATCCAGCAGCACTTGGAAATCAGGTCATAAGAAGCCATGTTGGTGTTGAAGTCAACAGACAATCCCAGGCAAAGACCCTCTTTCTTTCTGTCTTCCGGCAGAAGCGCAACGCCCTTCTTCATAGCGGAACGAGGATTCTTGATGTGTTCCTCTTTGCCGTTGATGAATACTTTACCGGAATCAAACTTATCTGCGCCAAAGATGGCCTTGCAGATTTCCGTGCGGCCCGCGCCGACCAGACCGAACATGCCGAGGATCTGGCCCTTATATGCCTCAAAGCTGATGTTTTCAAAAACACCCTTGCTCGTGAGATTTTCAACCTTCAGCGCGCATTCGCCCTTGGGGAAATGCTCAATATCATACATGTTGGTCAGGTCACGGCCAACCATGAGCTTCACCAGGTCATCTTGGTTCGTATCTTTGACATTCAGCGTTTCTACATAAGCACCGTCCTTCAGAACCGTAACACGGTCGCAGATCTGGAAGATTTCTTCCAGGCGGTGAGAAATATAAATGATACCAACGCCCATATCCTTGATCCGATGAATCAGATCAAACAGGATGCCAACTTCTTCGTTGGCCAGAAGAGCCGTAGGTTCGTCAAAGATGATAACCTTCGCTTTTTCATGTACGGTTCTTGCGATACAAACCATTTCCTGCTGGCCAATGGTCAGATGTCTTACCGTATCTTTTGCATCAACATTGATTTTCAGTTCATCCAGCGTTTTCTGGGCTTCTTTGTAAATATATTTCCAGTTTACAGTTCCCCATTTGGTCTTGGGCAGATTCCCGATGAAGAAGTTTTCACCAACCGTCAGAGACTGCGCCAGGTTAACGTCCTGATATACAGCGCCAAGGCCCAATTCTCTCGCCTGTTGCGGATCTTTTACCCGCTGCTGAACGCCGTTTAAATAAATCTCGCCCGATGTCGGTTCATGAACGCCCATCATGCACTTGATCAGTGTAGATTTACCAGCGCCGTTTTCACCCACCAGAGCGTGGATCTCTCCAGGCCGTACGTCAAACGTAACGCCTTTTAACGCTCTGACACCAGGGAATTCTTTAACGATGTTATTCAGTCTAATAATTGGATTAGATTCGATTCCCATTATATAAATTCCTTTCGCTACACCAATTTTTATGCCGTATTGAAAAGCAATACCGCATATTCTTTAGCCGCGCTAAAGAGCCATTTATCAGTAAATCATAGAATATAAAATTCGTAATCCACCGAAATCACAACGAAAACGTTGTGCATACAACTTTTTGCTTAATAAACAGATAGTTTAAAATCCACTTTGGAGGAGAACCCTCCCCCATGAACAAAATCATTGCCAATCCTGGATTGGCTTTCTGTCATCAATTGCAATAAAACTATGTTTTCAGAATTGCCTTTTTTTAAAAATATACCGGGAGCTTGCGCTCCCGGTACTTTTTCCTGCTTGTATCAGGAGATTTGATCCTATTTACTATCTAAAGCTTAGAAGTAGGTAGGCCATTCTCTTGTAGCTTTGCCGTCTTTCAGCAGGGTGGGATCGATCAGAGCCTGGAGTTCAGGAGCATCGATGTTCTCAGCAGTGATCTTCGTGCAGCCAGTATCAATGTACTTGTCGGGGAAGTTCGCTTCTACATCATAGCCCTCAGCAACTACTTTGTAAGCCATGTCAACGCCCTTGTAGCCGAAGCCAGCGGGGTCCTGAATGATCATAGCATACAGGTCGCCATTGCGCAGGTTCTTGATTTCTTCCGGGTCAGAGTCGTAGCAAACGCAGGTTACTTCGTCAGCCAGCTTTTCCTGAGCGATGTATCTGGAAGCGCCGTTACCGGACATGTTGTTGCCGCCGAATACGCCAACGATGTCTTTGTTAGCGGAGAAAGTCTGAGCGCAAACGTCCAGAGCCTTCGCTACGTCGTTTTCACAATACAGGATTTCCGGATACATTTCATACTGCGTATACTTGTTCTTCATCTGCTCGGTGAAGCCCTTGATTCTGGCTTCCATTACGAGAGAACCAGCAGAAGAGGAAACAACCAGAACCTTACCAGAGGTCTTGCCCTTCGCTTCCATACCTTCAACCAGAGCGTCAGCAGCCAGAGCGCCGCCAGCGATGTTGTCGGTAGCCAGGAAAGCAGTGTACTTTTCAGTGTTCAGCATGTTGTCAGCCAGAACTACCGGGATACCCTGATCCATAGCGTCTTCAACGGCGGGAACCGTAGCGTCGGAGCTGGAAGAAGCCAGAACGATGGCATCGGGCTTGTTGGCAACAACCTGTTCCAGCAGAGAAACGGCCTTGTCATAGTCCAGTTCCTTTGTGGGGCCCTGGATGGTGACCTTTACTCTGTCCGGATAGTCTTTCGCATACTGCTCAGCACCAACGATCATGTACTGCCAGAAGTCAGACTCGGTAGCCTTAACCTGCACCACTACATCGAGGGGCAGTTCAGCGTCAGAACCACCCTGGTTGTCGGAACCAGCGGGTTCACTCGCCGAAGCGGACGCAGAAGCAGATTCTTCCGCCGGTGCGCCAGTGCAACCAACGATCGCTACTACAACCAGCAGCAGCGCCAGCACAAGTGCTAATGTCTTTTTCATAAAAATACCTCCATTTTTATTTTGACTATTTTATCACGGGAATCCGCCGCCTCTCCGCCCTCTCTTCCCTGCAAAAGGCCAATACTTGTACGCATCTTACTTTTGCACGAAAAAGGAGACATCGAAACAACTTCTTCACCGCTCATAAGCGGCCGTGCTAAAACCGCTTACTAGCAACAATTTCGATATGCAGTTGTCTGATTCCTGATTTCGCCGCCAGACCAGGCTCAAAGGAGCATACGCAACGCGCCTTTCTTTTTCAGCGTTGTGGTCATGGGTTATGTTTGGCGAAGAATATGATTGAAATAAACTTGTATATGTAACACCATTCACCAGGTGTTAAGAATTCGTTTTAGAATAATATTATAATACCACGAATCTTTTAAATGTCAACCCCTTGTGTTCTTTTTTTATTTATAATTTGGTGCAACAAAATTTACAATTACACATCGAACTGTATATTTTCCCCTTTGCCATGCAATTTTTCCCGAAAAACAGCCCGCGGATAAAAAATTATCTCTTTATAGAAATTGTATCGGATTTTGGTTTACTATATGCCAAATCTCTGCTAAAATACTACTATAGTATAAATACTATCTTTCCTTTTTTCAAGCTCTATGAGGCTCTCTTTTTTTCATTCCGGCGCAAACAGGAGATTTTCCTGTTTTTGCATACAGGCACTATGAATCTTAAAGAATAGGATGTGAAATGAATGATTACAGTTGTCGGAAGTTTTGTCGTTGACCTGATGAGCCGCACGCCGCATATGCCGGTGGCCGGCGAAACCGTTCTGGGTGGTCCGTTCCGCATGGGCCCGGGCGGCAAGGGCGGAAACCAGGCCGTGGCTGCTGCCCGCTGCGGATCCCCGGTGAATATGGTAACCAAGCTGGGGAAGGATGATTTTGGCGAGATGGCCAAACGCACTTTCCTTGCAGAAAACATCAACATTGATTATACGCCCATTGATCCCGAAGAAGCCACGGGGGCTGCTCTCATCATCGTGGAGCAGTCCAGTGAGAATATGATCGTCGTGGCCCTGGGCGCCTGCGGGAAGCTCTCCCGGGAGGACATCTATAAAGCCGAAGACGCCATCAGCAAATCGGATATCGTCCTGACCCAGCTGGAAACCAGCGTGGAAGCCGTTGTCACCACGGTAGAGATCGCCAAGAAACATGGCGTTCCTGTCATCCTGAACACCGCCCCCTATCAGGAATTCCCCAAGGAGATCCTGAAGGACATCGCCTATGTAACCCCCAACGAAACCGAAGCGGGTTACCTCTCCGGGATTCCGGTTGTAGACGACGATTCGGCCCTGAAGGCCGCCGCCGCCATCCAGGCCATGGGTGTCAAGACCGTAATCATCACCATGGGCAAGCGGGGCTGCCTGCTGTTTGAGGGGCCGGAAAAATATGAATTTGTCCCCTCCTTCAAGCTGGATAACGTCGTGGATACCACGGGCGCCGGCGACGCCTTCAACGGCGGTTTTGCCCATGCCATCGCCACGGGAATGTCCCTGAAAGAAGCCGCCCGCTTTGCCAGCGCCGTCGCCGGGCTTTCGGTCACCAAGATCGGAACGGCTCCCGCCATGCCCCGGATCGAGGACGTGGAAGCCTTCCTGGCCGCGCATTAAACCTTCTTTCTCAAAAAAACAGACAAAAAAACGGATGCTCCGGCATCCGTTTTTTATATTTCCTACATTATATATTATAAGCGCATCTATGGCATTCTTTTCCTGCACCGCCCCTTATTTCATCAGCTTTTTCAGCAGGGAAAGCCTGCCGCCATAGGGCGGATACCGAAAACGGATATCCAGAGCGTTGGACTTTTCCAAAATACACTTTTCATGGGAAAAGGTATAAAATCCCTTTTTGCCATGATAGGCCCCCATCCCGCTTTGCCCCACGCCGCCAAAGTGCATATGGGGGTTCGTCAGGTGAACCACCGTGTCGTTGATACAGCCGCCGCCGAAGGAAACCTCCCCAAGAACCCGCCGCTTTGCCGCCCGGTCTGTCGTAAACAGATACAGGGCCAAGGGTTTTTCCCGGCTTTTCACAAACGCCAGTGCCTCATCCCATTCCCGAAAGGACAGTACCGGGAGGATCGGGCCGAAGATTTCCTCCTGCATCACCGGGTCTTCCGCCGAAACACCCTCCAAAAGGGTGGGTTCGATCTTCCGGTTTTCCGGATCGGTTCCGCCGCCGCAACGGATTTTTCCTTCCGGGAGCAGAGAGGACAGGCGGGCGAAATGCTTTGTATTGATAATTTTGGGATATTCGGGGTTTTTCAGGGGCTCTGCTCCATAAAACATCCGGATATATTTTTCCATGGCCCGCAGCAGCTCCTCCCGGGCCTCCTCCTGCACCAGCACATAATCCGGCGCCACGCAGGTCTGCCCGGCGTTCAGACACTTGCCCCAGACGATGCGCCGGGCCGCCAGGTCTATATCGGCGGTTTGATCCACGAGCACCGGGCTCTTGCCGCCCAGCTCCAGCGTGACGGGGGTCAAATGCTCGGCGGCCGCCCGCATGACACTTTTTCCCACACCCACACTGCCCGTGAAAAAGATATGGTCAAACCGCTCCCGGAGCAAAGCCGCATTGACATCCCGCCCGCCTTGAAACAGGCAGACATATTCGGGCGAAAAACAATCCCGGACGAGTTTTTCCATCACTTCCGCCGTAGCCGCCGCATAGCGGGAGGGCTTGAGAACCGCGCAGTTGCCCGCCGCCAGAACCGCCGCCAGCGGCGCCATAGTGAGCTGGAAGGGATAGTTCCAGGGCGACATAATGAGAACCACACCCAGCGGCTCCTTGACGATTTTGCTTTTTGATGGGAAATGCAGGAGCGGCGTCCGCACCCGGTTCGGCCGCGCCCATCCCCGCAGATGCTTCTTGGCAAAGGAAATTTCCTCGAGTACCAGTCCCACCTCAGTTTCATATGCCTCAAAGGCGGGCTTGCCCAGATCTGTTTCCAGAGCGCGCAGAATCTCCCCCTCCCATCGCAGGACGCCTTGCCGAAAGTTCTCCAGCTGCTCCAGCCGGAATTTCAGGTCCAGCGTTTTCCCGGAGGCAAAAAACTCCCGCTGCTTCTCTATCGTTTCTTTCATATTCTCTCTCCCGCCTTGCCGTTTTCTTTCCTTTATATATTCTCTCATCCCGGGTCATTTCCTCCCCTCCCTCTGCCTTTGCCCCAATTCTGTTCTATTTTTTCATTTCAATTTTCTTCATACTTTCTCAAAATTCAGTTTTTCCCAGTATTCATGGGATTTTCGGCGGAATGCGGAATGTGAAATTCATTATTTTTGCATCATATTTTCTCAAATTCAAGAAAAATATAAAAATTTTTGAGAAAGTGTTGCAAATTTTGATTCAATATGCTATAATATTCTCAACAAGGGAGGGAAGAAAATGCTGCCAATTGAACGCCTTCAGAAAATTCAGGTAATTTTAGAGGAACGCGAAGTCGTCAGCATTCCCGAACTGGAAAAGCTGCTGGACGCCTCCAAGGCGACGGTATACCGGGATATTAAAACACTGCAGAAGGAAGGCAAGCTGCAATTCGTCCGGGGAGGAATCTCCAAAGCCCCCTATGACCGGCGTGTTGAATTGCCTTATCATGTGAAGCGCAGCTCCAATGTGGAGGAAAAAAAGCGCATTGCCCGGGAAGCCGCGGAAAATATCCATCCCAATTCCACAATCTGGATGGATTCCAGCACGACGGTCTATGAAATGGCCAAATACCTGCGGCCGGACATGAACCTCAAGGTTCTCACCAACGACCTCATGATCGGCGCGGAGCTGGCGGTTCTGCCGGGCGTGGAGGCCCATGTCATCGGCGGCATGATCCGCAAGGGATATTTCACCCTCGTCGGCCTGTTCGCCCTCTCTAATTTAAAAGGCGTTCAGATTGATACAGCTTTCTTCGGCTCCGATGCCCTGAGCATCAAGGGCGGGTGCATGCTGTTGAATTCGGATGAAATCGCCCTCAAGCAGCAGGTTATGGCGGCTTCGGCAGAATGCCTTTTGCTGGCCGACCACACCAAATTCAACACTACCGCTTTCATGAGCTTCTGCCGGGCGGAGGACATTGACCAGATCATCACCGGCAAGGAGCTTGCCGATTCCCTATATGACGAATACCTGGCGGCCGACATCAACCTGCTGCGGGTATGACACGGAGGTTTTCTATGGATCTGCTTCCTTCCATCGCATCTGCCAGCCAAATCGAATTGGGCGAGGAAATCCGGCGGCTGAAAAGCTGGCCTTTTCTCCATATCGATATCGAGGACGGCAACTTCCTGCCCAACATCACCTTCGGCATGAAAACCGTGAAGGCCATTGCATCGGCAGCTGAGGGAAAGATCCTGGATGTGCATCTGCTGGTGACCAACCCCATGGATTATCTGGAGCCCATGGCGGATCTGGGAGTGCAAAAAATCTGCGCCCATATCGAAGCCCTGCCCTATCCCATGCAGTTTTTGAACCGGGCGCGGCAGCTGGGCATGAAGGCGGGATTGGCCCTCAATATGGCGACGCCGGTTTCCCATCTCGATCCCTTCTATCCGGCTATGGATTTCGCCCTTCTCATGACGGCCGAGCCGGACAGCCAGGGCGACCAGCTCTATCCCCCGGCCCTTGACCGGGCGGTCCGCCTGGCAGAGGAGCGCGGAAGGGAAATCGAGATCTTTGCCGACGGCGGCTTAAACGAGGCCGCATTGCAGAGGCTGGCCCGGGCGGGCGCGGCGGCGGCAGTCCTCGGGCGGCTGGCCTTCGGCGCAAACCAACCCTTTGAGACGTTATCAGAGCTTCAGGCCCTGATCCAACAATAACTATTATATTATAGGAAAGCGGGTAAACAAAAATGGATGTTGCAAAAACTCTGGAAAAGCTTTGTTTGGCTCCGGCGCCTTCCGGCTATGAAAAGGAATGCGCGCATGTGTATGAAAATGAAATCAAGCCCTATGTCGATTCCATCGAATACGACCGCATGGGTAATGTGATCGCCAAGGTGGAGGGAACGGATCCGGAGGCTCCCAAGGTCATGGTATTCGCCCATCTGGATACCCTGGGCTTCATCGTCCGCCGCATCGAACCCACCGGCTTCATCCAGGTGGACCGCCTGGGCGGTATCCCGGAAAAGGTTCTTCCCGGCCTGAAGCTGAAAATCCGCACCACCGAGGGCAGGTTTGTCTCGGGTGTTTTCGGAAACAAGTCCCATCACACGGCTTCGGCAGATGAGAAATATAAGGTAGACGTGGTCACCTCCCTGTTCATCGATGTGGGCGCTTCCTCGGCAGAAGAAGTTCACGAAATGGGCATCGAGATCGGCTGCCCGGTCATCTATGAGCCTTCCTTTACGGTTTTGAGCGAGAAAAACGGCATGGTCTGCGGAACCGCCATGGATAACCGCGGCGGCGTAGCCGCTTTGGTTACGGCGGCGGCAGCCATCAAGGAAAGCGGCAAAAAGCCCGTCTGCACCACCTATTTCGTGGGCACGGTCTGGGAGGAATTCAACATCCGCGGCGCCGTCTTTGCGGCCCGCAAGGTCAAGGCGGACATCGCCCTTTGCCTGGACGTCGTCATGTCCGGCGACACGGCGGATCTGGCGGGGAAATATGAGACGCGCCTGGGCGAGGGCCCGACGGTCAACTTCTATAACTTCCATGGCCGCGGCACGCTGAACGGCACCATCGCCCATGAAGGTCTTTCCAAACTGGCGATTCAGACCGCCAAGGATGAAGGGATGGCTTTCCAGCGGTTCGCATCTCTGGGAATGCTGACCGACCTGGCCTATGTGCAGATGGAAAACCAGGGCATTGCCAGCCTGGATATGGGCTTCCCCTGCCGCTATACCCACACGCCCGTGGAGGTCTGCTGCGTCAAGGATGTGGAAGGCCTGGGCAAGCTGGTGGCCGCAACGGTTTTGAACATCAAGGCGGATTTCAATTTAAACCGCTATAACTAATCAACATATACTTTTTTAAAATTGAGAGGAGAAAAAATCATGTTTTGGACGGAAGAATTGTTTGGAGTAAAGAAACCTATCATCGCTATGTGCCACCTGCAGCCCATGCCGGGAGACCCGTACTATGATCAGGAGGGCGGCATGGAGAAGGTTGTGGAGTGCGCGCGGCACGACCTGCTGGCACTGCAGAACGGCGGCGTAGACGGCGTGATGTTCTCCAATGAGTTCAGCCTTCCCTATCTCACCAAGGTTCGCCCGGAGACAGTCGCGGCCATGGCCCGCGTCATCGGCGAATTAAAGAGCGAAATCACCATTCCCTATGGCGTAAACTGCCTGTGGGATCCGATTGCCTCCCTGGATCTGGCGGTTGCCGTGGACGGCAAATTCATCCGTGAGATCATCTCCGGCGTCTATGCCTCCGACTTTGGCCTCTGGAACACCAACCCCGGCGAAACAGCCCGCCATCGCGCTGCCATCGGCGCCCAGAACGTGAAAATGCTCTATAACATCGTTCCCGAAGCCGCCAAATATCTGGCCGACCGGGATATCTGCCAGATCGCCAAGACGACGGTATTCAACAACAAGCCCGACGCCCTCTGCGTTTCCGGCCTGACCGCCGGCGCCGAGACCGACACCCAGGTTCTCACCCAGGTGAAGAACACGGTTCCGGATACGGTTGTGTTCTGCAACACCGGAACCCGCAAAGACAACATCCAGCGCCAGCTCTCCGTAGCCGACGGCGCAGTTGTCGCCACGACCTTCAAGGTAGACGGCAAATTTGAAAACCTGGTGGATGAAAAGCGCGTGAAGGAATTCATGGATGAAGTCCGCAAAATGAGATAACAAAAGAGCCTTGCGCTCTCTCCAGGGGCGCCGTTTGGCGCCCCTCTTCATAAAATGAGGTGACAATTTTGAAAAAAAGCATTGAAGAACTGAAAGGAATCGCCAACGATATCCGCAAGGACATCGTGACCATGGTCTATAAGGCCCAGTCCGGCCATCCGGGCGGCAGCCTTTCCTGCGCGGATATCATGGCGGCGCTTTACTTCTATAAGCTCAACGTGGACCCCAAAAACCCCAAGTGGGAAGACCGGGACCGCTTTGTCCTCTCCAAGGGCCATGCCTGCCCGGCGCTGTTCCCGGCGCTTGTCATGCGCGGCTTTGTGGATGACGACTGCCTGAAAAACTTCCGCAGCGTGAAGAGCCAGTATCCCAGCACGCCTTCCACCTGCATGCCGGGCGTGGATATGTCCTCCGGCCCTCTGGGGCAGGGCCTGTCTGTGGCGGTCGGCATGGCGCTGGCAGCGCGGGTGCAGGGCAAGAGCTACAAGACCTATTGCGTCATGGGCGACGGCGAGACCCAGGAGGGCCAGGTTTGGGAAGCCCTGATGACAGGCGCCAAATACCAGTTGGGCAACCTGATCTGCATTCTCGACAACAACAAAATCCAGATGTGCGGCACCAATGAGGAGATCATGCCTCTTGGCGACATCTGCAAAAAATACGAGTCCTTCGGATGGAGGGTCATCCATATCGACGGCCACGACATGCAGCAGATCGTAGACGCGCTGGACAGTGTGGACGATAATCCCGTCGGCGCTCCCACGATGATCGTTGCGGAAACCATCAAGGGCAAGGGCGTTTCCTTCATGGAAGGGACGGCCGCATGGCATGGCAAGGCTCCCAGCGACGAGCAGTATGCCCAGGCTATGAAAGAATTAGGAGGAGAAAAGGAATGATTGCGAACAGAGTGGCAGTAGGAAACGAGATTGTTGAACTCGCAAAAAAAGATAAGCGCATCGCTATCGTCGGCTCGGATATCGCCGTTTCCGTCAATTTCCAGCCCTTTATGGACGCGTTCCCAGAGCGGTATTTCGACTGCGGCATCGCCGAACAGGATATGACGGGTGTCGCGGCCGGCATGGCCTCCTGCGGCATGATTCCCTTCATTGCCAGCTTCGCCGTGTTCGCCAGCATGCGCGCCCTCGACCAGGTGCGCAACGCCATCTGCTATAACAATTTTAACGTGAAGATCATCGGTTCTCACGCGGGCCTGGAGCCCGGCCAGGACGGCGGCACGCACCAGGCCATTGAGGATATTGCCATCATGCGGGCTCTGCCCAATATGCATCTGGTCGTTCCCTCTACCCCCAACATGGCCAAGGCCCTGACGGATATCGCCGTGGAAACCGAAGGTCCGGTATATATCCGCGTCGGCCGGGATGCGGTTCCGGAGTTCTATAGCAACGACGAAAAATTTGTCCTGGGCGGCAGCAAAGAGGTCGTGAGCGGCAACGATATCGCCATCATCGCCTGCGGCCGCATGGTGGAACGCGCCATGCAGGCGGCGGAGATCCTGAAGGGCAAAGGTGTGAGCGCCCGTGTCATCGATATGTATAGCATAAAGCCCATCGATAAGGACGCCATCATCCGCGCAGCTAAGGAAACCAAAGGCATTGTCACAGTGGAAGATCACAACATCTATGGCGGCTTGGGCGGCGCAGTCTGCGAGGTCTGCGCAGAAGCGGCTCCCACAAAAGTCCTCCGGGTAGGCATTGAGGATAAATATGGCCGGACGGGCAAATCCTCGGATCTGTTTGAGCTCTATGGACTTACTGTGGATCACATTGTAAAGACGGCGGAACAGTTATAATACGGTCTGACATCAAAATAACCAGCGTATTGATTGGTACAATACAAGGAGATCATCTATGTGTGATACTTTATTTGTTCCCTGGCATAAAACGGCTTCTTCTAGGAATATTCTTGCGAAGAACAGCGACCGGGATCCGAACGAGCCTCAATATCTCTTACATATTCCCGCTACGGATCATCCCGCAGAAAGCCGGGTTCACTGTACATATATCGATGTGAAGCAGGTTCCGCATACATATAGTGTCATTCTGAGCAAACCTTCCTGGATCTGGGGTGGAGAAATCGGAACCAACGAGTTTGGCGTAACCATCGGCAATGAGGCGGTCTGGACTCGCCTAGATTATGGTGAACCGGCCTTATTGGGTATGGATCTGCTCCGTCTGGGGCTGGAACGTGGTAAGACTGCGGCAGAGGCGATGGATCAGATCGTCAATCTTTTGGAAACCTATGGGCAAGGCGGAAATTGTGCTTTTACAGGAGAGATGTTCTATCATAACGTTTTTCTAATCGCTGATCAGATTGAGGGGTGGGTGTTGGAAACCGCCGGAAAATTCTGGGCAGCGGAAAAGATCTCCGATATCCGAACCATCTCTAACGTCATGAGTGTACATAAACCCACATGTCTACATCCCGGTGCCATGGAATATGCTATAGAACAGGGATGGTATTCCCGCGAGGATCCCTTCGATTTTGCCGATATCTTTATGGATCATAGGCATACAGCAAATATGGGGGGAACTCTCCGGGCGCGCTGTACAGAACGGATACTGCGTTCTGCGTCTGCCATCGGGTTGAATACCGTAAAACGCTCTTTGCGATCCCACAATGGCCATTCTCCGTTTACCAGCGCAAACTTCAGTTCTCCCTGTATGCATGCCTCTTTTATAGGGGATAGCCAGACAACGGCAAGTCTCATCGCCTTTCTTAATGGTTCTCACACCATGTATTGGGCTACAGGTATGTCTACCCCATGCATAGCGCCTTTTCAGCCTTTCTGGTTTGACGCTTATGCGGAAGAATTGGTGTTCGCATATGACCAACAGGAGACGGCTATGGATGCTTGGTTGCGCCGCGAAAGAATAAATCGGGCTGCGCTACAGGGAAAAATCGATCTTCTTTCCTATCGTGCAGAATTAGAAGTATTGGAGAAGCAGTTTGTCCAGCAGGCGTCTGAGGTGGAACAAGCAAGTCGCCACCAACGGCAGGCCGTGTGTGATGCCATCGCAAGGCAGACGTCAGCGTTTCTCGACCGGTGGCTTAAGAAGGCTGAAACCAGGCCTGAGAAACCTATGGGGGGCGAGTCTCTCCAAAAAGTATGGAATAGCCTTAATAATACATTAGGGGCTAACCGTACGATTGCCTACTAAAACCGGTAATGGAGCTTTATTAACTAGAAAACACCGTAGCCCATATAAAGGTTATGGTGTTTTTTCTTTCTAAATTACAGTACCATGTTTGATTTTTATGCATATAGATTTGATTATAAATCGCTTTTTTAACATTTCTTATATATGGATATGGCTATTATTGTATCCGAAAATGTAAGTCGTGTTCTTTCCTGCCATATCGGGATAATACGAATATACGCTAGTCTTTTCCCCAGTTCTGGCATGTAATTTTCACTGTCTGCCCAATCGCAGCGTCATCCTGGTTCCATAATGCCAATAATGGTACTACCCTACCTCCTATTCACCTAAAAGAATGAAGCTGACGTTCCTTGCCGGCATGTTGATCCCCGGCACGGTAGTTCTTTATACATCGGATGGCATAAGTCATACCGGATGATATCGGAGAATAACTACTCTGAAGACTGTAGGCTTCAAAAATAGGGGTATCGGCAGATATCGCCGAACAAAGCTGGTGGCTGAGTCTCATCGGTATCGCTATTGGGAGCCCTACTCGTCGGCATCATAAACGATCTATATGGTAGGAGTGACATGGGAGAGGAATCTACATTTCTCTGGTGTGATAAGGCCCCCGGTCTTGTCTCTCCCGGCGGCGCCGCATTTTTTACAAAAGCTTTACCTTGCCTCCGACCTTCGCAGTTGAATCCGCCGTCGTTCTCTGCTATACTGAAAAATAAGCGTAAGGAGGTTTTCCATGTCGATACTCATCGTCTTTGCAGGAAAAAATGGAACCACGAAAAAATGCGCCGCCCTGCTGCAGGAGCAGCTTCCCGGCAGCCGTGTTGTGGATCTCATAGAGGACGCCCCAGATCTGACGGATTCGGACACTATCATCATCGGGGGATGCATCCGCATGGGGCAGCTCCATAAAACCGTACGCAAATTCATGGAGGCCAACGCGGCCATCCTTTCGGAAAAGCGGCTGGCTTTTTTCCTTTGCAGCGGCTTTACGGACAACGCGGAAGAAATGTTCAAAAACAATATTCCCTCCTATCTTCTGAAATTCTCCATCGCCCATGAGGCCTTTGGCGGAGAGCTCCATATGGAGCAGCTCCGGGGCATGGATAAATGGATCGCCAAAATGGGCCGCCGCGCCATGGGCGACCGGCCTGCGCCCCATATTTTCGAGGAGAATATTGCCCGGCTGGCCCAGGCTGTTCTCCATGATCCCGATGCAGCAGAATCCTCCCCCGCCCATTGATTTCTCTATAAAACAATCCCCCGGCATTAACTTGCCGGGGGAGTTATTTTTCCGCTATTTCCTCTCTTCCGGGTCTTTTAAATCTGTCTTGATCTGGGTAGTGGAGATTCCTTCCGTGCGCGGGAGATAGACCACCTGGGCATATTCCCGCAGGTATTCAAACTTATCGCTGCCTTCCCAATCGCCGCCCATGACCACAATATCAATATGATATTCTTTGATGTCATCTATCTTTTGTTCCCAGGTCTCCTCAGGAATCACCAGATCCACATACCGGACGGCTTCCACGATTTTCTTTCGCGCTTCATAGGGGAAATATGCCTTTTTCGCTTTAATGGCGTTAAATTCATCCGTGGATACCGCAACGACTAAATAGTCGCCCAGCGCCTTCGCCCGCCGCAGAAGGTTAATATGCCCTTCATGCAGCATGTCAAACGTTCCGTAGGTCAAAACTCGAATCATTTTTTCTCCTTTGGTCTGTTTTCTTTTGTTCAGTGTAGCATGATCTCCCATAAAAAACAAGGGAATCCCTCTCCATAAAAAAACGCCCCGCAGGGCGTTTTTACAGGTCGTCTTTTCTTATAGTGTCGTCTGCTGCGTTCCATCGCTTCCCGTTTCGGTTGCATTCTGCACTTGGGCGGGAATCTCAAAATCTGCAATTCCATATTCGGGAATTGTGATTGTCATGGAAAATTCCTTCACCAATTCGGCGCTCTCCCCCGTGGCCTCCTGCGCCGTGGGATTGATGAGGCTGGCCAGATCGATGTAATATTGCAGGGGCAGGCCGTCCTTTTTACCGATCCAGATAGAGAGGGGAATTTCTCCCGAAAGAGGAATGTCCATGCCCTGAGAGACAGAAGACATCATATTCTTTATCTCCTCTGCCGAAATTTTTCCCGTAATCTTATAGGCGTCTTTGCCTTCGATCTGTTCTTCTCCTTCTATGACAAAATTCTTTAGACTATCCAGATATCCGTTGAGCATCTCTCCCATTTGGGAGGGATCCAACGCCTGGGCAGAAGATGCACCAGGATTTCCCACTGCTTTTGTCTTTTGCCAGTTGGTCCCATCCGCGGAAATGCCAACATACTGCGTTCCGTCCTGCGTCCAGGAATACATCTCAAGGACGGTGGCGTCCATGAAACTATTTATCTGCAGGCTGGCTTTGGTTTTTGCCTCAGGCTTTTGAATGATATCCGCATCCATGGTCATGCTGAGGCCCACGGCGCTCAGTTCCTCCGCCAGCTCCAGTTTGATATCCATGGACATCCGCATGCTGTTTACCTTTGCCATACGCTGCTGCGCGCCCGTAATGAGCTGCCCGGGCGACGGCTTGGCGCAGCCCGTCATCCCCACGAGCGCCAGCGCCGCCATAAGGGCCGCTGTCACTTTCTTCCAGCACTTCATGAAATTGTCCTCCTTTGGAAAAATACTTATACCCTATGTATCTCCATTGTACCGTATCCCCGGAGATTTTACTACTTTTTTCTACAAAAAAAGAGCCTTGCGCTCTTTTTGTTTATTTAAAGCAGTATTCCGCCACCCGTTCTCCGCAGTCCGGCCCATCCAGATAGTTGAATTTGTCGTGAAAAGCCTGATATTTTTCATTATAGCAGGAACCGGAAAGCGCCTCTCGGATGGCCCCCGCCAATCTTTTCTCCTCCGTGACGATTTCCCCGGGCAGTTCCTCCAGATTCAGATAGAAATCCCGGATCTCATGCTGGTATTCTGCCAGATCATACATATAGAAAACCATGGGGCGCTTCAGATTGGCATAGTCGAAAAATACGCTGGAATAATCCGTCATCAGAAGATCGCTCACCACATAGAGGTCGTTGATATTGTCATAGCCCGAAACATCGAAAACAAATCCTTCATACCGGGAAAAATCAAAGGAATTGGCCACCAGATAGTGTGCGCGGAACAGAATCACGCATTCTTCCCCCAGCTCCTCCCGCAGGCGGTCAAAATCCAGCCCCAGGTCATAGGTATATCCCAGCCCCGCCGTATGGCGGTTATCCCGGAAGGTGGGCGCATAGAGCACTACCTTTTTCCCCTCGGGCAGTCCCAGCTCCCGCCGGATCCGGGCAACATCCTCCGGCGTGAACCGGAACAGGAAGTCGTTGCGGGGATAGCCCTTCTCCACGATGCAGTTTTCCTTGCCGAATTTTTTCAGATGAAAGGCCGAAGTCAGCTTTTCTGAGCAGAACCGGGAGGGTGAAAGGAGATAGGTATAGCGCCAGGAATCCTGGTCATATTTTTTTCGGATCTCCGCAATGCTGTTCATGGCGTTGCCCCCCGCCGCCTCAATATCGTATCCCAGGCGCTTCAAGGGGGTTCCATGCCAGGTTTGCAGATAGACCTGGCTCTTTTTGGGAAAGATGTGTTCGGGCAGTCGGGAATTGGATACCCAGTAACCCGCCCGGGCATAGGCCCGGTAATAGCTAAGAGAGCCATAGCGCACCACCTGCGTCCGGGGCTCCCGGGCCAGCTCTGCATGCCTTTCCGGCTTATCAAAAGCCCAGATAAAGCGGTAATCCCGATATTGTTCGCCGTCCCGGAGCACCTCATAGATGCGCCGGGGGCTGCAGGCATAGCTGCGCCCCTGAAAGGAGGCAAAAACCACCAGCTTTTTATCCACGGGATGAAAAATCTTCAAAAAGAAATATCCTGCCGTACCCGCGATATGAACCGCTCCCCGGCAGAATTCCCGGAACCATGGATTCTTTTTTGCAACCGCAATTACTTTTGCTTTCAGGCTCATATTTACCGCCCGGCCTCCTTAATCCGCTGCAAGACACAGGCCGCAATGGCCTTGGTCGCCAGGCGCTTCTGCGCCGCCTGGGCCACATAGGTATCCCGAAACCGCCGGATACTGTCCCGGGGATATTCTCTTTCCATCCCCGCCGCCAGCGCCGCTGCATCCCGATAGACACAGCCCGGCATCTCGGCCTCGAGATCGATATTCAACCCGGTATCCCGGGCGTATTCCTCCAAATCATAGACATAAAAATACACGGGCTTCAAGAGCGCAGCCGCCTCGATGGAGATGGCGGAATAGTCGGTAATCACGATATCCGCCGCCGGAAGCAGCTCCATGGCGGAATAGGAATCGCAGGTTTCCGCCTGGCTGTCCGAAACTTCCAGCTCCTTTAGGGGATGCCCCTTCACAATCAAAACATACTTGTCCCAATCCATTGCCCGCAAAAGGTCATCTGTCTGATATTCCCGGTTGCGCCGGAAGGTGGGCGCATAGAGCACCACAGTTTTCCCCTTCCACTCGGGATGCTGGGAGCGCACCACATGGCGCAGCTTTTCCTCATTTTCCAAAAGATAGTCGATCCGCGGCATCCCCACGGGCAAAAACTTCTTGCGCGGAGCGCCGAATGCCTCGGCAAAGAAGGGCACCATGGCCTGCGACCCCGAAACGATGGCGTCATAGCCCTTGTGCATCTCCATGGCCCGGGCCAGCCGGGCATCCCGGCCTCCTTCCCGCCCCAGAGACTGATAGCCAAACTTTTTGATCGCCCCCATGGCGTGCCAGATCTGCAAAACAAATAATTCCTTTTTATGCTTCAATATGCTCACAGGAATGGAATAGGAATCCAAAATACACACCCGGGATTCGGCCAGATGCTTCATCTGTTTCACAATAACAAAAAAATCCCGCACCAGCGCCAGGGCTCCGTCTCCCATCCGCCGGCATAAAAATACGGTTTCACAGTCGGGGCACTGCCGCCGGATCTCCTCCTCCAGCAGAAGAAAATCCAGGGAGGGCTCATCCGATTGCCGGCTCAAAAACGTAACCTTGCCTGGATGCGTCGGAAAGAGCTTAAGAAAAAAATAAATGCCCCGCAATATTCCTTTGACAATTGCCGCACAAAATACCTTCAAATCCCGCTCCAAGGGCGCATAGCATTGGGAAATCCCGCACCTTTCTGCATCATACCATATTTCCTTAGATTATACAAGAATTTAACCTGAAAAAGCCCATATGTTATATGGGCTTTTTGATATATCGAGTTTTATGGAAATTTCTTCCCGTTTTAATGCCGGCCCGTACCTTTTGACGCCTATTTCTCGTATTTCACCCCATTGCCAAAGGCACCATGGGTAAAGCAGGTGGTGATGGCCACCAGATTGCCCGTGCTCATGGCGCAATTGATGAGATCGTGCATATATTCCTCCCGTCCGGTTCCGTCGGCAAATTTCGCCGGATCGGCGGCGGTCAGCGCGTCATAGTTCTTTTTGCCGTTGAAATAGGTGGTGATGAACCCGGTCATGAAGGAATCCCCGGCGCCCATCGTATCCAGAGCCTTCGTGTTGATCTGGAAGGGCTTTTTGGTATAAAAATTTTCTCCGTCATAGACGATGGCTCCCCGCATGCCGATGGTCGTAATGGCCAGCTCCAACCCATGGGAATAGGCATGGCGCAGAACCTCCCTGAGCTCCTCTTCGCTGCGGTCTCCGCCGGAGAGGAAGGCGACCGAGATATTCGGGCAGATCGCATCCAGCTGCTCGATAGTCCAGAAATCCGAAAAATCATATACCAGCGGCACGCCCAGGGCCTTGATCTTATAAAACTGGTCCTCCATAAACCCAAAGCAGCTGGAATGCGCCACATCAAAGGTCTTGATGTATTCCAGATGCTGCTCGGTCAACTGCAACGGCGTGGCCTTGACGGCGCCCAAGTCGTTGTCGTCAATGATGACCCGGTCGTTATCGATAAACTGGGTGCTGCAAATGCCGGTTTCCCCATCGGTATAGACGCACTGGCTGTAATCCACGCCGTATTTTTTCAGTCCCGCTTTGATGACGGCGGCCTGTTCATCCCGCCCCAACAGGCCGAGAAAGGCCGATTCATACCCCAGCTTGCGGGCAAATACCGAAAAATTGACCGAACAGCCTCCGGGATAGTAGGTGCTCTGGTGTACATATTTGTCCACAACGTTGTCGCCGATTCCAATGACTCTGATCATGATGCTAAACTCCTTTGCCCGCAGCCGCCTGCACGTCTGCGATTAAAATTCAAATCCCAATATGCGCAGCGTCGTGCTCTGCATAAAGGATACGTTTCTTGTGTGATGAATCTCCACGCCATGCTCCCGGAAAGTGATATCCATTGTGTTGATATAGGATGTTTCGTCAAAGCACAGCACCAGGCGATAGGTATCCTCCGCCACCCAGGCGCCCGCGCAGGATACGGATTCGTAGACGATGGTCACGTCCGTATCGGTGTCCTCGGTTTTCACACAGGTCTTTCCCTGCACCCATCCGTCATATCCAATGCCCAGGGTGAATTCCTCTCCCCCAAAGCCCAGCGTAACCCGGCTGTTTTCAAAATCCATCCGCAGGCTGGTGAAACCCGTATAATTGGGGGAAAGCTCATAGCGCCGGCCGGAAACCCTTGCCGCGACAGGCGAGCTTTCGGCCCCCGCCGGCGGCTGGATCCGCAGTCCCGCGATTTTCTTTTCCAGGGCGGCCTCTGCCTCCGGGTCCGCAGCGGCCTCCTCTCCCATAGCCGGAACAATCTCTTCCCAGATGGCGTCCATCACGGCGTCGGTATTCCGGCTTCCCGAGAAGAACACGACGACCGCATCCTTATCCGGGATCACCACATACTTCTGCCCAAAGGCGCCGTCGCCCCGATAAGCTCCCGGATGCTCACAAAGCCAGATTTGATAGCCAAACTCCTCGTTCCATGAGGCATCCGGATTGTTGATATGAATCTGGCAGGATGTCGCATCCTCGATCCAGGCCGCATCCAATAGCTGCTTTCCCTTCCATTTCCCCTTTTGCAGCAGGAACTGCGCAAACTTTGCCAAATCTTCCAGGCAGATATCCAGCCCCCATCCGGCGACGGTCACACCTTGCGGCCCGGTCTGCCAGGTGGCATTTTCTATGCCCAGGGGCTCAAACAGCCGGGGCTTCAGATAATCGAACACAGTCTGCCCTGTCACCTTCTGGACGATAGCCGCGAGAAGATAGGTTCCCTGGGTGCAGTAGATGAACTCGCTGCCCGGCTCATAGGGCACATAGGTATGCAGAAAGTTATCGATCCAGTCCAACCGCTCCTCCCGGTATGTAAATCCATGGTAGGAATAGGGGAAGTCGTTAATGACATCGTCCCTGCGCAGATAGGGGAAATTATGCGGATCCCCGGAAAATCCGGGCGTCATGGTGAGGCAGTGCTTCACGGTGATCTTCTGCATGTTTTCGCAGGGCAGCGCGACAAAGTGTTCCGGGAAAAAGGAAATCACCTTGTCATCCACGCTGAGCAGCCCCTCCTGCACCGCAAACCCCACGGCCATGCAGGTAAAGCTCTTGCTCACGGAAAACAGGCAGTGCTTTTTCTCCGCCGCATACGGCGCCCAATACGCCTCCGCCGCAACCTTTCCATGGCGCAGCACCATAAAAGCATGCGTCCCGTTTTCGGGAACATCGATTTTTTCCAGAGCGCGGCAAAGCGCCCCGGCGTCTATCCCCACCTCATACGGGCGGACTCTCGGAAACGAATCCTTCATTCTCTTTCCCCTCGCTTCTTCTTTTTTTCTATATCGATTTCAAATCAGGCCGATCTTGCATGGGCCCGCAAATCTCGCGGCCTTTGAAGGGCATTCCCTGAATATTTTCGCTATCCGGCCATCGGGATTTTCCAAGCCAGGTTCATCAAATTCCATCCAGACCCGGCAAAGGCGCCGCATGTCTGTCTGCTTCGTCCGCAATCCTGCTCGCCAAAGCTCGTTTTCCTGAAAAAATGTTTTCAAGAAAGGCGCTGGGAATTCACATTTCTTCCGCGGCATATTGACTTTCCTTTTCTTCGTCGTCCGGCGGGTCGCCCCTATCCGGCGTTCCTTTCTCCGGATCCCGCGCTTTTTCCCTCTTCGAGCGCCGTATGGGATAACCCCGCCGCCTGGCGGGGAGCAAAATTTCTTTTGTTCTGTATTAATATTTATTATATCACGCCCGCCCTTTCCTGCCTAGCCGCTCTCTAAAATTTTGCCAAGGCTGCATGTACTTTTTGTTTCGGGTCATTTATAATAAAAGAAAAAGAATCAAAGAAAGCTGTGAGGATCAAATTATGGAAGTTCAAAAAGTAAATCTGCAAAAGCTCATGGATTTTTTAAACGAACATGACGAGTTTTCCAAAAATAACGGGATGCAGCTGACGCATCTGGAAGCCGGCCATGCCGTGGTGGAAATGGAGGTCAGGAATAAACACACGAATTTTATGGGGTCGGCCCATGGCGGCGCTCTGTTTACTCTGGCGGACGTGGCAGCCGGAACGGCCATGATCGCCCATGGCCACACCTGCGTGACGCTGAATTCGACGCTGAGCTTTATTAAACCCGCCCTTTCCGGCAGGGTTCGCGCCGTTGCCCGGGAGCTGCACAGCGGCAGCCGCATCGGCGTTATGGAAGTCAGCGTGGAAGACGAGAGCGGTTCCCTTCTCTGCACTGGTACGTTTACCATGTATATCACGGGCTCCCTGGAGGGATATCTGAAAAGCACGACATAAAGCGGACTTTTTTGGTTTTTTTTGCTTTCCTTTTGGGAATCTGCGCCCTCTTTTGCGCCCTTATGCCCGTGCCGCCGGCTGGCAGCTGGGGAATAGAATCAGCAGTAATGTCAATAAATATCCTCCGGTTTGGCCGGGGGATATTTATTCTTCATCAACGGCGTGACGCGGCAAAAGCTGCCGGAATGGATATATGTGATTGTTTATCTTGTAATCTATAATGTAGAACCAAATGCCAATCCAATATTCATTACTTGCAAAGGTTATATACTAGTAGTAATATTCTTCTCGCGTCATGCCCATTATCTCAAAAAAAGACTCATGTCCGATTTTATTTAACGTTTCACTGGAAATATCAATGGAATGAATTGAATCATCCTGTATATAAAACAGCTTTTGTTCAGTAATAATATAGACAATGTCATTGCATAATAATCCTGTATACTGATATGGATTACTCAAAATATATTCGATTCCTCCTTCCAATTCATCTTGATCAATTAACCAAGCACAAATAAATAAATTGTTTGTATCAAACTTTTGAAAGTGTGGGGCGTTTAGTTTTTCAGTTTTTCTACTATAAATATTTTCTATGGAGTGAGTAGCCCCCCATTCTGTAAAAGATGCCAGATATCTTCCGTCTTGAATTTCGCGTGCCTGTACTAAACCTTTTTGAATATTCTTCTTATTGACTTCTGATAAATCTTCCTTACGCTTTCCTGTTATAGAACTTGCCCTTTCTAAATTTTGCATAACATGTGGTAACATACTTTTTGTTACTTCGACTCCTATGGAGAGCTTCGGTACGATAATATCCGGAGATTCAGACAGTTCTGCTTCCCTATATTTTGAAGGAAAGCAATAAGCTAAGATTCTTCTGGCACGTTCTTCTTCAAATTTATGAATTTCCAATGATGTTGGTTTTTTATTATTCATGACTATCCCTCATCTTCACTTATTATAAATTTTTCGCTTTCTATAGAGCATCCGTTTGATACCATATTTTTGAACTGCTTTTTATACGCATTATACAATAAATATCGACATTCCCCAATCAGGTCTGTCAGTAATTTATGGCAGAGATAAAAATACAAAATTCGAACTCAACCTAAATGTTTGCCTAACATTGACCTTTTAGATACAAATCTTGAGGCTTGGAAAATAGGGCTCCGCAAAGGCGTTAGTGACCGAAGGGAACGTGCCTTTGTGGGGAAAAGAAGCGATGACTGCCGCGAAGTCCGTTGCGATGTTGACAGAGTCATGCGATATGGGTATTTACTGGCGGGTACAAATATACTGCAGCCCACCAAAGTGAATTGCGATATCGGATGCGACAACTTGCCGCTGGCGAAGGCTTCCGAAATGGATATACCCTTTCGATCGGCAAGCCAAGGCAGCGCAGGCACAGCATGACTTTTTTCAGGAAAGGAGGCGCAGTGGCATGAGTGCGCCAGCGATTTTTTAATAAAAAAACGCCGCAAGCTGTATATCGCTTGCGGCGACGTGGCAGATGTTACCGGAATGGATATTTCCCTTCAGGCAAAAAATCGCAGCCCACCGAAGTGAATTGCAATATAAGGATATTGACACTGTCTGCTAGGAAGCGTTGACAAAAATGATGCTACCATCACTTAAAAGCAAGAATTGCTCTTTACTCGTTTTTTAACAATTCGCTATCTTGTGATTGTACCATTCTTTATATGGTAACTAATTCCATGCGTTTCACAGTATTTTATCACTTGTCCAGCGCATTCATTAAAAAAACTTTTATTGTTAGGATAGGTAGTGACATCCTTGCTATAATTCATCCGCCCAAATATAATCCGATCTGTAAAGCAGACTTCCTCAAGCAATTGCGTCAAGTCCTGTTTCACTATATTGGGAGTTGGATAAGGCTCAATACTGACCCATGTTTTACACCCTGCATCATGGAGCGCTTTTAATGCAGCCAGTCGTTTTTTCCACGGCGCGGAACCTGGCTCCATTCGTTTTCTAAATGCTTCGTTTAGAGATATCAAAGTGATGCCGTACTCATTGTCCTTTGGCATCTGCGCTAATTCAATAGGGAGCACCCCTTTCGTTAACACAGAGCATTTAACTCCAGCAGCGTTTATCTTCTTGATGGCTGCGAGACTCATATCGTGTATTTCGCCATATTGGTACATAAATGGATCGGTCGTGAAACAGAGATGTAGCATTTGTATCTTGTCTTTATATCTTGGAAGTTCTGCGTCCAACAGATCCAGGGTGTTTTCTACAAGCGCCGGTTCACACCAGTCTTCATACGATTTTATGTCCCCAAAGCGTTTCTTTTGTAAATATGCATAGCAGGGATATAAACATCCGTGGGAACAGCCAAGAACATGGTTCATCGTATAGTCACCGTATTCAACCTCGGTTTTATAAATTAAAGTCTTCCGTCGAATAAATTTCTTAATCTTCCTCATTTTAACCACCGCACAGAAACCATTTTCCCTTTTCCTTCTATCATGAAGGTGGCCTTTTTACCGCGCCCTGTCAGTGTCGGTTTCCGCTCTACTGACAACCGGCCATTTTCCTCTAGTTTCTTGAGAATTTTCCTAACGGTTCCAGTAGAGCAGATTGGCCCATACTCCATAAAGAACATGGCTAAGGCATCATGCAGCGATGTTAATTTGTTGTACTGAGAAAAATGTTTAATTGTTTTTTCTTCAATGGCATCCTCAGCCACAGCCTGATTGTCGACATTTTCTTCCCACAGAAGCATTTGCCCACCTGACTGGATTTCTTGTAGTGCCTCCCATCTGTTGCAGATATTGTCTACCATGAGCAGGCAACCATCGCGATGGTTTGTCGCATGAATCAGTCTATATTTAGGCCGTTGGCCTCTTTTGATCCGTAAAGGCATATTTAAGACATAAGTGTAACTCCTTCTAAGCCGTGCGCAATATTTTTCAGCAAACAAAGCCTCAGCGTCATAGCCATTGATCTCATTCTTTTTATATGCCTCTATAATCGGTTTCCAATAGTCTCCGCCAGCGATCTCGTTAAGCTCATTCATAGATTTTTTCGAGGCATCCATCTTAGTAGGATCATACTCCACTAGATCAGCAAATAGAGCTTTATCATCGAAGACTGCTCCCAGAGCATGACAAGCTTCTCGAATAAAACCAAATGAGTTCATGTTGATAAGCAATTCAATAGAATTGAATTTGCCTTTAGCAAAATCATCAAAAAGAGAACACTGTAGAGCTTTAATCCCGTAAGGGTCTATGTAGAGGAATACATTGCAATTCCCTTTATCCTGTAAAATAGATTTTATATTATCTTCGTATTTTCCAGATACAATCTTGACCCACGGATATGCCGCAAGATTCTTCTGAAGATCGTCTGCATAATTAAGGTCAATAAAAGTAGCTTCAACCTGAGTCCGTTGCATGGTTGTGCTAGAACAACACCGGTCAATAATCTCCAATGCAATCAGTGGGGAACCATTGTTGCCATCCTCAAACTTGCCTTTTCCCGCAAAACAGTCAACATAAACCAAAGGCCTGTTTGTATGAAGAATCTTAGAGACATAAGGTTTGAAATAGCAACCAAGAAGTTCATCCTTTACAACTGACCAAGCTTTTTTCTCTAAAAAGAAATCATCGTTTTTCTTTGCCACCCCTATCACCTCTTCCTATATCAAAGAGTGTTTACTATATTTTATCACTACCGTCTTCCTTCCGCAACGCTTTGTCTTTCCCTCTATACTGACCTTTTCATTTTCCTTGTTTCTGTCCGATTGTTTGATTTCATGCCTTTTTGCTGTAAAATAAAACCCATATATTTGCCATTGTATAAAATCTATATCCACCCAGTAGTTTCCCGATTCCATTGGGTTTTCTCCTTGCAGGAGATATGAGGACTTCTTTTGCTTCTCACCGAATTATGATATCTTTAAGGCTATTTTCATACAGATACAAGTCATATGTTATCCTTATTGCCAAAGGAGTTGATAGCATGAATTATAAATATAGCATCGAAGAAAGACAAAAGATTATCGAGCGGTACATATCAGATGGCGATACAGCGGCCAGTATCATTGCTAGTACCGGCGTCCCGAAAAGTACTTTTTATAGTTGGCTAAAAACATATCGAGAAGAGCAAGAAAACAACAAACGAAAACCTGTTAACATTCGCAACTTTCATCTGCTTGAAAATAAGGTTGCTCGTTTAGAAGG